>NZ_BAAATZ010000006.1:281739-362796 GCF_039533685.1 Actinocorallia aurantiaca | reverse complement strand
GCAGGGACGCCGACATCACGCCGTTCACGGGAGACCCGGCTCTCGAACGGAGCATCGGCTACATCCTGCGGCGGCTGCCGAGCACGGAACTGGAGGGCCCCGACTGGCTCGGCCGGCCCGCGCCCCTGCGGACCCGGGCGTTCGAGGCCGGCCGGCTGGCCCTGACCTCCGGGGAGGCCTGGCGGTACGGGCTCCGGATCGCCCTGTGCATGGCGATCGCCTCGGCGATCACCGAAGTCGACGGGGTGCCCCATGTCTTCGGGATCCCCCAGGCGCACTCCTTCTGGGTGTCGCTGACCGTGGTCGTCGTGCTGAAACCCGACTTCGGGTCGGTCTTCGTCCGGTCGCTGCTGCGCGCGCTCGGCACGATCGCCGCGGCCGTCCCCACCCTGCTGGTGCTGGTCGTGGTCCCGCGCGGCTGGGCCGCGGTCCCGCTCGCGGCGTTCTTCGGCGGCCTGATCCCGCTGCTGAAGGTCAAGTCCTACGCGATGCGCACGGCGGCGATCACGCCGCTGATGCTCTTCCTGCTCGACACGATCTCCTCGGCGCCCGCCGAGGAACTGGTGGCGGCCCGCCTGGTCGACACCATTCTCGGCTGTCTGATCGTGCTGGTCTTCGGCTACGCGCTCTGGCCGGAGAGCTGGCGGATCCGGCTCGGCGACCGGATCACCGCCGGGTTCGAGGCCGCAGCCGACTACCTGGACGAGGCCTTCACCGTCTCCTGGGACGCCGGGGCCCGCGACCGGCGTGCGCTGCGCCGCAGCCTCAACTCCATCCAGAACGGTCTGCAGCAGACGCTGTCCGAGCCGCCTCCCGCCAGCCGCCGGGGCACCGCCTGGTGGCCGGTCCTGATCGAGCTCGACCGCCTCGTGGACGCCGTCATGGCCGCTTCCGCGCAGGTCAGGAAGGGTGCCGAGCCGCCGCCGCAGAAGGAGGTCCACGCGGTCTCCGCGGAGCTGCGGGAGATGGGGGCGGCGATCCACCAGGGAAGGAGCCCGCGGGCGGGGGACCTGTCCGCCGATTCCGGCGTCCTCGGCGATGTCGCCGCCCAGACCCGCTCCTTGCGCGGCAGCCTTCCGCTGTGAGGGGAGGGTCGCGCCCCAGGCGGGACCGCGGCCTCAGCCCCAGCGCTCCGCGCCGGGACGTCTGGCCGTGACGTAGGCGGCCGCGGCGCATCCGGCGAGGAGGGCGGCGGCCGTCCACAGCGGGGCCAGGGTGGAGAGCGTGCGGTGCAGCAGTCCCGAGACCAGGGCGCCGGCCAGCAGCGCGCAGATCGAGACGAGCCTCCGGTCCTGCCTTCCGGAGGGGACGGACTCGGCGAACAGCGAGGTGAGCGTGGTCGTGACGACCGTCGTGTTCAGGTCGGGCACCTTCAGCCCGCGCACGATCGCGTACTCCCATCCCAGGGAGAAGGCCAGCACCATGACGACCGGCCGTCGCGTCCAGGGCTCGGCGAGCCCGTATCGGGAGGCGAACATCACGGCTCCGCAGACCAGGACCGCCTGGACAGCGGTGCCCGCCGCCAGCAGCAGGCCGCGGTGCCGGGACGCGAGCCTGGGCAGGGCGACCTGGCCGCCGCAGCCCGCCCCCACCGCGAAGGACAGCAGGGACAGGGCCGAGGACAGCGCCGTGTCGAGCTCTGCCAGGCCGAGGCCGAGGATGATGATGTTGCCGGTCATGGCGGCGACGAAGACCTGGCCGAGGGCGAGGAAGCTCGTCGCGTCGATCAGCCCGGTCGTGAAGGCGAGCACGGTGAACAGGAGGGGCAGCGGCCCGTCGTCCCGCGCGCCGCCCGGGGTCACGGTCCCGTTCCGGCGGGGCTCATCCGATGCGCAGCTCGGTGTCGAGGCCCATCTCCTCCTCCTTGGCGGTGGGGCGGAGGTGGAACAGGGCGTTCACGATCTTGCCGATGAGGTAGGTGAGCACGAAGGTGTAGCAGCCGACGGCGATGACCGCGACGATCTGCTTGCCCAGCTGGGCGATCGAGCCGCCGTAGAAGATCCCGGCGTTGGGGCTTCCGTACTTGCCGGTGGCGAAGAGGCCGAGCAGCACCACGCCGACGATGCCTCCGGCCCCGTGGATGCCCACGACGTCCAGGGTGTCGTCGTAGCCGACGGTCGTCTTGACCTCCACGGCGTAGGTGCAGACGACGGCGACGACGATGCCGATGACGGTCGCGCCGAACAGGTTGACGTAACCGCAGGCCGGGGTGATGGCGACCAGGCCGGCGAGCGCGCCGGTCGTGCCGCCCAGGCGGGAGAACCGCCCGAACCGCACACGTTCGAGCATCATCCAGACGAGCATCGCGACACAACCGCACATCATGGTGTTGACCACGGCGTTCGCCGCCAGGGCGCCGTCGGTGAGCGCCGAGCCGCCGTTGAACCCGAACCACCCGAACCACAGCAGCCCCATGCCCGCCATGACCAGCGGGATGTTCTTGGGCTGCGGCGGCCCCTCCCGGCGGAAGCGCAGGGAGGGGCCGAGCACCACGGCCAGCGCCAGGCCCGCGATCCCGGAGTTGAGCTCGACGACGAGCCCGCCGGCGAAGTCCAGCACGCCCCACTTGTTGATCCAGCCGCCCGAAGAGAACACCCAGTGGGCGATCGGCAGGTAGACCAGCGTTATCCAGACCACCCCGAAGATCATCCACGGCCCGAGCCTGACCCGGTTGGCGACCGAGCCGCTGACCAGCGCGAGCGTGATGATCGCGAAGACGAGCTGGAAGAGCGAGTAGACGTAGAGCGGGATGACTCCCCGCAGGGTCCGCGGGGTGGTCTGGAAGAACTGCCAGTCGCCCCAGCCGATCAGGCCGAGCCCTCCGACGTCCTTGCCGAACGCCAGCCCGTACCCGTAGAGGAACCAGACGACGGTCACCACGGCGATCGAGACGAAGCTCATGTACAGGACGCTGATGAGGTTCTCCGCCCGGACCATCCCGCCGTAGAACAGGGCGAGGCCCGGGGTCATGAGCAGCACCATCGCGAAGCTGACGAGCACCCATGCCGAATCGCCGGTGTTCAATCCATACATGTCCGCGCCCCCTGGCTTCAGGTCAACACCTTTGGCATGGGCGATCATCGGACCCGCGAAACCCCTCGTGATCCGCGTGGGGCGAACCTTTATCCGCCGAAGGGTGAAATCGGTCTTCCATCCGACCCCGAGGGGCGTTGAATAAACTAGCAGTGGTAGGTTATCGTGCGCGGAGCTGCTCATCGGCCGTGCGCTGACCGGCATCAGCGCGTTCTGAAAGCCCGAAAGGACCCCCGACCATGCGCCGTACCGTTTTCCACGAGGACCACGAGGACTTCCGCAAGACCCTGCGCGCCTTCATCGAGACCGAGGTGTCGCCGTACTACGAGCAGTGGCTCGCCGACGGGCAGATGCCCCGGGAGTTCTACTACAAGCTCGGGGAGCTGGGGACCTTCGGCATCGAGGTGCCGGAGGAGTACGGCGGGGCCGGGATCAGCTCGTTCAAGTTCTCCGCGATCCAGTACGAGGAGACGGCGCGCGCCGCGGTGTCGTTCGGCGGCTCCAGCGTGCACGTCGCGCTGTGCCTTCCCTACATCCTCAGCCTCGGCACCGAGGAGCAGAAGCAGCGCTGGCTGCCGCCGTTCGTCACCGGTGAGACGATGTTCGCCATCGCGATGACCGAGCCGGGCACCGGTTCCGACCTCGCGGGCATGACGACCACCGCGAAGCTGTCGGAGGACGGCGGCCACTACGTGCTCAACGGGGCCAAGACGTTCATCACCGGCGGTGTGCACGCCGACCGCGTCATCGTCTGCGCCCGTACTGCGCCGCCGAAGGACGACGACCGCCGGTTCGGCATCTCGCTATTGGTCGTCGACACCAAGGCCGAGGGCTATTCCGTCGGCCGCAAGCTCGACAAGCTCGGGCTGAAGGTCTCCGACACCGCGGAACTGTCGTTCCAGGACGTGAAGGTGCCCGTCGAAGACCTGCTCGGCGAGGAGAACAAGGGCTTCTCCTACCTCGGCCAGAACCTGCCCCAGGAGCGTTTCAGCATCGCGTACGGCGCGTACTCGCAGGCCGTGGCGGCGGTGGAGTTCGCGAAGAAGTACACGAAGGAGCGGCTCGTCTTCGGCAAGCCGGTCTCCTCCTTCCAGAACACCAAGTTCGAGCTGGCCGCCTGCCAGGCCGAGGTGGACGCCGCCCAGGCCGTCGTCGACCGCGCGCTGGAGGCCCTGGACGCCGACGAGCTCACCCCGGCCGAGGCCGCCTCCGCCAAGCTGTTCTGCACCGAGGTCGCGCACCGCGTCATCGACCGCTGCCTCCAGCTCCACGGCGGCTACGGCTTCGTCAACGAGTACCCCATCGCCCGCCTGTACGCCGACAACCGCGTCAACCGCATCTACGGCGGCACCTCCGAGGTCATGAAGATGATCATCGCCAAGGACATGGGCCTGTAGGCCGCAGCCCGGATCGCGGACCTGATCGGAGAATTCCTCGCCGGTGGCTGATCTGTGGCGGCGGTCACAAGTTACTTCAGAGTAAGTAGTGACTTGGCTCACTCAGGGATGTAGAACAAATTCTAATCCACCCCTGAGTAAGGAGAGTCGCATGCGCGATGACATCGTGCACAGAGCCGGAATGGCGGCGGTTTCGCGTCGCGGGTTCATGGTTGGAACCGGTTCTATTTTCGGGGCGGCGGCGCTCGGGCTGCGGCCGGCCGCTGCAGCGCCGCCGCCCGCGCCGATCGCGTCCGGGTCGCACGTCCCGGCGCTGGTGATCGGCACCGGTTACGGCGGTTCCGTCGCCGCCCTGCGGCTGGCGCAGGCGGGCGTCGACGTGCACATGGTCGAGATGGGGATGTCCTGGGACACCCCCGGCTCGGACGGGAAGATCTTCGCCAACACCAAGAGCCCGGACGACCGGTCGTTCTGGCTCCGTACCCGGACCAAGCAGCCGCTCAGCAACTTCCTGGGCTTCCCGATCGACAAGAACGTCAACAAGTACACCGGCATCCTGGACGCCGAGGAGTTCGGCGGCATCACGGTCTACCAGGGTCGCGGCGTCGGGGGCGGCTCGCTGGTCAACGGCGGCATGGCCGTCACGCCCCAGAGGGACCGCTTCAGCGGGATCCTCCCGTCGGTGGACGCCGCCGAGATGTACTCCACCTACTACCCGCGCGCCAACGCCGGGCTGGGCGTCACCGACGTCCCCCTGGCCTGGTGGGAGTCCGCCGCCTGCTACAAGTACGCCAGGGTCGGCCGCAAGCACGCGGAGCGCTCCGGCTTCCCGCACGTCTTCGTCCCCAACGTGTACGACTGGGACTACATGGCGCAGGAAGCGGCGGGGAGCGTCACCAAGTCGGCGCTCGCCGGTGAGGTCATCTTCGGCAACAACCACGGCAAGAAGACGCTGCCGAAGACCTACCTCGCCCAGGCCAAAGCGACGGGGCGGGTCGCCATCTCGCCTCTGCACGAGGTCACCTCGGTCACCCCGAGGTCGGGCGGCGGCTACACGGTCGCCATCAGGCAGCTGAGCACCACCGGCGGCACCGTCGCGACCAAGACCGTGACGGCCGACCGGGTGTTCTTCGCCGCGGGCAGTGTCGGCACCAGCAAGCTGCTGGTCAAGCTGCGGGCCACCGGCGCGCTGCCGAACCTGAACGGCGAGGTCGGCAAGGGCTGGGGCGACAACGGCAACGTGATGTGCGGCCGCGCCAACCACATGTGGGACGCGACCGGCACCATCCAGTCGTCCATGCCCTCGACCGGCATCGACAACTGGGGCGCGGGCGGCGCGTTCGCCGAGGTCGCGCCGATCCCCACCGGCATCGAGACCTACGCCTCGCTCTACCTGTCGATCACCAACACCCCGCGCCGAGCCGAGTTCTCGTGGAACGCCGCGACGGGCGGGGTGGACCTGAGCTGGCAGGCCGCCTGGAAGCAGGACTCCATCACCATGGCGAAGACGATCTTCGACAAGATCAACAAGAAGGAGGGCACGATCTACCGCACCGACTTCTTCGGCGGCACCAAGGTCTGGAACGACCAGCTCACCTACCACCCGCTCGGCGGCGCCGTCCTGAACAAGGCGACCGACAACTACGGCCGCCTGCGCGGCTACGCGGGCCTGTACGTCATCGACGGCTCGCTGATCCCCGGCAACACCAGCGTCAACCCCTTCGTCACCATCACAGCGCTCGCGGAACGGAACATAGAGAAGATCATCACCACGGACCTGTGATGATGATCTGATGGACCGAGCCGGCCGCGGGCGCGTGTGGCCGGCCTTTTAATGCCCCGGAAGGACGCACACCGCGTCGAGGCCCAGCACGTGGTTGAGGCGGCCGAACGCCAGCCACGCGCCGATGCTCATGCTCAGCTCCACGATCTCCCGCTGGTCGTAGTGCGCGGTCATCCGCGCCCAGAACTCGTCGTCCAGGCCGTGGTGGTCGAGCGCGTAACGCTCGGCGTACTCGGCGGCCAGGCGGGTGCGCTCGTCGAACGCCTCGGTGGTCCGCCAGTGCGTGACGGCGTCGGCGAACTCCTCCTCGACCTTCTGGCCGTCCCGCTCGGTGCGCCAGTCGAGGCAGAAGAGGCAGCCGTTGATCTGCGCGATCCGCAGCCGGGCGGCCTCGAACTCGCGCAGTCCGAGCGTCGTGTGCTCGTAGACCGACAGCGAGAAGCCGGCGGCGGCGGGCCCGATGCCGGGGACCATCTCGCCCCAGACGTACCCGATGGGATCCTTGCCGTCCGGGATGTCGATGTTCATGCCGTCTTCCTTCCGAGTCTGCCGGTGACGGGACGCAGCGGGACGTCGAGCGCGTCGTAGACGCCGGGACCGGCGTCCGCGAGCCAGTCGATGGCGTTCACGAGGCGGCCGACCGCGGTGGCGTTGCCGCCCGCGGCACGGTTGCCGTTCTCGTCGGTGGCCTCCACGGTCACCTCGATGCGCGGGCGGCCCTCGATGATCACCCGGTGGGCGCCGTCCCCGCCGTCGGGCGCCACCGGCCAGTCCGGCGCGCAGGAGGCGTGGATGCGGGTGACGTGCTCGACGACGATCAGCGGCTCGCCGCCGACGATCCCCTGCACCTCGAACCGCACCGCTCCCTGCGTCCCGGCCTCGAACTCGCCCATCGCCTCGGTGGACACCGTGGTCTCCAGGGGGCGCCGCTCCAGGGTCTCCCGCACCTCGTCGAGCTCGACGCCCAGCGCCCGCGCCATCAGCCGCACCTGCCCGCCCCACACCATGGACGGGACGGTCGGGGAGAGCATCGGCGGCTCGTAGTCCATCGGCTGGCCCATGCCGACCAGGTACCGGACGGAGTCCTCCTGGTCGTAGGTGGTGTAGTCGAAGATCTCCTGGCAGCGCACCGCGTCGACGACGGAGCCCACCCCGCTGATCAGCAGGGGGAGGACGTCGTTGCCCCAGCCGGGGTCGACCCCGGAGACGAACAGCGACCCGCCGCCCTCCTTCACCGCGGCCAGCAGCGGCTCCCGCATCTCCGGCGGCGCGTTGCGCGCGTCGTAGAGCGCGTACAGGGAGGGCGTGACGACCACCGCTCCCGCCCGGATCGCCCGGATGATGTCGTTGAGCGCGTCGTCCGGCCGGATGTCGCCCGAAGCCGCGTACACCACGGCCCCCGGCCCCGCCGCCAGCACGAATTCGATGTCGTCGGTGGCCGCCACGCCCAGGTCGCAGTCGAGCCCGCCCAGCTCGCCCGCGTCCCGTCCGACCTTCGCGGGGTCGTGGACGATCACCCCTGCCAGTTCAAGTCCCGGATGAGCGTCGACGGCCCGTATGGCCAGCCGTCCGACGTTGCCTGTGCCCCAGACGACCGTAGAGATCATGCTTTGAGCCTAGCAAGCGTTAGGTTCTGTGACCAGGATCATAGTGCGACGTTTGCGTCGGTCTCCGTAAGGCCGGTCAGGCGGACGCCGCCAGGAGGACGAGGGCCGCGTCGCGGGCCTGGGCGGCCGCGCCGGCCGTGCCGTGGTGGGCGGCGACGACGGTCGCACCCTCGACCAGGATGAGCAGCTGCTGCCCCAGCCCTGCCGGATCGACTGCTCCGGCGCGGGCTGCGATGCCGGTGAGGAGGTCGAGGTAGCGGTTCAGGTGCCGTTCGGTGGCGGCGAGGACGGCCTCGTCGTGGTGTTGGGCCGCCGCGTTCACCATCGCGCAGCCGCGGAAGCCCGGCCTGTCGTACCACTCTCCGAGGGCGTTGAAAACGGCGGCCAACTGGTCGGCGGGGTCGTCTCCGGCCGCGGCGACGGCCTCGGCGAGCCAGCCGGACAGCCGTTCGCTGCGCGACTCCAGCACGGCTTGGACGAGGCCGTCCTTGGAGCCGAAATGCCGGTAGAGGGTCTCTTTGGACACGCCGATGCGAGTGCACAACCCGGCGACGCCGATGCCGTCGATTCCGCGCTCGTACAGGATCGCGGTGGCCGCTTCGAGGATGGCGGCGCGGGTGCGCGCCGGGTCGATGGTCGTTCCCTGGGCAACTGGCACCCCACGATGGTACCGATCGGTTCGATCCACTGCTAGCGTCTGAGATCGTACCGATCGGTTCGATCTAGGCGGGTGTTGCCGGACATGCTCCGGATTTATCTATGTGACCGAGACGTTCTGGTCGTGCCGTCCCCGAACTCCTCCGGAAACCGGACGGTTCCGCAGGAGGCCTGCCGGTGAAGCCGTCCACGTGGCAGGCGGCACGGCTGGCCTTCGGCACCGCCTCGGCTCTGGGGTTCGCGCGCTTCGCCTACGGGCTGCTGCTGCCGGCCATGCGCGACGAACTGCACTGGAGCCTCGCCCAGGCCGGGGCGATGAGCGCCGCCAACGGGCTCGGCTACCTCATCGGCGCGCTGGCGACCGCCGCCGCCGTCCGCAGGCTGGGCGGCGCCGCCGCCTTCCGCTGGGGCATGGCCCTCACCGCGGTGGCGCTCGCGGCCACCGCGGTCAGCGGCGCCTACCCGGTGCTCCTGGTCCTCAGGGCGGCGGCGGGGGCGACGGGGGCGGTCGTGTTCATCACCGGCGGCGTGATCGCGTCACGCATCGCCGCCCGCGCCGCGTCCGGCACCCCCATCACCGTCTACTTCGCCGGAGCCGGGCTGGGCATCGTCTTCGGCGGCGCGGTCATCCCGGCACTGGGCTCCCACTGGCGCACGGCCTGGATGGTCCTGGGCGTCGCCGCGGGCCTGGCCGCCCTGGCGAGCTGGACCGCCGCACGCACCCGGGAGGACGACGCCCCGGCGGCCGCCGCGAGAAGGGCACGGATACGCCCGCTGTGGGGGACCGCCCTGGCCTACCTGCTGTTCGCAGCCGGATACATCACCTACATCACCTTCCTGTCGGCCTATCTCGCCGACAGGAACGCCCCGGTCGCGCAGGTGACGCTCATCTGGACGGTGCTGGGCCTGGCCGTCGTGGCGGCTCCCGCGCTGTGGAGCGGCCCCATCACCCGCTGGCCCGGCGGCAGGGCCCTCGCCGTGCTGCTCGCCGTCCTGGCCGCCGGGGCGGCGCTCGCCCTCGTCTCTCCGGCCCTGCCGGTCGTCCTCGCGTCCGCGGCCGTCTACGGGGCCGCGTTCATGGGCGTCCCCGCCGCCGTCACCGCCCTCATCAGGAACGGCACCCCGGCCGACGACTGGACGGCCACGCTGGCGGCCTTCACCACCCTGTTCGCGATCGGGCAGACCGCCGGCCCCTGGATCGCGGGCATCCTCGCCGACCACACCTCGACCGACGCCACCGTGGCGTGGACCGCGGTCCTGTGCGCGGTCGCGGCCGTGATCGCCGCACGGATCCCGCACCATCGGCCCGACCGGCCGGTCCCGCACGTGAGCTCCCCCTCGTCCGGCCTTTCCGGCCGGGCCCTTCCCCAAGGAGAACAGCAGTGACGACGTTCGTCCTCATCCCCGGCATGTGCCACGGCGGCTGGTGCTTCGAGCAGCTCACCGAGCAGTTGCGCCTCCACGGGCACCGCGTGCACCCGGTGACCCCGACCGGGCTCAGCGAGCGCGGCCACCTGCTGCGGGGAACCGACCTGGAGACCCACATCCAGGACGTGACCGCGCTGCTGGAGGTCGAGGACGTCCGGGACGCGGTGCTCGTCGGCCACAGCTACGGGGGCATGGTGATCACCGGAGCGGCCGACCGCGCACCGGACCGGGTGGGCCCGCTGGTCTACCTGGACGCCGTCGTGCCCGAGCACGGCGACTCCATGTGGAGCCTGGTCTCCGACCGTGAGCGGCAGTGGTACCTGGACGTGGTGGAGACCGGCGACGCCGTACGCCCCCTGCCCTTCTTCGATCCCCGGGCCACCCCCCACCCGCTGGTCTCGCTCCTCCAGCCGCTCCGGCTGGACGGCCCCGTCCGCGCCCGCCGCAACGTCTACGTGTACGCGGCGGGATGGGAGGGTCCGTCGCCGTTCACCCCTTTCTACGAGAGGCTGCGCGAAGACCCCTCCTGGACCGTCCACGCGCTCGACGGCGGCCACAACCTCATGCGCGACGCCCCGCAGGACCTGCTGAAGATCCTCCTCGAGACCGCCGAATCCCCCTGAGCTCCGGCCCACTGGACGTGTGGCCGAGCGAACGGGGCCGCATCGCCGCTCGGCCGCGCCGGAGATCCTACGAGCGGCCGGGTCACCCCGTCATCAGGGAGATCACGGGCCTTGACCGCGGTGACCGAACGCCTGGGAGGCCGCACAGAAAACGACCCGCACGCTGTCCCGGCAGCCAGCGCTTTCCGGCCGGGGGCATCTGAGAATGGCCACGTCCTCCTTCCCACCCCCCAGGAGAGAACATGCGACCTTTCCGGATCCTGCTGAGCGCCGCGCTGGCGGGCCTGGCGTCCTCGTTCGTCATGGCCCCCGTCCAGGCCGCCGCCCCCGAGTACGTGGCGCTCGGCGACTCGTACTCGTCCGGGACGGGCGCCGGCTCGTACACGGACGTGGCGTGCACCCGCAGCGCCAACGCCTACCCCGCCCTGCTCGCCGCCGCCCGCCCCGGCACGGTGTTCAAGTTCGTCGCGTGCGGCGGCGCCACCATCCCCGACGTCGTCGCGAACCAGCTGTCGGCCCTCGGCGCGAACACCACCCTGGTGACGATCAGCATCGGCGGCAACGACTCCGGTTTCGCGAGCACGATGCTCACCTGCAAGTACAGCACCACCACCCAGTGCCGCTCGGCCCTGGAGGACGGCCGGGAGTTCGTCGAGGAGGAGCTCCCGTCCCGCCTCGACTCCCTCTACGCCCAGATCCGCTCCCGCGCACCGCAGGCCAAGGTCGTGGTCGTCGGCTACCCCCATCTCTACAAGCAGGGCGGCCTGTGCCTCGGCGGTCTCAGCTCCACCAAACGCACGATGATCAACGAGGCCGCCGACGTCCTGACCGGCGTCCTGTCCTCCCGCGCCGCAGCCGCCGGCTTCACCTTCGCCGACGCCCGCCCCGGCTTCTCCGGCCACGAGATCTGCACCACCACCGAGTGGATCGACGCCTCCAACATCCACCCCACCGCCACCGGCCACGCCCAGGGCTACCTCCCGGCCGTCACCGCAGCGGCCTCCTGACCCGCAGTCCCGGAGCGGCGCACGCTTCGGCGCCGCTCCGGAAACACCTTGTGACTCATGCGTTACGGAGTGCGCCCTCGCCGACGACATGAGAAATCTATTGTGTCGGCCATGGATGAGGTCACCTGGGACGAGCTTCGCAAGGAGCTCATCCCACCTGAGGACGAGCCGCTCATCGAAGAGCAACGCCGGCGGCTGATCGCCCGCCAGCGCGCCTACGAACTCGTCGAACCGTTCAAGACCTCACGTCGACGACGAAACGGACCTCGGTGGGGCCGAGGACGCCGGTCACCCGCCAGCAGCCCTGGTGGGTGAACTCGATGGCCGTCGGCTGGAACCCGCGAAGCCCGTATCCGTGGGAGACCTCGTGCTCCACGCGGGCACCCGAGTCGAGTGACCGGGCCCGCACCTCGAGACGCCCTTCGTTCTCCCGCCACCAGGGGATCTTCATACGGAGGAGGCCGTCGGGGCCGCGTTCCGCCTTGAACTCGGGCAGCAGCACCCACAGCCCGCCGCCGCCGAACAGGCGGTCGTGTGATTCCGCGGCCCACTCGATCGCCCCCGCCGGGGGTTCCTCTCGCCGCTCACCCGCGACGGTGACGGGACAGGCCTCCTCCCCGGACCGCTGTGAGAACGAGGGTCCCACCGTCGCCGGAGCGGCGGTGCTCGCGGACGGCGACGGCGTCGCCGCCCGCGGAGACGTCTCAGAAGCGCACGCTGCCGCTCCGAGTCCGGCTACGACCAGCAGGAGGACGAAGCCGGGCTTGCGCCCGAAGGCTTTTCGGTTGATCTTCAACGTTGGACCAGCCTCTCTTCGGGGCGCCGCACTCTTCGTTCATCACGTCCATCCTGCGTCCTGCGGATCTCAGCCCTGGTCGTGAAAGCGCCGGGCGAAGTCCGTCCATTCGGTGGTGGTGAACTCCAGGACGGGGCCGGTGCCGTCGGCCTTGCTGTCGCGGACGCAGATGGTGCGTGCGGCGGAGCGGCCGACTTCGACGCAGTCACCGTTGGGCTCGCTGTGGCGGGACTTGCGCCAGCCGCTGTATTGCCGGGTCACTTGTCCGCTCCCGCCTTGCGCGAGGTGTATGGCGATCTCTTCGATCCGCACCAGGCTTTCGCCTTTGGCTCTCGGCCTGGTGCGGTGTCCGGATGCCGCGTGCTCCACGATGCATCCGGTGGATCCTCAGGCGCGGTCGTGAAGGCGGCGGGTGAAGGCCGCCCACTCGGATCGGGTGAATTCCAGAATGGGGCTGTCGCCTTGGGCTTTGGTGTCGCGGACGCCGATGGTGCGGGAGGTGGAGCGGCCGACTTCGACGCAGCCGCCGTTGGGCTGACTGTGGCGGGACTTGCGCCAGCCGCTGTACTGCAAGGTCATTCTTCGGTTCCCGTCTCGTGGGATATCTGATCGATGACCTTTTCGATCATCATCAGGCTGTCCTCTTCAGATAGTGCCTCATCTCGCGCGACGGCGTACCTGTGTTCATGCCGTGCGACTTCTGCACGATCGGTGTGCACGACATCTGTCGAGGTCGTCTCCAAGACGGCCATCGATGGGTCGGCGGGATCGGGAAAGGTGAACAGGGTGAGTTGCCCCATGGGCCACGGAGTCCGGGAGCTGCCCGTAAGGAAGGGCAGCACGAGCAAGGTCAGCTGAGAGTGCTGCCGCGCCAGATGAATGATGTGCCGCAGCTGACGAGCCATGATGGCCGGGTCGATGTTGAAGCGGCGTAGACCGACTTCGTCGAAGATGACCTCGTAGGAGGGCCCGCCGTTTCTGAACACGGTTTCCTGGCGGCGTAGGCGGGCTTCCGCCATCCGTTCGGGCTCGTAGGTGATCGCGTATTCGGCCTTGTCCAGCTCGACCAGACTCAGCGTGAACTCGGGAAGCTGCATCAGGCCGGGCATCGAACCGGGGTGGTATTCGCGGATCGTGGCCGCGCCCGACTCCAGGTCGGCGTAGAGGCGTTGGCGGTCTCCCATGGCGTCGCCGTAGGCGTCCCACCAGCCTCGGGCGGCGGCCTCGCGGGCGATGCGGAGGATCTGGGCGCGTTTCTCCTCGGTGGGCTCCAGGAGGTCGAGGAGGTCCATGACCTCGGCGAGATCGGGGCGGACCTGGGCGTTCTCCAAGCGGGAGATCTTCATGCGGGAGTGGTGGAACATCGCGCCCAGCTGCTCGGTCGTCAGGTTCCTGCCCAGGCGCAGGGCGCGCAGTTCGGCGCCGAGCCGCCTGCGCCGTACGAACGGACTGGACACGGGCCTCCTTCGCGGGGCGTCGTCCGCTCCGGCGGGGTCTTGCCGAGCATGACGATCCGACTACACACCGCATCGAACCTCTCTGCTCTCACCCGCCGCAACCGCTTCCGTCCGACTCCCCGAACCTGTTCGCATTCGCTCCGTGCGATCCCCGTCAGTGCGCACGCTCAACGTGCGGGCTCGGCCGGTGCGTGCTGTGCGTGTATGCGGGAGGGAGACGTGCGCACGGGGAGGGTGCGAACTTTCTTCCCGTCTGGTGGATTTTCTAGGACGCACGCGGATGCGGAGTGTGACCATGGGTGCGATTCCAGTCTCTCTGCGTGAGGAGTGTCGTGTTCGTCGAGCTCGTCGAAGAGGAGGGCGGCGACCGCTGGCGGCGGGAGTTCGCCGGGGCGCCGGAGGAGGCGCGGGAGGTGCGGCGGTTCCTGCGGTCGTTGCTGGAGGGCTGCGCGTTCCTGGACGACGTGCTGCTCGGCGTGGACGAACTGGCCGTCAACACGATCCGGCACACGCGGTCGGGGCGTCCCGGCGGGAAGTTCGTCGTGGAGGTGCGCTGGTGGCACGAGCCGCAGGACGAGGCCGGGAGGAAGAACGAGAAGGTCGTCGTCTGGGTGCGGGACGAGGGCGGGCCGCACGAGCCGGCGATCCCGTCCGGCGGTGACGAGTTCGCCGAGAACGGGCGCGGCCTCCTCACGCTCGCGTGCACCGCCGAGAACTGGGGGTGGTTCGGCGACGAGTCCGGCCGGACGGTCTGCGCGGTCTTCGCCGGATGCCGTCCGATCCCGTGATCTTCACCGGACGTCTCGCCTGACGGCTACCGCCAGGGAACAGGCCATCGATTCACTTACCGTTCCGGCAAATGACGCTTTCCGCGCAGGGGGTTCGGAGAATGGCGGCGTCTCGCCCCTCCTCCGAAGGAGAGAACCTTGCGGCTCTTCCGCCTGCTCATGGGCGCGGTGCTGGCCTCGTCGACGCTCACGGCCCCCGCCGCGGCCGCGCCTCCCGAGTACGTGGCGCTCGGCGACTCGTACTCGTCCGGAACGGGCGCGGGTTCGTACACGAGTCTGCTGTGCAGGCGCAGCGCCAACGCCTACCCCGCGCTGCTCGCCGCCTCCCGACCCGGTGCCGCGTTCAGGTTCGCCGCCTGCAGCGGAGCCACGATCCCCGACGTCGCCACCAAGCAGCTCTCGGCCCTCAGCGAGACCGCCACCCTGGTGACGATCAGCATCGGCGGCAACGACGCGGGTTTCGCCGCCGCGATGCTCACCTGCAAGTACGGCAACACCTCCTGGTGCCGCTCGACCCTGAGGCGGGGCCGCGAGTTCGTCGAGAAGAGGCTCCCCGCCCGCCTCGACTCCCTCTACGCCCGGATCCGCTCCCGCGCCCCACAAGCCGAGGTCGTGGTGGTCGGCTACCCCCGTCTGTACCGGCAGGGCGGCCCGTGCCCCGGAGCCCCCGACTCCACCAGACGCGCGATGATCAACGAGGCCGCCGACGCCCTCGCCCGCGTCCTGGCCTCCCGCGCCGCCGCCGCGGGCTTCGCCTTCGCCGACGCCCGCCCCGCCTTCGACGGCCACGAGATCTGCACCCCCGACCCGTGGATCGACGCCTCCAACGTCCACCCCACCGCCACCGGCCACGCCCGGGGCTACCTCCCGGCCGTCACCGCCGCGGCCACTTCGAAGGCCGCCCAGGACGCCTGACGAGACCTGTGCCGCGCCGCTCCAGCCGCTCAGCCGCGGACCGCCAGGTCCAAGGCGTCGACGGTGCGGCGCTCGACGGTGCGGCGCTCGACGGTGCGGCGCTCGACGGTGCGGCGCTCGACGGTGCGGCGCTCGACGGTGCGGCGCTCGACGGTGCGGCGCTCGACGGTGCGGCGCTCGACGGCGTGGTGCTCGACGGCGGGGAGGGCGCGGGCGGTCAGGGCGGGGGCCGATGGCGACGGACGCCGTCATGCTTCAGGCTCCGGCGCACTCGCCGTAGGCCGCGGCGGCGGACGCGAAAATGGGGCCGCCGGTGTGCGCGGCGACCCCATGGCAGAAGCCCGCCTGCAGGCGCCGGTGGAGGGAGAGGGGACGGCGGCGCCCGCAGGGGCGGGTCAGTCGCGGCCGAAGGCGGCGTCGAACGAGGAGGCGGGGGGTTCGATGGCGCTGAGGGAGCGGATGCGGGCGAGGGCGTCGGGGGCACCGGCCAGGCGGTCCATGCCGGCGTCCTCCCATTCGATGGAGATCGGGCCCGCGTAGCCGATGGCGTTCAGGGCGCGGAAGCAGTCCTCCCACGGGACGTCGCCGTGGCCGGTGGAGACGAAGTCCCAGCCTCGGCGCAGGTCGCCCCACGGCAGGTGGGAGCCCAGTCGCCCGTTGCGCCCGTTGCCGGTGCGGCGGCGGGTGTCCTTGCAGTCGACGTGGTAGATCCGGTCGGCGAAGTCCAGGAGGAAGCCGACGGGGTCGAGGTCCTGCCAGACGAAGTGGCTCGGGTCCCAGTTGAGGCCGAAGGCGGGGCGGCGGCCGATCGCCTCCAGGGTGCGGGCGGTCGTCCAGTAGTCGTAGGCGATCTCGCTGGGGTGCACCTCGTGGGCGAACCGCACGCCGGCCTCGTCGAAGACGTCGAGGATCGGGTTCCAGCGGTCGGCGAAGTCGGCGTAACCGCGTTCGATCATCTCCGGCGGGACGGGCGGGAACATCGCCACGGTGTGCCAGATCGACGAGCCGGTGAAGCCGATGACGGTGTCCACGCCCAGCTTCGCCGCGGCCCGCGCGGTGCTCTTCATCTCCTCGGCGGCCCGTCGCCGGACGCCCTCGGGCTCCCCGTCGCCCCAGACCCGGTCGGGGACGATGGCGCGGTGCCGCTCGTCGATCGGATGGTCGCAGACGGCCTGCCCGACGAGGTGGTTGGAGACGGCCCAGACGCGCAGCCCGTGCCGTTCCAGCAGGTCGAGCCGCCCTCGGACGTAGTCGTCGTCCTCCAGCGCGCGCACCACGTCGAAGTGGTCGCCCCAGCAGGCGATCTCCAGCCCGTCGTAACCCCAGGAGGAGGCGAGCCGGCACACTTCTTCGAACGGCAGGTCGGCCCACTGGCCGGTGAACAGGGTGATCGGGCGGGACATGCGCACGGATCCCTTCGGGGAGGGACGTGTGCGTCGACCACGTCGCAGCGGATGCGTCACCGGCCTCTCGGGCGTGCCACCGCCGTCGACCCCGGTCGCGCCATTGTTACTACCCGACCGCCGCCGGGTCAACGGTGACCGCCTGGTCGATGGAGTCGGGCGCCAGGACGTGCTCGACGACCATGACCGCCGCGCCGATGACGCCCGCGCGGTCGCCGAGCGTGCTGGCGCGGATCGTCAGGTGCTGGGTGGCCAGCGGCAGCGACCTGCTGTAGATGGTCTCGCGGACGCCCGCCAGCAGGTGCTCGCCCGCCTCGGCGATGTCCCCGCCGAGCACGATCGTCGACGGGTTGAAGAAGTTCACGATCGACGCCATGACGCGGCCGACCTCCCGCCCGGCCTGGCGGATGAGCTGGGCCGCGCGGGAGTCGCCGGCGCGCAGCAGCGCCACCACGTCCCGGCTGCCGCGCGCCTCGACGCCCTGGGCGCGCAGCGCCGCCGCCATCGACGCGCCCGACGCCACCGCCTCCAGGCAGCCGACGTTGCCGCAGCGGCAGACGGTGTCGCTGGCCGAGGGCACCTGGATGTGCCCGACGTCCCCGGCCGCGCCCTGCGCGCCCCGGTGCAGTTTGCCGCCGGCGATGATGCCGCAGCCGATGCCGGTGCCGATCTTGATGAAGATGAGGTGGTCGACCGCGGGGCCGGCGGTCCAGTGCTCGCCGAGCGCCATGATGTTCACGTCGTTGTCGGCCAGGACCGGCGCGCCGATCCGCTCGCCCAGCCATTCGGGGACGGGGAAGGCGTCCCAGCCCGGCATGATCGGCGGGTTGACGGGCCGGCCGGAGGAGTGTTCGACGGGTCCGGGCAGACCCACCCCGACCCCGCACACCTGGCCGAGGTCGCGGCCGGTCTCGGCGAGCATCTCCTCGAAGGCGCCGACCAGCCAGCCGAGGGTCGCCTCGGGTCCGGCGTCGATGGGCAGTTCGACGGCGCGTTCGGCCAGCACGTCCAGGCCGAGGTCGAGCACGGCCAGCCGCGCGTGGGTGGCGCCCAGGTCGGCGGCGAGCACCACGCGCACGTTCTCGTTGAACGCGAAGGCCACTGCCGGACGCCCGCCGGAGGAGATCGCGTCCTCGGTGGGGACCACCCAGCGCTGGCTCATGAGCGCGTCGAGCCGGTGGGACACCGTGGAGCGCGCGAGCCCGGTGAGCTGGGCGAGCTCGGCGCGGGTGCGGGCGCGGCCGTCTCGGAGGATCGCGAGGACGGCTCCCGCCCCCGTCACCGCCTGACCGCTGGGTTCACTGACCATGCCGGACATCTTACTTCGATCGTCGGCTGACTTCCGTTGACAGAAATCATAAGTCGCTCCTATCGTCTCAAAACATGCCGGACATTAAGGATCCGCTGCTCGTAATGAGCGGGATCGTCAAGCAGTTCCCCGGGGTGCGCGCCCTCGACGGCGTCGACCTCGAGGTCCTGCCTGGCGAAGTGCACTGCCTGCTCGGCCAGAACGGAGCGGGCAAGTCGACGCTCATCAAGACGCTCGCGGGCGCCCACCAGCCCGACGCGGGCGTCATCCGCCTCGGCGGCCGGGAGGTCCGGCTCACCGGGCCGGTCGCCGCGATCAGGCTCGGCATCTCGACCATCTACCAGGAGCTCGACCTGGTGGACGGGCTGAGCGTCGCCGACAACATCTTCCTCGGCCACGAGAAGGCGAGGTTCGGCTTCACCCGCACCGCCGAAGCCCACCGGGCGGCGAGCGGGCTGCTCACCCGCCTCGGCCACGGCGAGATCCCGCCCGCCACCGAGGTCGGCGCGCTCCCGCCCGCCGGCAAGCAGGTCGTCAGCATGGCCCGGGCGCTCTCCCACGACGCCCGCCTCATCGTGATGGACGAGCCCTCCGCGGCCCTGGCGCACGACGAGGTGGACAACCTCTTCCGCACCGTCCGCGAACTGACCGCCCAGGGCGTCGCCGTCGTCTACATCTCCCACCGGCTGGAGGAGATCCGCGAGATCGGCGACCGGGTGACCGTGCTCAAGGACGGCCGCACCGTCGCGGTCGGCCTGCCCGCCGACACCCCCACCCGCGAGATCGTGTCTTTGATGACCGGCCGGGACGTCGAACACGTCTTCCCGGCCCGCCGAGATCCCGGCTCTCACGAGGGGCGAGCCGAGGTCCTGCGGGTCGAGGGACTGACCGTCCCGGGTGTGTTCGAGGACATCTCCTTCGCCGTGCGCGAGGGGGAGATCGTGGGGCTGGCAGGGCTGGTCGGCTCGGGCAGGTCGGAGATCCTCGAAGCCGTCTACGGCGCGCGCAAGGCGTCCGGGAAGGTCCTGGTGGACGGCAAGCCCGTCCGGGGCGTCTCCTCCGCCGTCCGGCTCGGCCTCGGCCTCGCCCCCGAGGAGCGCAAGGCCCAGGCCCTGCTCCTGGAGGAGAGCGTCGCCCGCAACATCACGCTGGGCGGGCTCGCCCGCTACGCCCGCCTCGGCTGGCTCGACCGGGGAAGCGAGCTCGCCGACGCGGGAAGGCAGATCGACGAGCTCGGCATCCGCCCGGCGGACCCCGGGCGTCCCATCCGCACCCTGTCCGGCGGCAACCAGCAGAAGGCCGTCCTGGCCCGCTGGCTGGTGGACCGGCGCAGGCTGCTGCTCCTGGACGAGCCGACCCGCGGCGTGGACGTCGGCGCCCGCGCCGACCTCTACGCGGTGATCCGCCGCCTGGCAGACGAGGGCATCGGGGTCCTGCTGGTCTCCAGCGAGATCCCCGAGGTCCTCGGCCTCGCCGACCGGGTCCTGGTGATCCGGGACGGCCGGAACGTGCACGAGTCCGACGCCCGCGAGCTCGACGAGCACCGGGTGCTCGACCTGATCATGGAAGGAAGCGCGCTGTGAACGACACGCGCACGCCGCCCGTCGGCAAGCTCCCCGCACCGGTGCGGACCCTGCGCGACCGCGGCGGGCTGCGGCACCTGGGACTGGTCGGAGCCCTGGTCCTGCTGTGCCTGGTCGGGCTCGTCACCCGGCCCGACACCTTCGCCACCTCCTCCAACCTGGTGACCCTGCTGGCGCTGGCCTCCACCATCGGCGTGATCACGGTCGGCATGACCTTCGTGATCATCGGCGGCGGCATCGATCTGTCGGTCGGCTCGGTGATGGCGCTGGCCTCGGTCTGGGCGACGACCGTGGCGACCCAGTCCTACGGGCCGTGGGTGATGGCGCTCTGCGCGCTCCTGGTCGGCACCGCGACCGGCGCGGTCAGCGGGCTGCTGATCTCCTACGGGAAGATGGTCCCCTTCATCGCCACGCTGGCGATGATGGCCGCCGCCAGCGGCCTGGCCCAGCGCCTGTCGGACCGCAGGACGCAGCTGGTCGCGCCGGAGAACGACGCGATCGTGGCGCTGTCCACGACCCGCGTGCTCGGGCTGCCGATCCTCGTCTACATCTTCGCCGCGGTCGTGGCCGCCGGATGGGTGCTGCTCAACCGCACCACCTTCGGCCGCCGCACCTACGCCGTCGGCGGCAACGCCGAGGCCGCGCGCCTGGCCGGCATCGACGTCAGGAAGCACACCGTGCTGCTGTACGCGCTGTCCGGCCTGTGCTGCGGCATCGCCGCCCTCGTCATCATGGCCCGCACCACCGCGGGCTCCTCCACCCACGGCTACCTCTACGAGCTGGACGCCATCGCCGCGGTGATCATCGGCGGCACCCTGCTGACCGGCGGGCGCGGCACCATCATCGGCTCGATCCTCGGCCTGCTCGTCTTCACGGTCATCACCAACCTCTTCATCCTCAACGGCCTGGACACCAGCGACCAGCTCATCGCCAAGGGGCTGATCATCGTCGCCGCCGTCCTGCTCCAGCAGCGCACCGCGAACACGAGTTAGCGGCGCGCGCCCCACGACCCGTCCGTTCCACCCCACCCCCCCAGGGAGACCCCCATGTCCCACAGCCCCGGACGCCGCGGATTCCTGTTCGGCGGAGCCGTCATCGGCGGCGGCCTGCTCGCGTCGGCCTGCACCAGCAACGCCTCCAACGACGAGTCGTCCGCCTCCGCCCCCGCCCTCGCGGGCACCGACAACGACAAGCCGGGCCAGAAGGTCGTCATCGGCTTCTCCGCCCCGGCCGCCGACCACGGCTGGATCGCCGCGATCGCCAAGAACGCCGAGGCCGCCGCGAAGCTGTACCCCGACGTGGAGTTCAAGGCGGTCGAGCCCACCAACGACATCAACCAGCAGATCGCCGCGGTCGAGTCGCTCATCGACGCCAAGGTCGGGGCGCTCGTCATCCTCCCCAACGACGGGCAGCAGCTCAACCAGGTCGCGCGCAAGGCGTCCGACGCGGGCATCCCGGTCGTCAACCTCGACCGGGTCTTCCCCGACAAGCTCTCGTACCGGACGTGGATCGGCGGCGACAACTACGGCATGGGCGTGGCCGCCGGGCACTACATCGGCGCGAAGCTCAAGGAGAAGGGCGTCGCGAAGCCCGTCATCCTGGAGATCCAGGGCATCGCCACGCTCCCGCTCACCCAGGACCGCAGCAAGGGATTCGCCGACGCGCTGAAGACCTACGGGTTCACCGTGACGGCGCAGCAGGACGCCCAGTTCACCGTCCAGTCCGGCACCGACGTGGCCACCAACCTCCTGCAGGCGCACAAGAAGATCGACGCGCTGTGGAACCACGACGACGACCAGGGCGTCGGCGTCCTGGCCGCGATCAAGGAGGCGAACCGCACCGAGTTCTTCATGGTCGGCGGCGCCGGCTCGGCCAACGCCATGCGGGAGATCAAGAGCGGCTCGTCCGTGCTGGAGGCGACCGTCACCTACAGCCCCAGCATGGCGTCGTCGGCGGTCAAGCTGGCCCGTCTGATCGCCCAGGGCAAGGGTATGAGCGACCTGGTCGAGCAGGGAGTGCCGCAGTCGATCACGCTGGCCTCGGAGACGATCACCAAGGACAACGTCGACACCTACCTGCCGCTCGGCTTCGAGTCCTAGGAGAGGCTTTCCGTGACGGAGAACAGGCCCGCGCTCGGGGTCGGCATGGTCGGACACGCCTTCATGGGCCGCGTGCACTCGCAGGCGTGGCGCAGCGTCGGCGCCTTCTTCGACCTGCCCGTGCGGCCTAGCATGACGGTCCTGGCCGGCCGGTCGCGGCAGCGCGTGAGCGCCGCCGCGGCCGAGCTCGGCTGGGCCGGCGCCGAGACCGACTGGCGGCGGCTGCTGGAACGCGACGACGTGCACGTGATCGACATCTGCACGCCGGGGGACACCCACGCCGAGATCGCGATCGCCGCCCTGGCGGCGGGAAAGCACGTGCTCTGCGAGAAACCGCTGGCCAACTCCGTGGCGGAGGCCGAGGAGATGGCGGCGGGCGCCGAGGCCGCCGCGGCCCGCGGGGTGCGCAGCATGGTCGCCTTCAACTACCGGCGGGTGCCCGCGGTGGCCTTCGCCCGCAAGCTCGTCGCCGACGGGCGGATCGGCACGATCCGGCACGTCCGCGCCCAGTATCTCCAGGACTGGATCGTCGATCCGGCGCATCCGCTGGTGTGGCGGCTGCGCCGGGAGAAGGCCGGGTCCGGCGCGCTGGGCGACATCGGCGCCCACATCGTCGACATGGCCCAGTACATCACCGGGGAGGCGCTGACCGGGGTGTCCGGGATCAGCGAGACCTTCGTCAAGGAGCGCCCCCTGCCGGACGGGTCCGGCAGGGGAGCCGTCACCGTCGACGACGCGGTCGTGTTCATCGGCAGGCTGGCGGGAGGGGCGCTCGCCTCGTTCGAGGCGAGCCGGTTCGCGCCGGGCCGCAAGAACTCCCTGCGCCTGGAGGTCAACGGCTCGCTGGGCAGCCTGTCCTTCGACTTCGAGTCGCTCAACGAACTGCACTTCCACGACGACACCCTGCCCGCGGAGGAGGCGGGCTTCCGCCGCATCCTCGTCACCGAACCCGGGCACCCGTACGCGGGGGCCTGGTGGCCTCCCGGCCACGGCCTCGGCTACGAGCACACCTTCACCCACGAGGTGCGGGACTTCGTGGCGGCGATCGCCGGAGGCGCCGACCCCGCCCCCTCGTTCGCCGACGGGCTGCGCGTCCAGCGGGTCCTGGACGCCGTCGAGCGCAGCGCCGCCGACGAGAGCCGCTGGACCCCGATAGGGGGCTGAACCCGCGGGCTTCGCCGCCCGGAGGGACCGGCCGGGTCCCCGTCCCGCCGCCGCGTCGAGGCGCGGGAGTACGGGGAGTGCCACCCCGGCCGGATTCTCCGGGCGGCGAGATCACGGTTGAAGAGGGCGAAGGTCCCCCTGGGCTGGGACTTTGGAGACTGCGGCCAGGAGAGGCCGGGTGGGAGGCTTAAAAGCGGATCAATGGGGAAAAGGAGGCGGGCCATGGGGCCGTTGACCGAGGAAGAAGTCCTGGCCTGTGTGGAGGCCGCGGGGAGGGCGCCTTCCATCTACAACACGCAGCCCTGGTTGTTCCTGCCGGAGGGGGACCGGATCGAGGTGCACGCCGATCCGTCGCGGAGGCTCCCCGCCGTCGACCCGCAGGCGAGGGCGCTGCACATCAGCCTGGGGGCGGCCGTGCTGAACCTCTGCTTCGCGGTGGCCGCGACGGGCCGCCGGCCCTCCCTCGAGCTGCTGCCCTCGCCGAGGGACGGGCGGCACGTCGCCACCGTCACGGCCGACGGGCCCTACACGATGGACGACGGCGAGCGGGAGCTGTACGAGGCGATCCGGGAGCGGCGCACCAGCAGGCGCCCCTTCCTCGACACCCCGATCCCGCCCGAGGCGAAGCGCCGGCTGGAGGAGGCCGCGCTGCTGCAGGGAGGGAAGCTGGAGTTCGTGGAGGCTCCCGAGCGGGAGCTGCTGCTGAGCCTGGCGCGGACCGCCGACGAGCGGAAGTGGGACGACGCCGCCTACCGGGCCGAGCTGCGCAACTGGACGACCGACGACCCCTACCGGGAGGACGGGGTGCCGGTGGAGGCGGCCCCCTGGAGCGGGGACGACACCGTCCCGGTTCGGGACTTCATGCCCGACCTGGAGCGGCCCGAGCCGTCCGGCCCGGAGTTCGAGGCCGAACCGGTGATCGCCGTGCTGTCGATCATCGGCGGGGACGCTCCGGCCGACTGGCTGCGGGCGGGGCAGGCGCTCGAACGCGTCCTGCTGGAGGCGACCCGCCGGGGCCTGGCGACCGGCCTGTTCACCCAGCCGCTGGAGCAGTCCGACCTGAGGGCGATCCTGGCCGACCCCACGGGCCGCACGCACGTCCAGGCGATCCTGCGTTTCGGCTACGAGGCGGAGCCGACACCGCTCACGACCCGCCGCCCGGCCGCGGAGGTCATCGCCCGCGAGAAGCCCCTGCCGCTCCGCCCGACCCGGCTGGGCTGACGCCCGGCCGGGTGCGTACGGGCCCGCGCGGCGAGCGGATCAGCGGCCGCGGTCGCGCGGTTCGCGCGTCTCGTGGCGTCCCCTGGGCGCGGTCGAGCCGGGAGGCAGGTCACCCGTGGCGCGGTGACCGCCCTCGACCGCGGACCTGGTCTTCTTGCGGGTGGTCAGCAGTCCCAGGGCGATCATGCCGACGCCCAGCAGGAAGTGCAGCCAGTCGTCCGCGCGGTTGACGGGAATGAAGTTGGTCGTGTGCTCCTTGTCGATGAACAGGCCGTACAGCCACAGGAGCAGGTAGACGGCGCCGCCCCAGACGAGGAAGTTCTTGGCGGTGCCGGGTGAGCGGCCCAGGATGAGGCCGAGGACGCCGAAGACGAGGTGGACCAGGTTGTGCAGGATCGACACCTGGAAGATGCCGAAGAGCTTGGCCTGGGACTCGTGCCCGGCGAACTCCATGGACCCGTAGTTCGTGGTGATGCCCGGGATGAACCCGAGGATCCCCACGAGGAGGAAGAGCGCGCCCACCGCCATCGCGGCCTTGCAGACGGCGGGCTTCACCCCACCGCCGCGGCGGGTGACCGTTGATCCGGTTGATCCAGATGTTCGAGCCATGACGACCGACCTTCCGGGTGAAATTCGGACCCTTTATTGTAGCGAAATTCGGTGAACCTCCGAAAAGGTCATTTCGTGGAGTTTATTTTGTCCTTATGGGGAGCGCCTTTGGTGGGCGGAGTCCTATGAAGGGAAACTGGGCCTTTACGGGCTCGACAGCCCTCCATACCGTCCCACCTGCAGACGAGGTCTCCATGACCCAGATCGCCGCCGTTCGCGGCGTATTGCCGGAGCACCGCTACGCCCAGGCCGAACTCACCCGCGCGTTCGTGCGGGAGTGGGAGCTCGAAGGGGGCAGGCGGACGCTCCTGGAGAGGCTGCACCGGAACGTCGGAGTGGAATTCCGGCACCTCACCCTGCCCATCCAGCGTTATGTCGAGATCTCTGATTTCGGGGCGGCGAACGAGGCCTACGTCGACGGCGCCCTCGACCTCGGAGCCCGGGCCTCGGAGACGGCGATCGAGGAGGCGGGACTCGACCCCCGCGACATCGACCTGATCCTGCTGGCGTCCACGACCGGCGTCGCCGCCCCCTCCCTGGACTCCCGCCTCGTCGAACGGCTCGGGCTGCGCCACGACGTCAAACGCCTCCCGCTGTTCGGGCTCGGCTGCGCGGGCGGGGCGGCCGGGCTCGCCCGCGTCCACGACTACCTGCGCGGCTGGCCGGACCACACCGCGCTCCTGCTGTCGGTCGAGCTGTGCTCCCTGACGCTCCAGCGCGACGACCTCTCCATCGCCAACTTCGTGGGAAGCGCCCTGTTCGGCGACGGCGCGGCCGCGGTCGTGGCCTGCGGCGCAGGCCGGCGGACGGCAGGCCCCTCCGTGATCGCGACCCGGAGCCGCTTCTACCCCGGGACCGGGCACGTGATGGGCTGGCAGGTCTCCGCGAAGGGCTTCCAGGTGATGCTCGACCCCGGCATCCCCGACCTCGTCCGCACCCACCTCGCCCACGACGTCGACGGCTTCCTCGCCGAACACGACCTCACCACCAAGGACGTCACCGCCTGGGTCTGCCATCCCGGCGGCCCGAAGGTCCTCGAAGCGATCGCCGAGACCCTCGACCTGCCCGACGGCGCGCTGGACGTCACCTGGCGCTCCCTGGCCCGCAACGGGAACCTGTCGTCAGCGTCCGTCCTGCACGTCCTGCGCGACACCCTGGCCCTGCGCCCGGAACCCGGCACCCACGGCCTCCTGATGGCCCTCGGTCCCGGCTTCTGCGCCGAACTCGTCCTCCTGCGCTGGTGACCCCGTGTCCTTCTGGTATCCGGCCCTCATCCTCCTGGTCGCGGCGGAACGCCTCGCCGAGGTCGCCGTGGCCCGCGCCAACACCCGCTGGAGCCTCGCCCACGGCGGAGTCGTCACCGGCCACGCCCACTACCCGTGGCTCGTCCTCCTGCACACCGCGCTCCTGGCCGGCTGCCTCCTGGAGACGGCCCTCGCCTCCCGCCCCTTCGTCCCGGCCCTCGGCTGGCCCATGCTCGCCCTCGTCATCGCCGCCCAAACCCTGCGCTGGTGGTGCATCCGCTCTCTGGGCCGCCAGTGGAACACCCGGATCATCGTCGTCCCCGGCCTCCCCCGCGTCACCCGGGGCCCCTACCGCTTCTCGTGGCTGCCGCACCCCAATTACCTGGCCGTGGTGCTGGAAGGCATCGCCCTTCCCCTGGTCCACTCGGCCTGGATCACGGCCCTGACCTTCACGGTCCTCAACGCGGCCGCCCTGTCCGTCCGCATCCGCTGCGAATCCCGGGCCCTGCGCACCCACCTGCGGCCGGCCCCCCCTCCCCGAAACGCCTGACCGCCGCCCTTCCCTCGGGAAGGCCGACGGCCGGGTCAGACCTCACGCTGAAGGGGAAGCGGGGGCTCCGGTGAGGCTCATGCCACCAGACGATAAGTCGAAGGTCGTTCCCGGAGGCCCTGGCAGAGGGTCGGCCATTCCAGAAGTCTGTTCGGAACGGGGACCGGCCGCCTCGGCTCACGGGGCGGGTCAAAACTTCGGAGGGTCTCCTGGAAACCGTCACGAGCCCTGATCTGACGGGTGACGAGGGGTTTGCTCTGCCGGAGGATCGTCCGGGACGCGATCTCGTCCGGCGAGGGGAGAACGCCGCCGCCCAGAAGAAGCGGGTCGGCGAGCACGGTGCGGACGCCTTGTTCTCCAGAGACGAACTCGCCGATGGCCCAGCCTTGCGTTTCGTTCCAGACCAGCGCCTCTTCGCCGGCGCGGATGGTCGCGTCCACGGGCAGGCTGGGATCGAGCCAGACATGGTCGATGGCGGTGCCTCGAAGGGCTAGCGCACGAACGACGGCGGTGATGTAGCCCCTGGACTCGTCGACCTCGGGGTCGGGATGGGGCAGCGGTATCTTCACGGTCACGTTGATGCCTCTCTGCGGGGTAAGAAGCCAGACCTTGAAGAAAAGATACAGGCGCCTTGAATGTGCGTCTATATCATTTAATGCGTGTTATTTGTACTTTGCTAACCTGTTTGTAGGTTTTGTCCGATAAGGCGGTATGGGTTGGCCGAAAGGCCGGACGAGACCCCTTGGCCCCGCAGCACATCGGGGTCTCGCTCACTTCGGCCCGGCCCTTCGGCGTCTTTGCCCCCGCTTGTTTCGAAGCGAACCGATGCCGGACCTATCGACGGGCGCCCTCGCTTACGAGGCCGAGGTCGGCCCGACTGGTGGGCGACTCCCCGGACAGGTCGAGGTGCGGTACTTCCACTTTCCCCTCCGCCCCCGTCTGCGCCGGGCTCGCTTCACTGCTGTTCACGGTGCCTCTCCTTGTCCGGCGGTCATCCGCTTCGAGATTGATGAGCCTGATCCCCGCTGGAGTGATCTGTTGACCTCTTCTGGATTGTGACTCATCTGACCTATACCAACAACTGGATTATTCCAAACTCTTTCCCGCGTGGGCATGTCGAATCTCTATGCTGGGTATCTCATCGGGTGCAGGTCCGAGGTCTGGCAAGTCGACCTCTGTGGAAGTTCGAGTCGAAGGAGCGTACGGATGGTCAGGCACGCCAAATGGCGGACAGTCGCTGATGACCTGCGCAAACGCATCGAGTCCGGTGAGTTCAACGTCTCGACGGGGCGTCCCCAGCTGCCCAAGGAGCTGGACCTCCAGAGCCATTACGACGCGTCCCGCAACACGATTCGCGACGCACTCCGTTGGCTGGCGGACCAGCGGGTGGTGGAGACCGAGGCCGGCAAGGGCACTTTCGTGATCTTCCAGACCGAGCCGTTCCATGTGACGCTCTCGCCGCGCAGTCTGATCCAGGGGCGGGATGGCATCACGGTGCCTGGCGGTGGTGAAGGCGTCGACTACAGCAAAGACGCCCTGGTCCAGGGTCGCACCCCTTCTGACACCGAGCCCCGGGTCGAGGTGCAGTTCGCTTCGGGGAAGGTGGCGCACTGGCTCGGCCTGCGTCCCGAGGAGCAGGTGGTCCTCCGGCATCAGACCCGGTCCATCGAAAGCAAGCCGTGGCTCATGCAGACCAGCTACTACCCGCTGGAGTTCGTCACCAAAGGGGCCACCAGGCTGCTGGAGGCCAAGGACATCCCTCAGGGAGTGGTGGCCTACCTCGGGGAATCGAAACTCGGGATCGTCCAGGTCGGCTACCACGATGAGATCAATGTCCGCCCGCCGAATCGGACAGAAGCGGACTTCTTCGGACTCCCTGAAAGCGGGTCTGTCCCTGTTTATGAAACTTTCCGCACAGCCTACGATCAGAACGGAAGAGCTTTCCGCTTCACTGAGACGATATGGCCTGCTGACCGCAACCGTCTCCACTATAACGTCGGTAGGGTTCCTCAAAAAGTGATCGAAGAACCCGGGCAGGCGAGTTCCGGCGTCTGACCCATTTCCGCTGTGCCCTTCTCGAAGGCGAGGAGGGCCTCGATCATTTGAGAAGACGACCGTGCTCTTTCAGCTCCATCTCGCGACCGCCGAAGACGTCGGAGAGATCACCCGCCTCATCGATGAGACGGGGACCTGGTTGCGCAAGAAGATCAGGACCGACCAGTGGAACCGCCCCTGGCCGAATGAGGCGGCCAGGAACGCGCGAGTGCGGGACGGGGTGGACAGGAAGCGGACCTGGCTGCTCCGCTACGGAAGGTCGCTCGTCGCGAGCGTCACCGTCGAGGTGGAAGGCAAACCAGGGCTGTGGACCGAGACGGAACTCAAGACCCCGGCCGTCTACCTGCACCGCCTGGTGGTCCACCCCGACTACCGGGGAATGCGGATCGGGGAGTTCCTGATCGGCTGGGGGGCGCATCTGGGGTTGTCGGAGAACCCGTTGGCGGAAGAGCTCCGCATCGACACCTGGAGCAAGAACCACAAACTTCACGAGTACTACATCGGCCAGGGCTTCTCCAAGGTCGGCGACGCCCGTGTCACGGAGGACAGAACGCCGTCAGGCCAGCTCCTCAGCAAGCCGGTCGACGCCATACCTTCGCGGGAGGAGCTGGATCGGATCGTCCAGGTCGAGGAGGAGAGCGCGCCGCTCCATGCCCAGCAGGCAGAGCCAGCCGGTCACCTCTGACTCCTTCACCCGGGCGGTGATCCGCCGGTAGGAGGCGGGCGACAGCTCGTCCTGCGAGTGCTTGATGATCGTCTCGTAGACCGTCGAGGACGCGACGAAGGTCAGGTCGGCACCGCTCCTACGCTGCTCCTCCTTGGCCGACGGAGCGTCCAGGAGCCGCGCGGCGCGGATGATCGCCTCCCCCATCACCCCGTAGGAGGCGGACTTCACCGGTCCCACGTGCAGGACCACCCTCAGCTGGATCCGCGTGCCCTCCGTCGACCGGAGGTTGTGCTCGCGCAGGAGTTCGGCCAGCGGGAACAGGAAGGGACTCAGCGCGTTCCCGGTTGGGGTGAGCAGGGGGAGGACCATCAGCATCCCGTCGCCCCTGTCCTCGAGATGGCAGCGAGGCCAGGGGATGCCGGCCCGGGTGCAGGCGAGGCGGACGATGTCGTACAGGGCCTCGTGGACGACCTCCCGGTCGGCGTCGGTGCGGGCGAGGGAACCGAAGCCCACGATGTCGACGAACAGGATCGAGGCGTGCTGGCCGGCGAAGCGCGGCCGGGGGCCGGTGAACCGGTCGGCGAGGAGGGCCGGGCGGCTGAAGGCGCGGACGAACGCCAGGGTCACCAGGTCCATCAGGTGGCGGACCTCCTCGGCGGACGTGGCGAGCTCGGCGGCCCGCCGGAACAGGGTCAGCTGGATCCAGGCGAAAGGGCCGATGCAGGCCGTGCTCCACAGCAGCACCAGGACCAGGGCGGGGATCGCCAGGCGGGGCTCCCGCATGGCGGCTCCGCCATAGAAGGCGGTTCCGTTGGTGAGGACGACCAGGGCGGATGCCCACAGCCGCCGCGCCCTCCTGCGCCGGGCGGCCGGTGAGCCTGCTTTCTCTTCCCCCATGGCGTGGATCCCCTTCCGATACGGGTCCCCGCCTTCGGTCCGAGCAGTCAGGCGGGTCTTGTGCAGCCATCATGCATATGATGTATGTATAGATAGCGTGTACTGTGACACTTATAGCTGTGTATCTGCACGGAACCAAGGGGTTTACTTTGCCTGTTGTGTGGCAACAAGACATACTGAGCGTGCCTGTGCTCTGCGGTCAGCTTGCTGACAGGAAGAGATGAACCCGTGCCCGGCGAAGGAGACCGCATGTCGAAGGCCGAAGCGTCCGTCAGGGAACGCATCACGGTGAATCTCACGCCCAAGTCGGTGCAGGCGCTCGAAGCGCTCACCGGCAACACCGGGGACACCAAGACCGACACGATCAACCGCGCCCTGCAGCTCTACGAGTTCCTCGACCGCGTCACTCGCGAGGGCGGCAAGGTCTACGTCCAGGAGTCGGAGTCGGAGACCCTGGAGCGGGTGCGCTTCCTGTGACCGGTTGATCTGTCCTTTCTCGCGGCGGAGGCGGGCCGGGACCTGGGTCCCGGGTGGCCGGGCAGGACAGGGCCTGGCACTCAGGTGTTCTTGTTCCTTATGTCGGATTCTGGGTTCGGTCGTGGAAGGAGACCGGACTCATGGACGACTGGGACGTGCCGGGATATACGGCGGTGCGGGAACTGGGGGCGGGGGCTTTCGGACGGGTGGTGCTGGCGACGCGGAACGCCGACGGGCGGCGGGTCGCGGTCAAGTGCCTGACGGACGCGGGACACCGGGAGGAGTTCGCCGAGGAGGCGCGGCTCCTGGAGGCGGTGCGCTCGCGTCACGTGGTGCGGCTCGTCGAGTACATCGATCATGCGGGGGACGTCGGGTCACCGGCGATCGTCATGGAGCTGCTCTCCGGGCGGACGCTCAAGGAGGTGCTGGCCGCGCGGGGGGCGTTGCGGCCGGAGGCGGCGCTCATGCTGTTCCGCGCGATTCTGCGCGGGTTGTCCGACGCGCACCGCGCCGGGGTCGTGCACCGGGACTGCAAGCCCAGCAACGTGCTGATCGGCGAGCGGGGTTCGGTGACGCTGGTGGACTTCGGTGTCGCCGGCAGGGTGGGCGAGGAGGCCGCCTCGATCGGGACGCCCGCCTACATGCCGCCGGAGCAGTGGCAGGGCATGCCCGCCTCTCCCGCAGGTGACCTGTACGCGGCGACGGCCGTCCTCTTCGAATGCCTGACCGGCCACCGGCCCTACGAGGGGCGCTACCTGATGCACCTGGCGGCCCAGCACCTGCATGCCCCGGTCCCCGACGAGGAGGTGCCCGAACCGCTACGGCACCTCATCCGGTGGGGTCTGGCCAAACTGCCGGAGGACCGGCCCCGCGATGCCGCCGACTTCCTCGCCGAGACCGAGTCCGCCGCCCGCCGCGCCTACGGGCGCTTCTGGGAGCGAAAAGGCCGTGCCGCCTTCGCCGACGCCCCTGTTCGCGGACGCCTGCGCACACGGTTCTTCCTCAACGGACACTGGGCACTGGCCGCTTGATCATGCGTGATGGAGGTCGTATGCGGAGGGAGAAGCCCATGGCGACAGGGAGGAAGCCCGCGGACTCCGGCGGTCTGGGGGGCGGGCTCGGCCTCCTGATCGCGGGTGGTCTGTGGCTCTGCCTCGGTCTGGCGCCGTTGTGGTACGGCTGGCCGGACATCCGGTTGGCGTTCGGCCTGACAGGGCAGCCCGGAACGGCCGTGGTGGAGAAGTGCGTGACGACGGGTTCGGGCAAGCAGACCCGCACGGACTGCCGCGGCTGGTTCACCCCGAATGAGCCGAGCCTTTCACCCCAGTACGTTCAGCTTCCCCCGGAGTCGGAGGAAGGAGAGGAATTCCGCGCCCAGATGCGCCGGGACGGCGAGTGGGCGCGTCCGTCCGATACCGCGGGAAGGTTCGCGACCCTCGCGCTTCCGGCGTTCGGCCTTCTCGTCCTCTCCCCGGTGCCCTTGGTGCTGGTCTTCCTCCTCGGAGAGGAACGCCGCCCCGGCAAGGTCTTCGTGCGCCTGACGATCGCGGCCGCGGTGGCCGCGACCGTTCTGTGCGTGGCCGGAATGATCGGCGCCGAGATCTGACCGCCGCGTACCCTGAAGGGACGGGGAGGTTCCTGACATGACCAAGCGGATCACCTATCGCCGGGTCCAGGAGGAGACATCGCCTCAGGACGGCCGGCGCGTGCTCGTCGACAGAATCTGGCCGCGAGGCGTCAGCAAGGAGAAGGCGCATCTGGACGAGTGGCTGAAGGACGTCGCGCCCTCGACCGAACTCCGCCACTGGTACGGCCACGATCCCGACCGTTTCGCCGAGTTCCGCCGCCGTTATCTGAGGGAACTCCACGACACCGGCCACCGTGAGGCCGTCGAGCACCTGCGCGACCTCGCCGACCATCATCGCCTCACACTCCTGACCGCCACCCGCGACGTGGACCACAGCCAGGCAGCCGTCCTCGCGGAATGGCTGGAATCTAGCTGCACCCCCCTTTCGTCTGATTGATCTGCTTCTGAGTGGGGACGGGGGTCTCCGGGGGAAAGATCGACCGCAATGAAGGGGGAAGAATGTCTGTTGCCAAGATGATCGAAACGTATCCGGCCGAGATCAACCTCGACCGGAAGGCGATCGCCGACACGGTGGAGGTGCTCCTGGAGTGCTCCCAGGCGTGCACCGCGTGTGCCGACGCGTGTCTGAGCGAGGAGAATCCGGGGGATCTGGCCAAGTGCATTCGCACCGATCTGGACTGCGCTGACATCTGCGCCGTCACGGCCCGCGTCCTCTCGCGTCACACCGGCTATGACGCCAACATCACCAGGGCGCAGCTCCAGGCCTGCGCGCAGGCCTGTTCGTCCTGTGCCGCGGAGTGCGAGCGCCACGCGGACCATCACGAGCACTGCCGGGTCTGTGCCGAGATCTGCCGCCGCTGTGCCGAGGCCTGCCGGGCGCTCCTCGCCAAGATCAGCTGATCGCGCGGCCGGGTGCCGTGCTCGTCCTGGCCCCGCCGGAGTCCTTCCGGCGGGGTCTTCATGCTCCGGGGCTCGGGGCGGGTCTCACTCGGGGAGCTTCTCCCGGCCGTCCGTGCCGGCTCGGGGACTCTTCTCCCAGAGCAGTCCCTTCCGGTCGCGGGTGTCGCGAAGAGGTCGGTCGGCGGGGTCGGAATGGATGACGGTGCTGCGGGTGCGCACTCCGAATCCGATGACGTGTCCGAGAAAGAGGCCCAGAAGAAAGGTCGCCGTGATGGTGATGGCCAGGATGGTGATCATTTCCGCCTCGGGTTTTTCCGTGTCGTCCCATAAAAGCGATACCTCTCGAAAAAGGGGGTAAAACAGTGGGACGTGCGGCATGCTCAGCGGAATAAGTCAAGCGGCATAGGAAAAGGAACGCCTGGGGCTGCGGTGACGGAAGTGGCGGGAGACGCGGATCGGCCCGAGGGACTCCGGAGCCTGCCGGTCAGCTCGTGTTCTCGGGTTCGTGGGGGGCCTGCTCCGGCGAGGGGCCGCCGGCGGGGGGCGAGGCGGAGCGGGTGACGACCCAGAGGGTGCGCTTGCGGCGGCGGGAGGGGCTGTTTTCGCGGTCGGAGTGGAAGACGGTTCCCCGGGCACGGAATCCGAAGGTGAGGGTCAGCCAGAGATAGGCGGCCAGGAAGAGGAGGGCGGTGCAGGTGATGGCGATGATGACGATCATTTTTTCGCTCCGCGTTCTTGATTTGAAGGGCGATACCTCGCTGGGGTCGGGGTAAACCGGGGTGAAGTCCTTAGGCTCAGGTTAAGGGGTCAGGTGACATATTCGGCGGGGGATTTCCGCGGCGTGGAAGGCCGCGGGGCGGAAGAAAATGCGGGGAACGGGTTTAACCGGTGGCCTCGGGACGGAGGGGCGGCCTAGAGTTCGCGCCGTGAGGACCAGCGAGGAGATCTATCACCGGGTCAAGTGGGATCCGCGGTTCGATCCCGCGCGGTTCGTGCTGGGGGTGGCGACGCGCGGGGGGCCGCTCAAACGGGTGGCGCTGGCGGGGTTCACACCGGGTGGGGACATTCCCTGGCACCGGATCGTGTACATCGAGGCCGACGGCGAGAGGGTGTGGGACCGGGAGAGTGGAGTGGACCTCCTGGGGGCCTCCCCGGCGGGGCTCGTGCGGGTTTCCCGGTTGCTGCCGGCCCGGTTCTTCGAGACGGGGATGGCGTTCTCCTGGGCGGGGGAGGACGGCTGGCGGGCGGGGGAGAGCGGGCGGAAAGGCGCCGACGGGCCGTTGAGGCTGTTGACGTGGAACACGCTTTGGGACCGGTACGACGGCGACAAGGTGTTCACGGAACGGCGGAGGCCGAGGCTGCTGGAGGAACTGGAGCGGGCCGACGCGGACGTCGTCGCGCTTCAGGAGGTCGAGAAGCCGCTGCTCGAGATGCTGATGCGGGCGCCGTGGGTGCGGGAGCGGTACACGCTCAGCACGGGGAAGGCGCTGCTGGATGTGGCCGACAGCGGTCTGCTGCTGCTCAGCAGGCTGCCCGTACGGGAAGTGGGGCGGCATTCACTGGGGCCCTACAAGGCGGTCGCGGCGATGACGGTCGAGACGGCCGGCGGGCCGGTGGTGGTCGCGACGACCCATCTGAGCAGTGACCATTCCCATCGGGGGGAGGTCCGGCGGCGGGGGCAGCTCGGGCGGCTCGCGGAGATCCTGGCGGGGCTGGACTGCGACGTGGTCCTGATGGGGGACTTCAACGACGGGAGCGCGCTGCCCGCCGAGGTGCTCGGGCTGCGGGACGTCTGGGGCGAGGCGCGCGGAAGGGAGGACACGACGCCGACGTTCGACCCGGTGGTCAACCCCCTTGCCGCCGTGTCGTCGCTTTCGGGGGTGCCCGCCAGGCTCGACCGGGTGCTGCTGCGGGGGCCCGATCTGCACGTCGGTACGGCGGAACTCGTGGGCGACGTCCCTGACGGAGAAGGGCTGTACATCTCCGACCACTACGGGGTGTTCGCGGAGTTGTACGCCGAGGACGTGCGGAGCGCGGACGTCGGTGCGCGGCCCACGGCGCGTACGGCGGTGGCCTGGGTTCCCGGTGAAGAGGTGCAAGAAGCGGTCCAGCCGATCCGGAGGGAACGAGACCCGCAGGTGGACCGGTGGCCTCCGCACGTCAACGTACTGTTCGGTTTCGTGCCGGAGTCCTCGTTCGAGGACGCCGTACAGGGGCTCCATGACGCCGCGGTCGAAGTGGCTCCGTTCACGGCCCGTCTGGAAGGGGTGCAGACGTTCACCCACCGCCAGGACGCGACACTCTGGCTGGATCCGGCCGCGGCGGGAGCAGGGCCCTGGAGGGACTTGCGGCGGGCTTTGGAGAGCCGGTTCCCGCAGTGCGAGGGACGTGCGGAGGGTTATACGCCGCATCTGACGCTGGGGAAGGCGCCGCTGGACGAGCCCGTCCAGGTGCGTGTTCCTCCGATGAAAACCCGGGTGGAGGAGCTTCTTCTGCTGTCACGGCGGGGTGGTGAGCCCATGCGGGCACGCGCCTCACTGACGCTGGGAGACGGAAAGCTGCGCTGGCTCGACCCTTTGGGCGGCCCTTTGCCGGGGAGGCCGCGCCGTGACGGGCGGGCCGAGGACGTTCTGCGCCGGTTGCGGGAGGCCGTGCCGGAAGGCGTCTTCGAGATGACGGGCTCCCGGAGGATGGGCTGCGAACTGGAGGAGTCGGATCTCGATCTCGTCGTGAGCCTGCCGGAGGACGTGGATCTCCGGCGGCGGGTGGAAGGGGCGTTCCCGCAGGCGCGCGTGACGGCCGTCGAAGGGGCCAGGGTGCCGGGGCTGCGGTTGCGCGTCACGGGGCTCGGGGTGGATCTCGCCGTCGTCCGCACCGGTGGGGAACCCGGCGAAAGCGAGAGGATCGCGCTCAGCGCCGTCAGCGACGCGGACGAAGTGGTCGCCTCGGTGGGGGAGCGGAGGGAGGAGTTCGCCTCGCTGGCGCGGGCCGTCAAACTGTGGGCGCGGGCGCGCGGCCTGGATTCGGCGCCCTTCGGAGGGCTGCCCGGGCTCGCGTGGGCGGTGCTGGCCGCGCGGACCGTCCAGGAAGGCGGCCCCGAGGAGGAACTGCCGGCCCTGTTCTACGCCATGTGGGCGGCCTGGGACTGGAGGCGTCCGGTGGCTCTGCGTCCGGACGGCCCCGCCGCGCCGGACGGTTCTCCGTTGCGGATCCTGACGCCGACCGCGCCGGTGCGCTCCTGCACCGAGCAGGTCGGCCCGGACATGCTCGATCTGCTGACGAGGGAGTTGTTCCGGGCCTGGGAGCTCCTGGAGTCCGGCGGAGACCCCTGGCCTGAACTGCTCGCGCCGCCGCCGATGCACCGCCGCCACGCGGCCTGGGCCGTCCTGACCGTTCAGGAGGAGGCCGTAGGGCGGGCGAGGGGGCGGGTCCGGGCGCTGCTGACCCTTCTGGAAGAGGCCGGAGCGCGGGACGTCCACGCCTGGCCGCGGCCGTTCGAGTCGGGTCCCGGCTGGATCCGGTACGCCGTCGGGCTGGGCCGCGACCCTCTGGACGCGGCGGATCTGGCCGACGTGGCGGAGCGTTGGACGGTGCCGGGCACGCGGGTCACGTGGGCGGCCAACGGAGAGGTCCCCACTCTGCGGTGAGGAATGTCAGAGGGGCCTTTTAGGGTGCGGACATGGCAGAGCGCAAGCACGGGGCGGCGGCTCCTCCCACGGAGACGACGATCAGATCCCGCGAGTGGGAGTTCCGCGACCTGGAGAAGGAGACCTTCCAGCGGGTGCTGTTCGTCGACGTCGACCTGACGGAGACGGTGAACCGCGGGTCGGTGTTCGAGGAGTGCACGTTCCGCGGAGTGCGGTTCAACTGCTCGGTACATGAGGACGCGGCGTTCCTCAACTGCACGTTCACGCGGTGCGCGCTGTTCGACGCCGCGTTCACGCGGTGCAAGCTCACCGGGAGCATGTTCAGCGACTGCACGTACGGCGCTCTGAAGGTCTCCGGAGGCGACTGGTCCTTCGCCGGCCTTCCCGGCGCGGACCTGCGGGGAAGCCGTTTCTCCTCGGTCCGGTTGCGGGAGGCCGACCTGACGGGCGCCCGGCTGGAGTCGGCCGAGGTGCGCGACTGCGATCTGTCGGGGGCGTGGCTGCACAGCTCCGATCTCACCGGCTGCGACCTGCGCGGCAGCGACCTCGCGGCGCTCGACCTGGACAGCGCGCGTTTCCGGGGCGCCGTCATCGACCCGGACCAGGCGATGACGGTCGCGGCGATGTTCGGCTTCGACGTGCGGCCCGGCTGACCGGAGCCCGGGCGGGCCCGGCCGGGCCGGGCCGGCCGGGAGCGCGGGCCCGGCTACCAGGCCTCGTTGCCGGTGTCGGAGACGGCGTCGCGGTCTCCGGGGTCCAGGAGGCTCCTGACGTCCTTGGGCAGCTGGTCGAAGGCGTGGTCGAGCGCGCCGCGGCCCAGATGGCGGCGCATGCAGCGGGTGACGGAGGCCAGGGCGGGCGCGGCGGCGGGGCCTCGGATGGAGGAGGAGTCGCAGAACGCGTCGAGGTACTGCTCGCGGTTGTACTTCATCGGGACGCTGGAGGGCGACCAGCCGTCGTAGTAGACGCCCCGGAAGATCTCGGGGAGCTGGGCGGCGAAGTGGGCGCCGGTCTGGACCGTCAGCCGGTCCCTGAGCGTGTGGAGCCAGCCGCGCAGCGCCCGGTAGGCCTCCCGGCGCTCCTCCGTGCCGAGTTCCTTGGCCAGGTCGTCCAGCCAGCGGTTGGTGGTGTCGATGCTGTGGTCGAGGTGGTCGACTCCGGTGAAAGCCATGGATCTTCTCCCTGGGTCGTCGGTCGGGCGGGAAGAACAGGAAAGGGGCGCCGGACGGCTCCGGCGCCCCGGGCGCGGGTCACTTCTCGGAGGACTCGCTTGATTTCTCGGACTCGCCGGAGATGGCCTCGGCCGCCTTCTTCACAGTGATCCGCTGGGCTTCGGGCTTGTCCTGGGGCAGCGGCATCCGGACGGTCAGCACGCCCTGGTCGTAGGAGGCCTGGACGTCCTGCGCGCTGATCCCGTGCGGCAGCACCAGCGAGCGGGTGAAGGCCCCGTAGCGGAACTCCGAGCGCTGCCCCTCCCGCTGCTCCTGCCGTCGTTCGGCGTGGATGCGCAGCACGTCGTCGTCGGAGACGGTGATCTCGACGTCCCGGTCCGGATCGATTCCGGGCAGCTCCGCGCGCACCACGTAGGTGCCTTCGTCGATGTAGTCCTCGACCCGGATGGCCTGGACCTGCTCGGTCAGCGGCGACAGGAGCGACTGCCAGTCGCTGAAGGGGAAGTCCAGCAGCTCCGACATCGGGAAGAGCCGACGTGTCTGTTGTGCTGGAAGGGCCATGACAACCGACCTCCTGACAGAACTTCCAACGGTTTCTCCTCTTCCGTATTAATACGACTTAAGGCCCAAGTTGGGACAAAAGGGATAAAAATCTAGAAATGTTCCATGTAAGAGGGCTTTGTCAAGTCCAGAAGATCCCCCGGCGGCCCATCCGGATCGTCCGACCGTGAGACTCGTGACATCGATCGTCTGATTAGCCGGAGGGCTGGCGGGCAGGGCAGTAACCGGACCACAGTCGACACGGGAGGTGAAGGTGGCGACCGCAGAGGACAAGAAGGCGCGGCTCAAGGAGATCGAAGAGGACATCGAGGGGCTGCGCCGGGAGTTCCCCGACCGCACGGACGACCCGCAGGACTACGGGGACGAGGGGGCCGCCCTGTCCCAGCGCCAGGAGCTCTCCGCCCAGCTCGAGGTGCTGGCCACCGAGCGCGACCGGCTCAAAGAGGAACTCGGCCTCGACTGAGGGCGTCCGAGGGCATCTGAGGGCGTCCCGTCAGAGAGGGCGGACCCGGAGGGCTTCGGGGCCGCGCTTGCCCTCGACGGCCTCGAAGGAGACCCGCTGGCCCTTCTTCAGCTCCTTGTAGCCCGGCATCTCGATGCGCGAATAGTGCACGTGGACGTCGCCGGAGCCGGGGGCGTCCGGCGTGATGAGGCCATGGCCCTTCTCGGACTTGAACCATTTGACGGTTCCGTACCGGGTGGCGTCCTCCGCGTCCCGATCGGGCGTGCCCGCGGGCGTCTCCGGCGGGGCCATGCCCTGGCCGGCCCCCTGCCCGAGCAGCGGCTTGAGCGCCTCGGCGGCTTGCGTCACGGAGGGCCGGAGCCCCGGATCCTTCTGCAGTAGCGCGCTCAGCAGCGGCTCCAGCGCCCCCGCGTGCCGGAAGGGCCGGGCAGGGGTGTTGAGGATCGCGTGGAACAGCGACGCCAGCGTCGGCGCGCTGAACGGCGTCTCCCCCTCGACCGCCGTGTACAGCGTCGCCCCGACCGACCACAGGTCGGCGGCGCCGGTCGCGGGGAGCCCTTCGATCTGCTCCGGGGCCATGTAGAGCGGCGTCCCCAGCACCGTGCCCGCCTGGGTGAGGGCGGTGCTGTCGGCCAGGCTGGCGACGCCGAAGTCGGTGATGATGACCCGCCGCCCGTCGATCATGATGTTGTCGGGTTTCAGGTCCCGGTGGACGATCCCGGCCGCGTGCGCCGCGCCGACCGCGTCCAGGAGCTCGAACCCGATCACGGCCGCCCGTTCGGGGGAGAGCCGGCCCTCACGCCCGATCAGCGCGCCCAGCGACCCGCCCCTGACGAACTCCATCACCAGCGTCGGCACGCCCTTGTGGTGGACGATGTCGTGGACGGTGATGACCCCGGGATGGCTGAGCCGCGCGGCGGCCCTGGCCTCCCGCATCACCCGCCCCACCATCAGCTCCTGCTGCGCGGGCGTCCATCCCGGCCGCACGAGGAACTCCTTCAGCGCCACCTCGCGCTCGAGCACCCCGTCCAGGGCCCGCCACACCCGGCCCGCGGCTCCATGCCCGAGCGGCTCCATCAGCCGGTACCGCCCACCCACGAACTCCCCGGCCACGGCAGCATTCGTCACGCCCGCCACCCTAACCCGACCCCGGACCCGCCCCGCAGGTCACGGCACCGCAAGGCCCTGGGCGGAGGGTTCCGGTCCCAGGGCCCGGGAGCTCACCGGTCAGAGGCGGGTGTAGCGGACGGTGGAGTGGAACTGGTATTCGCCGCTGTACCAGCTCTTGCTGAGCCTGAAAGTGAGGGTCTCGGCGGTGCAGGTGTAGGACGCCTGCTTCAGGACGATCGGGTCCCACGTCTTCTTGCGGATCAGTCCGGCGAGGCCGACGCGGCGTCCGGGCGCGTTGCTCCGAGTGAGCGTCGCTTTGCCGGAGGCGGTCTTCGTCTTCAGGGACAGACGCCCCTTGCCGCCGCCTTTGAAAGCGGCTTTGACCTTCAGCCTCTTGTCGTACTTAGACCACTCTTCGATGGGCTTTCCGCTGTCGACGCCGGTGGTGACGAGTTTCTTCGAGCGGGTGAAGTCGTAGGAGAGGGACGACTTCGTGACGGTCAGGCGCGTGCCCTTCAGTCCTTTGCTCTGAGACTGGAACTCCACATAGCCGATGGTCTTCGATGCGAGGCCGGCGAGCTTCCACTCGCCGACGACGCAGGGCCTGGCGGCGGCCTGGGCCGGGGCGGCGACGGAGAGGCACGCCGACGCGGCGAGCACGGTGGACAGGGCGAGGCGGGGGATCGGTCGGGCCATGGCTCCTCTTGAAGGCGTGGTCGTACGTCCTGGTCAGCGTGCCGATCTCCGGAGGCGTCACTCCGGTGCTTCGTCGCGGACGGCACAACGCCTGACTGAATAGTGGAATACGGTCGGCCGTAATAAAAAGACGAAGGGTTTTCTATTCAGAAGAAAGCGAACACGGTGATAAGTTTCCGCCAATCCGGCGGGCACGTCGACGATGTGGGGAAGAAGTCCTTGGCATTGTTCAGAGGTGGCAGGGCCATGGCGTGGACCGTGGTCGGGTCGGTGTTCCTCAGCGTCGTCATCGTCATGTCCGTCGCGTACTTCCTCAGGCCTTCGGAGGGGTGCGAGGGCGCGCCCGAGGGCGTCCGGCTGAACAGCGCCGAGCACGGTGAATGCATCGGGATCACCGACGGCGGCTACCTCTTCACCCCGGTGGACGGCGACCTCGGCGGCGCCGACCGCGCGACGGCGACGGAGATCGGCGAGGTCCAGAGGAAGATCGAGGCGGAGAACCACCGCGTCGCCAAGACGAAGAACCATGTCAAGGTGGCGCTGCTCTCGCCGCTGACGGTGTCGAAGAGCATCCCGTCGACCATGTCCCTCCAGCAGATCCGGGACACGCTGCAGGGCTCCTACACCGCGCTCGTCCGCGCCAACCGCTCCTCGGCCTTCAGCGACCCGGCGGCCGTGCAGATCCAGCTCCTCCTGGCCAACCAGGGCAGCCGGCAGGAGGCCGGAACGGAGTTCGTGGACGAGTTGATGGCGGTCTCCGAGCCGGACCACCCGCTCGTGGCCGTCGTCGGGCTCGGCTCCAGTGTGGCCAACACCGAGAAGGTCGCCCGGGATCTGGCGGGTCGCGGCGTCCCGATGGTCAGCGCCGTCACCTCGGCCGACACCCTCACCGGCATCCAGGGGCTGTGGAGCGTCTCGCCGGGCAACAGCCAGTACGCCCAAGCGCTCAAGACGTTCCTCGACCGGCCCGACCAGGAGGAGCTCAGGACCGGCATCATCGTCCACGACCTCAACGAGGACCCGTACACCACCACGTTGAAAGCCGCCTACCAGACCGTCCTCGGCTCGTACGTGCGCTACCCCGGCCAGAGCTACGCGGGGAGCACGGCCGAGCAGCCTCTGGCCCCCAACGCGTTCCGGCCGGTCATCAACAACCTCTGCGAGGCGATGGGGCGGCAGAAGAACCCGCTGGACATGGTGTTCTTCGCCGGGCGTCTCGCCGATTTCGAGGTCTTCGCACAGTACCTGGACGAACGCATCTGCCGGGACGATCCGCTGACGATCCTGGTCGGCGCGACGGGTTTCGCCGGCGCCGAGAAGTACGGCGACCTCCTGCGGGAGGCGAACGTCACCGTCGTCTACGCCACCTCCTCCGACTCGCAGAGCTGGGACGGCAAGGAGAAGGGCACGCCCCGCTACTACCCGGACTTCCGGAAGGCGTTCCTTTCGCACGCCTTCGACGCCGCAGACCTGCGCGACGGGTACGCGATCGCCCACCACGACGCCCTCGCCACGGCCGCGACGGCGATCGGGCTCGCGGCGGTCCCCCGCAAGCAGGACACGGCCGCGCGGCTCCCCACCCCCCAGGACGTCAAGGCGCAGTTCGGCAGGCTGAACCTCGCCAACGTGGTGCGTGCCGCCTCGGGCGAGCTGAGCTTCGAGCCGGCGGGCGGAAGGGCCGCCGGACGCTCGATCCCCCTGCGGCAGGTCGGATCGAACTCCCAGGTCCCCGAGCTCCCCGAGGGGCTCGCCCCCTACGTGGTGCCCGCCCCCTGACCGGACCGGAAAGGGAGTCGCCTTGCGTCGGCACATGATCCTGGAGGACCGGTACGAACTGGTCGACCTGGTGTCGCGCGGCGGCATGGGCGAGGTCTGGAAGGGCTTCGACCGGCGGCTGAACCGGCCCGTGGCGATCAAGGGCATCCGGCTGGGCCTGGCCGCCTCGGACACGGTGGTCGCGCTGTTCCAGCAGGAGGCCAAGATCGGCGCCAAACTCCGGCACCCCGGCCTGACCGTCATCCACGACCTCATCGAGTACCGGCTCGACGATGCCGACGGCGAATTCGCCGCCCGCGAGAAGGGCCTGGCCCTGGTCATGGAGTTCCTCGAGGGCGAGGACCTGGGCCGGCTGCTGGAGGAGCGGACGTTCTCGGTCCGGGAGACCCTGGAGCTGGGCGCGAAGATCATCGAAGCGCTGCGGGCGGCGCACGCCGCCGAGGTGATCCACCGCGACGTCAAGCCGAGCAACGTCATGGTGCTGCCCGACGGGCGAGTGAAGATCTGCGACTTCGGCATCGCGAAGGCCCGCGACTCCACGAAGGGCCTGACCGCCGACGGCATGCTCGGCACTTACGCCTACATCGCCCCCGAGCGGATCCAGCGCGCCAAGACCGACGCGAGAGTGGACCTCTACTCGTTCGGCATCGTGATGTACGAGCTGCTGCGGGGCCGCCCGCCCTTCGAAGGCGAACCCCCGGCCCTCCTGCACGCCCACGTCGCCGAGCGCCCCCGCAGCCTCCGCTCGGGCCCCGACGGGCTGCCCGGCGTGCCCGAGGAGCTCGACCGGCTGGTCCTGCAGCTCCTGGAGAAGGATCCCGAAGACCGTCCCCGGGACACCGGGACCGTCCTGGAGTGGATCAAGCGGATCGAACGGTCCCTCCCCCGCCTCCTGGGAAACCGGTACGAGCTCGTCCGCCGTCTGTCCTCCACGGACCTCGCCGACACCTACCTGGCCAGGGACGTCCGGTCCCACCGTGACGTCGCCCTCAGGCTCCTGCGCTCCGACCTCCTGGGCGACCTCTCCTCACGGGAGGAGTTCCTCCGCGAGGTCGAGGCGCTCCCGTCCGGCTCCGGCGCGGTCACGGGAATCGAGGAGACCGGCGAGAGTCCCGTCGTCCTCACACTGCCCTTCGCCGTCTTCGGCCTGGACCGCACCCGGCCCCTGCGCTCCCGCCTGGCGGACGGCCCCCTCCCCGCCCAGGATGCGGTGAGGCTGGTCGAACGCGTCCTCCAGGCCCTCGAACGCGGCCACGCAGACGGCCTGGCCCATCCAGGGCTCACCCTCGACACCGTCCTGCTCACCGGTGACGCGGCGCATGAGCGGGTCAGGTTCCTCACCTTCGCCTCCCGCTCACCGGCCGTCCCCGGCGACGCGCCGCTCGGTCCCGACCCGCGCGACGACCTCTACGCGGTGGCCGGCATCTTCCACGAGCTCCTCACCGGCTCGCCGCCTTTCCCCGGCCGGGTCCCGGGCTCCCGCGCGGGTCCGCCGCCCGCCCTGCCCTCGGCGCTCAACCCCTTCGTCCCGGCATGGTGCGACGAGATCGTCAGCAGAGCCATGGATCCCGACCCGGAGCGGTCCTACCAGACCGCCGCGGAGTTCGGCCGCGCCCTTCGGGAACGCCCCCAGGCGGCGGTCCGCACCCCTCCGGTTCGCGGGCAGCGGTCCCCGGGCGCCTCACCCCTCCTCTACCTGGGGGTGGGCGTCATGATTGTCATCACCCTGGTCTCCACCGGCCTTCTGCTGCTCACCCTGCTCCGCGGATGAGCGCGCGCTGCGCGAGCGAGAGGGCGGGCTTCAGCAGGTGCCGGCGCAGGGCCCCGTCGGCCCTGATCGCGGCGCGGGCGGCGTTGGAACCGCAGGCCCCGTGCACGCCGCCGCCCGGGTGGGCCGAGGAGGACGCCAGGTAGAGGCCGCGCACCGGGGTCTCGGGACGGCCGGTGCCCGGGACGGGGCGGAAGAACAGCTGCTGGTGGATGCCGGACGTCCCCCCGTTGATGGAGCCGCCGACGAGGCTCGCGTTGTGCTCCTCCAGAGTGCGGGGGGAGAGGATGCGGCGGCCCACGATCCGCTGCCGGAAACCGGGCGCGCGGCGTTCCACGACGGCCTCCACGCGGTCGGCCATGGCCTCTTCCTCGCGCTCGTCCCAGACGCCGGTGATGCCGTCGGGGCCGCGGTCGGAGCTCGTCCGGATCGGGACGTGCGTGTAGGCCCAGGCGGACTCCGTGCCCTCGGGGGAGCGGGTGTCGTCGGTGGTCGTCATCTGCCCCATGAGCAGGAACGGATTGTCGGGGACCTGGCCGGTGACGATCTGGGAGTCGTACTCCGTCATGGAGTTCACGCTGTCGGCCACGTGGACCGTCCCGGCGCGCGAGGCCTGCCGGGCCGTCCACGGGATGGGGCCGGACAGCGCCCAGTCCACCTTGAACGCGGGCGCGTCCCACTGGAAGCGGCGCATGTCGTCGCGCAGACGTGAAGGCAGGTGCTCCCAGCCGACGAGACCGCCGTACAGGCTGGTCGCGGGGACGTCGGCGAACACGCCCTTGACGGCGCGTACGGACTCGCCGTCAGCGGTTCGCACTCCCAGAGCACGCCCTTCCCGTACGATCACCGACGTGACGGGGGTCGAGCACTGCACCTTGCCGCCGCGTTCCTCGAGCCTGCGGACGAGCGCCCTGGTCAGTTCGCCCGCGCCGCCCTCGGGGGCGGGCCACCCGTACTGCTGGCCGAGCATCGTCAGGAGCCAGCCGAAGACGGCGCTGCCGGCGGCGTCGGGGAACAGGTCGGTGTGCAGGGCCGAACCCGCGAACAGCAGCCGTCCGCCCTCGCTCGCGAACTCCTCCTCGCCGAGGCGCCGGACGGGCAGCGTCAGGAACCGCAGCAGCCTCAGCCCGCCCGCCGCCCGGAGCCGGGCCGCCAGGGCGATCCCCGGCCGCACCGGCGGGAAGGGGGTGAAGAGGGCTTGCAGCAGATCGTCGGAGAGCGCCTGCCACTGCCCGTAGAGGCGCAGCCACGCGTCGCCGTCGCCGGGGCTGAGCACGTCCAGGCCCGCGGCGGTCCGCTCGGGGTCGCGCTCCAGCACCGCGCAGCGCCCGTCGGGCAGCGGATGAGCCAGGACGGCGGGGGCGTGCCGCCACCGCAGCCCGTACCGCTCCAGCTCCATGGCCCGCATGGCGGGAGAGGCCACGCCGAGCGGATAGAAGGCGCTGCAGGTGTCGCTCACGTAGTCCGGGTGCGCGCCGCGGTCGCTGCGCACGGCGCCGCCGGGCTCGTCCTGGGCCTCCAGCACCAGGACGTCCCAGCCCGCGTCCGCCAGGACATTGGCGGCCACGAGCCCGTTCGGCCCTGCGCCTATCACCACCGCGTCAGGCACGAGTGTCTCCCCCTTCACCGCGACCCCGTCACTATCCCGGAGACATGCCCGCACCGCCCTGGTTTCGCACGTGCCAATCCGGGACGCCGGGCGACTGGTGATTTCCCCGATGCGCGGATCTGACAGGAAGCCCAGACTCCTGGTCACGGCCCGCGGTTCCCCGCCCTTTCCGCCCGGGCCAAGACCCACAGAGGAGTCCCCCATGTTCGGCAAGCTCAAGGCGCTGCGCCTGTCCGTGCTCGCCGCGGCCGTGACCGCCGCCGGCGTCGTCGCAGCCCCGCCCGCCCACGCCGCCAACCCCTACGAGCGCGGCCCGGCGCCCACCAACAGCAGCATCGAGGCGAGCCGCGGCCCGTACTCGGTCTCGCAGACCTCGGTGTCGTCGCTCTCGGCGAGCGGCTTCGGCGGCGGTACGATCTACTACCCGACCACCACCGGCGACGGCACGTTCGGGGCGGTCGCCATCTCGCCCGGCTTCACCGCCTACGAGTCCAGCATCTCCTGGCTCGGCCCGCGCCTGGCCTCCCAGGGCTTCGTGGTCTTCACGATCGACACCATCACCACGCTGGACCAGCCCGCCAGTCGCGGCGACCAACTGCTGGCCGCTCTGGACCACCTGACCCAGCGCAGCTCCGTCCGCTCCCGCGTCGACGCCACCCGTCTGGGCGTCATGGGCCACTCCATGGGAGGCGGCGGCACCCTGGAGGCGTCCAAGGACCGGCCGTCCCTGAAGGCCGCGATCGGCATGACGCCGTGGAACCTGACCAAGAACTGGTCGGGCAACCGCGTCCCGACGTTCATCATCGGCGCGGAAAGCGACTCGGTCGCCCCCGTGTCGTCGCACGCCGAGCCGTTCTACGACAGCCTCTCGGCCACCTATGAGAAGGCGTACCTGGAACTGAACAACGCGAGCCACTTCGCGCCCAACAGCTCCAACACGCCCATCGCGAAGTACTCCATCTCCTGGCTGAAGCGCTACCTCGACAACGACACGCGCTACACCCAGTTCCTGTGCCCCGGCCCGAGCCGGAGCACGGACGTCGAGGAGTACCGCTCCAGCTGCCCCATGTGAGTCTCGCTTCCCGCGGCGGCCGTCCCTCGGGGCGGCCGCCGTCCTTTTCCGGCCGGAAATTCAACCAAGCACTTACTTGGCAGCGAACATACTGCTGAGTATGGTTCCGTACCATGGAGTATGGAAATGAGGTCCTCGCCCGCGTGCGCGACCTGACCCCGGTGCTGAACGAACGCGCGCAGGCCACCGAGGACGCCCGGAGACTGCCCGACGAGACCATCGCCGACCTGGCCGCGACCGGGGTGTACGACGTGCTCGTCCCCAAACGGTTCGGCGGCCCCGAACTGGCGCTCGACACCCTCGTGGACGCCTGCCGCGAGATCGGGTCGGGCTGCGGCTCGACCGGCTGGGTGACGACCATCTACGCCATGCACAACTGGATGCTCGCCCTCTTCCCCGAAGAGGCCCAGCGCGAGGTCTGGGCCGACCGCCCCTACGGGCTGATGCCCTGCGCGCTGTCTCCGGGAGGCACGGCCGAGGCGGTGGACGGCGGCTACCGGGTGACCGGGCGCTGGTCCTGGGGGAGCGGCGTCATGCACGCCGACCACGTGATGGTCATGGCGCTCGTGACGATCGAGGACACCCTCGAACCCCGCGTCTTCCTGCTGCCGCGCGAGGACGTGACGGTCCACGACGTGTGGCACACCAGCGGAATGAGGGGAACCGGAAGCAACGACATCGAGGTCCCCGGCCGATTCGTCCCGTCGTACCGCTCTGTCGCCCTGCAGGACCTCACCGAAGGCAGAAGCCCCGGCGCGCAGGTCAACCCGGGCATGATGTACCGCGTCCCGCTCGTCCCGGTGTTCGTCCTGACGGCCGCCGCACCCGTTCTGGGCATCGCCGAAGGACTGCTCGCCCGCTTCGCCGACCGCATGAAGGGCCGCGTGATGGCCTACACGGGCGTCCGCCAGCGCGACATGATGAGCGGCCAGATCCGCCTCGCCAAGGCCACCGCCGACCTCGCCGCCGCCCGCCTGCTCCTGGAGGACGAGGTGCGGCGGCTCATCCGGACGTACACCGACGGCGGCTCCTACGACCTGGCGCAGAGGGCCAATTCACGTCTGGTGGCCGGACACGTCACCGCCGTCGCCCGTACTGTGGTCAACGAGCTGTGCGCGGTCTCCGGGGCGAGCGTGCAGTTCACGCACTCGCCGTTCCAGCGCGCCCAGCGCGACGTGAACACCATCGCGGGCCACGTGGTGTTCGACATGGACGCGACGTACGCGCTGTACGGCAAGATCGCTCTCGGCATGACCCCCGACGCGATGACCCTGGTCTGAATCCGGGCAGGGCTGGGAGGACGAAGTGGAAGCAGTGAAGCGGTCCCGGCCCCGGGTGAGCAGGCGGGACTGGATCGAGGCCGCCTACCAGGAGCTCATCAGGGCGGGCGAGCCCGGCGTCTCCATCAACGCGCTGGCCGCCCGCCTGGGCGTCACCAAGGGCAGCTTCTACTGGCACTTCCGCGACCGCCCCGAACTCCTGAGCGCCCTCCTCGACCGCTGGGCCCACGAACGCACCGGCGAGGTCCTCACCCTCGCCCTCGGCACCACCCCCGACCCGAGGGAACGCCTCCGCCGCATCCTGGCCCTCGGCCGCGAGGTGGCCCCCCTCGACCGGGCGATGCGCCTGTGGGCCCAGCACGACCCGGCCGCCGCCGAAGCCGTCCGCCACGCCGACCGCACCATGCTGGACCACCTCGCCTCCTGCCTCACCGACCTGGGCTTCCCCGCCCCCGACGCCCGCCTCCGCGCCCTCCTCATGCTCCGCGCCTGGGTCGGCGGCTACCTCGTGGCCCCTCCGGACGGGCCCTCCCTGGACGGACCCTCTCCGGACGGGAACGACGCGCTCACGGACCCCGATGCCCTGCTGGATCTCTTCCTCGGCCGGCCGTGAGAGCGGAAGGCAACAGATTGGTCTCATTCATGGGAATTGCATGGAGACTCTGATCACATGGGACGGCATGGACGCTGCCGTCGGTGGGGGTTGATGTATGGAGGTCTGATCCGTGGATCCGCTGCAACCGGGTGACCCGAGACAGGTGGGGGAGTACCGGCTCGTAGGACGGTTGGGCGAGGGCGGGCAGGCGGTCGTCTACCTGGGGGAGACGACCTCGGAGGAACACGTCGCGGTCAAGCTCCGCGACCGGGTTGAAGGCGGGTCCGAGCGCAGGTTCAACAACGAGGTGGAGGCGCTGAAGACGGTGCCGAAGAGGTACACCACCGAGTTGCTGGACTACGGGCGGACCCGAAAGTACCTCTACATCGTCACCGAGTACGTCGAAGGCGAGAGCCTGCGGCAGATGCTCGACCGCAGGGGAAGAGTCGACGCGGCACTGCTGAAGGAACTGGCGCTCGGCACGATCGCCGCGCTGGCCGAGTTCCACGAGAAGGAGGTCGTCCACCGGGATTTCAAACCGGAGAACGTGCTCTGCGGATCGCAGGGTCCGCCACGGGTGATCGACTTCGGGATCGCGCGCGCTCCGGACTTCACGGTGACGGAGGACACCTGGCCGGTCGGCACGATCGTCTACATGTCGCCCGAACAACTTTCGGGGGGTGAGATCGGGCCCGCCTCGGATGTGTTCAGCTGGGCCGTGACCATGGCGTACGCCGCCACCGGGAAGCACCCATACCGCACTGAAGGCGGGGATCCGGTGGCCCGGCGGATCCGGCACGAGCTCCCCGACCTCGGCTCCTTCAGGGAGGAATGGCGGCTGCTGCTCGCCCGGTGCCTGGACAGGGACCCGTCCGAGCGTCCCACCGCAGCCGAGGTGCTGAACAGCCTGGGGGCGATGAGAGAGCCCGGCGCGGCCGTCCGCGACGTCACGCTCAAAGAGCCCGAACCCGCCTCCGGACCTGGTTCCAGAGGGGGATCCGGCGTGGTCCCTCCACGCCGCCCCGACCTTTCGAGCGACCCCCCTGGCCCGTCCGGGCGGGAGCTGCGTCTGCTGCCGGTCCTGGCGGTGCTGGTCGCGGGGGCACTGGTGGCGGGCCTGGGATGGTGGGGCGCCGTCAAGGCGTTCGGCGACTGCCCGCAGCCGGCCGAGCTGCGGGTCATGGTGCCGCCCGAGGACCAGGCGAGGTTCCAGCATGAGTACGCTCCCGCCTTCGAGGCGGAGAAGTCCGGCGGAGGGTGCAGGCGGGTGCACCTGACGGTGTTCGCGCAACCCTCGCTGGAGGCGCTGCGCGCGGCGTTCGAGGGGGGCTGGTCCGGCCGGCTGCCCATCGACCCGCAGCCGGACGTGTGGCTGCCCTCGAGCTCGGCCGAGAAGGACTACGTCGACCCGGCGCACCAGAAGACCGGGCCCCCTTCCGGTTTCCACAGACCGGCGCTGAGTGTTCTCGGCCGTACCGAAGGCTCGTTGATGGTCGCGGCGGCGACGCCTCTGGCGAAGGAGCGGCTGAAGGGATGGGAGTCGGGGCCCCGGCGGGGCTGGCCGGAGCTGCTGAACCAGGCCGAGGCCGAGGGGGTCGAGGTGGTCCGCCCGAACCCGGACGCCTCCGCTACGGGGACGCTGGGAAGCACCGGCCTGTACACCGATCCGGAGGTGCTGGACTCCGAGGACGGCGGGAAGCCGAAGGTGGACCTGCAGCCTTTCGAGCGCCATATGACGAAGACCTCGCCCCAAGACGCCCACGACGCGTTGTGCACGGCCAACCTGAAAGGCCGGGCGGCGGTGGCGATCGTCTCCGAGCACACGATGAACGAGTACAACGACGCGCCCGACAAGGGCTGCGGCGAAGGACGCGATCAGGGGTTCGACAAGCTGTCCGCCCTCTACCCGGAGACGACGTACCGGCTGGACCATCCGTTCGTGCGCATCTCCTGGCCGGAGGACCGAGAGGAGGAACGGGACTCCTACGCGCGGGACCTCTACGGGTGGATGGCCGAGAGGCTGCCCGCGACCGAGAGATGGCGTGAAGGATCCCGCCCACTCGGAAAAGCGCAACTGGAAGCCACCCAGCGGCTGCTCAAGGAGGCCGGAGGCGGACGCACCGTCGAGTTCCTCTTCGACCTGACCAGCTCGATGGAGTGGACGACGAAGGGAACCCCCCGGCTGCGGATCGCCCAGGACCTGGTGCACTCCGTCCTGCCCGAACTGTGGGGCAAGGACCGGATGGGACTGTGGGCGTTCCCCGGCGCGCGGGGATCCGGGCCGGAGCTGCGCACTCCGAGGCTCCCCGGCGCGAAGGACCGGGTGGAGCACCTGGGGACGGACCAGGGATCGAAGAAGGCCCTCGGCGACGGAGTGGACGGTCTCCGCGCGGACCGGGACCTCGCGCCGCTGTACGAGGCCATCGCCGTCAGGGCGGAATCGCTCGACTCCGCCGATCCGCCCGGCGTCCTCGTCGTCTTCACCGACGAGGCCGGCGTGGACTCGACGTTCTCCTCGGCGGACCTGCGCTCGAAGCTGGTCTCGCTGAAGGACGTGCGGGTCGTGGTGGTGGTGCTGTCGGGCGAGGAGTGCAAGGGGGAGCTCACCCTGCTGGCCGCGCCGGAGACGAACCTGAAATGCCTCGCCTTCGGCGATGAGGTGCGGTCCGAAGTGCTCACCGAGATCCGGAGGATCTCCGATGAATAAGCAGAAGGCCGTCGTCGCTGGAGCGTTCGTGACCGGAATGGTCCTCGTGCTCGCCGTCCTGGTGACGCTCAAGATCTGGCCGGACGAGCACGAGTGCCCGAAGCGCGCGGGAGAGCTCGTGGTGCTGGGCGGCAAGGACGTCAGCGTCGGCAGAGAGCTCCAGTCGTTGATCGAGGGCTGGCCGGGCGTCGGAGGCACCGGGGGAGACGCGGTGAAGGCCCGGTTGCGGGAGCTGCCGGGAACCGCCGATCTCCAGCACTCCCAGGCCTCCGCGACGGCCCAGGGCGGAGGCTGCGGCGTCGACGTCTACCTCCTGGACACGCCGTGGATCCCCCAGTTCGCCAAGGCGGGCTGGCTTCATCCCCTCGCCGAGGGGACCTTCGAGGAACTGAAGGAGCACGAGCTGATCAAGCCGCTCGTCGCGGGGAACCTGCGCCGGAGCGGCTACTACGACGGCAGGCTCTGGGCCGTCCCGCTCCACGTCGACGTCCCCTTGTTGTATTACCGCAAGGACCTGCTGGAGAAGTACGGCGGTGCGCAGGGCCGGCTGAGCCTCGGTTCCTGGGAAGAGGTGTGGAAAGGCGCGGAGCGGGTGCTCGCAGGGGAGACCGGCGAGACGCTGAAAGCGGGGTACGCGGCCCAGCTGGCCGATTACGAGGGCTTCACGGTCAACGTCCTGGAACTCACCTGGGCCCACGGCGACGCGGACGGAGACGGCGCGGTGCCCGGCGGCGCGGCGCTCCAGGCGCTGCGGTCGAGGCTTCAGGCGCTCACCGGTGAACGGCCGCTCATCGACCCGCGGTCCTTCTCCTGGCACGAGGACGACGCGACCGAGGCGTTCCGGAACGGTGAGACGGTCTTCCTGCGCAACTGGCCGACCGCCTATCCCCGGCTGGTCCAGGGGCTGAGCGGGGGCGCGAAGGAGTTCGGCGAGAAGTACGGGGTCGTCGCGCTGCCGCCCTCGGGCGAGGACGGGGTGAGGGGCGTCCTGGGCGGCCAGAGCCTGGCCGTCGCCGCGAACTCCCCGTACCGGAAAGAGGCGTTGGAGCTGATCCGATATCTGACCGGCGCGCAGGCCCAGCGCAGCCTGTTCCGGTGCGGCGGGTTCGCCCCGGGTCGGGCCCAGATCTACTACGAGAGCGGCGAGGACTGCGCCGCGCATGGATCCGGCGCGAAGTCCGAAAACGTGGTCCGCGGCCTTCCCGCCCAGTACATGCCCACCTTGCTGGAGGCCATCAAGGGGGCCCGTCCGCGCCCGTCCAGCCCCTATTACACGCATTACAGCCGGGTCTTCCGGGCACTCCTGCGCTGCGGTCTCCAGACCCCTCCGTCCCCCGACTGCGGCGAAGGGGACGAGGACTGGGAGGAGACTCTGGCCAAGGCGCTGGAGGGACGCTGAACCGGGTCAGGCGCGCGGGCGCAGGAGGGTCTCCTGGGCGATCGAGGCGACGAGGGCGCCGTCGAGGGTGTGCATGGTGCCCCGTGCCAGGCCGCGGGCGCCGTGGTTGATGTGGGAGTCCATGGAGTAGAGCAGCCACTCGTCGGCGCGGGCGGGGCGGTGGAACCACACGACGTGGTCGAGGCTGACCGCCGTGGCGTAGCGGGCGGTCGAGCCCGGGGCGCGGGAGGAGTCGACGACGGCGATGTCGGAGACGTAGGTCAGGACGCACGGGTGCAGAGAGGCGTCCTCGACGGGCTCGAGGGAGCGGAACCAGAACGGGTGGCGCAGGGGGAACTCCTCGTCGCCCGGGGGGTTCACCGGGCGGACGTCGAAGTTCGGGATGTCGCCGAACCAGGAGGGCAGCCGGTAGGCGGGGAGCTCCTCGGGTCCGGGCACGCCGAGCGGCCCGGACGGCTGCCACTCCTCGCCGTCCTCCGGGTCCTGGAAGGAGGCGACCAGCTCGAAGATCGCCTTGCCGTCCTGGATCGCGGTGACGTGCCGGGTGGAGAACGTCCGGCCGTCGCGGGTGCGCCGCACGTCCAGGTGGAGGGGCTTGGCGGGCTGGCCGCCGCGGATGAAGTAGGCGTGCAGGGAGTGCACGGGGCGTTCGGATGGCGCGGTCAGCTGGGCGGCCCGGAGGCTCTGCGCGGCGACCTGCCCGCCGAACGTGCGCTGCATCTCGGACTCCAGGGGCTGGACCGTGAACCGGTCCTCGTCCCGCCGTTCCAGCGCGAAGATCTCCGCCAGTGCCCCGTTCATGGTGCCGCCCATGTACCCCGTGTCCTTCCTTGGCCTTCGCCGGAATCGTACGGAGCGCCGTCCGGGCGGCGGGCGGCGGCCCCCGGGTTCATGACCTAACGTTCATTAGATTGATCTTGACGGGGCGGCGGTTCCGGCTGTTCAGAACGCCGGCCCGTCACCGGTGAGATCCGGGCGCAGGAGGGTCTCCTGGGAGATCGAGGCGACGAGGGTGCCGTCCAGGGTGTGCATGGTGCCGTGGGTCATGCCCCGGGCGCCGTGGTTGCCGGCCGGGGCCATCGTGTGCAGGAGCCACTCGTCGGCGCGGGCCGGGCGGTGGAACCACACCGAGAGGTCGAGGCTGGCGAAGCCGGAGTAGGCGAACGGGGAGCCGGGCGGGCGCGAGGCGTGGACCAGGCCCATGTCCGAGAAGTAGGTGATGAGGCAGGGATGCAGGACCGGATCGTCCACGGGGGAGGAGAGGCGGATCCAGTAGGGGTGGCGCAGCGGGAAGCCCTCCTCCTCGGCGAGCGGGGCCACCGGCCGGACGTCGAGGTGGGGTGCGAGCCGGAAGAAGAACGGAGAGGACTCGAAGGGGGCGATCTCCTCGGGGAGCGGCGCCTCGGGCCTCCCCGGCTGCCAGTCCTCCCCCTCCTCCGGTTCGTGGAAGGAGGCCGTCATCTCGAAGACGGTCCGCCCCTCCTGGCTCGCGGTGACGTGGCGGGCGGAGAAGCCCCGCCCGTCCCTGACCCGCCGCACGTCCAGGTCCAGGAGTAGGGATGAGTTCCCGACCCGGAGGAAGTGTCCGTGCAGGGAGTGCGCCGGACGTCCTCTGGGGACCGTGACACTCGCCGCCAGCAGGCTCTGCGCCGCGATCTGCCCGCCGAAGGAGCGCGTCATCACCCCCTCGACGGGATGGGCGGTGAACCTCTCCTCGGCCCGTCGTTCGAGCGCGAACAGCTCTTTCAGGGCCCCGGCCATCGTGCTCATGTCTCCGCCCCTCTTCGCAATGGTCGTTCTCATTATAGGAAACGCCATTCTCGTCAGGGTCGGGAGGTCGCTCAGAACGGGGGCTCGTCGTCGGCGTCCGGCTCGGAGATCCCCGCCGCCACCGCCTGGGCCAGGCCCGTCACCGGCGCCTCGTTGAGGATCTCACCGGTCAGCGGGTCGATGAGCACCCCGTCGACGTCGATCGGGCCGGAACCCGGGGACTCGTACCGGTCGGGGCACCAGCGCGCCACCGGGCAGGTCGCGCAGTGCTCCCCGGGGACGGCGCGGAACTCGACGTCGGTGTGCCAGGCGCCGGTGAGCTTCGTGAGCTCCGCCCGCGCCCGCACGACGACGTCGGCGTCCCCGGTGTCGAAGGAGAAGAGGGACGCGCCCACGGGGGTCATGACCTCCAGCTCGACCGTCCCGGCGACCGGTGCCTCACCCCCGAACGCCCCGTCGGCCACCAGGCAGACGGCCAGCGCCAGCTGCGGCACCCGCTCGAAGAGCCCGTCGGCCTCCCAGCCGTCGGGATCCCCCGTGGTCTTCTGCTCCCGGTAGACCGTCCGCCCCTCCTTGACGTAGACGAGGTCGGGCCGCGCCACCACCAGCACGTCCGCCTGCGAGTCGTAGGCGGCGACCGACGGCTCGACCGTCACGGAGGTGACCCCGGCGGGCTCCCGCAGCGGGCACGCCTCCAGATGGCTCAGCAGGTAGGGCCGGACCTGCCGGTACTCGTCCGCCGTCATGAACTCCGCGGCGAGCCCGATCCCGTGGTTCCCGGCCTCCGGCAGGTCGTCCTCGGAGCACCCCCGGTACGGGAACCGCGCGTGCGCCGCCTCCAGCCAGGAGTGCACGAGCGTCCCCCGCCGGATCGCCGGATGGTCGCTCCAGTCCCCGGGCAGCCGCTGGTCCCGCAGATGGGCCTGAGCCGGGCAGATCCGGTACTGCCCCGCCGTCGAAGCCGACCACACCCGCCGGTGCGTCCCGCGCCCGCCCAGCCCCAGCAGCCCGGGCACATGCGGAAGCGCCCCGCACTCGGCCCGCAGCTTGCAGTCCGCACAGTCCGAACCGGGCCGCCTGCTCCCGCCGAACACGATGTCCGCGGCCACCGGCTGGGCCCGCTCCCGGTACACCCGCGCGACCTCCCCGGGCGCCGCGTCCACGACGACCTTGGGCACCCGCTCGTCGCTCACCACCACTTCGACGACCCGCACCCGCCGGGCCTCGGCGGGATCCGCCCGCACCTCCACCGGCAGATCCCGGTAGACGGACCCGGCGGCCCGCGCCCCGAACGCCGTCACATGGGCCAACGCGAGATTGGACGGGTCCTCGCCCGTCCCCATCCGCCCCACCCGCAGCCGCCGGACCTCCCGCACGGACCCGTCCGCGGAGGCGTACCACCGCCCCCACCCGGTGAGCGCCCGCACCTCCAGAGCCGACCCCACATGCTGGACGACCCGCGCCTCCGGATGCGGAAGGAGAACGACGTCCCCCACCTCATCGGCGAGCCACCGAGAATCCTCCAGGTAAGTGGCGACCGCATGACGCACCCAGGTCTCCACCCCCGGATGCACCATTCCCCGCGCTTCTTCGAGCACTTTCTGAACGGAGACCTCGGCATCGAGCCCGCCGAATTCGACCCCGTCCAGCGCCGACATCACCAGCCCGAGCGGAAACGTCTCCCACGGCGCGTACCGGCGCTCCTCGAAACTCCGGGGCCACACCCTCGGCCGGGCCTTGAGCGCCGCGAACTCCGAACACCCGCCCTGCACGTCCAGCTGACTGGCCGAAATCCGAACCAGCCCGGCAGGCCCTTTGAGACTGGAATGCGGCACCCAGGACATCACTCGCTCCGAACGATTCGTCTTCCGTGATCAACGCCCAGTAGACCACATGTGTACACGGTCAACACCCGAATCCCGACAGTTCCACAGGCGCCCGAAAGGATGGCGGAGCTTCTGTATCGGGGATGCGATCACACCTTTCCTCCGGGCGGAGCCGAGGGATCGAACGCCGTGTGGACGAGGCGGGCTATCGCCAGGTCCAGCGCCTGGGCCCCGGGAGGGGGAGGGGTGGACTCGTCCCACCAGAGGCAGGCGCCGATCTCCTCGCCGGGAACGAAGCCGTCTCGGGGCCGGACGACGCTGCCCGTGAAGATGGCAGCGTATTCGACCCGCTGCTCCGGGCCGAGCCGGAACCGGGCGTACCCGGCGAAGGAGAGGTCCTCCGCCTCCTGGCCGCTCTCTTCCAGGAGCTCCCGGACGGCGGCCTCCCGAGGAGTCTCCCCCGGATCGATCCCCCCGCCGGGAAGCTCCCATTGCCCGCGCCAGTTGTCGAAGACCAGCAGCAGGGAGGCGCCGCAACGGAGCACCACCAGCGAGGCGGGCAGGGGTGTTGGAGGCGTCGGGGATTCCTGTGTGCAGGGGAGGAAGCCGGTCAGGGCGTTCCCCTCGGCGTCCGTGACCAGATCGTCCATGGCTTCTCTCGTTCCGGGGAGGCGACGACCGGAGGCGCATCGTCAGGCGAGGGGAGGGACGTGTCTCGGTTACAGGACGTGCGGCTGGGAGCGGAGGCGTCGGGTGAAGGCCGCCCATTCGGCGTGGGTGAATTCCAGAATCGGTCCGGTACCTCGGTCCTTGGTGTCCCGTACCCCGATGGCCTCGGCAGTGCCGGCGATCTCGACGCAGTTCATGTTGGGCTCGCTGCGTGATGCTTTACGCCAGTTGCTGTACGTGTGGATCACAGGTGGGGTCCTGCCTCGTGGAGGATCTGGTTCGCGATCTCGAGCAGAAGGCCACGGCTCTCCTCTTCGGAAAGCGCGGCGCTTCTGACGAACTCGTACCTTCGAACATACTTCACGAACTCATCGGGCCGCGTGCGCACATGGTCGGCTGCGGTCGCCTCCTCGATGACCACAGACGGGTCCGCGGGATCTGAGAAGGAATAAAGAAAGAAGGCCGATTTCGGAAGCGGAACCGAGGTCCGGCCCGTCCTGATCGGAAAGACCTTCAGGACGAATTTCGGTCGTAGGGCTGATTCCTCGACCAAATGCACCAGCTGGTCGTGCATGATCTTCGGCGGGACGCTGAAGCGACGAAGCCCGACCTCATCGAGGACGACCTCGTAGTCAGGCCCGTCAGGCCGGAACACCGTCTCCTGACGTCGACGACGGGCCTCGATGAGCCGCTCGGGTACGTAGCTGATGGGTCCTGCGGCGATGTCGTCTTCGATGAGGCTCTGGGTGTAGGCGGGAAGCTGAAGATTGCCCGGCAGCGCGGTCGGAAAGTACTCGCGGATGGTGGCCGCGCCGGATTCGATGTCGGCGTAGAGGCGCTGGCGGTCGCCCATGGCGTCACCGTAGGCGTCCCACCAGCCTTTGCCGGCGGCCTCACGGGCGATCGAGATGATCTCGGCACGCTTGTCGTCGGTGGGCCCCAGGAGGTCGAGCAGGTCCATGACCTCGACGAGGTCGGGCCGGACCTGGGCGTTCTCCAGCCGGGAGATCTTCATCCGAGACTGGTGGAACAGCCCGCCGAGCTGTTCGGTGGTGAGCCCGCGCCGCTGCCGCAGCGCGCGCAGCTCGGCGCCGAGCCGCAACCGGCGGACGAACGGACTGGACAAGGGCGTTCCTCCTCGCGAACCGTCATCCATGCAGGTCAGAGAGCTTTCGTTCACCCTTTCGACCGCACTCCGCATCGAACAGCAACGCTCCGTGCCCGTGCAACCGCTTCACCGATCCCGCCCGAGAAAGTGCGAGCCCCTCCCGCACGCTCACCGCCCGTGCGCACGCCTCCCGTGCGCGGCTGCGGCCTTGTCGGCCGCCTACTCCGGTCGCTATTGCGGCCGGATTTGCCTGCGGGACGGGGCGCCGCTCGATCGCCTTGAGGACGGGCGGGCGGCGGTGTCAGGTCACGGGGTCGGCGGGTTGAACTTGGAGTAGGCGGGGGGCGTCCAGGCCAGGGGCATGGCGGCGGTGGCCTCGCGGACCTCCTCGACGGTGAAGTCGACGAGGCGTTGGGCGCCGGGGAAGGCGGAGGTCTCGGCCTCGTTCCAGACGGTCTCGGCGGTGCCGGTGAGGTGGAGGAGGGAGCCGGTGGTCCAGTCGGGGACGACCAGGCCGGCGGCGGGGTTGAGCTCCAGGTTGCCGAGGGTGAGGAACATGGTGTTGCCGGGGTAGTCGGGCCAGCGCAGGCGGGTGGGGGAGAGGGTCTGGAGGAAGCCCGGATTGCCGCCGCGGTGGGAGGCGTCGGCGTCGCCTTCGGGGGAGGCGGTGGCTATGAAGAAGGTGTCGGCCTCTTCGATGGCGCGCTGTTGGCGAGGGGTGAGTTCGGAACCGCGCAGGAGCTCGCGGGGGCCGGAGAGGACCGGGGCGGGCGTGCGCTGCTGGATGTACTTCGGGCAGTTGGAGATGACCTGGTCGGGGGTGATGAGCAGGCCGTCGGGGGTGGGGGAGGAAGTGCCGTTGACGCGCATCCGGCGGCGGGTGCCGGGCTCGATGGCGATCATGCCGACCTTCGCGGGGGCGGCGAGGACCCCGGCCAGGGGGTCTTGCGGATGGGGGCGGGCCCCGACGGCGAGGGTCGTCTCGGTGGCCTGGAGGAAGCCGGGTTCGCCGGTGAGGAGCGTGGCCCACAGGCGTCCGGAGGGGTCGGCCGCGCCGATGACGATCATCGGCTGCTGGGCGAGGAAGGCCACGGCGACCTCCGGGAAGGTGGTCTTGATGGCGCGGAGGGCGGATTCGGCGCGGCCTTGCAGGCCTGCGCGGCGCTGTACGGAGAGCTCGCCGCCGTGGTAGGTCGCCATGGCCGGAACCCTAGAAGAAACCGCAGGTCGGAGCGGTTCCGAAGGGGGCGGAGGCCGTCTCGGCGCCGGACGGGGCGTAGATCTCCAGGCGGATGCCGTCGGGATCGGTGAAGAAGATGCCGCCGGAGGACGCGCCCTCGCCGTGCGGGACGACGCCGTCGTGGGCGAAGCGGGCGCCCAGGCCGCGCAGGACCTCCTCGGCCTCGCGGACCTCCTCGATCGTGTCGACCTGGAACGACAGGTGGTGCAGGCCCGCCACGTCCGTGCGGGCCGCGGTCTCGGTCTGCCGCCACAGGGTGACGGCCAGCCTCCCGTCCTTGCCGAGGAAGGCGTGGGTGTCGGCGAGGCCGGCCACCTCGAAGCCGAAGACCCGCGTGTAGAAGGCGACGGAGCGGTCCAGGTCGGTGACGTTCAGGCCGACGTGGCCGGTCTGCAGGGTGCTCATGGGTGGTCCTTCCTCCGATCGGAGACGATCTCTAACCGGTAATCGGGACTTTAAAGGTTATGTATCCGATCGTCAACCGGTCTGGTGGGCTTGAGTGGTTAGCATGGGAGACATGGACCCCCGCCCGCTGACCGGTGAACCGATCTCCGTGGAACTGCTGAACACCCGGTGGATGCAGGACGGGGAGCCGCAGGACCTGCTCGCCGCCCCCGGCGGCCTGGCGGTGTGGCTCGCCTCGCCCACGGTCGCCTCGGAGCTGGAGGAGCACCCCGTCCGGGCCGACGAGGAGACGCTCGCCGCGCTGCTACGGGCGCGGGACGGTCTGATGGAACTCCTGAACGACCCCGCGAGCACGGCGACGGCCGACTCCGTGCTCGCCCGCGGAAGGCTGAGGCTCTCCGCGTCGCCCGGCGGGCCCGTGGAGCGCCTCGAACTGGACGACCTCGCCCACTACCCGGCATGGACGGCGGTCCGGAACTACCTCACCCTGATCGGCGACCGCCCCGACAGGCTCCGCCGGTGCGCGCACGACGCCTGCGTCCTGCACTTCTTCGACACCTCGAAGAACGGCACGCGCCGCTGGTGCTCCATGACGCTCTGCGGCAACCGCGCCAAGGCCTCCCGCCACTACGCCCGCACCCGCTCCGAGCAGCCTTGACCGCTCGGAGCGGGGACGCGATGGCAGGCGGGACCGAGGTCAGTGGCCTCCGCCGGTCAGGTTGAGGCCCACGACTCCGGCGAGGATCAGGAGGATCGAGGCGATCTTGAGAGGGGAGGCGTTCTCGCCCAGGACGAGGATGCCCAGGGTGGCGGTACCGACGGCGCCGATGCCGGTCCAGACGGCGTAGGCCGTTCCCACTTCGAGGCTGCGGAGGCCGAGGGAGAGCAGGCCGAAGCTGAGGACCGCGAAGACGGCGAAGAGGACGCTCGGGACGGGAGCCGAGAAGCCCTTGCTGAGCTTCAGCGAATAGGCCATGGCGACCTCGAACAGACCGGCGGTGATGACCATGAACCAAGCCATGACGGCTCCTCCTCGCGGAAAAGCGTCGTCTTTGCAGGCCGGGTACGGCGCGTCTCGTCCGGACGGGCCCCGCTCGGGCCCGCACCCTCGAAAACGGCCGGATGCCCCGGGGTGTTCCCGGCTTCCGTTCGGGTTCGGGAAGCGTGATCGGATGTTTATGGCCAGGCCGTGAGCGGATGCCAAGGGCTGTGGGATCGGCTACGGGTTCCGTGACGGGCAGTCGGGTAGGGCTCGGATATGACTACAACGAAAGCGAACACCCTGCTCAAGACGTCGGTGGCGGTCGGAGTGGCCGCCGGGGCCGGCGGGCTCGCCACCGATCCGAAGTCGGACTGGTACCGCGAACTGGACAAACCGGCCTGGCAGCCGCCGCCGCAGGCGTTCGGGATCGTGTGGCCCGCGCTCTACAGCATGATCGCCTACTCGGCGGGGCGCGCCATGGACCGCGCGCCCCAGGCCGAACGCAAGCGCATGGTCAGGGCGCTCGGCGTCAACCTGGCGCTCAACACCGGCTGGTCGGTGCTGTTCTTCGCCGCCAAGTCGCCGCGCGCCGCGCTCGGCGAGATCCTGGCGCTCAACCTGTCCAACGCGCTGCTCGTCCACCACGCCTGGCGCGTCGACCGCCGCGCCGGAATGTTCCTGCTGCCCTACGCGGGATGGACGGCCTTCGCGACCTTCCTCAACGGGGCGATCGCCCGCCGCAACCGGTAGGCGGCCGCGATGCCGTCGGCGGATCTTCGCTCCGGGGCCGCTGGAGAGCACCGGAGTACACGGAAGACGAGGGCCAAGACCCTTTTGCTGACCGCGGTGGCCGTTCTGGCCACCGCGGTCGTCGGCAACCTGGCCAACGACACCGACTCCGCCTGGTACCGGGAGCTGGCCAAGCCGTCCTGGCAGCCGCCGGGGCCGACGTTCGCCCTGGTGTGGACGCCGCTGTACGTCCTCATCGCCTACGCCGGGGCCCGCGCGATCGACCGGGCGCGGCCCGACGCCCGGCGCGGAGTGATCCTGGCGCTCGCCGTCAACCTGGTGCTCAACGCCGGCTGGTCGGTGGTGTTCTTCGTCTTCAAGTCGCCTGAGGCGGCCCTGGTCGAGATCCTGCTGCTCAACCTGGCGAACGCGCTGCTCGTCCATCGGGCATGGCGTGCCGACCGGACCGCCGGGATCCTCCTGCTGCCGTACGCGGCGTGGGTGGTCTTCGCGACCGCCCTCACCGGGGCGATCGCCTGGTCGAACTGACGGATCGCCTGGTCGGACCGGCGTCGCCGGAGACAGGCGCCCGGTCCGAGCCCGGGCGCCTTCGCGCTTTCAGGGAACGGGCTCCAGGAGACTCGCGCGCGGTTTGAGGAGGACCTCCACGTCCTCCTGCTCGGGCGGGCACGTCAGGGCGACGTCCGCCTCGTAGTAGAGGGCCAGCCGCATGGGACGGCCGTGCGCCGACCACAGGGCCGTGCGGTCGGACAGCGGCAGGTCCAGCAGGCGGACCGTCAGCCTGCGCAGCCGGGACGCGAGGCGGGGCCCCAGGTCGTCGGGGCTCAGCGAGGGCACCGAGTGGAAGATCTGCGCCACCCGGCCCAGCCGGGACTGCAGATCCAGGGGCTGGAAGCCCAGACCGGTGACCACGTAGGTCATCCGCAGGCCGAGCGGCGGGCGCTGGAGCCGCCCGGGCGGCCCGGCGAGCGGGGCGTTGCGCAGGTAGGGGTGCTCGGTGACGCCGCACAGGCACAGGTGGATCTGGTGCGGGGTCAGCGCGGCGCCCGCCTCCAGGGAGCCGATCGCCACCCAGTCGGGGTCTTCGCCGCGGACCCGCAGGAGGTCGGCCAGTGCCGAGGTGACTTCGTCGATCATGACGGCCACCGGATTCTCCGTTCGCCCATCGGGCGCACCTCGTCTCTCTCGCGGCATGGCGGCCCGGATCGAAACGAGGGTCGTCACGCTGAGTGTTGTTCCGTGAACGAAATGTAACACCCGGCGAGTCGGTCCTGGCAAGGGGTGTGGAAACCGGCGAAAGGGAGGCTCAGCCGGTGACCTCCAGGCCACTCCGGCCGGCGTTGGCGAAATCGTCGTCGATCACCACGACGCGGCGGCCCGCGGCGCTCAGGAAGGAACCCGCGATGGCGGCCCGGTACCCCGAGGCGCAGTGCGTCCACACCTCGCCGTCGGGCACCTCCTCCATCCGCGACAGCAGCTCGTGGAGCGGTATGTGGACGGCTCCCGGCAGGTGCGACTCCTCCCATTCCTGATCACGCCGGACGTCCAGGACGACGACCGGGCGGTGGTGCCGCACGGCTCCGAGCTCGGCGAAGCCCGCGAGTCCGACCTCGTGCAGGGGTTCGCCTCCCGTCCAGGTGGACAGGTCTCCGGTGACCGCGGAGGCCGGGCGGTCGATCCCGATCCGGACGAGTTCGCGCTGCGCCTCGGCGATCTCGTCCGGGGTCTCCGCGAGCAGGCTCACCGGCGTGCCCCAGGGGATCAGCCACCCCAGGTAGGTCGAGAAGGCGCCATCCAGGCCGAAGTTGAACGACCCGCCCAGGTGCCCGGCCGCGAACGCCTTGCGGGAACGCAGATCGACCACCCATTCACCGGCTTCCAAGCGGCGCCGGAGCTCGGCGGCGTCCGCCCTGTGCGGCTCCGACAGGTCGGGCGCGTCCGGGCCTTCGGCGTTGAGCGGGGCCATGTGGGCGTAGTAGGCGGGGTAGGCGCCGAGGCCGGCCAGCAGGGTCTCCACGTACTCCCGCTCGTCCTGGGTGAGCACCGGGTTGATCTTCCGCTCCCGCCCGATCGTGGACGCCGAGGCGTCGGACTGCGTGGAGGAGCAGAAGCTGCCGAAGCCGTGCGTCGGGTACACCTCGGTGCCGTCAGGGAGATCGGAGGCGAGCTTCTGCGCCGTCCGGTACTGGGCGTGCGCCAGGGCGTCGGTGTGGTCGGGGCCGAGCAGGTCGGGGCGGCCGGTCGAGCCGTACAGCAGGGAGCCGCCGGTGAACACGGCGACGGTCTCGCCCCCGGATTCGAGAACGTAGGACAGGTGGGTGTGGGTGTGCCCCGGGGTCGCCACGACCCGCACCCGCATCCGGGGGCCGATCTCGATCACGTCCCCGTCGCGGACGGGGGAGTGCTCGAACCGCACGGGGTCCTCGGCGTTGACGTGGTAGGCCGCCCCCGTGGCGCGGGCCAGGGCCAGGCCGCCCGTCACGTAGTCGTTGTGGATGTGGGTCTCGAAGACGTGCCGGATCATCACGCCTCTGCTCGCGGCGAGATCCAGCATGCGGTCGATGTCGCGCTGGGGGTCCACGACGAAGGCCGTCTCGCCGTCGGTCGCCAGGTAGCTGCGGTCACCCAGTGTCGGGGTTTCTATGGGAATGATGTTGATCGCCATTTATTAGCCCCCCTTGCTTACGTTCAGGTCTTATACCCGTCAACATACCCCCGGGGGTATGTATTCCGGTGTCGTGTTCCTGAGAACGGGACACGGGCGGTCTTCCACAACCCGGTGGGAGGAGATCGCGAAGCCGTGGCAATATGACGGACGAGATGAACACCCGACCCCCGCTCCGTCTTGCACGCGCCTCGGTCTTCGCGGCCGTGTGCGTGCTCCTGACGTCCACGGGGCACGCGACGGCCTCCGGGGAGCCGCTGGGGCCGGGAAGCGTGCTGGCGGGATTCGCCGGGGTGCTGGCCGTCGCTTTCGTCCTGGCCGGGCACGAACGTTCCCTCGCCACGATCACCGGGGGGCTGCTGGGCGGGCAGTTCATGCTGCACACCCTGTTCACGGCCGCGGCCACGGGGTTCGGCCACCACGGGAACCTCCAGCAGCTCGTCGCCGAACCCGCCGGAGGCGGCACGGCCATGACGGCGGCGCACCTGCTCGCCGCACTGGGATCGGGCTGGTGGCTGCGCCGGGGCGAACGAGCCGCCTGGAAGCTGGCCCGGCAGACGGCCAAGGCGCTGCTGCGGCCGTTCCGGCCCGTCCCCTCCCTGCCCGCCGAGACGGTGCGGCACGTCGCCGTGCCGTCGGAAGTCGTCAGGCCGCGTGCCGTCATGGTGCTGCGGCACGTGCTCGTCCTCCGAGGGCCGCCGAAGGGTCTCCAGGTGCTCGGCCTCGGCTGAGCACCACCGAAGTCACCGGCCCGAGGGCCGTTCTTCACGCCCGCCTTTCGCGCGGGTCTCAGGAAACCCTTCGACAGAGCACTCATGGAGAAAACGCATGTCCTCTCGACTCGTCACGCTGTTCGCCGCCCTCGCTTTCGGATCCGCCGCCCTCACCGGCTGCGGCTCTGACGACACCTCCGCCAAGGAAGGGAGCACCGCTCCCTCCGTCTCCGCCTCCGAGAGCAGCGCCGCCGCTCCGCTGACCTTCGAGAACGCCTGGGTGAAGGCCGCCGAGAAGGGGATGACCGCCGCGTTCGGCACCCTCGTCAACACCACGGGCGCCGAGGTCACCGTGGTCTCGGCGACCACCCCTGTCTCGCCGATGGTCGAACTCCACGAGGTCACCGGAACCGGTGGCCAGACCGAGATGAAGGAGAAGGACGGCGGGTTCGCCATCCCCGCCGGAGGCCGGCTGGAGCTCAAGTCCGGCGGCTACCACATCATGCTCATGGGCCTGAAGGAGAAGCTCGAGCCGGGCGGTGAGGTCGCCTTCACCCTGAACCTGAAGGACGGCACGAAGGTCGACGTCACCGCCGTGGTCAAGTCCTTCAAGGGCGGCAACGAGACCTACGCGCCGGGGCACTGATGTCCGGACCGAGACTGAGCCGGCGGGGACTCCTCGCCGGCGGCGCGGTGGCGGCGGGCGGGCTCGCCGCCACCGGCGGTTACCTCACCGGCAGGGGGACGGCGCCCGGCGAGTCCGAGGCGAACGCGGCCGAGCAGCCCGGGACCGTCCCGTTCCACGGGGTCCACCAGGCGGGCGTCGCCACGCCGCCGCAGACCTACGGCGCGTTCGTCGCCTTCGACCTGCGGCGGGGGACCACCCGGGAGTCGCTGGGACGGCTGATGCGGCTGCTCACCGACGACGCCCGGCGGCTCACCGAGGGCCGGGCCGGGCTCGCCGACGCCCAGCCGGAACTCGCCGGCATCCCGGCCCGGCTGACCGTCACGTTCGGGTTCGGCCCCGGCCTGTTCACCAAGGCCGGCCTGGACCACCAGCGTCCCCTCACCGACCTGCCGGAGTTCAAGGGAGACCGGCTGGAGGAACGCTGGAGCGGCGGCGACCTCCTGGTCCAGCTGTGCGGGGAGGACGCCGTCACCCTCGCCCACGCGCTCCGGCTGGTCGTCAAGGACGCGCGGGACTTCGCCACGGTCCGCTGGGTCCAGCGGGGCTTCCGGCGCAGTCCACAGGCCCAGCCCCCCGGGCAGACCCAGCGCAACCTCATGGGCCAGCTCGACGGCACCGTCCAGCCCGTCGACCTGGAGCGGGCGGTCTGGATCTCGGGGGGCGGCCCCTCCTGGCTGAAGGGCGGCACCTTCATGGTCCTCCGCCGCACCCGCATGGACCTCGAGAAATGGGACGCCGCCGACGAGGCCGCCAAGGAGTTCGCCATCGGCCGCAAACTGGCCGACGGCGCCCCCCTCACCGGAGACGGGGAGAACGACGACCCCGACTTCACCGCGAAGGACTTCGCGGGCTTCCCCGTCATCGACGACCACGCCCACATCCGCCTGGCCAGAGTGGAGGATCCGGCCCTCCGCATGCTCCGCCGCGCCTACAACTACGAGGAGGACGTCACCCCGGACGGCGTCGTCGACTCGGGCCTGCTGTTCGTCTCCTACCAGGCCGACCTGGCCCGTCAGTTCACCGCGGTCCAGGAGCGCCTGGCCGGATCCGACCTCCTCAACGAGTGGATCACCACCACCGGCTCGGCCGTCTTCGCCCTGCCCCCCGGCTGCACCGAGACGGGCTGGATAGGCGAACCGCTGCTGTCCTGACCCGCCCTCCCCCGACGGCGAGCCCCCGACCCACCCGGGCCGGGGGCTCGCGCGAGTCCCGTCCCGTCCGGGCCCGACGGCGGGCCCCTGAGGCGGCCGCCCCGCTGGCGAGTCCCCGGTCCCCGACCCACTCGGGCTGAGGGCTCGTGCGGGTCTCCTCCCGTCCGGCCCGACGGCGAGCCGTCGAGGCGACTGCCACGGCGACGACGAGCCCCCGACCGGTTCAGGTCGGGGGCTCGTGTGTTTCAGGTCGTCGAGGCCTCAGGCGGGCAGGGCGGCGGCGAAGGAGGCGGTGATCCAGGCGGGGTCGGTGATGGCGGTGCCGACGACGACGGAGTCGGCGCCGGCCTCCAGGGCGGCGGCGGCCTGGGCGGGGGAGTGGTAGCGGCCCTCGGCGATGAGGAAGGCGCCGGGCAGCGCCTCGCGCAGGGCGCGGACCAGGGCGAGGTTGGGGCCTTCGCTCTTGGGGCTGGCGGGGGTGTAGCCCGAGAGGGTGGTGGCGATGACGTCGGCGCCGGCCTCGGCGGCGGCCAGGCCCTCGGCCAGGGTGGACACGTCGGCCATGACCAGGGCGTCCAGCTCGTGGACGGCCCGGACGGAGTCGGCGAAGGCCAGCCCGTCGGGGCGGGGGCGGTCGGTGGCGTCGATCGCGACGACGTGGGCGCCCGCCCCGACGACGGCCCGGGCGGCCTCGACGGTCGGGGTGATGTAGACGCCTTCCGTGCCGTCCTTGGTGAGCCCGATGACCGGCACGTCCACCACCGCCGCGATCGAGGCGATGTCGGGGGTGCCGCCCACGCCGCCGCAGCGGATGGCCGCGGCCCCGCCCTTGACGGCGGCCTGCGCCATCCGCGTGAGCGCCGCGGTGTCCCGCAGCGGGTGCCCGTCCCACGCCTGGCAGGAGACGATCAGCCGTCCGCGGACGATTCCGGCGAATTCACTCGGGGTCATTGATGCTCTTTCTTTCTGGCGAATGGCGGTTCGGCGTTCGGGCGGGCACGGCCTCACGGACGGAGGCGGTGCCCCGGTGTCACGGGGCCTCTTCGGCGAGGGCCGCCATGGCCTGGAGGGCGGCGCCTATGAGCGGGGCGTCGGTGCCCAGGCGGGCCGGGAGGACGGGCAGGGCGCGGAGCGGGGGAAGGGCCTCGGCGTGGAGCGCCTCGGTGAGGGGTGCGAGGAAGTCGGGGCCGATCTGGGCCGCGCCGCCGCCGATCACCAGGGCGTCGGGGTCCAGGACGGCCAGGAGCCCGGCGAGGGCCCGCCCCAGGAGGGCCGCGGCTCCGTGGACGACCTCGCGGGCGGCGGGGTCGCCCGCGGCGGAGAGCGCGGCGATCTCGGGCAGGGGCAGGGCGCTGCCGGTGCGGGCCGCGTAGGCGGCGGCCATGGCGGGGCCGGAGGCGACGGCCTCCAGATGGTCCCGGCGGCCGCAGCCGCAGGGGATGGCCCCGGTGGCGGGGACCAGCAGGTGGGCGCTCTCCCCCGCGGTGCCGTGGGCGCCGTATTCGAGGCGTCCGTCCCTGGTGAGGGCGCCGCCGACGCCCGTACCGACGGAGATGTAGAGGACCCTGGCGAAGCCGGCGCCGGCGCCCGCCTGCGCCTCGCCGTAGGCCATGGCGCGGACGTCGTTGTCGACCGTGACGGGAACGCCCGTCAGCGCCTCCATCGTGGAGCGGACCTCCATGCCGGCCCAGCCGGGGAGCACGTCGGTGGCGGAGACGACCCGGCCCGCGGCCCGGTCGATGACGCCGGGGGAGCCCACGCCGATGGCTGTGACGGCCCCGTCGCCGAGCCCGGAGCAGAGCTCGGCGACGAGGCGGGCGGCGGCGACGGGCACTGTCGCGCCGCCCTCGGCGGGGGTCGGAGTGCGGGACTGCCGCACGATCCGGCCCTGGTCCGAGACGAGGGCGGCGGCGATCTTGGTGCCGCCGATGTCCACCCCCGCGTAGAGCGTTCCGGTCATCGGACTGGCGGCGTACGGCCTCGCCTCGCGACGGAGAGGTACGCCGCTCCCCCCTTCATAGAGAGCGATCTCGAGATGGTCGAAGACCTCGGCCCTAGAGCAGGCCGGCGGCGTCCAGGCAGCCGCGGACGTGGTCGGTCTCGGCCTCGTTCAGCGGGATCTGCGGGGGAGCGGCCAGGGGCGAGGCGATGACGCCGCGCAGGTGCAGGCCGGTCTTGAAGGCGCCGAGGGCGGAGGAGCCGCGGCCCATGCGGTCGGCGGGGGCGGCGTTGACGAGGTCGAAGAGGCGCAGGAGGCGCTCCTGCTCCTCGCGGGCGTCGTCCCACTTGCCGGCCACGGAGAGCTGGGCGAGGCGGACGTACCCGGCGGGGTCGACGTTGCCGAGGCCGGGGACGACGCCGTCGACGCCCATGCGGTAGGCGGAGTCCACGGTCAGCTCGGAGCCGGTGAAGACCCGGAACTGCGACAGGCCGGCGTCGTTCCGGGCGACCAGCAGGCAGCGCAGCCCGTTGTCGTCTCCGGTGGAGTCCTTGAGGCCGGACAGCACGCCCTCGGCGGCCAGGCGCAGCAGCATCGAGATGTCGAGCTTGGAGTGCACGCAGACCGGCACGTCGTAGGCGTAGAGGGGCAGCGAGGTGGCCGCGGCGATCCGCCGGAAGTGGTCCTCGATCTCCACCGGGTGGGTGCGCGTGTAGAACGGCGCGGTGGCGACGAGCGCGTCCACGCCGGCCTCGGCGGCGGTCCTGGCGTGCTCGATCACGCGCAGGGTCGTCATGTCGATGATCCCGGCGATCACGGGCACCCGTCCTGCCGCCCGCCGCACGATGGTCTCCAGGGCGATGCGCCGCTGCGCGTCGGGCAGGAACGCGACCTCGCCGGTGGAGCCGAGGGCGAACAGGCCGTCCACGCCGTTGTCGACGAGGAAGTCGACGAGCCGCTCCAGCGACGGCACGTCCACCTCGAAGTCCGAGGTCAGCGGGGTGCAGATGGGCGGGATGACACCGCTGAGGGCGGTGGCGGCGACGGTGGTCACAGGATCTCCTGATCGAAGGCGGCGGCGAGGTCTGCCTCGCCGGTCACGGGGTGGTGGCACCGGTAGCGGTGCGCGGGAAGGTCACCGGAGGCGTAGGCGGGCATGGAGTCCGCGCACGTCTCGTCGGCCCGCCAGCAGCGGGTGCGGAAGGGGCAGCCGCTCGGCGGGGTCACCGCGGACGGCACGGGGCCGGTCAGCGGGATCGGGTCGATCGGGTCGAGCAGGCTCGGCGTGGCCGAGAACAGCGCCCGGGTGTAGGGGTGGCGGGTGGCGTCGGGGACCGCGACGGCCGGGGCCTCCTCGACGATCCGCCCGAGGTACATCGTCACGACCCGGTCGGACACGCGCCGGACGGTCTGGATGTCGTGGGACACGAAGACCATCGACAGTTCCAGCCGCTCCTTCAGGTCGAGCATCAGGTTGAGGATCTGGGCCCGGACGGAGACGTCCAGCGCGGAGGTCGGCTCGTCGGCGACGAGGAGCTGCGGCTCCATGGCCAGCGCCCGCCCGATCGCCACGCGCTGCCGCTGCCCGCCGGACAGCTGGCCCGGCAGCGCGTCGGCCAGCACGGGCGGCAGCCCGACCAGTGACATCAGCTCCCGCACGCGCTCGTCGCGCTGCGCGGGGGTGCCCTTGCGGTGCACGTCCAGCGGGTCGCGCAGGATCGTCCGGATCGGCAGCCGCCGGTTCAGCGCGGTCGACGGGTCCTGGAAGATCATGCCGACGGACGCCCCGAGCACCCGCCGCCGCTCCCGCTCCGGCAGTTCGGTCACGGGCGTGCCCCGGTACAGCACCGTCCCGAGGGTCGGCTTCTGCAGCCCCACCAGCACCTTGGCCAGCGTGGACTTGCCGCAGCCGGACTCCCCGACGATCCCGACGGTCTCCCCGCGCGCGATGGCGAGGTCGACTCCGGTCATCGCGTGGACCCGGGACCTGCTGAACAGCCCTCCGCCCCGCGTCGGATGCTGGACGTGCACGTCCCGCAGCTCCATCACGGCCGCGTCCCGCGTGTCAGGCGCCTCTTTCACGCTCGCCGCCTCTTTCATGAAAGACCTCCCGCGAGGGTCTTGGCCGGTCCGGCGGCCGCCCCGCCGGCGGGGGCGCCGCCGATGGGGTGGTGGCAGGCGAAGGCGTGGACGGAGCGTTCGCCGTCCAGCTCCGGGTGGGTGGTGGCGCACAGGTCGGTGGCCGCGGCGCAGCGGTCGGAGAAGCGGCAGCCCTTCGGGAAGGCCGACGGGGACGGCACGACGCCGCGGATCTGGGCGAGCCGGACGTCGGCGGCCTCCAGGGAGAGGACCGAGTCGAGCAGGCCCCGCGCGTAGTGGTGGCGGGGAGCGCCGACGACCTGCGGGGTGGCGCCGCACTCGGCGATCTGGCCGCCGTACATCACCACGACGCGGTCGGTGACGTCGGAGACCAGGGCCAGGTCGTGGGAGACGAGGATGAGGGCGAAGCCCAGCTCCTCGCGCAGGCGCAGCAGGAGCCGCATGACCTGGGCCTGGACGGTGACGTCGAGCGCGGTGGTCGGCTCGTCGGCGACGATCAGGCGCGGGTCGCGGGACAGGGCCATGGCGATGAGGACGCGCTGGCGCTGGCCGCCGGACAGCTCGTGCGGGTAGCTCCTGAGGGTGCGCGCCGGGTCGAGGCCGACGAGCTCCAGCAGCTCCTCGGGGGTGCGGGTGCCGCCGCGCCGGTGCACCTGCTTGAGCTGGGACCTGATGGTCATCGCCGGGTTCAGCGAGGACAGCGCGTCCTGGTAGATCATCGCCATGTCGTGGCCGAGCAGCCTGCGCCGCTCGCCCTCCGGCAGGGTGAGCAGGTCGCGCCCGTCGAAGAGGATCTGCCCGCCGATGCGGGCGCCCTTCGGCTCCAGGCCCATGATCGCGAGGCTGGTGAGGCTCTTGCCGCAGCCGGACTCGCCGACCAGGCCGAGCACCTCGCCGGGCCGCACCTCGAAGCTGATCCGGTCGACGATGTCGACGCCGTCGTGCCGGTCGGCGAAGCCGATCGCCAGGTCCCGGACCCGCAGCAGCGGTTCGCCCTCGGGCAGCGGACGCGCCCGTTCGGCCAGCCGCTCGCCGGCCCTGCGCAGGCCGTCGCTCAGCTCGACCACGGCGGTCGGCGCGGTGGCGGCCTCGGGGGACTCCAGCGGGTCGACGACCTTGCCGGCGGGGTTGACCCGCGCGGTCGGGGCGGCCCAGGCGTCGGAGACGCCCTCGGACAGGACGTTCAGCGCCAGCACCGTCAGCAGGATGAACACGCCGGGGAAGAACGTCGCCCACCAGCCGCCGGACAGCACCAGCGCCTTGCCGTAGGCGATCACGCTGCCCCACGAGGGGTCGGGGTCCTGCACGCCCGCGCCGATGAACGACAGGCTCGCCTCGAACACGATCGCGTTGGCGACCAGGACGGTGCAGTACACCAGGATCGGCGCCGCGCAGTTGATGACGACGTGCCTGCTCAGGATGTGGAAGCGCCCGGCGCCGATGACCCGCTCGGCGTTGACGTAGTCCTCGCCGTACTGCGACAGCACGTTGGCGCGGATGACACGGGTGATCTGCGGGACGAACAGGAACGCGATCGTGCAGATCAGGACGGGCAGGCTGTTGCCGAAGACGGTGACCATGACGGCGGCCAGCGCCACCATCGGGAACGCCATGATGACGTCCAGGCCCCGCATGATCACTTCGTCGACGGCCTTGCGTGAGGTCGCGGCCAGCGAGCCGAGGACCGCGCCGGCGATGAGCGCGAGCGCGGTCGCGCCCAGGCCGATCGCCAGCGACCAGCGGGTGCCGTGGGCGATCCGGGAGAAGACGTCGCGGCCGACCCGGTCGGTGCCGAACCAGTGCTCACCCGACGGCGGCTGCTGCGGGACGCCGGTGAGCAGCGGGTCGTGGACGGCGATCAGCGGGGCGAGGAGCCCCATCGCCGCCACGACCAGGACGAAGCCCAGGGCGATCCGGGACGCCGTGGAGAGCTTGCGCAGGGTTCCTGCGAGCCCGGAGAGGATCGTACGCATCAGGAGGCACCCCTCAGACGCGGGTTGGCGAAGAGGTAGAGGATGTCGACGGCCAGGTTGACGACGACGAAGGCGAGGGCGATGTAGAGCACCACGCCCTGGACGAGGCCGGGGTCTCCGGCCGTCACGCCCTGCATGATGAGGGTGCCCAGGCCGGGAAGGCCGAAGATCGCCTCGATGACGACCGCGCCGCTGAGCATGTAGCCGACCTGCAGCCCCAGCACGGTCAGCGGGGTGATCAGCGCGTTGCGCAGCACGTTGCGCCCCACGACGACCACGCGGGGGAGCCCGCTGCCGATCGCGGTGCGCACGTAGTCGCGGTCGAGTTCCTCGACCATCGAGGTGCGGATGATCCGGGTCAGCAGCGAGGCCACGGGCAGGCCCAGCGAGATCGCCGGGAGCGCCATGCTCTTCAGCCAGCCGGAGACCGACTCGGACGGGTTGACGTACCCGCCGGTCGGCAGCAGCTCCCAGTTGAGGGAGAACTGCTGGATGAGCAGGATGCCCAGCCAGAAGGAGGGCATGGCCACGCCCGCCATCGACACCACGCGGATCACCTGGTCGGGCCACCGGTCCCGGAAGAGGGCGCCGGTGACGCCCAGGACGGTGGACACGACCACGGCGAGCAGCACGCCCAGCAGGGTGAGCTGCAGGGTCAGCGGGAACGCGGTGGCGATGACGTCGGTGACCGGCCTGCTCGGCGGCGAGGTGACTCCGAGGTCGCCCTGGACCAGGTCGCCCAGGAACCTCAGGTACCGCACGAGCAGCGGGTCGTTCAGGCCGTTGGCCTCGGCGTACGCCGCGCGGGCTTCGGGGCTCGCCCCGTCGCCCAGCGCGTTGTACGCGGGGTCGTTCGGTGAGAAGCGCAGGACGACGAAGACGAACAGCGTGATCCCCAGCACCAACGGCACCAAGGTCAGCAGGCGTCGCGCCGTCATGCGGAGGATCGCGCTCATGGTCTACGCCGTCCCGTCGCTCTAGGCCCGGCCGACGTTCAGCAGCGACATGCCGGTGGTCGGCAGCGGCTTGAAGCCCTTGAGCGCCTTGTCGTCCCACCCGGTGTTGAGCTTGCGGTGGAAGATCGGGTACAGGGCGGCGTGCTCGGCGACGGTGTTGAACGCCTCGGTCCACAGGTTCTTGCGGGCGGCGGCGTCGGTCTCGCGGGCGGCCTTGTCGAGCAGCTCGACGACCTTCTTGCCCTCGGGGGTGCCGTCGCTGTTGTGCCGGGTCTTGGGCCAGGTGCCGACGTAGAACCAGCGCATGAGCAGGTCGGTGTCGTTGCCGAAGACCGACGGGTCGCCGGGGGCGGCCATGACCTGGTACTTGCCGGTGTCGACGAGGTTGGTGTACTGGCCGCCGGACTGGCCGATGTTCAGCGTGGTCTTCACGCCGATCGCGTCCCAGCTCTGCTTGATCAGCGGGGCGCAGTCCTTGACGAAGTCGGTGTCGGTGAGGACCAGGTCGATCGCGAGGTCCTTGACGCCGGCCTCCTTGAGCAGCGCCTTGGCCTTGTCCGGGTCGTAGGTGTAGACCGTCTCGGCCTGCACGTAGTCCGGGTGGCTCTTGGGCAGGTAGCCCGTGGCGGCCTCGGCGTTGCCCAGCAGCGCGGTCTCGATGAGCTTGCCGGTGTCCAGGCCGTAGTGCAGGGCCTGGCGGACGCGGACGTCGTCGAACGGCTTGGACTTGAGGTTGAACATCAGGAACATCAGGCCGAAGCTCTGCACCGCCTCGACGGTGGAGTTCCTCTTGAGCTCCTCGACGTTCAGGTACGGCACGGCCTCGATGGCCTGGACGCGGCCGGACTGCAGCGCGGTCACGCGGGCCGACGGGTCGGTCAGCAGCTGCCAGTTCATCTTCTTGACCAGAGCGGGACGGGGCCCGTTGTAGTCGTCGAACTTGGCGAACACGATGCCGTCGGTGGCCGAGGCGCTGACGTACTTGAACGGACCCGAGCCGATGGGCATCGCGTCGTACTTCTTCTGGTCGGCCTCGACGACGGCCTTCGGCACGACCTTCACGACCGCCAGGCGCTCGGCGAACATCGGGAAGGCGTACTTGAGCTTGAACTCGACGGTGGTCTCGTCGACCTTCTTCACCGAGTCCAGGAAGGGCAGGAACTGGGAGAACAGCGAGGCGTTCTCGGGCTTGAGGACGCGCTCGAAGCTGTAGATGACGTCCTCGGCGGTGACCGCGGAGCCGTCGTGGAACTTGGCGCCGTCGCGCAGGACCACCCGGTAGGTGGTCGGGTCGACCTCCTCGGGCATCGCCTTGGCGAGCGCGGTGTAGGCCTCGCGGGTGGCCGGGTCGAGGTCTACCAGGGACTCCAGCGTGTGGAGGTTGGCCGCGGTGGCCACGGCGCTGGAGGCCGTCATCGGGTCGAAGCCCGTGGACAGCGCGTAGGCGAGGGCGACGTCGATGGAGTCCTTGGACCCGGACGAGGAATCGCTGCTGCCGGTGGAGGAGGGTCCGCCACAGGCGGAGAGCGAGGCCGCGATGGCGGCGCCGCCGGCGACCAGGCCGGAGTACTTGAGGAAGTCACGGCGGCTCGCACCGTGTCCGTTTTGTGCCTCTGTCACATCTGCTCCCAGGCAATGAGGGGGTTTGCGGGGGATACGCAATATATCCGCAAAGAACCGATGACGGATGTAGGACATCCAACGTCGAGTGTCCGGTGTAGGCTAAGCCTCGCTCTAGGCCGGGTCAAGATGTCGCCTGTGGAAGAAACGGGGTCGGTATGTGGAGCGTGAACGGATGACGGCAGCACGGCCCGGACGCCGTGCGAGCCGGTCGCCGCGCAGCAGCCGCACCGAGGAGGTCCAGCAGCGGATCAAGCAGTTGATCCTGGAACGCAACCTCGCGGTGGGAGACCCCATGCCCACCGAGTTCGAACTGGTCGACGAACTGGACGTCAGCCGCAACTCGCTGCGCGAGGCGCTGAAGGCCCTGCAGGCCGTCGGGATCGTCGACATCAAGCACGGCTTCGGCATGTACGTGGGCTCGATGTCCCTGGGCGCGCTGGTCGACGAGCTGACCTTCCACGCCAGGATCTCCCAGCAGAACGGCCACAACGACCTGGCCCACCTGGTGGAGGTCCGCGAGGTCCTGGAACGCGGCCTGATCGACCAGGTCATCGAGCGCGGGCTGGCCGACGAGACGCCCGAGCTGGACGAGATCATGGTCAAGATGGAGGCGGAGGCGGCCGCGGGCGGCGTCACCCCCGACACCGACCGGCGCTTCCACGAACTGCTCTACCAGCCGCTGGCCAATCCGATCGTCAGCCAGCTGCTGAACGCCTTCTGGGACGTCTACAACGCCCTGCGCCACGACCTGGCCCCCGCGGACGAGAGCCCCCTGGAGATCGCCCTGCGCCACCGCGAGATCTATGACGCGCTACGCGCGCACGACCGTCCGGCCGCGGCCGTCGCGATGTCCGCCCACTTCCGGGGCATTCACGTCCGCCTGGCCAGGATGGGGGAGCACAGCCCCACCTGACCGGGCGGACGCGGGATCACACGGATCACGTCAGGCGGACAGGCCGTGGCGGCCCAGCCAGTCACCGACCAGGCCCACGGCCTCCTGGAGGTGGGGCAGCTGGTCGGGCCCCATGTAGTAGTGGGTCGCGCCCTTGATCTCGTGGATCTCCTTGTCCTCGTGGGTGAAGGCCGCGAAGATCCGGCGGGTATGGCTGGGCGTGCAGGCGTCGTCGGCGGAGTTGCCGATGACCAGGACGGGCACCGAGACGTCCGGCGCGCAGCGCTCGGCGTCGGCGTGCGCCTCGTCGTAGCTCCACTGCGACAGCCAGCTGCGCAGGGTCGTGAAGCGGGCGAGGCCGACCGGGCTCATGTTCACCACGCGCGGATCGCCCTGGTAGCACCAGTTGGGGCGGCGGTCGTTGGGGTCCACGGACGGGTCCAGCCAGCGGGGGTCCGCCATGGTCCCGTGCACGACGAACCCGAACTCGTCATGCGGGCGTCCGGCGGCCTTCAGGGCGGCGAGCTTCGCCTTCACCCAGGCGGTGATCCGCCGGTTCCGGGCGATCTGCGCCTCCCGGTAGCGCTCCAGGAACTCCTGGCTGTAAGGAGGCTGGTTCGGGTTCTCGGGATTGTAGAGATCCAGTTCGGGGTCCCGGACGGACGGGTCGTGCTCGTCGAGGAGGGACGGGTCCATCCACTCGGTGAGGGTCTGGTGGCGGCTGACGTGCGCGGCCAGCAGCATCAGTCCGTCCGCGGGGATCAGGCCGGACGCGGTGAGGTCGGGGAAGTCCCCCGCCGGGGTGCGGGTGACCGTCGGGTTCTCCGCCTGGGCCTGGTAGAAGGCCGACAGCGCGCCGCCGCCGCTCCAGCCGGCCAGGACGACCTTGGAGTAACCGAACTTCTCCTTGGCGTGGCGGACGCACGCGCCGAGGTCCTGGGTGACCTTCTCCATGATCAGGGCGCTGTCCACGCCCCGGTAGCGGCTGTTGCAGTAGATGACGTGGTGCCCGGCCTTGGCCAGCGCGACCGTCATCGGCAGGTACGCGCCGCCGCCGATCGGGTGCATGAGGATGATGACGGTGTCCGACGCCTTCTGCGGGCGCAGCAGGTGCGCCTCGAGCACGACGAACTCGCCGGTGCCGCCGTAGGTGTCGCGCACGGGGGAGTCGTCCAGGAAGGTGACGAGGAAGGGCACGCGGTCGTAGGACCTGGCCCGCGCGGTGTCGCTCATGCGTTCACGCTCGCTTCGGGGAGGAGGGCGGGGTTGACCTTCAGGGGGCGGCGGACGTCGATCGACATCACCGACCAGCCGATCTCGTCGTACTGGTCGAACTTCCGGCGGGAGCGCTCGCGCGCCTTCTCCGGCGGGCCGTGGTGCACGCCCTGCGGCGAGTGGGTGATCAGCCCGGCGGGCATGTCGATGCCGAACAGGCTGCCGCCGTGGAAGAGCGCGACCTCGTCGTAGTCGGCGTTGCGGTGGTACCAGGGCATGCGCTCGGCGCCGGGCCGCCTCTCGGCGGGCCGCGGCAGGAAGTTCAGGACGACGACGCCCTCGGCCTGCAGGAAGAGGTGGACGGTCGGCGGGAGGTGGATCCCGGGCGACATGATCGCGTTGTAGTCCCGGATGTTGTACTTGAAGGGGAAGTAGTCGCCCTTCCAGCCCTCCACGTCGCAGGGGTTGTGGGGGTAGAAGATCGAACCCTGCTGCTCCCGCCGGGTCAGGCGGATCTCCCACTCGGGGCCGCCGTCGGTGAGGACCTCCGGCTCGGGCACGAAGACGGTCGAGGAGTCGAACGGGAAGTGCCTGCCCAGGATCCCGGCGGGCGGGGTGCGCAGTTCGTCGACGGTCTCGATGATGAGGAAGGCCCCGTCGGACCCCTCGTCGGGCAGCTGCCGGTAGGTGACGGCCTTGGGCAGCAGCACCCAGTCGCCCGGCTCGTAGGGGATCGGGCCGAACTCCGTCTGGAAGACGCCGGTCCCGCGGTGGACGAAGAAGAGCTCGTCGCCGCCGACGTTGCGGGCGAAGAACGGCATCGCCTCGGCCCGCCGGCTCAGCAGGAACCGCACGTCGTCGTTCTCATAGAGCGGCAGGGGGTTGCCGCGCGGATCCGTCAGGTCGGTGGGGTCGAGCTGGTCGACGAACGCGGCGTGCAGCTGGATCGGGCCCTCGGCCCGGTAGACGGTCGGGTCGTTGCGCCGGTAGAGCTGGGCCTGCCGGCCGGTGAAGCCCATCCGGCCCAGCTCGTCGTCCTTCAGGCCGTCGAGGTCCCGGTGGACGTGGTCGGGTGTCGTCCCCTTGCGGAACTGCACGAACGATTCCATGTGCCTTACTCCTCGGCTGCGGGCGGTGCGGGGTGGGGCGGGAGCAGGACTCCGCGCAGGAAGATGTCGCAGTACAGGTCGGCGATCCGGTCGGTGCCGAGCCGTCCCTCGGCCTCGATCCACAGGTACGAGTAGTTGAACATCCCGAGGATTCCGAGGACGGCGACGCGGGGCTCGGCGGGCTGGAGGATCCCGCGCTCCACGCCCGAGGCGTAGACGCGCTGCCAGATCTCGGAGTACCGGCGGCGCAGCTCCAGCACGTGCTCCAGCCGCTCGCCGGTGAGGGCGTTGAAGTCGCGGTAGTGGACGGTCCACTCCAGCCGGTGGTCGGCGATGTTGCGCAGGAGGGCGCGGGCCAGCCGCCGGAAGCACTCGGCCTCGTCGGGGGTCTCCTCGACGATCTTCGAGGCGATGCCGACCATGTGCTCCAGCTGGGTGCGGCTGATCTCGTAGAGCAGGGACTCCTTGTTGCCGATGTGGTGGTACAGCGCGCCCCGCTTGAGGCCGACCTCCTGTTCCAGCAGGGCCATGCCCGCGCCGTGGTAGCCGTCCCGCGCGAAGAGGCGGGCGGCTGCCTTGAGGATGCGTTCACGTTGCGGGGACAACTCGAGACCAGGCCTTCGCTCGTGCGGACGGGGACAGAGGCCATATTGCGTACCGACCGATCGGTACGGTACAAGTGGGATCATTTCCTCGTCAACGATCTGCGGGAGAAGAACCGTGAACGCACAGCCTGAGAACGCCCTCCCGACGGGTCCGGGCTCGCTCACCGCCGACCTTTCCGGCCGGGTCGCGGTCGTCACCGGAGCCTCCAGCGGACTCGGCGCCCGGTTCGCCGAACTGCTCGCCCGCTCCGGCGCCACCGTCGTGGCCGCCGCGCGGCGCAAGGACCGCCTCGAGGAGCTGGCCGAGCGGGTGCCCGGCATCGTCCCGGCGGTCTGCGACGTGACCGACGACGCCTCGCGCCGGGAGCTGCTGCGCACGTCCCTGGCGCAGACGGGCCGCGTCGACGTGCTGGTGAACAACGCCGGACACGGCTACCAGAAGGCCGCGCTGGACGAGACCGTCGAGGAGTTCGAGGGCATCGTCGCGCTGAACCTCACCTCCACCTTCGCCCTGGCGACGCTCTTCGCCCGCGAGATGATCCCCGCGGGCGGGGGCAGCATCATCAACATCGCCTCCATCCTGGGCCTGGTCGCCGCCTACCCCTCCTCGCAGGCCTCCTACGTGGCCGCGAAGTCCGGCGTCGTCGGCCTCACCCGCGACCTGGGCGTGCAGTGGGCGCGGCACGGCGTGCGGGTCAACGCGCTGGCCCCCGGCTGGTTCCCCAGCGAGGCCACCGACGACATGTTCGCCGACGAGCAGAGCCACCGCTGGCTGGTGCGCAACACCCCCATGGGCCGGGGCGGCCGGACGGGCGAGCTCGACGGCGCGCTGCTCCTGCTGGCCAGCGACGCGTCCACCTTCATGACCGGCCAGACCGTCACCGTCGACGGCGGCTGGACCGTCCGCTGACCCTCTCCCGGGCTCTTCTTCTTCCGGGGGACGGCACGGCCGGTCCTCGCTTCGCTGCGGTCGGCGGATCTTCTTCTTCCGGGGGGCGACCCCCGGGCCCCCGGAGGCGGCACGGCCGATCCTCGCTTCGCTGCGGTCGTCCGTGCCGGGGGAACAAATAAGCCCTCGCCGGTGTTCTGATACCCGTAGGGGTATCCAGAGAGGAGAGAGCATGACGACCGTGGAGCTGACCAAGGACACCTTCCAGGAGGCCGTGGACCAGGGGGGTGTCGTCCTGCTGGACTTCTGGGCGTCCTGGTGCGGTCCGTGCCGCCAGTTCGCGCCGGTCTTCGAGCGGGTCTCGGAGCGGCACGGCGACGTGGTCTTCGCCAAGATCGACACCGAGGCGCAGCCGGAACTGGCGAGCGCCTTCCAGATCACCTCGATCCCCACGCTGGCCGTCATCAAGGACAAGGTCGTCATCTTCTCCCAGCCCGGCGCGCTCCCCGAGCCCGCGCTGGAGGACCTCGTCGACCAGGCCAAGCAGCTGGACATGGAAGAGGTGCGGCGCCAGATCGCCGAGTCGGAACAGGCCTGAGAGCCGTCCCGAAAGTCTTCTCGGGCATGTCCCCGGAAGGCATCGCCGCCGGACGCCCCGCGTCCGGCGGCGGGCCCCC
>NZ_BAAATZ010000006.1:134271-281695 GCF_039533685.1 Actinocorallia aurantiaca | reverse complement strand
GGGTGCCATGAAGCGAGGCCCGATCGTGCACGGGAGGTCCACATGAAGGTCGAGGAGGAGGTCGCCGGTCCGGTGCTGAACCGGCTCCGCCGGGCCCAGGGCCAGCTGGCGGGCGTCATCGCCATGATCGAGGCGGGTCGCGACTGCAAGGACGTCGTCACCCAGCTCGCCGCCGTCTCGCGCGCGCTCGACCGCGCCGGCTTCAAGATCGTCGCCGGTGGCATGCGCCAGTGCATGGCCGCCGCCGCCGACGACGACAAGGCGCCTCCGATGACCGAGGAGGAGCTCGAAAGGCTCTTCCTCATCCTCGCCTGACCCGTCCTGCCTCGCCTGACCCGTCCTGCGGGCTCAGGCGTCGGCGACCGCGGCCGGGTGGGAGGCGTCCGCTCCGGAGGCTGCCGACGTGTCGACCAGGTCGTGGCCGATGCCCAGGCGCTCGGCGGTGGCCTTGGTGGCGTCGTCGACGAACTTCAGGCTGCGGCGCAGCTTGCGGTCCAGCTCGCCGGGGATGAGCCGCTGGAGCTCGTTGAAAAGGAAGACCGGCGGGGTGAGCACGGCCGGGAGGTGGCGCCAGGCGTTGCGCTCGACGTTCAGCAGGTCGGCGGTGCGGTCGCCGGTGAACGCGCGGGAGAGCCCGTGGTTCATCGGACGGGCCAGCCTGCGCACCACGGGGGCCAGCTTCCCGCTCTGGTCGGCCAGGCTGTCGGGCATGATCGTGTCGAGCAGTTCGGCGACGAGCTCGCGGCTGTAGTCGCTGGGCTCCGAGCCGGTCAGGTGGTAGATCCGCTCCAGCTCGACGAACTCCTCCTCGGTCCGGGGCAGGACCCGCTCGTCGATGCCCATGAGATATCCGACGTACCGGAACAGGTGGTAGATCGCCTCCCGCTCCCGGCGGGTGTGGCGGATGCCGAACTGCCTCATGACCCGCAGCGGGATGAGGCTGAACTCGATCAGGGTGTAGGCCGAGTCGGCCTGGTTGATCGGGTGGCCGAGCCGCCCGGAGTCCCAGGGCATGCCGTCGAGGATGTGGTACCTGACGAAAGCGTGGATCAGCCGCACCCGCACGGTGGCGGCGACCCCGGGCGCGAAGCGCTCCAGCCCGCCCGGACGGGTGGTGGCCCACAGCCAGGAGGCGGTCTCGAAGGTGCGCACCTGGCCCTGGTCGGTGAACCTGCGGGTGAGCGCGAGCGGCTCGACCGCCGCGCCGTTGACGTAGCTGCCCACCAGGGAGGCCGGTCCGAGCGCCAGCCCGATCGTGACGGGGTGCCTGCAGTAGGCGCGGGCCGCCTCGTCCAGCAGATCCTGCCGCAGCCACTCGGGCCGGTGGTCGATCTCCTCGAAGAGCCGCACGATCGACTCGGGCGCCTCCTCCAGGCTCCCGATCCCCTCGGCCAGGCCCTTGCGGATCATCTTCATGCCCTTGCCGCGCCCCATCGCCACCAGTTCGGCGACGACCGCGTCGGCGGTCGGGTCCCCCCAGGCCAGGGCGTCGAGGAAGACCTGCGCGCGCTCGCCGTACCGGGCCAGCGCGACCTCGGGCTGGGCGACCCGCCCGGGCACGGAGATCGACGGTGTGCTCATGGTCCGGCAGCCTAAAGCAGTAAGCAAGCACTTTCTAGGGGTCTGTGGGGAGAGACCTCTTATTCGGGATAAGGCGGGGTTTCCGGGAGGGAACGGCAGGTGGTCAGCAGTGCGGGCAGCGAGCAGCGGGCAGGTTCCTTGACGGGGACGTATCCCTTCGGCAGGCCGTTGCGGCGGATGATGCCGCGGTAGGTCGCCACGGCCTCCGTCGGACGGCGCGTCAGGGACGGATCGGTCTTCACGTCCACCGTGTAGAGGCCGAAACGGGGACGGTAGGCGCCCCACTCGTAGGCGTCCAGGAGCGACCAGTAGTTGTAGCCGATCACGTCGATGCCGTCCCGGATGGCGCGATGGATCCAGTAGACGTGGTCGCTGATGGAGTGAGAACGCTGGTAGCCGTCCGCCTGCGGCTTGCCGTCGTCGGTGCCCGCGCCGTTCTCGATGATGTAGATCGGCAGGTGCGGGAGCCTCCGGTGGTAGTCGTGCAGCACGTGGTACAGGCCGTCGGGCTCGGGCTCGATCGTCCAGTACTCGCCGCTGAAGACCCGGAGCACCGTCAGGTTCGCGGCGCTCATGCTGAGGTAGTAGTCGAGCCCGATGTAGTCGAGCTTGTCGGGGACCTCGGTGAACAGCGCCCGGTCGAACAGCGGGTTGAGGACGGTGCTGTAGGCGACGTTCGCGGTGACCATGGCGTCGTCGTCGAGCCGGTGGATCAGGTCGTAGGCCCTGCGGTGCGCCTTGACGAGATTGGCGCTCATCGTGGGCACCTCGGAGAGCTTGAGCGCCTTGTTCCGGACCTCGTCCAGGATGTAGTAGCTCGCCTCGTTGAACGTCACCCACAGCACGTCGTACTTCGCGTAGCGCTTGACGACGAACTCCGCGAAGTCCAGCCAGTCCTCGATCGTCCGCTCGTTCTTCCACGCCCCCTGGTCGTGCACCCAGCCCGGATGCACGAAATGGCTGAGGCTCAGCATCGGCCGCATCCCGTGGGAGACCATCCGCGAGACGAGGTCGTCGTAGTACCGGACCTCTTTCCAGTCGGTCTTCCCGCGCTCGGGCTCGACCCGCGCCCACTCGACGGACGTGCGGAAGACCCCGACCCCCAGAGAGGCCGCGCGCTGGAGGTCCTCCGGGTAGCGGTGCCGGAAGTCCACGCTGTTCTGGTACGGGTCCTTCTCCTTGCGCGCGGCCAGGAACCGCTTCCAGTTGCTGTCCGGGTAGTGCCCCTCATGCTGGAACCCGGACACCCCCACCCCCCACATGAACCCTTCGGGGAACCCTCCCGCGGCCTTCGCCGCGGCGGGCACGGGAAGCAGGAACAACGCCGTCATCGCCAGAATCGCCGTGAACGCACGGGTCATGACCCACCCGGAAGTCTCGATATCAGAGTTTCCCGGATGGTACGGGCGAACGGCCGCCCGCGCCATGACAAGAAGCGGCCAGCGAGAACCGGTGGACCGCCTCGCCCGTTTCGGCGGGGTCGGTGGGAAACGGGTGATGTGCGAGGAGCTCCGGATCTATGCTCCCGCTATGCGGATCTTCACGGCGGACGGGTCGGACGTCGCCTTCGTCGCGGTCGGCCAGGAGGCCACCGGGATCATCGCCATCGGGCAGGTGGCGAACGGGGTGATCGCCATCGGCCAGATCGCCACCGGGGTCGTCGCCTTCGGGCAGCTCGCCCGGGGATTCCTCGCGGTGGGCATGGTGGCGGCGGGAGTCGTCTCGGTGGGCATGCTGGGGATCGGCGTGGTGTGGTCGGCGGGGATGCTGGCGGTGGCGCCGTTCGCCGGCCCCGGCATGCTCGCGCTGGGCTTCCTCGGAGGGCCCGCCTCGCTGAAGGTGTTCGACCCGCGCGCCCGGTGGGTCCCGCCCTGGAGGACGCTGCCGCCGTGGCGGGTCTTCCTCGGCGCGGCCGGGACGGTGGCGCTCGCCGCACTCTGGTGGTACACGACGGGCATGTCGCTGATGGTGCCGCGGCTCACCCTCGGATTCTGGTGACCGAAGCTCAGGACCCGCCCGGAACCGCCGCCAGGAGCACCACGAAGGCCGCCAGCGCCAGCAGGAGGGCGCCTATCGCGTTGACCCAGCCGGGCACCGGAGAGAACAGCCGGTGGCCGCCCCGGGAGAAGCCCGCCCGGGAGTCGCGGGGCACGGGAGCACGCTCGGCCATCGGTCAGCTCGCCTTCAGGTCGGGGACCAGGGACAGCCCGGCGCGGCGGGCCTTGGCGACGCTGGCGTGCAGCGCCTCCTCGACGATCCGGGCCTGCTCGGTCAGGCCGTCGATCTCGGCGCGGGCCAGCTCGTCGCGCACGGTGCGGGCCAGCAGCTCCTGGTAGGCGTCGCCGTTGGCGGCGAGCCGCTGGACCGTCCTCCACTGCTCCAGCGCCTCGTCGGCGGCCCGCGTCCGCGCGGCGTACCCCTCCAGCGCCGCGATCCGCTCGGTCACCGAGGCGGTGGCCAGGCGCAGGACCTCCTTCTGCGGGGCCAGCAGCTCGGCCACGCGGGGATCGTCGGCCCGGGCTCCCTCGTGCTCGTCGGTGAGCCGGTCGAGCTCCATCAGCGTCCGGGCGATCTCCCACTGCTGCGCGGGCAGCGTGACGGTGTTGCGCACGTCGTCGAGCAGCCCCTGGGCGTTGACCTCCGACTCCAGGACGGTCTCGACGGACTGCGCCGTCCGGTAGAGCAGCGAGCGGTACTTCTGGGCGAGGTCGCCGTACTGCACGTAGTGCCCGTGGCGGCGGCGGGCGAGCCTGCCGGCGGCGTCCTCGCCGCAGAGCGCGAGGAGCACCAGGAAGGCCGACGGCAGGACGGCGAGCACGAGCGCGGTGAAGACGGGCTGAGGCTGCCAGAACAACGCCCCGGCCAGCGCCGCCTGGGCGGCCAGTCCGGCCGCCCTGACCCGGGACCCGTGGAAGGTGCCCATGAGGCCGGGCAGGAACGTCCAGGCCGGCGCCTGCCAGAGCGCGAAGAGCGCGTCGCGTCCCGTCCGCCCGCCGAGACGCGGCTCGGGAACCGTCTCGACGGGGCCGTACAGCGCGTCGGGCGCGCTCTTCAGGATCCGCTGCTCCTCCAGGGGAAGCTGCGGATCCACCACGACTACCGAATGCGTCATGCCACCCTCCAGCGGACTCCCTACCGGTAGACGCGGGAGGGGCGTGTTCGGTTCTGCGGATCGGCCGGCCGCGGCGAAGCGGGACTCAGAGGAGGGACTTGAGGAGGGCGCGGGTGCGCTCCTTGTCCTTGCCGGAGAGGAAACTGCCGGCGACGAAGTCGGTGACTCCCGCGTCCTTCAGGTCCTCGATCGCGGCGGTGACGGTGTCCTCGTCGCCGATGACGGAGAGGCCGGAGGGGCCGGCCACGCCCTCGCGGTCCATCATGGCGCGGTAGGACGGGAGGTGGCCGTACACCGCGAAGACCTCGTCGGCTCGGGCGCGGGCGGCCTCGACGTCGTCGGTGACGCCCACGGGGAGGATGCACACGACGCGGGGGTCGGGGCGGCCCGCGGCCTCGGCGGCGGCCCTGATGGTCGGGACGATGTGCTCGCGGACGGTCTTGGGGCCGGTCATCCACAGGATCGTGCCGTCGGACTGCTCGGCGGCGACCTTCAGCATCTTCGGGCCCAGGGCGGCGATGACGAGGGGGACGCGGCCCTCGTTCGGGACGGACAGGGAGATCTGACCCTTGACCGTCTCGCCGGAGAACGCGGCGGCCTGCCCGTCCAGCAGCGGCGAGAGCACCGACAGGTACTCCTTGATGTGGCGGACGGGACGGCTGAAGTCGTAGCCGAACATGTCCTCGATGACTATTTTGTGGGAAAGGCCGACGCCGAGGGTGAGGCGCTGCCCGCCCAGCGCCAGCGCCGTGGTCCTGGCCTGCTGCGCCAGCGCCGCCGGGTGGCGGGGATAGGTCGGCACGACGGAGGTGCCCAGTTCGATGCCCGGCACCCGGCTGCCGGCGATCGCCAGAGAGGTCAGCGCGTCGAGGCCGAAGATGTGGGAGAGCCAGGCGGAGGCGAACCCGTCGTCGGCGGCCCGCCGTACGTCGTCGGTGAGGCGCTCCAGGGCGTCAGGTCCGCCGCCCTCGGTCATCGAGATGCCGATCCGCATTTCCGTCTCCTCGTCTCCGGTACCTCACCGGCCCCACGGGTCCGGCGATCTTCCTTCCAGTGATTCTGCCCGATCGACCGCTCGGCGCAGTCTCCGGTCCGCACGCCGTATCGTGCCCCGGATCACCGGATCCAAGTGTTCGAATGGCTACCATGCGCGACAGTTTCCCGCTCAAGAGCATGGCATGCGCCACCGCCGCGGCCTGCCTGCCGCTGCTCGGACCGCAGGTTCCGGCCGCGGCGAAGGCGGACGCGCCCCTGCGCTACGTGGCGCTCGGAGACTCCTACACCTCGGCCCCCCACATCTCGCGGGCCCGTCCGGGGTCGCCCGTCTCCTGCCGCCGCTCGGAACGGAACTACCCGGGGCGGATCGCCCGCAGGCTTCGGGTCAGGAGCTTCACCGACATGAGCTGCTCGGGCGCCGCCCTGCGCCACCTGACCGCCCGGCAGGGAGTGAACCCGCCCCAGTTCAGCGCGCTGCGCGCGAACACCACGCTGGTCACCCTCACCATGGGCGGCAACGACATCGGCTTCAACAGGTGGAAGACCTGCGCCCTGCTCAGCCTCATCGACTCCAAGGGCGCGCCGTGCCGCAAGAAGCTGCGGCGCGGCGGAGCCGACCCCTTCGCACGCGCCTTCGCCCGGACGGGCCCGAGGTTCGGGGCGGCGCTGCGCCGGATCCACGAGCGCTCCCCGCTGGCCGAGGTCTACGTGCTGGGCTACCCGAGGCTCGTCCCGCCGACCGGCGGAGGCTGCTACCCGCGCGTTCCGCTGGCCCGCGGCGACGTCGGGATGATGCGGAACGTGCACCGCAGGCTGAACGCGATGCTCGCCCGCCAGGCCCGGGCCAACGGCGCGGTGTTCGTGGACATGTCCGAGCCCGGCCACGACATGTGCCAGCGCGACGAGCGGAAACGCTGGGTCGAGCCCTTCTTCCCGACCAGGCGCGCCGCGCCGCTGCACCCCAACGCCGGCGGCGCGGCGGCGATGGCCAGAGCGGTCGTGCGCGCCGTGCGCCGCCCGGTGGACGTCTGAGGCCCCTTCTTTCCAGCGAGCCGCGCACCTAGCATGGCGGCCGTGGAGGAGCTACCGAATGAGATTCGGCCCGTCTTGGCGGGCCTGGCCGAGGCCTACGGGCCCGGGGTCCGGATCGAGGGACTGCACCGCGACGGCGGCGGGGCGTCCCGGCTGACCAACGTGTTCGAGGCGGTCACCGCGGCGGGGGAGCGGCACCGGCTGGTCCTGCGTCGGGCGACGCCGGGGGCGAGCGAGGCCAGCAGCCCCCTCGCCCGCGAGGCGGCGCTGATGCGGGCCGCCCGCGAGGTCGGCGCCCCGGTCCCGGAGGTCGTTGCGGTGGGAGACGGTGCCGGGGCCGACGAGGCCCTCGAGGCCCTCGAGTACATCGTGATGACCTTCATCGAGGGCGAGACGATCCCGCGCCGCATCCTGCGCGCCCCCGAGCTGGCCGAGGTCAGGGAGGGGCTGGCCGCCGAGTGCGGGCGGATCCTCGCGGCGATCCACCGCATCCCGCCGAAGGCGGTGCCGGACCTGCCCGGCGAGGACCAGCTGGAGGCCTGGGCGCAGATCCTGGACGGGCTCGGCACCCCCTACCCCGCGCTGGAGCTGGCGCTGCGGAGGCTGTCGCTGAACCGCCCGGACGAAACCCGCCGGGTCGTGGTGCACGGAGACTTCCGCAACGGCAACCTGATGATCGGTCCGGACGGGGTGCGGGCCGTCCTGGACTGGGAGCTGTCCCACCTGGGCGACCCGCTGGAGGACCTCGGCTGGCTGTGCGCCAAGGCTTGGCGGTTCGGCGCGCCCCGGCCCGTCGGAGGGTTCGGGGAGTACGAGCAGCTCGTCGGCGCCTACGAGGAGGCCTCCGGCACCGCCGTCGACCGGGACGCGGTGCGCTGGTGGGAGCTGTTCGGCACCTTCCGCTGGGGCGTCATCTGCGCCATGCAGACCCACCGCCACCTGACCGGCGGCGAGCGCTCGGTGGAGCTCGCCGCGCTCGGCCGCAGGGTCGCGGAGAACGAGTGGGACCTGCTCCAGGCCCTCGCCTGAGACACGACGGCGGGGCCACCGGATCGGCGGCCCCGCCGTCGCGGCAGGGGCCTCAGAACGTCCAGCGGCCGCCCTTGGCGTACTCCTTCAGGATGCGCTGGCCGGTCCGGCTGATGTGCACCTCGTCCGGGCCGTCGTAGACGCGGCCGGCCCGGGCGTGCCGGTACATGCGATCCAGCGGGGTGTCCTCGGTCAGGCCCTCCGCGCCGTGCACCTGGATGGCGCGGTCGATGACGTTGTGCAGCATCCGGGCGCCCGCCACCTTGATCGCGGCGATCTCCACCCGGGCCTGGTCCCCGGAGTCGATCTTGTGGGCGGCGTGCAGGGTGAGCAGCCGCGCGGCCTGGATCTCGGTGTAGGAGTCGAAGACGTGCTGCTGGAGCAGCTGCTTGTCGGCGAGCGGCCCGCCGAAGGCCTCCCGCTGGTGCAGCCGGTCGCACATCAGGTCGAAGGCGCGCTGGGCCTGGCCGAGCCAGCGCATGCAGTGGAAGATCCGGCCGGGGCCGAGCCGTTCCTGGGCGATGACGAAGCCGTGGCCGCGCGGTCCGAGCAGGTTCTCCTCCGGCACCCGGACCTCGTCGTAGAGCACCTCGTAGTGGCCGTCGTGGAGGCCGAGGACCGGGGTGTCCCGGACGATCGTGTAGCCGGGCGTGTCGGTCGGCACGAGGATCATGCTGAACGACAGGTACGGGCTCGCGTTCTCCTCGGTGCGGCACATGACCGTGGTGTACGCGGCCCGCGCGGCGCCGGTGGTGAACCACTTGCGGCCCCGGATGACCCACTCGCCGTTCTCCAGCGTGGCCGTCGTCTGCAGCTGCGTCGGGTCGGAGCTGGAGATGCCCGGCTCGGTCATGGCGAAGCTGGGCGAGATGTCCCCCTGGACCAGCGGCAGGAGGAAGCGCTCCCGCTGCGACGCGGCGGCGTACTTGTGCAGCATCAGGGAGTCCTGGAGCGTGTACGTGCCCAGGACGATCTGGCCGTACTCGCTGCGGCCCTGGATCTCGTTGACGTAGACGTAGTCCAGGAACGGCAGGCCGCCCCCGCCGAGCTCCTCCGGATGGCCGAGCGCCCACAGCCCCTCGGCCTTGGCCTCCCGCTGCAGGGAGCGCAGCAGGTCCTCGTCCCCCCGGTGGAGCGCGTCCTCGTTCGGCTCGACCCGCTCGGTCATGAACGCGTAGACCGCGTCGCGCAGCGGCCTCACCGACGCCGGTACCTCAAAGCTCATGGTTCCACCCTCCTGTGACTAGAATCGCATTCTGTCTCGTGAAGGGAGAGCGCGCCATGCCCGGACCGCACGATGTGCCCACCGCAGGCCAGTTGGTGGAGTCCGTCAGGGAGTTCCTGGAACGGGACGTCCTGCCCTCCTCCTCGGGGCGGCAGCGGTTCCACGCGCTGGTCGCGGCCAACCTGCTGGCCATGGTCGAGCGGGAGCTGGCCGACGGGCCCGCGCACGCCGAGGAGCACACCGAGCGCCTGGCCGGGCTGGGTTTCGGCTCCGACGCGGAGCTGGCCCGCGCGATCCGCGCCGGGGAGCTGGACGGCCGGTACGAGGAGGTCCGCGCGGCGCTGCTGGAGGCCACGGCCGCCAAACTGGCCGTGTCCAACCCCGCCTACCCGAAGGCGGCGGAGAGCGCATCGGCTATAAGTAAGTCATGACTTACGCCGTTACCGTCGCCGACCTCAGCGCCCCCGGCGGGCCCTTCGAACTGCGCCAGCGGGAGATCACCGAGCCGGGACCCGACGAGGTCCTGGTCCGGCTGGTCGCCACCGGCGTCTGCCACACCGACCTCGTGACCGCCGCCCGGCCCATCGTGCCCGGCCAGATCCTCGGCCACGAGGGCGCGGGCGTCGTGGAGGCCGTCGGCGACGGCGTCGGGGCGGTCGAGCCCGGCGACCACGTCGTGCTCAGCTACTCCTGGTGCGGCGAGTGCGCCAACTGCTCGCGCGGGCGCATGGCCTACTGCGCGCGCTTCCTGGAGCTGAACTACGTCGGCGAACGGTTCTTCGGCCAGTCCTCCTTCGCCACGTTCACCCTCACCAGCGAGCGCAACGTCATCCGGGTCGCCAAGGACCTGCCCTTCGAGTTCCTGGCCCCGCTCGGCTGCGGCGTGCAGACCGGCGCGGGGGCCGTCCTCAACGTGCTCAAGCCGGAGAAGGGCTCGTCCCTGGCGGTCTTCGCGCTCGGCGCGGTGGGGCTCAGCGCCGTCATGGCCGCGAGCATCGCCGGCTGCGAGCGGATCGTCGCGATCGACCCCAACCCCGTCCGCCGCGCCCTGGCCCTGGAGCTGGGCGCGACCGAGGCCGTCGACCCGGCCGACGCGCCGCGCGGCGACATGGACTACTCGGTGGAGTGCGTCGGAAACCCCGACGTGGTGAAGGCCGCCGTGAAGTCGCTGGCCAGCCCCGGCGAATGCGTCACCCTGGGCTTCAAGGGCCAGCGCAACCCGGTCGAACTCGACCAGATGGCGCTGATGTCCGGCCGAGGCATCCGCGGCTCCATCGAAGGCGACGGCATCCCGCAGCGCTTCATCCCCGAACTGATCAAGTACCACCGCCAGGGCCGCCTGCCGGTCGAGCGCCTGGTCCGCACCTACGCCTTCACCGAGATCAACGAAGCGTTCGCCTCCGCGGGCCGAGGAGACGCGATCAAGCCGGTCCTGATCTTCTGAGGCCGGACGACCGCAGCGGAGCGAGGATCGGCCGGCCTCCGCGCGGGGGTCTGGGGGTCGTCCTCCAGGTTGTTGTCGTGTCCGCAGCGGAGCGAGGATCGGCCGGCCTCCGCGCGGGGGCCCGGATCTCCCGGCTCAGCCGATGAGGATGCGGTCGGCGGGGGCGGAGGGGTCCTTCACCCAGCCGGCCTCGCCCTCCTCGGGGGTCCAGGCGTAACCGGCGTGGCGCACCGAGGTGAAGCCGTACGTCTTGGCGTGGGTCATCGCCCAGGTCGCCACCGACCAGCCGGTCTTCTTCGAGGCGCTCTCGGGCAGGGCGACGCCCTTCTGGTCCTGGGCGAACCGGTTGCCGAAGGTGCGGCGCAGCTCCTCGGCCGACTCGGCGGGCCTGGGCTTCACGCCCTCCTTCGGCAGGTACCAGCAGGTGACGGCGGCGGGGGACTCCCCGGCGAAGCCGGTGGTGAGGATCTCGGCCATGCCCTCGTGCTGGGCGTAGAGGCTGCCGTCGAAGCTGCGCTGGACGAGCTGGGCGGCGTCGTGCACCTCCCGCTCGGTGTAGCCCTCCACCTTCACCAGGGCGTCGAAGAAGCGGGCGGCGGAGTAGACCGGGTCCTGGAGCTGCTCGGGCGTGCCCCAGCCCTGGGACGGGCGCTGCTGGAAGATGCCGACGGAGTCGCGGTCGCCGTAGGAGAGGTTCTCGATGTGCGACTCCTGCTCGGCCGTCGCGTAGGCGATCACCAGCGCGCGGCGGGGGAGCTTCTTGCGGTGGGCGACCCCCGCGATCGTCGCGGCGTTCGCCGCCTGCGGCACCTCGAGCAGGATCTTCCCCGACTCGGCCGCGGCCGTGCAGCCCTCGCCCATCAACGCCTTGTTGACCTTGGTGAACAGGCGGTAGCCGCCGAATCCGAGGCCTCCCACAAGGACCACCGCGACAACAATGGCCACGCCACGCCAACCCATGACCAGACCGTACCTTTTCCCCGTCACGACTCAGGACAGCCAGGCGCGCAGGCGCTGCTCGCAGGACCGGACCGAGTCGAGGGAGACGCGCTCGTCCTTGTGGTGGGCGAGCGTCGGGTCGCCGGGGCCGTAGTTGACGGCGGGGACGCCCAGCGCCGAGAACAGCGACACGTCCGTCCAGCCGAGCTTGGCCCGCACCCGCCCGGCCTCGATCGCCTCGGCGGGCTCCAGGGCCGTGACGGCCCGGACGAAGTCCTGCGCGGCGGGGTGCAGCAGCCCGGGGCGGGCCGACTCGCTGCGGTCGACGACCTCGACCTCGTAGCCGGCGCCCTCGAACAGCTCCCGCAGCCGGGACTCGGCGGCCGCCAGGTCCAGGTCGGGCGCGAACCGGTGGTTCACCGTGATCACGCACTCGTCCGGCACCACGTTGCGGGCGACGCCGCCGCGGGCGAAGACGGCGTTCAGCCCCTCGTGGTAGGCGATGCCGTCCACGACGGGACGGCGCGCCTCGTAGGAGTCCAGCAGGTCCAGCAGCGGCTTCATCGCGTGGACGGCGTTGGACCCCATCCAGGACCGCGCGGTGTGCGCCCGCGCGCCGCGCGCCGTCACCTCCACCGTGATGGTGCCCTGGCAGCCGCCCTCGACCTCGCCGTCGGTGGGCTCCATGAGCACGGCGAAGTCGGCGGCCAGCAGTTCCGGACGGGTCTCGGCCAGCCGCTTCAGCCCGTTGCGGTCGGCGGAGACCTCTTCGCACTCGTACGCCAGGAACGTCACGTCGCGGGTGGGTTCGGGCAGGACCGCGGCCAGGTGCAGCAGGACCGCCAGCCCGCCCTTCATGTCACAGGAGCCCAGCCCCCACAGCACGTCCCCCTCCAGGCGGGAGGGCAGGTTGCCGTTCACGGGCACGGTGTCGGTGTGCCCGGCCAGCACGACCCGCTCCGCGCGCCCCAGGTTCGTGCGGGCGACGAGGGTGTCCCCGTCCCGCACGACCTCCAGCCACGGCAGCGCCCGCAGCCCGGCCTCGATCTCCGCGACGACGGCCTTCTCGTTGCCGCTCACCGATTCGATGTCCACCAGGGTGCGCGTCAGCTCGGCCACGTCCGTCGAGAGATCCATGTTTCCCGAGCTTACTTCGCCGCGGGCGGCGGCCCGTCACCGTGATCGAATGGAGAGGAAGATCCTTCCACCGGTCCCCGCGAGGCGGTCGGCGGCGGCCTCCGGGAGCGGCCTCGGGACGGTCTCAGGACGGGTCCGCGGGAGGCAGGCCCTCCCGCTCGCGCCGCGCGAGGTGCAGGTCGAAGGCCGGACGGTTGCTGCGGATCTGCGGGATCGCGCGGAAGTTGTGCCGGGGCGGCGGGCACGAGGTCGCCCATTCCAGGGAGCCGCCGGCCCCCCACGGGTCGTCGGACGTGACCCGGACGCCGTGCCGGTGGGTGCGCCACACGTTCCACAGGAACGCGAGGGTCGAGGCTCCGAGGACGAACGAGCCGATCGAGGAGACGAGGTTCAGGGCGGTGAACTCGGACGCGTAGTCGGCGTAGCGCCGCGGCATCCCCTGCGCGCCGAGCAGGTGCTGGACCAGGAAGGTCGTCTGGAAGCCGAGGAACAGCGACCAGAAATGGACCTTCCCCCAGCCTTCGCCCAGCTTCTTGCCAGTCATCTTCGGCCACCAGAAGTAGAAGCCGCCGAACATCGCGAAGACGACCGTCCCGAACAGCACGTAGTGGAGGTGGGCGACGACGAAGTAGGAGTCGGTGGTGTGGAAGTCCATCGGGGGCGAGGCGAGGATGACGCCGGTGAGGCCGCCGAACAGGAAGGTGACGAGGAACCCGACGGCGAACAGCATCGGCGCCTCGAAGGTGAGGTGGCCGCGCCACATCGTGCCGATCCAGTTGAAGAACTTCAGGCCCGTCGGGACGGCGATGAGGAACGACATGAGGGAGAAGAACGGCAGCAGGACCTGGCCGGTCGCGAACATGTGGTGCGCCCACACGGTCATCGACAGGCCGGTGATGGAGACGGTCGCGCCGATCATGCCGAGGTAGCCGAAGAGCGGTTTGCGGCTGAACACCGGGAGGATCTCGGTGACGATGCCGAAGAACGGGAGCGCGACGATGTAGACCTCGGGGTGGCCGAAGAACCAGAACAGGTGCTGCCAGAGGATCGCGCCGCCGACGGCCGCGTCGAAGACGTGCGCGCCGTAGGCGCGGTCGGCGAACAGGGCGAGCAGGGCGGCGGTCAGGACCGGGAAGGCCATCAGCACCATCAGCGCGGTGAACAGGACGTTCCACGTGAAGATCGGCATCCGGAACATCGTCATGCCGGGCGCGCGCATCCAGATGATCGTGGTGATGAGGTTGACGGAGGTGAGGATCGTGCCGACTCCGGAGAGGACCAGGCCCATGATCCACAGCTCGGCCCCGAAGCCGGGGGAGTGGGCGTCGTCGGACAGGGGCGTGTAGCCGGTCCAGCCGAAGGCGGCGGCGCCGCCGGACGTGAGGAACCCGGACAGGACGATGAGCGCGCCGAACAGGAACAGGTGGTAGCTGAGGGCGTTCAGGCGGGGGAACGCCACGTCCGGGGCGCCGATCTGCAGCGGCACGATGACGTTGGCGAAGCCGGCGAACATCGGGGTCGCGAACAGCAGCAGCATGACCGTCCCGTGCACGGTGAAGAGCTGGTTGTAGACCTCCGGGCCGACCAGCTGCATGCCCGGTTCGAGCAGCTCGGCGCGCATCAGCATCGCCATCAGGCCCGCCACGAGGAACATCGCGAACGACGTCCCGAGGTAGAGGTAACCGATGACCTTGTGGTCGGTGGTCGTCAGTACGTTTCCCAGAAGGGCACCCTTGCGGTGCTCCTTCCGGGTGCGGCGCGGGCTCTCGGAGTACCCCAGGATGCTCATGGCGCCTCGTTCACGGATGGCTTCTTCGTGGTTTCTGAAGCCTATCCCGTGTCGTCACGTTGAGTGATCGGGTTCTTCCTCATGGCGACGGCGGACGATAACGGCGTTCCGGGACCGTCCGCACGCGGTTACCGTGATCGGATGGATGAGACGAATCGGAAGAGGCATCGGCAGGGACCGGCGGTGCTGAGCGGCAAGGCGATGCCGGAGAGCACCTACGACCAGCGGCTGCTGGACACCCGGGGATCGGTGGAGTGGCTGCACCAGGACCCCTGGCGGGTGCTGCGCATCCAGTCGGAGTTCGTCGAGGGGTTCGGGCTGCTGGCCGAGGTGGGGCCGGCGGTCAGCGTGTTCGGCTCGGCCAGGATCAAGCCCGGTTCGGAGTACTACGAGCTCGCCGAGCGGGTGGGGCAGGGCCTGGTGGAGGCGGGCTACGCGGTGATCACGGGCGGCGGTCCCGGGATCATGGAGGCCGGCAACAAGGGCGCGAACCCCGGGGGCCTGTCGGTCGGGCTGGGCATCGAGCTGCCCTTCGAGCAGCAGCTGAACGAGCACATCGACATCGGCATCTCGTTCCGCTACTTCTTCGTCCGCAAGACGATGTTCATCAAGTACTCCCAGGCGTTCGTGGTGCTGCCCGGCGGCTTCGGGACCATGGACGAGCTGTTCGAGGCCCTCACCCTGGTCCAGACCGGCAAGATCACCCGATTCCCGATCGTCCTGGTGGGCCGGGAGTTCTGGAGCCCCCTGCTGGAGTGGTTCAAGGGGACCCTGGTCGCCGAGGGCATGATCTCCCCGGAGGACCCGGACCTGCTGCACCTCACCGACGACCCGGAGGAGGTGGTCCGGGTGATCGTCGAGGCCCACCGGGAGGAGAACCGCCGCCGCGAGGAGACGGCGGTCGTCGAGGCGGCCGCGACCGAGGCGGGCACCTGACAGGGCCTGACAAACCCTTGGTAGCCGTATTGTCGCCTAATCTTCACCTTCGTCCCCTCTTAGGGGTGAGGTCCGATATGGCACAGTCATCGATCCATGCGGACACGTGAGAAGGCACAGGCCATCGGGGTCCTGGCGGTCCTGGGGCTGGTGGCGGGCTGCGCCGCCGAGAACACCGCCCTTCGCCAGATCGAGCCGAAGACCACCGTCTACATCGACGGCTGGGACGAGAACGGGGACAAGGGCGACCAGGCGCTGGTCGAGCAGAAGCCGTCCGGCATGTGGGTGCTCCCCGTGGACGCCCCCTTCCGCGCCAAGCGCGGCGGCGGCTTCACCGTCCGGGTGACCCTCGATCCCCAGCGCGGCTTCGTCGTCACCGACCTGGGCGGCGTCCGGGTCGGCAGGGATGGCGACAACTGCCTCGAGGCGGGTGAGACGTACGCCTTCGTCGACGTCCCGGCGGGGAACCTCCAGTGGGAGGCGGCTCAGAAGAAGACCGACACCAGCAACGATGACTGCGAGGTCGTCAGCACCACGAAGTGAACGAAGGGCCCGGACGGAGCGCCGGGCCCTTCTTCTCGCCCGCGCGTGCTCACTCCGCGTCATCGGGCTGTCCCGCTCGGTCCCAGACGTCTGGGTTAGGTCACAGGTTCACATCACTGGCCGGTGATGAGGGTCACAAAATTTTCCCCCATAAATCGAGCAACCTTTCTGTCTTCCGGTGGTTCGCCCCTTGTCAGGCGATGGCGCCTCTTCTCGCGATCTTGCGCATGAACCACCTGATAGAGGGCTGAAATCGAAGTGGTTTCGGCCGACCGCTTTGGGGGCCCCAAGGGGGTCGTCGCCGAGCCGACCAGCCCTACCCGGTATCCCGAGGCTCAAACCGAACCCCTGATCCCGGACTTCCAGGCGGGTTCTCCTCGGCTGGCTATGGTCTTTTCGCATGGCCAAAGAGTTTCCAGCTCGATTCAGCCGTCATCCATCCGAAACGTCCATCGTCCTCGAGCACCCGCGATCCGCGGACGGCAGCGGCCTCTGGCGGCTGGCCGCGGAGTCCCGGACCCTGGACCTCAACTCCCCCTACAGCTACCTCCTGTGGTGCCGGGACCACGCAGGCACCTCGGTGATCGCCCGGGACGGCGAAGGCGGCGCCTGCGGATTCGTCACCGGATACCTGCGCCCCTCCGCCCCCGACACCCTGTTCGTCTGGCAGGTCGCCGTGGCGGACGGCCAACGCGGCCGGGGCCTCGCCGGGCGGATGCTCTGCTGGCTCGCCGACCGGCAGCCGGGGACGCGTTTCCTGGAGGCGACGGTCACCCCCGACAACACGGCCTCGACCCGCCTGTTCGAGTCGTTCGCCCGGGAGCGGAGCGCCGAACTGAGCCGGAGCGCGCTCTTCGCGGCCGAGGACTTCCCGGTGGACGGCCACGAAGCCGAAGTGCTCTTCCGCATCGGCCCGTTCGCCCCGTGAGCGGCGGTCTTCCGCTCCCGCCCCTGTCCGACCCCACGAAAGGCGGCATCAGTTGAAGGTCTTCGAGCAGACGGAATCCGAGGTCCGCAGCTACTGCCGGAGCTGGCCCACCGTTTTCAGCCGGGCCCAGGGCAGCCGGATCTACGACGAGTCCGGCCGCGGTTATCTGGACTTCTTCGCCGGAGCCGGCAGCCTCAACTACGGGCACAACCACCCCCAGCTCAAACTGAAGCTGCTCGGCTACCTCGTCAACGACGAGATCGTGCACGCTCTGGACGCGTACACCGTGGCCAAACGCGAGTTCCTCGAGACCTTCCGGCGGGTCGTCCTCGAACCCCGCGGGCTCGACTACAAGGTGCAGTTCACCGGTCCCACCGGCACCAACTCCGTCGAGGCCGCGCTGAAGCTCGCGCGCAAGTACACCGGCCGCGAGACGGTCGTCAGCTTCACCAACGCCTTCCACGGCATGACGCTGGGCTCGCTGTCGGTCACCGGCAACTCGATGAAGCGCGGCGGCGCGGGCGTCCCCCTCAACCACGTCTTCACCATGCCCTACGACAACTACCTCGACGGCGCCACACCCGACTTCATGCTGTTCGAGCGCATGCTCACCGACAACGGGAGCGGTCTCGACAAGCCGGCCGCGGTGATCGTGGAGACCGTCCAGGGCGAGGGCGGGCTCAACGAGGCCAGCGCCGGATGGCTGCGCAGCCTCGCGGACCTGTGCAAGCGCCACGAGATGCTGCTGATCGTCGACGACGTCCAGATGGGCTGCGGCAGGACGGGCCCGTTCTTCAGCTTCGAGGACGCCGGGATCGTCCCGGACATCGTCTGCCTGTCCAAGTCGCTGAGCGGCTACGGCCTGCCGATGGCGGTGACGCTGATGCGCCCGGACCTCGACGTCTGGGAGCCCGGCGAGCACAACGGAACGTTCCGGGGCTTCAACCCCGCCTTCGTGACCGCCACCGCCGCGCTGGCGTTCTGGGAGGGCGAGGGGCTGCGGGAGCAGACGCTCGCCAAGGGCGAGGCGGTGGCCGGGGCCCTGGACGCGCTCGCGGACGAGCACGACAAGGCCATCACGGGGCGGCGCGGGCGAGGCCTGGCCCAGGGGCTCGCCTTCACCGACCCGCCGGCGGCGGGACGGGTCTGCGCCGAGGCCTTCGAGCGGGGCCTGCTGATGGAGACCTCCGGCCCCGACGGCGAGGTGGCCAAACTGCTGCCTCCGCTCACCATCACCGACCGGGAACTCGCCGAGGGGCTGGACATCGTTCGCGAGTCCGTCGCCGCGGCGCTGGAAGCCTGAGAGAAACGGAGAAAGCTTTGATCGTCAGGACCCTTCAGGACATCGTCGGCACCGACCGCGACGTGCAGGCGCCCACCTGGGCCAGCCGCAGGCTGGTCCTCGCCGGGGAGAAGGTCGGCTTCTCCCTGCACGACACCGTTCTGTACGCGGGCACCTCCACCTCGATGTGGTACGCCAACCACATCGAGGCCGTCTACTGCATCGGCGGCACCGGCGAGCTGGTGAACGAGGAGACGGGCGAGCGGCACGACATAGCGCCGGGCACGATGTACCTGCTCGACGGGCACGAGCGGCACACGCTGCACGCGCACACCGAGCTGCGCACGATCTGCGTCTTCAACCCGCCGTGCACCGGCCGCGAGGTCCATGACGAGAACGGCGTCTACCCGCTGATCCGGGAGGAGGCGTGAACGGCCACGACCCCTACCCCACCCGCGGCGCCTCCCGTCCCGAGCTGATCGGCCGGGTGGACCCCGTGGTCCACGGGAACGCCGCCGGCCCCCTGTCCGCCGGGGAGCTCGTCGACTTCGACCGGGACGGCTACCTGCGGATGGACCGGCTGATCTCCCCGGAGGAGGTCGTGCTGTACGCCGGCGAGCTGGCCAGGCTGGCCGGGGACCCCGCGCTCCGCGGCGACGAGAGGGTCATCACGGAGAAGGACTCCGGCGAGGTCAGGTCGGTCTTCGACGTGCACCGGATCAGCCCGGTCTTCGCGAAGCTCGCCGCCGACCCGCGCGTCGCCGGACGGGCGCGGCAGATCCTCGGCTCGGACGTCTACGTGCACCAGAGCCGGGTCAACTACAAGCCCGGATTCCGGGGCAAGGACTTCTACTGGCACTCCGACTTCGAGACCTGGCACGCCGAGGACGGCATGCCGCGGATGCGCGCGGTGAGCGTCTCGATCGCGCTCACCCCCAACGACCTCTGCAACGGCTCGTTGATGATCATGCCGGGTTCGCACCGGACGTTCGTCTCCTGCGCGGGGGAGACCCCCGAGGGGCACTACCGGGAGTCGCTGAAGGACCAGGAGATCGGCACCCCCGATCCGGAGAGCCTGACCGCGCTGGCCGACGAGCACGGGATCGAGCTGTTCACCGGTGAGGCGGGCTCGGCGGTGATGTTCGACTGCAACTGCATGCACGGCTCGAACGGCAACATCTCCCCCTACCCGCGCTCCAACGTCTTCCTCGTGTTCAACAGCGTGGAGAACGCCTGCGGCGATCCGTACGCCGCGCCCAGCCGCCGCCCGGAGTTCCTGGCCTCGCGCGACTTCACGCCCGTCGCCTGACCTCGAGGACTCGGGGCTCCGGAGACCTCGGCCCGGACGGGGGCGTCAGAGGGGGCCGCGGCGTCCCGTTCCGGTTCGTCGGGACGGGACGCCCTGCCCGGGCTCCGGCTCTATGATCCTGGGAGCCTGCCGAGGATATGGAGGGGCCAGCGTTGCCCATGACGATCACCGTCTTCTGCGCGTCGAGTACCCGGATCGACCCCAAGCACGTCGAAGTGGCCGCGGCGCTGGGCGCCGAGCTGGCCCGGCGGGGGCACACGCTCGTCACCGGCGGCGGCGTCAGGTCGTGCATGGGGGCGGTGGCCGAGGCGGCGCGGGCGGAGGGCGGCAGGACCGTCGGGGTCGTCCCGGCGGGCATGCCCGAGGCCCAGGAGGCCCCCGACACCGAGAACGACGAGCTGGTCCGCACCCCCGACATGCGCTCGCGCAAGGCCGAGATGGACCGGAGGGCCGACGGGTTCCTCATCCTGCCCGGCGGCATCGGCACCCTGGAGGAGCTGCTGGAGGTCTGGACGGCCCGCAGCCTGAACTTCCACACCAAGCCCATCGTGGTGCTGGACCCGTACGGGGTGTACGAGCCGCTGCGGACCCTGATGGACCACCTGCTCGCCGAGGGCTTCAACCGGCCCGCCGCGGCCGAGGCCGTCTCCTACGCCACCGAGGTGGGCGAGGCACTGGACCTGCTGGAGTCGGAGTTCCGCCGGGTCGGCGAGGAGCTCCTGGAGTTCTAGGCGAGGAGCTCTGGAGCCCTAAGGGACTGCTGGAGTTCCGGCGGATTCAACGCGGCTTTCACGGGACGTTCAACACGCTGGATCAGGCTCCGCGAGGTCGGCAAAGGCCGATCACGCCTGCGGCAAGGAGTGTCTGACCCATGAGTGTCTCCCGTCGTGGTTTCGTGGCCGGTGGAGCCGTCTCCATCGCGTTGGCCGGAAGCCTCGATTCCGTCTTCATGACCGCCGCCGGGGCCGCCGAGGGCGAGGCCTACGGCTACGGGCCGCTGGTGCCCGACCCCGCGGGGGTGCTCGACCTGCCCAAGGGCTTCAGTTACCGGACCTTCTCCACCGAGGGGGACCCGCTGCCCGGCGGCGGTGTCGTCCCCGGCTCGCACGACGGGATGGCGGCCTTCCCCGGCAGCCGCCACGACGACCTGCGGCTGGTGCGCAACCACGAGCAGGAGGACGACGGCACCAAGGCGGTCGCCCGACCCGGCCTGACCTACGACCCAGAGGCGTTCGGCGGGACGACCACCATCCACTTGGGCCGCGACGCCGGGGTGCTCGACCAGTACGTCAGCCTCGCGGGTACCGCCGACAACTGCGCGGGCGGCGTCACGCCGTGGGGCACCTGGCTGACCTGCGAGGAGACCGACGGCTTCGACGGCGAGACCAGGTCGCACGGCTGGGTGTTCGAGGTCGACCCGGCCGGCCGGAGGACCGTCGCGGAGCCGATCAAGCCGCTGGGGAGGTTCGAGCACGAGGCGGTCTGCATCGACCCGCGTGACGACACCATGTACCTGACCGAAGACGCCGACGAGCCGTTCGGTCTCTTCTACCGCTTCCTGCCCCGGGCCCGGAAGGGCGGATACCACTCCTACCAGGCGGGCGGCACGCTCCAGGCGATGCGCGTACCGGGCGTTCCCGACCTGGCCCTGGTGCGGGAGGCCGGGACGGTCCTCAAGGGCGTCCGGTGGGTCGACGTGCCCGACCCGCTCGCGGTCCGGACGCCCGTCCGGGAGCAGCTCGACGGCGTGACCCGCTCGTCGAAGCTGGAAGGCGCCTGGTGGGACCGGCGCCGAGGGGGCAGGGCCTACTTCGTCGCCTCCTACGCGCTGGCCGAGGAGGGCGCCGCCGGCGACCACGCCGGCCAGGTCTGGGCCTACGACCCGCGCCGCGAGACCCTGGAACTGGAGCTGGTCTTCGAGTCGGGCGGCAGGTTCGACTCGCCCGACAACATCACCGTCTCGCCCTACGGCGGCGGCGTGATCCTCGCCGAGGACGGCGACGGAGAGCAGTTCCTCGTCGGCACCACCGGCAAAGGCGAGCCGTTCGCGCTGGCCCGCAACGCGCTGAACGACGTGGAGTTCACCGGCGTGACGTTCTCGCCCGACGGGCGCACCCTCTTCGCCAACCGCCAGGAGGGCCCCGGCACCACGTTCGCGATCCGCGGCCCCTGGCAGCGGCTGAGGAACCGCTGACCCGGACGGGCCTTCAGGCCAGGGCCCGTCTCCCCACCGCGGGGGGACGGGCTCCCGCGATCGAGGCGACCATGTCCAGGATCTGGCGCAGCTCGCCGGGGTCGCCGGCGAAGCGGAAGGCGCTCACGCCCAGCCAGGCGTAGACGGCGGCGGCGGCCAGCGCCCCGGAGTCGGACCCGGTGACGGTGACCTTCACCGGACGCCCTCGGGAGAGGAGCGCCTCGACCTCCGCGGCGGGCGGGTCGACGCCCGCGTCCAGCAGGTCCTCCGGGTCCGCGGGAGTGCCGGTCCACACCAGATCACCGTGGTTTCGCGCGTCCATATCCTTGAGCATGGCACGATCGTCGTACCGGTGAAGGAGGACCCCCGTGCCCGTAGTGCTCTTGCTCGCCGCCGTCGCGGTGGTCGCGGCCACCGTCGTCCTGGCCTCGGGGCGGGGCGGTGAGCTGCGCGAGCCCCTGGCGGACCGCCCGCCGACGGGGCTGCCGGAGGACCGGCCGCTCACGGGCACGGACGCGGCCATGCTCAGGCTCCCCAAGGGGGTCTTCGGCTACGACATCGCGGTCACCGACGAGGCGCTGGGGAAGCTGGCGTACGCGCTGATGCGGCGGGAGAACGAGGTGGCCGAGCTGAGGCGGCAGCTCTCCGGGGCGGGCGTGTACGGCCCCGGAGAGGGGCTGAGCGCCTCCTGGCTGAAGAAGCCGGAGGAGCCCGGTGCGGACGACGCCGACCGGCCGTGGAGGTCGGAGGGGCCGCCGGAGGGCCGGGAGAGGCCGCGTGAGCAGGACGAGGAGGATCTCGGTTGACCGTCCGGTGCGCCTGGGAGACCTCTCTCCCCGACTACGTCGCCTACCACGACGAGGAGTGGGGCAGGGCGGTCCGCGACGACCGGGGCCTGTTCGAACGACTGTGCCTGGAGGCCTTCCAGTCGGGCCTGTCGTGGTTGACGATCCTGCGCAAGCGGGAGGCGTTCCGGCGGGCCTTCGCGGGTTTCGAGCCCGCTCTGCTGGCGGCCTACGGCGAGGCGGACGTGGAGCGGCTGATGGCCGACGCCTCGATCGTCCGGAACCGCCGCAAGATCGAGGCGGTGGTCGGCAACGCCCGCGCCGTGCTGGAGCTGCCCGGGGGGCTGGCGGAGCTGGTGTGGGAGTACGCGCCTCCGGAGGCGCCCGCTCCGCAGAAGATGTCGGACATTCCCGCACAAACCCCATCGTCCCAGGCATTGGCCCGAAAACTTAAAAGCCACGGCTTCCGGTTCGTCGGCCCCACCACCGCCTACGCCCTCATGCAGGCGTGCGGGCTGGTCAACGACCACCTGCTGGACTGCCCCGCGCGGTCCCTCTCGGGGCCCTCGATGATCTCGCAGGTCTGATCGTTACCACTTCGCGCCCGGAACACGGGATAATGGACCACTACTGCTAGACGCGGACGCTTCGGCGGCCAGCGGCTCGCACGGGCCCGAACGGCCCTGGGCCGGGAAGGAAGGGGATGCACGCATGGCGGCGATGAAGCCGCGGACAGGTGACGGTCCGCTGGAAGTTACCAAGGAGGGCCGCGGCATCGTCATGCGCGTGCCGTTGGAAGGCGGCGGCAGGCTCGTGGTCGAGCTGACCCCCGATGAGGCCAGGGAGCTGGGCGCGGCCATCGGCGGAGTGGTCGGCTGACCCGCCCCGAGGGTAGATGATCTTCGTGACCGTACGGTCCCGGCCGGTTCGCCGACGCCGGGGCCCGGGTCGCGTCCTTCGCCCTTCCGTTCTTCCGGCCGGTCCACCGGCCTTTCCGGACCATCTCCCGTCTTCTGTCTGAGGGGGCCCTCATGCCCGTCCTTACCCGTGTCCGTGCGGCCGAGGGGCCGCTCGCCCAGGTGCCCGGCGCCCTCCTGCTGGCGGTGCCCCAGGGCGGCGATCCCGGGTTCGACCCGGGCCTGCCGGTGGACGAGCTGCTCTCCTTCCACGAGGCCAAGGGCGAGGCCGGAGAGATCATCTCCCTTCCGGTCCGGCTGGAGGGCACCCTGCGGGAACTGCTGCTCTACGGCATCGGGGACGGGTCTCCCGCCGCCCTGCGCAAGGCCGGGGCCGCGCTGGCCCGCCGGGCCAAGGGCAAGGACCTGCTGGCGGTGCAGGCCCCCGAGGGCGACCTGACCGCCTTCACCGAGGGCGCGCTGCTGGCCGGCTACGACTTCAGCATGAAGACCGGCGAGGGCAGGAAGCCGGTCGGGGAGATCGTCCTGGTCGGCGGCGAGCCGTCCGCCCGGGGCGAGGTGCTGGCCGCCGCTGCCGCGCTGGCCCGCGACCTGTCCAACACCCCCTCGCTGGAGAAGTGCCCGGCCTGGATGGCCGAGCAGGCGGTCGCGCTGGCCCGCGAGGCGGGCCTGGAAGTGCGGATCAGGGACGAGCGGGACCTGGAGGCCGAGGGCTTCGGCGGGCTGCTGGCCGTCGGCTCGGGCTCGCCCCGGCCGCCCCGGCTGATCGAGCTCACCTACGCGCCCGAGGGCGCGAGCGGGCACATCGTGCTGGTCGGCAAGGGCATCACCTTCGACACCGGCGGCATCTCGATCAAGCCGAGCGCCGCGATGCAGACCATGAAGACCGACATGTCGGGCGGCGCCGTCGTCATGGGCGTCATGTCGGCGCTGCGGGCCCTGGACGTCCGGGTCAAGGTCACCGGGCTGATCCCCTCCGCCGAGAACGCGTTCTCCGGCTCGGCCATGCGCCCCTCCGACGTGATCACCCACTACGGCGGCACCACCTCCGAGGTGCTCAACACCGACGCCGAGGGCCGCCTGGTGCTGGCCGACGCGCTCGCCTACGCCGACAAGCAGCTCGACCCCGACCTCGTCGTCGACATCGCCACCCTCACCGGCGCCGCCAAGCTCGCCCTCGGCCTGCGGCACGGCGCGCTCTTCGCCAACGACACCGAGCTCGCCGCCGCGCTGCTGGAGGCGAGCTCCCGCGCCGACGAGCCGCTGTGGCGGATGCCGATGACCGAGGACTACCGCGTGGCCATCGAGTCGCAGGTCGCGGACGTGTCCAACATCGAGAAGCGGGGCTTCGGCGGCGGCGCCATCATGGCCGCGCTGTTCCTGGAGAAGTTCGTCGGGGACCGCCGCTGGGCGCACCTGGACGTCGCGGGCCCCGCCCGGGGCGGCGAAGGCGCCACCGGCTACGGGGTGCGGCTGTTCCTGGAGTGGCTCACGAGTGCTCCGACTTATCCGACTGCTTCGGCCTGACGATCCGGCGCCGCTTGGGCAGCCCGATCCGGCGGTCCTCGAACGGCGCGCCGGACAGGGCGCGGACCGCCTTGATCACCTCGTTCGGGGGCATGGTCCAGCCGTCCATCACCGGGACGCTCCAGCGCAGCACCGCCACGCCCGCCATCCCCTGGGTCTTGACCCGCAGCATCTCCGCGCCGGAGGTGTGCCGGGCCTGCGGGCTGTCCTCGGCGGGCAGGAAGGCCAGCCGGTGGGCCAGGCCCTTGCCGCCGGGCATCCCGTCGGTCCAGGCGCAGACGGACGCGACCTCGGCCCACGGCAGGAACCTGTCGCGGGAGCGGGGGAGCGGCCATTTGGCGGGGACGCGCACCCCGGTCCCGTCCAGGACGAGCAGCGGCCTGCGGCCCAGCAGGTGGCCGGAGACCACCACCAGCACCCCGCCGAAGCCGACGGTCCCGGTGATCCCGAGCACGAGGAAGACGACCCCGCCCGGGCTGGCGGGGTCGGCGGCCCCGCCGAAGAGGAACATCACCGAGCAGAACAGCAGGATCAGCACCGCCAGCGCCTGGCCGGAGCCGCTGAAGGACGGGCGCAGGCGGACCTCCGTCCGGGAGGCGGACTCGGGATCGGCCTGGGGGGCGGGGGGCGTCGAAGGCATGGTCATCCTTGCTTCTGTGCGACCAGAAGGCCGTCCCCGAGGGGGAGGAACAACGGGATCAGGTTCTCGTCCTCGGCGACGAGCCCGGCCACCGCGCGTACGCCGCGGGCGTCCGCCGGATCGCTCAGGGGGGTGAGGGCGTCGTCGAAGGCGATCACGCCGCCGGGCCGCAGCAGGCGCAGCGCGGCGGACAGGTAGTCGGGGTACTCGCGCGGCATGGCGTCGCAGAACACCAGGTCGTAGGCGGCGTCGGTGAGCCGGGGCAGGACGTCCAGCGCCCGGCCGCTGATCATCCGGGTGCGGCTCGCCGCGAACCCGGCGTCGGAGTAGGCGATCTTGGCCAGCCGCTGGTTCTCCGGCTCGACGTCCACGCTGGTGAGCACCCCCTGGGGGTGCATGCCGCGCAGCAGCCAGATTCCCGACACGCCGCAGCCCGAACCGATCTCCACCACGGTCCTGGCCCTGATCAGCGACGCGACGAAGCGGAGCGCCGCTCCGCCGGTGGCTCCGATCGGTTCCGCGCCGAACTCCTCGCCCAGCCGCCGGGCCTCGCGCAGCGGCTCATCCTCCGGGGAGAACCACTCCCCGTAGGTCTGCACCTCGTTGATGGCCGCCTCCCGCGTCACAGAACCCTCCGGGGGCAAAACGATAGCGCCGACAGGGAACGCCGTCGCGGTCCGCGACGTTCTAAAAAACACCAGCCGATGGAAACGATGCTCTCTCGGCGCCGAAGAGGAAAGGGTGATCTGAGACACCATGTCTGTCTCAGCGGTTCCATTTCAGGGCACGGCCGGAGGAGTCGTCGGCCGGGAGAACGCCCCGGCGGCCCAATGGTCCCCCCCCTCGTGGGACCAGGTCGTCCGCGACCACTCCGCGCGTGTCTACCGGCTGGCCTACCGCCTGACCGGCAACCAGCACGACGCGGAGGACCTCACCCAGGAGGTCTTCGTCCGGGTGTTCCGTTCGCTGGCCAACTACACGCCCGGCACGTTCGAGGGCTGGCTGCACCGGATCACGACCAATCTCTTCCTCGACACCGCGCGCCGCAAGCAGCGCATCCGCTTCGAGAACCTGGCGGACGACGCGGCGGAACGGCTCCCCGGCAGGGAGAAGACCCCCGCCCAGGTGTACGAGGACACCAACTTCGACGACGACGTCCAGGCCGCGCTGGACGCACTGGCGCCCGACTACCGCGCCGCCGTCGTGCTGTGCGACATCGAGGGCCTGTCGTACGAGGAGATCGCCGCGACCCTCGGGGTGAAGCTGGGCACCGTCCGCAGCCGCATCCACCGGGGCCGCGGCCAGCTGCGCGCCGCCCTCGCCCATCGTGCCCCCGCGAAGAGGAAAGGGATCTCCCAGTGAGCTGTCTCGGCGACCGTCTGACCGCTCTGGTGGACGGAGAGCTCGACCACGCCGGCAGGGACAGGGCGCTGTCCCACCTGGCGGGCTGCGACGGCTGCCGCGCGGAAGCCGAGGCGCTGCGCCGCCTCAAACGCCGGCTGAACTCGTTGAAGGACCACTCGGCCGGAGACGGCCTGCTGGGCCGCCTGTACGGGATGGGCGACACGCCTCCCGCCCCGGCGGGCCCGGTGCCGCTCAGGGCTCCCCTGGTCAGGCTGGACGCTCCCGTCCCCTCGGACGAGCTGACCCGGCGGCTGTACCGGATGGACGAGCCCCGGCGGGGCGGCGCGGAGCCGCAGCAGGTCGCGGGCCGCCGCGGGCCGAAGGACAACCGTTCGGCGAGCGACCGGCGGCCGGCCCAGCGGCGGAGGCTGCCGCGGGCCCGCTACCTGGTGGCGGGCGCCGCCACCCTGGCCGCGCTGGGCGCGGGCTCGGCCCCCTACGTCAACACCGGCCAGGCGCGGGTGCCGAAGGTGTCTCCGAGCTGGAGCCACGGCACGGTGCACAATAACGGGGTCTCCCAGGTGCGGCTGCCCCGCCGCCAGGACGAGAAGAAACGCTAGAATCACGCGCTTTCGGCATTATCCCGGCCTACCGTTTAGGGTGCTTACGGCAATCACACGACGGGTGGGCCACGATAAGCCCGTACATCTCAGGCTCGTCAAGGAGTGGGGTAATGACGGACGAAAGCCGCGGCTCGGTGGAATCACAGGGGGAATCGGGGTTCACTCCTCCCGACGCGCCGACCGAACCGCCGGCGGACAGACTGGTGGTCTCCCGGGAGGCCGCCCAGGCTGCCGCCCCCACGACCACCATGCTGGACGGGATGAGCGCCCAGCAGCAGGACGGCGGAGGAGCGCAGTGGGCGTCCGGGGGACAGCCGCTGCCCCGGCAGCAGCAGTCCGAACCCCAGCCGAACTTCGCCAAGCCCGACTCCTTCCGGGAGTCCGAGCAGGCGGCCCCTCCGCCCTACCAGGACAGCCCTCCCCCCTACGGAGAGCCCGCCCCTTACGGGGAGCAGCGGCCCGGATTCGCCCCGTACCAGCAGGGCGCCTTCTGGCCGGGCACCCAGCCCCCGCCCCCGCCGCCGCAGCAGCCCCCGCTGCTCGTCCCCGGCATGGGCGGACCGCCGCCGCAGGTCCCGAGCCAGGGCGGACCCTCGGGCCCGGGCGGACCCAACTGGGCGCCGGTCCCCGGACCGCCTCCCCAGCCCAAGCGCACCCCCGGGCTCGGCGTCTTCGCGATCGCCGCGCTGGTGATCGCGCTGGTCGCCGGCTCGGTCGGCGCCGGGCTGGCCGTGACGCTGACCGATGGCGGCCAGTCCGAGCGCATCTCCCTGGGCGGCGACCGGGGCGACTCCACCCAGGCCCGCGACCCCGACTCCGTGGCGGGCGTCGCCCAGCGGGTGCTGCCCAGCGTGGTGACGGTCAAGGTCAGCATGGGCAACGGCGAGGGCGGCTCGGGGACGGGCTTCGTCGTCGAGGGCGGCTACATCATCACCAACTACCACGTCGTCTCCTCCGGAGGCCTGGGCCAGGCGTCCAGCGTCGTGGTCGTCACCAACGACGAGAAGCAGCTCCCCGCCAACGTGGTCGGCAGCTCCCCGCAGAACGACGTGGCGGTGCTGAAGACCCAGAACGACCACGGGCTGCCCGCGCTGGAGCTCGGCAATTCCGACGCGCTGGCCGTCGGCGACCAGGTGATGGCGATCGGCTCGCCGCTGGGCCTGTCCGGCTCGGTGACCACCGGCATCGTCTCGGCCAAGGACCGGGTGGTGCCGACGCAGAGCGAGGACGGCGCGGAGAGCAGCATGATCACCGCGCTGCAGACCGACGCGGCCATCAACCCCGGCAACTCCGGCGGCCCGCTGGTGGACCTCTCCTCCGGCCAGGTGATCGGCGTGAACACCGCGATCGCCAGCCTGAGCAGCGGCAGCGGGGAGAGCGGCAGCATCGGCCTGGGCTTCGCGATCCCCAGCAACAAGGTCCGCCAGGTCGCCGAGACCCTGATCCAGGGCGGCACGGTCAAGAAGACCGTGATCGGCATCAGCATGGACCTCACCTACGTCGGGGACGGCGTGCAGGTCCTCAACAACCAGCAGGGCATCGTGAAGAACGGGCCCGCCGACAAGGCGGGACTGAAGCCCGGCGACATCATCCTCAAGGTCGACGACAAGGCCATCACCTCGACAGAGTCGCTGATCGTGGCCGTCGCCTCCCACGCGCCGGGGGACAAGGTGACCATCACCTATCGCCGCGGCGGCCAGGAGAAGACGGCACAGGTGACTCTCGGCCAGGGCTGACCAGCGACTTGTCAGCTCCTGAGCGGCGGATACCCTAAGGGGGGCCGGGACCGATCCCGGCCTCCTTGTCCCTGGAGGCGCAGTTGTTCGACGTCGGACTCGGTGAGGCACTGGTCCTGGCCGTGCTGGCACTGGTCATCTTCGGGGAGAAGCTGCCCTCGGTGGCCCAGCAGGCGGGACGCACCCTGCGCCAGCTCCGCCAGATGGCGCAGTCGGCCCAGAACGACCTGCGGGACGGACTGGGACCGGAGTTCAAGGACTTCGACCCGCGCGACCTCAACCCCAAGAGCCTCGTCCGCAAGCACCTCTTCGAGGGCGACGACGACCCTCTGGGCGTCAAGACCCTCAAGCGCGACCTCGACGACGACTTCGACGAGCCGGTGGCCCACCGGGGCGCGGAGCTGGGACAGGACGAGCGCCCGCCGTTCGACGACGAGGCCACCTGAGCCGTACGGAGCGGATCGGCCCCCGCCGGAGCACGGCGCCGAGGCCGTCCGGCGGACCTGCGGTCCAGCAGGACCTGAGGCCTGGACGGTTCAGACCCCGAACAAAGAAAGATCCCGCGCCCCCTGGAGGGGACGCGGGATCTTCTGCTTCGTGGAGCCGTACGGTCAGCGACCGGCCGGGGTGACGCTCAGCTGGCGGCCGAGCAGGCCGCGGCTGCGTCCGGCCAGGTTCTCGGCGATCTTCTTGAGCTCGACCGCGGCGGGCGCGTCCGGGTCGGAGAGCACCAGCGGCTTGCCGGCGTCGCCGCCCTCGCGCAGCCGGGTGTCCAGCGGAACCTGGCCCAGCAGCGGCACCCGGGCGCCGAGGGTCCTGGTGAGCTCGTCGGCCACGGTCTGGCCGCCGCCCTCTCCGAAGATGTACTGCTTCTCGCCGCAGTGGTCGCACAGGTGGTACGACATGTTCTCGATGACGCCCGCCACCTGCTGGTGGGTCTGGGCGGCGATCGCGCCGGCCCGCTCGGCCACCTCGGCGGCGGCCTGCTGCGGGGTGGTGACCACCAGGATGTCGGCGGACGGCAGCAGCTGGGCCACGGAGATGGCGATGTCGCCGGTGCCGGGCGGCAGGTCCATCAGGAGGATGTCCAGGTCGCCCCAGTAGACGTCGGCGAGGAACTGCTGGAGCGCGCGGTGCAGCATCGGGCCGCGCCAGACCACCGGCTGGTTGCCCGCGGTGAACATGCCGACCGAGATCACCTTCACGTCATGCGCCGACGGCGGCATGATCATGTCCTCGACCTTGGTGGGCCTGCCGTCCACGCCGAGCATGCGCGGGACGGAGTGGCCGTAGATGTCGGCGTCCACCACGCCGACCTTGCGGCCCATGGCGGCGAAGGCCGCGGCGAGGTTGACGGTGACGGAGGACTTGCCGACGCCGCCCTTGCCGCTGGCGACCGCGTAGACCTTGGTCAGCGAGCTGGGCTTGGCGAACGGGATCTCCTTGGCGGGCTGGCCGCCGCGCAGGGTGTTCTGCAGCTCCTTGCGCTGTTCGTCGCTCATGACGTCCAGCTCCACCTTGACCGACGGCGCGCCGATCCTGGTGACCGCCTCGGTCACGTCCTTGGTGATCCGGTCCCGCATGGGGCAGCCGGCCACGGTGAGGTAGACGCCCACGGTGACCGCGCCGTCCGCGGCGAACTCGATGTTCTTGACCATGCCGAGGTCGGTGATCGGACGGCGGATCTCCGGGTCGTTGACCGTGGCGAGCGCCGCGGTCACCTGCTCGGTAGTCAAAGGGGAGGCCATGGGGTCCATGGTATGGAACGTTCGGGGCCGCGGCGAACGCGGGGCCGACGGATCATTCCCGGCCGGTCCCCCCGGCCGTCCGGCGGGCAACGTTTCGGAAACATCATCGAAGTGAATCTCACCGGGAGACCTGGCGTTTTACGATCGTTTGTGTGACTGACGTGAGTGCCCTCCCCGGGGCGACGATCTCTGCGGAGGAGCTTGCGGTCTGGCGGGTCCTCCTGCGGGCCCAGGTCCGGATCTCCCGGCATCTGCACCAGGACCTGCTGACCGAGCACGATCTCGCGCTCGGTTCCTACGACGTGCTGCAGCACCTGGCCGAACAGCCGGACGGGCGGCTGCGGATGAACGACCTGGCCGAACGGGTCCTGCTGTCGCGCAGCGGCCTGACCAGACTGGTCGACCGGCTGCAGCGGGACGGGCTGGTCCGCCGCGAGTCCTGCACGAGCGACGCGCGCGGGCTGTTCGCCGTCCTGACCATGCAGGGCAGGGACCGGCTGCACAAGGCGACCGCCACCTACCACCGGGGCATCCGCGAGCACCTGCTCGGCCGCCTCGACGCCACCGAGAAGAACCAGTTCATGGCGCTGCTGCACAAGCTGTCGGAGGACGATCAGCCGGTGGCGCTGTCGGCCTGAGGACGGCCGTCGGGCCCGCCGCCGTCCTCGCGCGCGGCCTCCAGCTCCTTGAGCAGCTGCTGCAGCTCCGAGCGCAGGAAGTCGCGGGTGGCGACCTCGCCGAGGGCCATGCGCAGCCCGGCGATCTCCCGGGTCAGGTACTCGGTGTCGGCGACGGTGCGCTCGGTCTGCTTGCGGTCCTGCTCGTACTGCACCCTGTCCCGGTCGTCCTGCCGGTTCTGCGCGAGCAGGATCAGCGGGGCGGCATAGGAGGCCTGCAGCGAGAGGATCAGCGTCAGGAAGATGAACGGGTAGGCGTCGAACCGCCAGGTCGCGGGGGCCAGAAAGTTCCACAGCACCCACACCCCGACGAAGACCGTCATGTAGAAGAGGAACCGCGCGGTGCCCAGGAACCGGGCGATCTTCTCGGAGATCTCGCCGAAGGACTCGGGGTCGTAGCGCGGGCGGGGGAAGCGGCGGCGGACCTCTCGGGGCTGGTCCAGGCGGACCCGGGCGCTCATCGGCCGCCCCTCAGCGACTCGGCCTCGGAGTCGAACTCGGTGCTCCCGGCGGGTTCCCCGTCGTCCAGGACGGCGTCGCGCCAGTCCTCCGGCAGCACGTGGTCGAGCACGTCGTCGATGGTGACCGCGCCGAGCATGTGCCCGTCCTCGTCCACGACGGCGGCCGAGACCAGGTTGTAGGTGGCCAGGTGCCCGGCGACGGTGTGCAGCGACATCGACGGGCGCAGCGGGGAGAGCGCCGGGTCGACGATCGCGCCGATCATCGTGGACGGCGGGTCGCGCAGCAGCCGCTGGAAGTGCACGGTGCCCAGGTAGCGGCCGGTCGGCGTCTCGGTGGGCGGGCGGCAGACGTAGACCTGCGCGGCCAGCGCCGGGTTGAGGTCGGGGTTGCGGATCTGGGCGAGCGCCTCGGCGACCGTGGCGTCCGGCTGGAGGATCACCGGCTCGGTGGTCATCAGGCCGCCCGCGGTGTCGTCGGCGTAGCTCAGCAGCCGCCGGACCGGCGCGGCCTCCTCCGGCTCCATCAGGGCCAGCAGCCGCTCGCGCTGCTCGGGCGGCAGCTCGCCCAGCAGGTCGGCGGCGTCGTCGGGGCTCATCACCTCCAGGACGTCGGCGGCCCGGTCGGCGTCGAGCTTGCCGAGGATCTCCACCTGGTCGTCCTCGGGCAGCTCCTCCAGGATGTCGGCGAGCCGCTCGTCGTCGAGGGCGGCGGCGACCTCGCCGCGGCGCTTGGGGGACAGCTCGTGGATGACGCTGGCCAGGTCGGCGGGCTTGAGCTTCTCGAAGGCGTTGATGAGCCCGACGGCGCCCTGCTGCTCGGCGGCCACGTGCAGGCCGTGGATCTCGTCCCAGTCCAGGATGAGCGTCTCGGCCCGGCGGCGCCCGACCCCGCCGGCCCGCCGGGCGCGGGCGAGCCGCTTGACGGCCACCTTGGTGATGCGCCACTCCCGGCCCCTGACCGGCTCCATCCCGACGTCGATGACGACGTACTCCTCTCCGTCCGGGCCGCGGACGTGGCGGTCCAGCATCTCCGCGATCGCCAGGGTCTCGGCGGGACGCTGCGAGAAGCGGCGCATGTTCAGCCGCCCGTCGAAGATGACGGCCTTGGAGTCGAACGTCGTGACCCGGGTGATCGGCAGGAAGACGGCGCGCCGCGGGGGGACGTCCACCACGAGCCCGAGCACCCGGGGGCGGCCGGCGCCCGACCACAGCGCGACCACGACGTCGCGCACCCGGCCGACCTGGTCGCCGGCGGGGTCGAAGACGGCGATGCCCGCGAGACGTGCGAGGAACACCCTTGACGGCCCGGAACTCATGTTCCCGACGTTACCCAAGATCGGGGTTTGTCAACGTCAAAGGTCAGCTTTGCGACGTTTGCCACCCCACATGAGCGGTTTGCGGGTGGCGTTCACCGCGGGGTTGGGCACCGGACGGACCGCGGAGTACGGCTCGTACTCGCCGGGCGTCTCCGGGTACAGGCCGGTGGGGGTGAGCTTCATCAGGTACGACTCCCTGGCCCAGCGCGGGACGGGGGAGTAGGAGTCGCCCTCCTCCACCGCCTCGTCCGGCTGCGGCACGGCGTTCAGCCGCGCCTTGAACAGCAGCGGCGCGACCTCGTCCCACTCGGGGCCGCCGGAGGGGACCTCCTCGACCGCGGCCCGCCACGACACCAGCCGCCCGCCCTTGTCCTTGCTGCGCGTGATCACGGTGACCCGCTCGGCCTCGGGCAGCCCCGGCAGCGGCTGCTCCCCGGACCCCCCGGTCAGGACGTAGGCCGCGCCGCCGTGCCAGAGGTGCCAGGCGGGACGGGGACGGGAACCGTCGGGAAGAGCGATCCAGACCAGACCGGACTTCTTCATCGCCTCATCCACCAGAGCTTCGGTCATGCCCCCATCATGACGGGCCCCCGCGCCCGGGGAGAACCCGGCCGATCGGTAACCTCCGGATCATGCAGCGCTCTCGACGCACCACCCTGGCCGTGCCCGGCAGCAACCCCCGCTTCATCGAGAAGGCGCAGGGGCTCGCGGCCGACGAGATCTTCCTGGACCTCGAGGACGCCGTCGCGGTCGACGCCAAGGCCGGCGCTCGCGAGCTCGTCGTGGAGGCGCTGAACCAGGGCGACTGGGGGAGCAAGGTCCGGGTCGTGCGGGTCAACGCGCTCGACACCGAGTGGACGTACCGCGACGTCATCCAGGTCGTCGAGGGCGCGGGCGAGAACCTCGACTGCGTGATGCTGCCCAAGGTCACCGGCCCCTCGGACGTGCTGTGGCTGGACAGGCTCCTCACCCAGATCGAGAAGGCCAACGGCCTGCCGGCCGGCGGCATCGGCATCGAGGCGCAGATCGAGGACGCCCGCGGCCTCATCGAGGTGGACGCCATCGCGGCCTCCTCGCCGCGGCTGGAGACCCTCGTCTTCGGGCCCGGCGACTTCATGGCGTCCATCAACATGAAGACGCTGGTCGTGGGCGAGCAGCCGCCCGGCTACACCGAGGGCGACGCCTACCACTACATCTACATGCGCATCCTGATGGCGTGCCGCGCCTACGGGCTGCAGGCGATCGACGGGCCGTACTTCAACGTCCGCGACACCGAGGCGTTCACCCGCGCGGCGAGGCGCACGGCGGCGCTCGGCTACGACGGCAAGTGGGTGCTGCACCCGTCGCAGATCGAGGCGGGCAACGAGGTGTTCTCCCCGGCGCAGGAGGATTACGACCACGCCGAGCTGATCCTCGAGGCCTACGAGTACTACACGACGGTGGAGAGGCGCGGTGCGGCGATGCTCGGCGACGAGATGATCGACGAGGCGTCGCGGAAGATGGCCCTGGTCATCGCGGCCAAGGGCCGGGCGGCCGGCCTCGCCCGCACCAGGCGGTTCGAGGCGCCCTGACCTCCGGGCTCCGGTCTTCCCCCGGCGCCCGGCGCGTGTGGGGGCGGACCTTCCCGGTTTGGAGGGCGGTCCGGGTGCGTAGGCTCCTCCTCATGGAGCCGCCATCCGCCACCCCGCCCGCAGGACCGGACGAACCGGGCAGAGACCAGCCGTCCGAGGACGGTCGGGAGGCGCCCTCGGACGCCTGGCATCCGCCGGACTCCGGCCGCCCCCTCTTCGCTCCCCCCGCACCGCAGGCGTCGTGGCCCGCCGAGCACACCTATCCGGTGCAGCCGCAGTCTCCGCCTCCGGCTCCGGAGGGCCCCCCGGCGACCCAGAGCGCGCCCGGCTACCTGCTTCCGGGGCAGGTGGCCCCGGGTGCGGGCCCGGCCGGGCCGTTCCAGAGCTACGACGCACCGGGGTACGCGCCCGCACCGGGGCACGCGCCGCAGCAGGCCCCCGGCCAGGGGACGCAGGGGCATCCGGTACCCGGCCAGCAGGCGTATCCCGGTTACCAGGTGCCCGGGCCGCCGCAGGGCTTCCCGCCGCAGGGGTATCCGCCTCCCGGATACCCGCCCGGTTACGCCGTTCCCGGGTACCCGCCTTACGGCCACCCGGCGCAGCGGAAGCCGTCGGTGGTCGCGGCGCCCGCGGGCACTCCCTTCCACCAGCAGGACCGCACCGAACGGCACCGCTGGTGGCGTCCGGTGCTGGGGACGTTCTCCTTGACGGCGGCGGCCTTCATCACGATCATCGCGGTGTTCGTCGCCTGGATGGTGGGGCACTTCGCGGTCACCGGGGAGCTGCCCGAGCCCACCGACGACGGCACCCAGCTCGTCGGCGGCCCGCTGGAGGACCTCTCCCTCCAGCTCGTCATGCTCGGCGTGCTGATCCCCCTGGTGCCGGTGACCGTCTGGATCTTCTCCCGCCGCCCGATGGGCACGGTCGTCTCGGTGCTGGGCCGGATGCGCTGGCGCTGGCTGGGCGTCTGCGTCCTGGCCGCGCTGGCCTACGTGGCGGTCTCCCTGGTGACCGGCATGATCGTGACGGCGGTCTTCACCGACGAACCCGTGCTGGGCGGGGAGTGGGTGGGCTGGCGGGCCTTCCTGGGCCCGGCCCTGGTGATCCTGCTGCTGGTGCCGTTCCAGTCGACCGCCGAGGAGTTCGTCTTCCGGGGCTGGGTGCTCCAGGCGATCGGCGGCTGCACCCTGCGCCGCCCCGACGGCACCTACCGCAACGCCTTCACCGCGGTCCTGGGCCGCGTCTTCGGCACCCCCTGGCCCGCCATCGCGATCAGCAGCGCCCTCTTCGTCGCGGGGCACGGCTACCGCACCTGGGCCATGGTCGACATCTTCATCTGGGCCATGGTGTGCGGCTGGCTGGCGGTCAAGACGGGCGGCCTCGAGGCGCCCATCGCGCTGCACGTCCTCAACAACCTGCTGGCCTTCGGCCTCACCGCCGCCGCGGGCGAACTGGAGGACTCCCTCCAGCAGGGCGCGGCCCCCTGGTACTACCTGCTGTCCGACCTGCCGCCCCTGTTCGTCTTCGCCGCCCTCGTCCTGTGGCTCCGCCGCCGGATGGACATCGCGACCGTGACCCCGGGCGCCGCGGCGCCTCTAGAGGGGGGATCGGCGGAATCCCAGGCGGACGGACCGGGGGAGTCTCAGGCGGGCGGGTTGCCGTTCCCCGCGCCGAAGACCTGAGTCCACTCGCCGGGGGTCTGCTGCGGGGGCTGCTGCCCGCCTTGGGGGCCGCCGTACTGCGGCTGGGCGGGGGCGGGCGGCTGGCCGTAGCCCGGCTGCGGCTGCTGCTGGTAGGGCGGCTGCTGGCCGTAGGGCTGCGGCTGGTGGCCGTACTGGGGAGCGGGCGGCTGCTGGGGGCCGCCGAACGCCTGCTGGGGCGCGGGGGCGCCGAACGCCTGCTGCGGGCCGCCGAAAGGCTGCTGGGGGGCGCCGAAGGGCTGCTGCGGGGGCTGGACGGGCGGCATGCCGGAGTACTGGGCGTGCCACTGCTGGAGGCCCTGGAGCTTGAGGGCGAACTCGGGGTCGGGCATCGAGAAGTAGTGCAGGGGGGCCCAGGCGCGGCGGCTGGTGCCGTCGGCGAAGCGGATCAGGACCCTGTCCTGGAACCACCACTTCTGCTTCTCCACCGACCGGATCTGCGACCAGGGGTGGGTGTGGGTCTGCCAGCCGTTCATGGTCAGGCCCTGCGGGGTGAGGGTCAGGCCGAACCCCGCGAACCGGAAGTAGTAGAGGACCATCACGCCGGCGACGACGAAGGCCACGACGGCGCTGCCGACGCTGGTGAACAGGCGCAGCAGCCCGAGCAGGCCCCACACCCCCGCCAGGATCAGGTAGAGGCGCCGCTGGCGCTCCTCCAGCCGGAACTCGATCTGCTGCATCGGGCGTGTCCCCTCGAAACGACGCGGCCCCAGGCCCCGCGGGTTCGTCCGGACCCCTTTTGGGAACGGAACTCGATTTTACTCCGGTATGACCCGCCAGGAGCGGAGCGTCGCGACGAGGCCGTCCGTGACCGGAAGGCCCGCCACCTCCGCGAGCGGCACCCACCGGGCGTCCGCCGCGTCGTCGCCGGGCTCCAGCCGCCCGCCCGTCACCGTGCAGAGGTAGTCGTGGACGTCGAAACCGGAGACCTCCACCGACCCCAGGAGGTCCCCGACGGCGACCGCCAGGCCGGTCTCCTCCCGCAGTTCCCGGACGAGAGCCTCGACGTCGCTCTCACCGGGCTCCACCCGCCCGCCGGGGACCGACCACAGGCCGGCGCCCGGCGGACGTCCCCGCAGGACCATCAGCAGCTCTTCCCGTCGCACGACCACCGCACCCACGCAGCGCGAACCTCCAGGCATACCTCCAGTAAAGACTCCTGGGGGAGTTGATGGGTTCCGCTGTCTTGACTTGACGGCCCCTGACAACGACTGTGGGTAAGCGTGAGACCGGAACCCACCTGCCCCCGCTGCGGTAGGACGGCCGTGCCGCCGAACGCCAGGTCGGCCGACTGGACCTGCGCGCTGCACGGCTCGATCCTGCCGCTCCAGCCGCCCGCCAGCCCGTCCGAGGAGGGACTGGCGGTGGTGAGGGCGCATGCCAGGGTGCCGATCTGGCTGACCTGGCCGCTGCCGGCGGGCTGGCTGGTCACCGGCTTCCTGCACGCGGGGGACGAGCACACCGGAGCCCGCGCCGCCGCGGTCGCGCTGTCCGGTCCCGGCCTGACCGCGGGACCCGCCGACCTGCTGCTGATCTCGGAGGAGGTCGGGGTGGGGCTCGGCGCCCGGTTCGCCGGGCTGCGCGGCTCGGACCCCGGCCCCGGGTTCGACACGGGGCCCGCCCACGCCAAGATCCAGGCGGAGGGGAGGCCGGTGCCGCTGTGGTCGATCGACGCCGGGCCGGACCGCGCCGTCTACGCGGGCGAGGCCAGGGGGCGCTGGCTGTGGGCGATCCTGTGGCCCGCCGCGGCGGGCGCGCTGATGGCCGACCAGCTCCAGCTCCTCGACCTGAGGGAACCGGGAATGGACCTCGACCTCCCCTTCGGCGCGCCGTGCCCCCGGCTCGGCGGCCTCTTCGAGACATGACGGGACGGAAGGCGGCAGACGTCCTGTCCGTCGCGCGCGCTCCGCACATGGACCGTGCGTTCATTCGGCAAGGAAGGATAGGCTTCGCGGGTGACTGCGCGCATTGAACAGATTGTGACCAGTGGCCCCGTGACTGTGGACGACGAGGTCTTCACCGCGGAGGTGAACACCTGGGTCGTCGGCGACGACGAGGCCGTGATCGTCATCGACCCGGCCAACGATGCCGAGGCCGTCCTCAAGGCCGTCGACGGGCGCGAGGTCATGGCCGTGGTCTGCACCAACGGCAGGGACAACATCGTCAGCACCGTCCTGGAGGTCTCCGCGGACGAGGAGCTCGGCGACGCCCCGATCCTCATGCACCGCGGCGACCGCAGCCTTTGGCGGGACTACTTCCGCAGGCTGGCCAAGGAGATCGACGACGAGGAACTCCGCTCCCTGGAGCCCGACCAGTACCTGGAGGAGGGCGGGACCTTCGAGATCGCCGGGATGCAGCTGGAGGTGCTGCACACGCCGGGCTTCACCCCGGGCAGCGTCTCGCTGTACGGCGAGAGCGACGGCGTGCTGTTCACCGGCGGCACCCTGTGGCGGGGCCGGCCCGGCGCCCACGGCGACGTCTACCCGGACCTCCACACCCAGCTGAACTCCATCACGGCCCAGTTCGGCCAGCTTCCGGCCGACACCCGGGTCCTGCCCGGCGGCGGCGAGGAGACCACGGTCGGCGAGGAGGCCGACCGCTGGGAGTCCTGGTACTCGCTGCAGCAGGCCTCCTCCGACGAGGAGTGACGTCGGGCCCGTGGAGCAACTCGGGTTCGAGGGGATGCCGCGCAGGCTGTATCCGTGCACCCCGTCGCGGCTGAACACCTGGCTGGACTGCCCGCGCCGTTACCGGATGACGTACCTGGACCGGCCTCAGCCGTCCAGGAGCTCGCGGTGGGCCCACAACAGCCTGGGCGCGTCGGTCCACAACGCCCTGGCCGGCTACTGGCGGCTGCCCGTCGCCGAGCGCACGCCGCAGGCGGCGGGCGCGCTGCTGGTCCGGGGCTGGCTGACCGACGGGTTCCGGGACGCCGGGCAGTCGCGGGAGTGGCGCGAGCGGGCCCGGGTCATGGTCGAGGAGTACGCGGCCGGGCTGGATCCCGAGCGGGAGCCCGCGGGCGTGGAGCGAACGGTGTCCACCAAGACCGGGTCGATTCGGTTCTCCGGCCGGATCGACCGGCTGGACCACCGGGGCGACGCCCTGGCCGTCGTCGACTACAAGACCGGGCGCCGCTCGCCGACGGCGGACGACGCCCGGGACTCGCTGGCGCTGGCCCTGTACGCCGTCGCCGCCTCGCGGATGCTGCGCCGCCCCTGCCGGACCGTCGAACTGCACCACCTGCCGTCCAGGACGGTCGCGGTGTGGGAGCACACCGAGGAGTCGCAGGCCGGGTGGCTGAGCCGTGCCGAGCGGATCGCCGCCGAGTGCGCCGACGCGGACGAGTCCTACAAGGACGGGCCCGCGCCGCGCCGGGTGGACGGGCTCGTCGCGCACGACCCGTACGACGAGGTGTTCCCGCCCCGCACCGGGCCGCTGTGCGGCTGGTGCGACTTCTCCCGGCACTGCCCCGAGGGCAGGGCCGCCGCGGAGCCCAAGGAGCCCTGGGCGGCCCTGGAGGGCGAGAGGGCGGAGGCTCCGGTCAGGCCGGAGTGAGCGTCCTGCCGGACGGCCAGCGCCGGGGGTCGCGCAGGCCGATCAGCCCGCCGGAGAGGTCGTAGCCCTCGGCGGCGAGCTCCTGGCGGCTGCGCTCCAGCATCTCGCGGGTCGGCTTCATGAACGCGAGGTCGTGCACGCTCTCGGGGATGGAGTTCATCGCCATCCGGAACGAGCGCAGCGCCGCCGTCACCGCCGGCTGGGGCACCTCCGGCAGCAGCCCGTACATGTCGCGGGCCCACTTGGGCAGCGTGTAGTAGCAGAGCGCGCCGAAGGGGAACCAGGCGGGCTTGCCGGGGGCGAGGAACCTGAGGTTCTCGGGCATCCTCGGCCACAGCAGGAACTTGACGGTCTCCAGGGCCTCGTCGGTGACGCGCAGCCGGGGCCGCATCTCCTGGAAGTAGGCCTCGGTCTCGGCGACGGTGCCCGGGACGTCCTCGGCGTGCAGCCCGACGTGGGTGGCCGCCTCGCGCTGCTCGTCCAGGTACTGGTCGGCCATCTTGTCCGTCAGCGGAAGCCCTCCCCGCCGCGCCGTCTCCAGGTAGGAGTAGACCTCGGCGCAGTGCACCCACAGCAGGAACTCGGGCTGGTCGAGCGGTTCCTTCCTGCCGGTGTCGTGGTTGAGGATCCGCAGGCTCCGGTGGATCTGCCGCACCCGCGCCGCGAGCTTCTCGATCTCCTCCCGCGACCCGAACGTCGCCACCCCCACGAAGTCGGCCGTGCGCTGCAGCCGCCCGAACGGGTCCTCCTGGAAGTTGCTGTTCTGCCAGACACCCCACATCGCCATCGGGTGCAGGGCCTGCAGCATGAGGCTGCGCACTCCGCCCACCCACATGGTCCGGTCGATGTGAACCCGCCAGGTAACGCTCTCCGGTGCCATCACCGTAGCCGCCATCACTCACCTCCCGTGAGACAAACATCAGTAAATGTATCATTACTGATTTCTCCGGAAGCGGGCTCCCCTCCCGTCACGGTACGAGGGGTCGCCGAAGGGCGACCCGTCCGGGCCGGAGGGTACGGCGAAGACGTGGATCCCGCGGACGTTCCGGCGGATCCGGGGAGGAGGCGACGCGGGTCGCCTGCCGGCTCCTACCCGCCGGGTCAGCGGCGTTCGGCCGCGTTCCAGAAGTCGGTGAGGGCGTGGGCGGTGGTCTCCGGGGCCTCCCAGGCGGGGGAGTGGGCCGCGCCGGGGATGACGACGCGGGACGCGTCGAGGCGGGCGGACATGGCGGCCTGGATCTCCGGGAGCCAGGCGTCGTCGTCCTCGCCGTACAGGACCATGAGGGGCAGGTCGGTGTCGTCGGCGACCTTGGCCAGGTCGGCGGTCTTGTCGGGGGCCGTCAGCAGCTCGTCGGCCATGGCCGCCAGGCCGGTCGGGCAGTTGCCGAGGTTGCGGCGGTAGAGGAAGTCGATGATCTCCTCGGCCCAGCCCGCGGCGCGGGCGTCGGGACCGAGCTTGATGTTCCAGATCTGTTCCATGGTCAGCTCGCCGGTGAGGGCGTCGCGCAGGGCCGCGGCCTTCTCGGCGCTCGGGCCGGTGATCGCGGCGGGGCCCGACGACATCAGGGTGTAGGAGGCGATCAGGGTGGGTTCGGCCAGTACCGCCTCCCGGGTCACCAGACCGCCAAAGGAGTGCCCGACCAGGTGCACGGACTCCGGGCCCATCGACTCGATGATCTCGATCAGGTCGGCGCCGAGCTCGGGCAGCAGGTAGCGGGACGGCTCGTCGCAGCGGGGGGAGTCGTGCTGGCCGCGCATGTCCAGCGCCAGCACCCGGCGGCCGGCCCCGGTGAGGGTCTGCAGCACCCCGAGGAAGTCCTCTTTGCTCCCGGTGAAGCCGGGGACGAGCAGGGCCGGTTGCCGCTCCGGCTCGCCCACGGGAAGCGCCTCGAGGACGGCGAAGGGGCCGCGGGGCGTCCGCACTGTCGTGCGACGCACTGCGGGGGGCAGGTCCAGAAACCGGGGCGTGCTCACGATGACTCAACCTACCAACGGTGAGGTACCCGAAAGGCACCTTGAAACTTCTATGAAGCCGGTCGAAGCCGGGGTCCCGGCCCGCCGCGGACCGCGCGGGGAACGCGCGGTCGCAACGGAAGATCCGCCTGATCTGATGGGACCAAGCGGATCCGTCGTCTCGCGGGTGTCAGGCCGTCTCGGCGGTCTGCCCCTCCTGGCCGGCGCCGCCGGAGCCCTCGGCGGGGCGGCGGCGGGTACGGGTCCGGGTGCGCCTGCGGGGAGCGCCCTTGGCGGGCTCCTCGGCGTCCCGGGCCTGGGGGGCCTCGGGCGCGGAGGTCTGCGCGCCGTCGGCGGGGGCGGTCTCGGCGCCCTCGACGGGGAGGCCCCTGCGGGTGCGGGTCCGGGTGCGCTGGCGGCGCTTGCGGGCCGGGCGCTCCTCCTCCTCGGCGGAGGGGCGGGTGGCCTTGGGCGTCCGCTGGCGGCCGGTCTCGCCGATGTCCTCCAGTGCCTCGGCCGCCAGCCCCTCGCGGCCGCGCTGGTCCTTGGGCAGCGTGCCCTTGACCGTCTTGGGGATGTTCAGCGCCTCGAACAGGTGGTCGGAGGTGGAGTAGGTCTCCTCCGGGTCGGCGAAGCCGAGGTCCAGCGCCTTGTTGATCAGCTTCCAGCGCTGCAGGTCCGACCAGTCGACCAGGGTGACCGCGATGCCCTCGTGGCCGGCCCGGCCGGTGCGGCCGATCCGGTGCACGTGGGCCTTGTCGTCCTCGGGGCACTCGTAGTTGATCACGTGCGTGACGTCGTCGATGTCCAGCCCGCGGGCCGCGACGTCGGTGGCGATCAGCACGTCGATCTTGCCGTGGCGGAAGGCGCGCAGCGCCCGCTCGCGCTGGCCCTGGCCGAGGTCGCCGTGCACGGCGGCGACGGCGAAGCCGCGTTCCGCCAGGTCGGTGGCCAGCCGGTCGCAGGTGCGCTTGGTCTGGCAGAAGACCATGGTCAGACCACGGCCCTCGGCCTGCAGGATGCGCGCGACGAGCTCGGGCTTGTCCATCTGGTGGGCCTGCCAGACGTGCTGGACCACCTTGGGCTGGGCCTCGGACTCGGCGTGCGACTCGGCCCGGACGTTGGTCGGCCGGGTCAGGTAGCGCCGGGAGAGGCCCACGATCTCGCCCGGCATGGTGGCCGAGAAGAGCATGGTCTGCCGCTGCTCGGGCACCTTCGAGATGATCCGCTCGATGTCGGGCAGGAAGCCCAGGTCGAGCATGCGGTCGCCCTCGTCCAGCACCAGGACCGAGACCTGCGAGAGGTCGAGGTGGCGCTGCTTGACCAGGTCGAGCATGCGGCCGGGGGTGCCGACGACGACGTCGACGCCCTCGCGCAGGGCCTCGATCTGGGGCTCGTAGGCGCGCCCGCCGTAGACCGACAGGACGCGGGTGCCGAGCTTGCCGCCGGCCAGCACCAGGTCGTCGTGGACCTGGATCGCCAGCTCGCGGGTCGGGACGACGACCAGGCCCTGGGGGACCTTGCCGCCGTGGGTGATCCGCTGCAGCAGCGGGATGCCGAAGGCGAGGGTCTTGCCGGTGCCCGTGCGGGCCTGGCCGATGATGTCCTGTCCGCCGAGCGCGATGGGCAGCGCCAGGGACTGGATCGGGAAGGGCGAGGTGATGCCCTCGGTGGCGAGGGCGTCGGCTATTTCGGGGATGACCCCGAGTGCGGTGAAGGTAGTCAGGACGTTCAGCCTCCGTAGTTCTGGCGGCGGCGAGGTCTTTCCGAGAGGCGCCGTGATAAGCGCGGCGCAGCAAGGCCCGTGTTCGTTACGGCCGCGCGCTCGCGCGGGAGGGACCAGCCGTCGTTCTTGTTCTGGGGCGGACCGCGACGGCGCGGGGTGGGCGCCTGAGCGGGCGGTACTACGCGCCACACAAAGTGCGCGGTCACACTCTGCAACACACTCTACCGCTTGTTGACCGGTCCTCGCTATAGCAGAAAAGCCCGAGCCCTTACAGCGAATCCGTCTTCGTGAAAGAAGCTCGGATCCATGGGATTCCTCCGTGGATCACGCCCTAACATCCGAATCCCCGCTCGCAGAGGCGGTCGGAGAGCCGCCGCGCGTCCTTCTCGAGGTCCTCGAGGATCTCGCCCGTCCGTCCCGACTCCCGGGACTCCTCCAGCGTGTAGATCCCGACGACCGGTCCCCGGCGGAAGAACACCGCGTTGGTGATGTGGAACGGCTTGCCCGGCCCGGGTGACTTCTCGGCCTCGACCCGGTAGCCCTCGTCCCCGACGTCCACCGGGGAGGGCGCCCGGCGGCAGGCCCCGATGTCCGAGCGGAGCGCGTTCAGCCAGGACTCGGCCCGGAGGGCGTCGGAGAAGACCACGACGACCTCGTTCCTGCCAGGGGAGGCGACACGCTCTCCCCGCTCATCGGAGAACTCCAGGCCCAGCTGCCTGGTCCAGCCCAGGGGCTCGATGTCCCTGTCCGAGCAGCCGGGCAGGACGAAACCGAGATGCGGCAGGTCCTCGGTGATCGTCCAGCGCTGCGCGTCGTCGCGCTCGGCTTCGGGCCAGTACGTCAGGTCCTCGGACGTCAGCCTCGGCAGGGCGCTGACGGTGGGCGCCGGCCGGACGGCCGGCCCGTCGCGGCCGTCGTGCGGGGGCTGGAGGAAGAGCGCCCCCGCCAGCACGGCGGCGACGGCTCCCGCGCCGAGGGCGCGGCGGCGGGCGCGGCGGGTCCTCCCGATGCGGGCGACCTTCCCGGCGGCCGGTCCGGAGACTCCGGAGACGACGTCGGCGCGCATGTCCTGGAAGAGGTGGTCGAGGTCAGGCACGGGTGTCCTCCGGATCGGTCAGCAGGGTGGACAGGCGCCGGCGGCCCCGTGACAGCCGGGCCTTCACGGTCCCGTCGGCCACGCCTTCGGCGGCGGCGATCTCGGCGATGGAGTAGCCCGAGAGGTGGTGCATGATCACGGCGCGGCGCTGGGAGTCGGGCAGGGCCCGCAGCGCCGCGGCCAGGGCGACCGAGGCGGCGGAGGGTTCGGCGACGTTCGGGGGAGGGCCGTGCCGCAGCAGCGAGAACAGCGCGGTGCGGGCCTTGCGCCAGCGGCTCACCGCCAGGCGGTAGCCGACCCGCGCCACCCAGGCGCGCGGTTGGTCGTACCGGGAGATCTTCCGCCAGTGGGTCCAGGCCCGGATGAAGGCCTCCTGAACGATCTCCTGCGCCTCGCCCAGATCCCCGGTGTAGGCGTAGAACTCCGCCACGAGCCCCGGATGGACGGCTTGATAGAAGTCCGCGAAGTCCGGCGATTCCGATGGCACGCCGTCCCCTTTCTTCGGGTCACCGGATACACGCGCCATCTGGGTCACAGGTTGCCTGGATTTTCAGGACAATGGGTCCTCATCCGATCTTCCCGACATCTTGTGAGCTGAGGGCGCGCATGGACTGGCAGGTTCCCGGTTACGACGAGCTCCGCGAGCTGGGCGGCGACGCCCGAGGACGGGTGGTGCTGGCGTCGGAGCGGGGCGGCGGCGCACTGCGGATCATCAGGTACGTGAACCGGGCGGCGGACTCCCTCCCGGGCGAGGCCGCCGCCCTCCAGAGGGTGAGGGATCCCCACGTGGCCCGGATCCACGGCTACGTCGCGGAGCCCGGAGGCGAGGGCGGCGCGCTGATCTCGGACGCCGTGCAGGGGTACGGCCTCGCGGAACTGCTCACGGCCCGGGTGGCGCTGGAGCCCAGGGCGGCGCTGGCGGCGCTCAAGGGCTCGCTGCTGGGGCTGGCCGCCGCGCACGCCGCGGGAGTCGTGCACCGCGACTGCGGCCCCCGGAACGTGATGGTCCGGCCGGACGGGACCATCGGGCTGATCGGTTTCGGCGGAGCCGTCCACGAGGACGGCGGCAGGGAGGGAACCCCCGCCTACCTGGCCCCGGAGCGGTGGACGGGCGCGCCCGCCACCCCTGCCACGGACCTCTACACCGTGACCTGCCTGTTCTTCGAGTGCCTGACCGGCGCCCCGCCCTACCAGGCCGACGGCGACGCGGGACTCCAGCAGCTGCACCAGAGCGCGTCCCCGCCGATCGACCGGGTGCCCGAGGCGCTGCGCCCGCTCGTCCTCCGGGGCCTGGCCAAGTTCCCCGCGCAGCGGCCCCTGGACGCCCTGACGTTCGTGGCCGACCTGGAGAAGGCGGCCCGCCGCGCCTACGGCCGGAGGTGGGAGAAGCGCGGCAGGGCGTCCCTGACGGCTCTGGTCGCGGCCATGGCGGGGACGGGCGCGCACCCGATCGTCGCCCACGTCCCGCGTCCCGGTCTGTTCGGCCGGGGCCTCCGGAGCAGGGGCGCCCTGCTGTGCGGGGCGGTCGGCCTGGCCGCGATCGTCGCGGGCGGCACCGCCGTCTACTCGGCGGCCGAGGAGCGGGGCCGGGATCGTCCCGCCACCACTCCCGAGGCGGCGCGTTCCACCCCGGTCCTGGTCGAAGTGCTGTTCGCGCAGGAGGACACCCCCACCGAGCAGGTCAAGGTCGCCACCGTGACGGGGCTGCCCGGGCCGCTGGGCCGGAAGGCCAACGCCTCGCTGCGCGCCCGGGTGGACACGATGCTGCGGGAGAGCCGGCCGGGCCTCGCCCCGAACGGGGGCAGGATCCGGGTCAGGTCCTCGCTCGGAATCCAGTCCGCGGGCCTGGTGTCGGTGCGCTACGTCTTCTCGGTCAAGCAGGCCGGTTCCACGGACGGCGCGGGGGCGCTTGACTTCACCAGGCGCTTCGCCGTCACCGTCGACCTCACGACCGGGGAGGAGATCACGCCGTCACGGGTCTTCCCCGAGGCCGCGCTGCCCGAGCTGAACCGGCGGATCATGAAGGTGAGCCGGGAGCACGAGGGCTGCTACGAGGAGGAGCCGCTGCGGCTGACCGGCGCCAATCTGGAGAACGTCCTGGAGCCCGCGTTCGCGCGCAAGGGCATGCGGGCCACCCTCCACCTGGCGGAGAGCGGCCCGGCCTGCCGGGAGATCGAGGAACTCGTCCCCTACCGGATGCTCCTGGACCTGATGGCCCCGGAGTTTCGCGCGAAGCTCGGCCGCTAGCGGCCCGGGGTCAGGCGCCGGTGCGGGGGAAGCCGGAGATGCCGCGCCAGGCGAGCCTGGCGATGACGTTCTCCGCGGTCCCCTTGGGGATGGACTTCTGCTGGGAGAGCCAGTAGCGGGCGCTGACCTCGGCCATGCCGACCAGGCCCATGCCCAGCAGGTAGGCCTCGTCGACGGTCGCCCTGGTGTCCTCCTGGATCACCTTGGCGATCATCTCGGCGCACTTGTGGTTGGCGCGCTCGACCCGGGCCCGCACCTGGGCGACGTTGCGCAGGTCGGACTCGAAGACCAGCCGGTAGGCCTCGCCGTCGCCGGAGACGAAGTCGTAGAAGGCCTGCATGCTGGCCTGCACCCGGAGCTTGTTGTCCGTGGTGGAGGCCAGCGCCTCCCGCACGGTGTTGACCAGGCCCTCGGTGTGCTCGTCCAGCAGCGCCAGGTAGAGCTCGAGCTTTCCCGGGAAGTGCTGGTAGAGCACGGGCTTGCTGACCCCGGCGCGCTCGGCGATCTCGTCCATCGCCGCGGCGTGGTAGCCCTGTGCGACGAAGACCTCCTGCGCGGCGCCGAGCAGCTGGCGCCGGCGGGCCATCCGCGGCAGCCGGGTGCCCCGGGGCCGGGCGTCCGGAGTAGCGGTCACGACCATGCTCCTCTTGGCTACTGGAACAGACTTGAGCGGCCCTTGCTGTGCCGCTGCCCAATCCCATCATCCTACGCGCCAGTAACCTCGCCGGTCACCTAACGAGCCTCAGCGGTACTCGTCCTCGTCGAGTCCGACCTCGAGCCGCTGCTCGGCCGCGTCGGCCTCATTGGCCTCCAACGGCACGGGAGCGTCCTCCTCGTCGGGGACCTGATCGTCCTCGGCTGCGGGCGCCTGGTCCTCCTGCTGCTGTTCCAGGACATCCTCTCGCGGCGCCTCCTCGAACGGGGCCGCTTCGAACTTTTTCAGGTCGCCCATGACTGCCTCCCGTGGAATCCGATGTCGCGGGTCCGCTCTCCTCCTACCCGCCTCCGCCTCATCTGTCCCGTCCGGCCCGCTCATCAGGTGACCGGAAGGCCGCGGCGGTTCCGCTCAGCGGAGAAGGGGGGCCAGGAGATCGCCGTGCTCGCGCACCCGTTCCAGCACCTCGCCGGGGCCGAACCGCACGGTCCTCCCCTCCTCGACCTCCTCCCAGGTCAGCGGGGTGGAGACGGACGGAGCGTCGAGGGCCCGCAGGGAGTAGGGGGCGACGGTCGTCTTGGAGGGGGAGTTCTGGGACCAGTCGACGAAGACCTTGCCGGTGCGCAGCCTGCGCTCCATGCGGCTGGTGACCAGCCGCCCGTAGTCGGCCTCCAGGCGTTCGGCGGCCCGCTTGGCGTACGCGGAGGTGTCGAGGTCGCTCACGGGCGCGTACAGGTGCAGGCCCTTCTTCCCGCTGCTCTTGGGGTGGACGGTGAGCCCGTCGGCGGCCAGCAGCTCCCGCAGCAGCAGCCCGACCACGCACGCCTCGGTGAACGTGGCGGGCGCGCCCGGGTCGAGGTCGAAGACCATCAGGTCGATCTCCCCCGTGCTGACCCGCCACTGCGGGACGTGCAGTTCCAGCGCGGCGAGGTTGGCGCACCAGACGAGGGTCGGCAGGTCGTCGACGACCACGAAGTCCAGCGACTCCTGCTGCCCCCCGGGCGTCTCGATCCGAGCGGTGCGCACCCACTCGGGGGTGCCCTTGGGCGCGTTCTTCTCGTAGAAGCGCAGTGCGCCGACCCCCTCGGGGAACCGCACGCGGGTCATGGCGCGGTCCCGGAGGTGGGGGAGGAGGACGGGGGCGATCCGCGTGTAGTAGTCGATCACCTCGCCCTTGGTGAACTCGGGGTACATCGGCTTGTCGAGGTTCGACAGCGTCAGGGTCCGGCCCTCGACCTCGACCTGGATCCGGCTCATGCGGCTCCTTCCGTCAGGTCCACGTCGCGGGGGTCCTTGTCCGAGCGCAGGCCCCGCCAGGACGGGTGGCGGACCCTGCCGTCGGCCGTCCACTCGGTGAAGGCGACCTCGCCGACCAGGACGGGCTCGACCCAGTGGGAGTCCCTGGCGACCTCCGGAGGAGGCTCCCCCTCGCCCGGCCAGCCGGGGCGCTCCAGCGGCCTGAGGCGGGCCGCCAGATCGTCGAGCTCGGCGTCGTCGAAGCCGGTGCCGACGTGCCCGGCGTACCGCAGCCGCCCCCGGTCGTGGACGCCGAGCAGCAGCGAGCCGAGCGTGTCCTCCCTGCGGCCCTTGCCGGCACGCCAGCCGACGACCAGGACCTCCTGGGTGCGGAAGTTCTTGATCTTCTGCCAGGTGGAGGCCCGCCTCCCCGGCAGGTAGCGCGAGTCCAGCCGTTTGGCGATCAGGCCCTCCAGCCGCTCCTGCTCGGTGTAGGCCAGCAGCTCCTCGACCTGCTCCTTGTCGGCGGCCGGGAGGTAGGGCGGCACCTCGATCGGGCCCGCGGCCAGTTCCAGGTCCTGCAGGAGGGCGCGGCGCTGGACGTAGGGCAGGTCCAGCAGCGACATGCCGTCCAGCTCCAGCAGGTCGAACACCATGTAGCGGACCGGTACGGAGCGGATCAGGCGCGACGAGGGGCGGGGCGCGTGCATACGGCGCTGCAACCGGTGGAAGGACGGCCTGCCGTCCTCGAACGCGACGACCTCCCCGTCCAGGACGGCCCGGTGCCCGGCGAGCAGGTCGGCCAGGGCGCTCAGTTCGGGGTAGGTGGAGGTGATGAGGACGCCGCGCCGCGCGTACACGCGGACCTCCTCGGGGGTCACCTCGGCCAGCGCGCGGACCCCGTCCCACTTGAGTTCCAGGGCCCAGTTCTCCGGATCGCCGGGAAGACCCCCGGACACGGCGAGCATGGGTTCGATCATGTTCACGGTGATGTTCGTACCCCGTTGCCCGAATCGAACCCCTGCGTCCGGGGTACGGGCCCGTTATGCGCAGTATCTGGAAGGGCGCCGTCTCCTTCGGACTCGTGACCATCCCGGTGAAGCTCTACTCGGCCACCGAGCAGCGCGACGTGTCGTTCCACCAGGTCCACCGGGAGGACGGCGGGCGGATCAGGTACAAGCGCGTCTGCCAGGCGTGCGGCCAGGACGTGCCCTTCGCCGACGTCGCCAAGGGCTACGAGCTGCCGACCGGCGAGATGGTCGTGCTGACCGACGACGACCTCGCGGACCTGCCGCTCACCACCTCCCACCGGATCGAGGTGCTGCAGTTCACCCCGCTGGAGCAGGTCGACCCCGTCTACTTCAGCAAGACCTACTACCTGGAGCCCGATTCGATGGGCGCCAAGCCATACGTCCTGCTGCGCGACGCGCTGGCGAAGTCCGGGCAGGTCGCGGTGGTGAAGGTCGCGCTGCGCTCCCGGGAGGCGCTGGGCACCCTGCGGGTCAGGGAGGGCGTGTTCGTCCTGGAGACCATGCTGTGGCCGGACGAGATCCGCGCCGCCGACTTCCCCTTCCTCTCCGAGAAGATCGACGTCCGGCCGCAGGAACTGGCCATGGCCACCTCGCTGATCGAGAGCATGCAGGCCGACTTCCATCCTGACGACTACAAGGACGTCTACCGCGAGGCGCTGCTGGACGTCATCGAGGCCAAGGCCGAGGGCCGCGAGGTGGTGCAGCCCGCGGTGGCCGAGCAGCCCGCGGCCGCCGACCTCCTGTCCGCGCTGCGCGCCAGCGTCGAGGCGGCCAAGAAGAGCCGCGGCGAGGCGTCCGGAGGGTCCGGGAAGGAGAAGAAGACCTCCGGGAAGCCCACACGGCGCAAGTCCGCCTAGAAGCCCAGCCGCAGGGCGATGTCGTCGAGGGTCAGGGCGAAGAGCGGCTCGGCGTCGGTGAGGGCGAACCGCAGGTGGCCGAAGACCTCCAGGCTGACCGCGCCCTGGAGCAGCACCCAGCACTGCAGGTAGACCAGCAGGCAGCCCAGCGGCAGGGGGATGCGCATGTGGTCCCGGTACTCGGCGAGCTGGGCGCGCAGGCCCGGATCGATGCACTCGTCGGGGACGATCGGGAACGGCTTCTGCTCCCAGAGCTCGTGGAACAGGTCCATGAACGTCATGCCGAACCGGGCGCCGCACTCGTCCGCGTAGTCGTGCGTCTCGGCCCCCTCGGCCTGGGGGAAGGGGGCGCCGAACATCAGGCCGTACTCGCGGGGGTGGTCCAGGGACCAGCTCCGGAACCAGCGGCCGGCGGCCCTGAACCTGGCCTCGATGCCCTCGGAGGCGAGGGACCGCAGCCGGGCGGCGAGGCTGTCGGTGAGGTCGTTGTACAGGTCGCCGATCAGGTGGCGGATCAGGTCCTCGTGGCTGGGGAAGTAGCGGTAGAGGGCGGGCGCCGTCATGCCCATCTCCCGGGCGATCGCCCGCAGGGTGACCGCCTCGGCCCCCTGTTCGACCAGGAGCCGCCGGGCGGTCTGGGTGATCTCCGCGATCGTCGCGGCCCGCAGCCGCTCCCGCCGTCCCGTGCCCACTGACTCCTCCTGGTGTGACCTAACTCGCATTGACCGTACCTTCCCGGCAAGAGACGGTTAACACCGTACGTTAAGTAAACGGCTTTAACTAAAGTTACCTACAGTCATGAAGGGGTCGAGGATGTTCGAGACCTGGGGGCGGCTCGTCCACCGGCGGCGCAAGCTCATCCTCTGGCTCTCCCTGGCGGCCGTCCTGTTCTTCGGCGTCTGGGGGACGGGGGTGTTCGGCGCCGTCACCACCGCGGGCGGCTTCGACACCCCCGGCAGCGAGAGCCACAAGGCGGCCCAGCTGATCGAGGACGGCTTCGGCCGCTCCGAACCCGACGTCGTCGTCCTGTACTCGGGACGCGACGTCGACGACCCGGCCGTCAAGGACGCGGTGACCGCGTCCCTGGCCGCGCTGCCCGAGGACGCGGTCGTGAGCTCCGCGACCTACTGGTCCACCGGCTCGCCGCAGTTCGTGAGCGAGGACGGGAAGTCCACCTACGCGGTCCTCAACCTGGCGGGGGAGACCCCGCAGGACCGTGCCGACACCTTCGCCGGACTCGAACCCGGACTGCGCGACGTCCAGGGGCTCGAAGTGCGGCTCGGCGGGCAGGTCGTGATCGAGGACGCCATCAACTCGCGCGTCTCCTCCGACATCGCCTTCGCCGAGACCATCTCCATGCCGGTCCTGCTCGTCCTGCTGCTGATCATCTTCGGCGGGCTGGTCGCGGCGTCCCTGCCGCTGGTCATCGGCGGCGTGGCGATCCTCGGCTCCTTCACCGCCCTGCACGCCATGACGTACTTCACCGACGTCTCGACGTTCTCGATCAGCATCACCACCTTCCTCGGCATGGGCCTGGCCATCGACTACGGGCTGTTCATGGTGTGGCGGTTCCGCGAGGAGCTCGCCCGGTCCGACGGGGACGTCGAGACGGCCGTCGCCCGCACGATGGCCACCGCCGGGCGCACCGTCGCGGTCTCGGGCGTGACCGTCGCGGTCTCCCTGGCCGGACTGCTGCTGTTCGACCAGCTGTTCCTGCGGTCCATGGGCATGGGCGGCGTCGCGACCGTGCTGGTGGCGATGATCGCGGCCGTGGTGGTGCTGCCCGCGCTGCTGGCCGTCCTCGGGCCGAAGGTCCGCTCCCGCAAGGCGAAGAAGACCGGACAGGCCGGCCAGGCCGGCGGCGAACGCTGGAAGCGCATCGCCCAGGCCGTCATGCGCAGGCCCGTCGTGGTCAGCCTCTCCGTCGTGGCGCTGCTGCTGGTGCTGGGCGCGCCGTTCCTGCGCATCAACTGGGGCGGGGTCGACACCCGGGTGCTGCCCGAGGGCACCGAGTCCCGCGTCGTCGCCGAGGCCCTCGCGGCGGACTTCCAGAGCAGCGCCGTCAGCCCCGTCGAGATCGCCGTCAAGGGCGCCCCGGCCGAGCAGTACCTGGCCGAGCTGCGCAAGGTCGAAGGCGTGACCGGCGGGACGGTCGCCGGGACGGCCGGGGACCTCACCCGCATCCGGCTCACCTACGACGGGGACCCCTACTCGCCCGAGGCGCGGGAACTGGTGCGCGAGGTCCGGGACGTGCCCGCCCCCGGCGAGACCTACGTCGGCGGGGCCACGGCCGTCCTGGAAGACCAGCTCGGCAGCCTCGGTGACAACCTGGTGCCGCTCGTCCTGTTCGTCGGCGTCGCCACGTTCATCCTGCTCTTCCTGGCGTTCGGCTCGGTGGTCCTGCCGCTGAAGGCCATCCTGATGAACGTGCTGTCACTGGCCGCGACGTTCGGGGCGATCGTCTGGATCTTCCAGGACGGCCACTTCTCCGGCCTGCTGGACTTCACCGTCACCGGCGACATCGCCCCCGCCATGCCGATCCTCATGCTCGCCATGCTGTTCGGCATCTCCATGGACTACGAGGTGTTCCTGCTCTCCCGCGTCCGCGAGCAGTACGACCTGACCGGGGACAACACCGAGGCGGTCGCGGCCGGCCTGCAGCGCACCGGCTCCATCATCACGAGCGCCGCGCTGCTGTTCGTCGTCGTGGTCGGCGCGTTCGCCACCTCCGGCATCACGTTCATGAAGCTCACCGGCGTCGGCATGTTCATCGCCGTGGCGGTGGACGCGACGATCATCCGGGTGCTGCTCGTCCCCGCCACGATGCGGCTGCTGGGCGGCGCCAACTGGTGGGCGCCCGGCCCGCTCAAGCGCCTGTACGCCCGCTACGGAATCCGGGAGGAGGACGAGCCCGCCTCCGCGCGCGAACCGGCCGCCGTCTAGGGGCCGCTCGTCTTCCGGAAGGCGTCGGCCACCTCGGCGACGAGCCGCTCGGCGGTGGTGATCCCGTAACCCATGGACGGGTTGTGGCTGGTCATCACCGCCACGAGCAGGTCGTGGCCGTGGCCCTCGATCCGGCCGACGCTGTTGACGGCCCAGCGGTCGCCGTCGCGCTGGTGCGTCATCCAGCCGTTCTTGTTGTAGACGGCGTCGCCCTCGAGCGCGGCGGCGCCCACACCCCACTTCTGCTCCTTGACGACCTCGCGCATCAGGTCGAGGACGAACTCGCGGTTCGCCTCGCTGAGAGGGCCGGTGAACAGCCGCTGCAGCAGTCGCACCTGGTCGGCCGGAGTCGTGGAGGTCAGGCTCCAGCACAGCAGGTCCAGGCACCGGGCGTCGATCGCGGTGGTGCGCTTCAGGCCGAACGAACGGCGGTTGACGGCGTTGACGCCCGTCGCTCCCCCGGCCCGCAGGAAGAGGCGGTCGGCCGACTTGTTGTCCGACTCCCGGATCATGATCCCGGCGTCGTACCTCTCGTCCGCGCTGAGCCTCCCGCCCTCCTTCTGGCGCCGCTGCAGCAGCACCATGAGGATGTCGAGCTTGACCGCGCTGGCGGTGACGAACTCCTCGTTCCGGCGGAACCCGTAGGACAGGCCGGTCGTCCGGTCCAGCACCATGATCCCGGCGCCGCTGACCCGGCCCGCCAGGTATCTCCCGATCCTCCGGTCGAGGCCCTTCACGTCGAGGGCCTTCGGCCGGACGGCGACCGCCGGGGTCTGGGGGACCCCGCCCGCGGCGGCCTCGGGCTTGACCGCCTCCACGAGCCGCGCCCCGCCGTCCGGACCGCCGAACGCCAGCGCGGCGGCGAGCACGGCCCCCAGGGCCACCCTCTTGAGGATCATGCCGTCGCCCCTCCCCGCGGGCCCCTCACAGCTCCTCCGCCGGAAGGGGGCCCTCCCACCTGGCCCGCCGCAGGTCGACGCGGTCCTCCCCGCGCAGCGGCGTCCCCTCCCCGGCGTAGGCGGCACGCGCCCGCGCCTCGTGGCCGGGCAGCATCCGCCCGTCCGCCCGGATCACCCGCCACCACGGCACCCCGCCGCCCCGCGTCGCCATCACCCGTCCCACCTGCCGGGGCCCTCCGGCCTCCAGGTACTCGGCCACGTCCCCATAGGTCATGACCCGGCCCGCGGGAATGCGCTCCACCAGGTTCAATACCAGCTCAGCGTAGTCGTCACCCTTCATCTGCGACATTCTCGCGCCGCGGGGCGCGGCAGGGCCAGAGGCCGCCGCGAGGAACGGCTTTTCCTCCCGTTCCCGGGAGCGTTCACGACTTTGGGTGGCCGATTCGTCACTTGCGGTTCCTTCCGGGTTGGTGTTCCCTTCCAGGGGAGGACCGACAGGATGATCTTTGTCGAGGATCCGCGAGCGGGAGGCGATATGGAAGAGGCGATCGCAAAAGGGCGGGTCCCGGTCGGAGAGCTCAAGCGGGTCATCGGGCGCAGGGTGCTGATGCTCTTCGTCATCGGGGACATCCTCGGGGCGGGGATCTACGCGCTGGTGGGGCAGGTCGCGGGGAAGGTCGGCGGGGCGATCTGGGTGCCGTTCCTCGCGGCGTTCGTGCTGGCCTCGCTGACCGCCACGGCCTACGCGGAACTCGTCGGCAAGTACCCCAAGGCCGCGGGCGCGGCGCTGTACACCAACCGGGCGTTCGGGATCCCGTTCCTGACGTTCATGGTGGCGTTCGCGGTGATGATGAGCGGGATCACCTCGGCCAGCGCGGCGGCTCGGGCGTTCGGCGGACGCTACCTGGCGGAGTTCGTCACCCTGCCGGTGCTGGTCGGCGCGCTCGGCTTCCTGGCCGTCGTGACGCTGGTGAACCTGGCCGGGATCTCCGAGTCGGTCAAGGTGAACGTGGTGCTCACCCTGATCGAGGCCTTCGGGCTGCTGGTCATCATGGCGATCGGCGCGTGGGCGCTGCTGCAGGGCGACGGGAACCCCGGACGGGCACTGGAGTTCCATTCCGAGGACGGGGCCTTCCTCGGGATCCTGGGCGGGACGGCGCTCGCCTTCTACGCGCTCCTGGGCTTCGAGGACTCGGTGAACCTGGCCGAAGAGGCCAAGGACCCGCAGCGCGACTTCCCCCGCGCCCTGTTCGGCGGTCTGGTCGTCACCGTGGTGATCTACCTGGCCGTCGCCTTCACCGCCACGATGCTGGTGGACACCCGCACCCTCGAGGAGTCCACCGGCCCGCTGCTGGAGGTCGTGAACGTCGCGGGCCTGTCCTTCCCGCCCAAGCTGTTCGCGCTGATCGCGCTGCTGGCCGTAGGGAACACCGCGCTCATCAACATGATCATGGCCTCCCGGCTGGTGTACGGCATGGCGCGCGAGGGCATCGTCCCGGCCGCCTTCGGCCTGGTGCACGCCCGCCGCGGCACCCCCTGGCCCGCCATCCTGTTCACCGTCGCCATCGCGGTGGTCCTGGTGAGCACCGGCGACATCGGCGGCCTCGCCGACACCACCGTCCTGCTGCTCCTGCTGGTGTTCGCGCTGGTGAACGTCTGCGTCATCGTGCTCAGGCGCGAGAGGGTCGAGCACTCCCACTTCCGCGCCCCCACCTGGATGCCCGCCCTGGGCGCGGTCGTGTGCCTGATCCTGGCCTCCCCCCTGACCGGCCGGGACCTCGACGTCTACGTCCGCGCCGCGATCCTCCTGGCCGTCGGCGTCCTCCTCTGGCTCCTCAACCACCTGTTCTCCCGGCGCCGCGCCGGAGCGTGAAACTCCCCGGACAGGGAAGCGGACAGATGATCGAGTTCGCTTTCCCGGAAGGGGCGCCGTGGAGTTCGAGGAACTGGTCGAGTCCGTGGGAAAGGCGGTCGACCTCACCGGGGTGGCCGCCATCGTGCTCGGCGGTGTGCTGGCCACCGTCCTGTTCGTCCGCAGGCTCCTCCGCCGCGAGGAGTTCCCCGCCGCCTACCGCGCCTACCGGCAGAGCCTAGGCCGCGCCATCCTCCTCGGCCTCGAACTCCTGGTCGCCGGCGACATCATCCGCACCGTCGCCGTCTCGCCCACCTTCACCAGCGTCGGCGTCCTCGCCGCCATCGTCGTCGTCCGGACGTTCCTCAGCTTCTCCCTGGAAGTGGAACTGGAAGGCCGCTGGCCCTGGCAGCGCCGCGAGCAGACCCCCGAACCCGTGAAAGCCGCCCCCGCCCCGGCGGGGGAGTGAGATCACCCCGCCGGTTCGGGAAAGAGGCGGTCCAGGTGGTAATGGAAGACGTTCATGGCCTCCCCTGAGGTGCGCTGGCCCAGGAGGACGCTGGTGCCCAGGCCCGCGGAGACGGCGAGCAGGAGGACGGCTTCGGCGGCGGGATCGGAGGCGGCGGGGAGCCGCCCCGCGTGCCGGGCGGTCTCCAGCAGACCGGTGAGGAAGCGCTCCATTTCGTCGGGCGCTCGGAGGAAGGGCTGGGCCGCCAGCACCGGATCGGTGGCGGACAGGACGGCGTAGGACGTGTAGACGAGGTGGAAGACGCGGCTCTCCTCGTCGGTGGGCAGGGCCTCGGCGAGGACGGCCTCGACGACGGCGCGGGGGTCCTCGCGGTCGCCGGCGGCGGCCAGGCGCGCGGCCAGCCGTCCGGGCATCCGGGCGGCCAGGTGCTCCAGGCCGGCGACGAGCAGCTTCTCCTTCGTCTCGAAGTAGTACTGGACGAGCCGCAGCGACACCCCCGCTTCGGCGGCGACGGTGCGCATGCTCGCGGTGTGCAGGCCCCGGCGGCCCGCCAGGCGGAGCAGGCCGTCCAGGATCTGGGTGCGTCTGGCGTCGGGACCGCCGGGCATCGGTTCTCCTCTGTCGGTTCTCCGGAAGGGGTTGATACGATCGTATCAATTGTTGGTACGATCGTATCAATATTGGCGGTCCTCGAGGAGGAACGTGTGACCCGAACGGAGATAGGCCGTTTCACCGGTGAAACGGCGAGGGAGAGGTTCCTGGAGGCCTACGACGAGGCCATGCGGCTGTGGCCGGATCCCCGGAGCGGAGCAGAGGTCGAAACGTCCTACGGCACGGTGTACGTGCACCGTTACGGCCCGGAATCCGGCGAGCCCGTCGTCCTGCTGCACGGCCACGGGGCCAACGCCTCGACCTGGTATCCCCAGATCGAGGCGCTGGGCGAACGGCACCCGGTCTTCGCCGTCGACACACTCGACGACCCGGGGCGCAGCGTGCAGAGCGTCTTGGCCGCGGGGTCGGAGGACAACGCGCGCTGGCTCGACGAGGCCCTAGCCGCCCTGGACCTCGAAGACGTCCACCTGGTGGGGCACTCCTATGGCGGCTGGCTGGCCCTCAACCAGGCGATCCACGCTCCAGGGCGTCTGGCGTCCGTTTCCCTCCTGGACCCGGGCGGCCTGCAGAAGGTGCCCCGCCGTTTCTACGTGAACCTCGTGGCGGGGGCTCTGGCGATGGGCGCGCCGCGCAGGTTCCGTCCTCGGCTGGCGCGCCTCCTGGCAAATTCGGCTCTGGTCTCGCCGCCCGAACTCCTGAGGCCCGCGATGCTCGCGGCCCGCGCCTTCCGGCCGAGCGCGCGTCCTCCCGCCCGGCCCTTCACCGACGAGGAGCTCCGCTCGGTCGGAGTCCCGGTCCTGGCCCTGCTGGCCCAGCGCAGCGTCCTGCTCGACCCGGTCTCCGCCGGGGCCCGCCTGCGCTCCCTCCTCCCCTCCGCCCGCGTCGAGATCGTGCCCGCGGCGGGCCACGGCCTTCCCTTGGAGGAGCCGCGCCTGGTGAACGAGCGCGTCCTGCGTTTCGTCGAGAGCGGGAAGTGAGTCGGAACGGCCGGCCTCTCGCCTGAGAGTCGGCTTCTCGTGATCGGCCGCATCGGGACCGACGTTCCAGAGCTCTGCGCCAGGTCCTCGGCGGGCGTCCTGCTCAGCCTTCCGAAGGAACGGCGTCCGCGACGACGCAGGTGGTGTCGTCGGGGGCCAGGTCGAGGAGGCGGCGGACGGCGTCGGCGGGAGTGGGGGAGGCGAGCAGCGCCTCGTAGACGGACCGGGTGGGGACCGCGCCGGTGAGGCCGCCGGTGCCCAGGAGATAGCGGTCGCCGGGCATGACGTCCCACCTGGACGTGTAGGGGCGGAGGCCGGGGCCGCCTTCGAGGATCGAGGAGTACTGCTGGTGGAGCCCGGCCTCCTGCGGGGAGATCCGGTTCTCGTCCAGCAGGGACTGGATCAGGGTGGGGTCGTGGTGGCCGTCTTGGAAGATCTCGTTGCCGCGCAGCCGGTAGAAGGGGGAGTCTCCGACGGACGTGAGGACGAGCCGGCCTTCCCAGTGGAGCAGGGCGGTGAGGGTGGTGCCCATGCCCTGGAGCGCCGGGTCGGTCTCGATCCGGTCGCGCAGGTGCGCGTCGGCGGTCTGGAAGGCGTCGCCCAACAGGGCTGCCAGGCGTTCGGCCAAAGGGTCGGTGGCGAACGGGGAGCGTGGTGGAACGGGGCTCCGCGTGTCATGGGGTTCGCCGAGGAGGCCCGGCAGGCCGGCGTCCAGAGCGCGGAGGGGGGCGATGGCCGTGTCGGCGGCGATCGAAGCGCCGGCACGGTCTTCTCCGCCGTCCGCGACGGCCAGCAGGTGGGCGCCCGCGTAGGCGGAGTCGCCGTTGGTCGCCGGACGGGGGCCTCGGTTCGAACCGACGGCGTGGCGTAGGCGGATTCCAGGCGGCAAGGCTCGACCTTCCGGAAGGGGACGGGCGGGGCGAGCATCGCACAGGACCGGAAAAGGGCGAAGCCCCGGACCCTGTGAGGGTCCGGGGCTTCGGGAAGCTCGCTACCCGGTCAGTAGCTGGGCTGGCTGGGGTCGATCTGGCGGACCCAGGCGAGGATGCCGCCGCCGACGTGGACCGCGTCGGCGAAGCCGGCGCCCTTCACCACGGCGAGGGCCTCGGCGGAGCGGACGCCCGACTTGCAGTGCAGGACGATCTTCTTGTCCTGGGGGAGCTGCGCGAGGGCGTTGCCGTTGAGGAACTCGCCCTTGGGGATCAGGGTGGCGCCCGGGATGGAGACGATCTCGTACTCGTTGGGCTCGCGGACGTCGATGAGGAAGATGTCCTCGCCGTTGTCCTGCATGGCCTTGAGCTCGGTCACCGTGATGGTGGAGTCCTGGGCGGCCTCGGAGGCCTCCTCGGAGACCGCGCCGCAGAAGGCCTCGTAGTCCTCGAGCAGCTCGGTGATCGTCGGGTTCTTGCCGCACAGGGGGCACTCGGGGTCCTTGCGGACCTTGACCTGGCGGTAGGTCATCTCCAGGGCGTCGTAGATCATCAGGCGGCCGACCAGCGGGTCGCCGATGCCCGCGAGGAGCTTGATGGCCTCGGTCGTCTGGATGGAGCCGATGGACGCGCACAGCACGCCCAGGACGCCGCCCTCGGCGCAGGACGGGACCATGCCGGGGGGCGGGGGCTCGGGGTAGAGGCAGCGGTAGCAGGGGCCGTGCTCGGCCCAGAACACGCTGGCCTGGCCGTCGAAGCGGTAGATCGAGCCCCACACGTACGGCTTGCCCAGCAGGACGGCCGCATCGTTGACCATGTAGCGGGTGGCGAAGTTGTCGGTGCCGTCCACGATCAGGTCGTACTGGGAGAAGATCTCCATCACGTTGTCGCGGTCGAGCGCGACGTTGTGCACCCGGATGTCGATCAACGGGTTGATCTCGCGCACGGTCGACGCCGCGGACTCGGCCTTGGGCAGGCCCAGGGTCGACTGGCGGTGGATGATCTGGCGCTGCAGGTTGGACTCGTCGACCACGTCGAAGTCGATGATGCCCAGGGTGCCGACACCGGCCGCGGCCAGATACATCAGGGCGGGGGAGCCGAGGCCGCCCGCGCCGACGCAGAGCACCTTGGCGTTCTTCAGTCGCTTCTGCCCGGTCATCCCGACGTCGGGGATGATGAGGTGCCGCGAGTAGCGGTTGACCTCGTCACGGGTCAGCTCGGCCGCGGGCTCTACCAGCGGTGGCAGTGACACGGTTCACTCCTGGTGAATGGGGCGCTTATCGTCCAGGCACAACCAACGCACCGGCCTGAACATTCCCTAATCTACCGGCAGGTCAGGCGGTCCGGCCGAGCAGGGCGGCGCCGAGCAGGCCGGCGCGGTCGCCGAGGGCGGCGCGGACGATCCGCGCGGGGCGGTGGTAGGTGGTGCGCTTCTCGACGGCGGCGCGCAGCGGGGCCAGCAGGGTCTCGCCGCTCTGGGCGAGTCCGCCGCCGAGGACGATCCGGGTGGGCGCGCAGATGGTCATGTAGGCCAGGAGCGCGGTGGCCAGCGCTTCGACCGCGTCCCGCCAGACCTCCCCGGCCAGGGGGTCTCCGGCCTCGACGCGCAGGGAGACCTCGCGGGCGCTGGCCTGTTCGCCGGCCCGTTCGGAGTAGCGGCGCGCGACGGCGGAGGCGGAGGCGATGGTCTCCAGGCAGCCGCGGGAGCCGCAGCCGCACGGGTGGCCGCCGGGGTCGAGCAGCATGTGCCCGATCTCGCCGCCGTACCCGCCGCCGCTGAAGGGCCGCCCCTCGAGGATCATGGCTCCGGCGATCCCGGTGCCCAGGGCGAGGAAGAGCAGGTCGCTCTCGCCGCGCCCGGCGCCCAGCACCGACTCGGCGAGCCCGCCGGCCCGCACGTCGTGGCCGATCGCGACGGGAAGGTCGGTGTGCTGGGCCAGGTGGCGGCGCAGCGGGAAGTCCTGCCAGCCGATGTTGGCGGAGGAGCGCACCACGCCGGTGTCCTCGTCGATGATCCCGGGGATCACCACTCCGGCTCCGGACGGCCGCAGCCCGCGCTCGCGGGCTCCCGCCGTGAGCTTCTGGACGACGCCGACGAGCCGTTCGGTGACCGCGGCGGGCCCCTCTTCGCGCCCGGTGTCGTAGAGGGACTCGGTGATCACCTGAGCGTCCTCGCCGACCAGCCCGGCTTTCATCCGGGTGCCGCCCACGTCGAGTGCTACCACACAGGACCCGGCCATGGGGGGCTCCTCCTCGGGGTGGTGAAAGGCGCCTGTCCTGCGAATGATGCCTTGTCCGGTCAGACGGACGGTAATCGAGCCCCCGAAAGACTCTGAAAGTGGGATCATGCGGTCATCACGGGAGGAGAACGGGAGTGAGCGAAGCTGTCGTGCTCGGCGGGCGCTACCAGCTCGAGGGGCAGATCGGCAAGGGGGGGATGGGCCAGGTGTACCTGGCCGTCGACACCCGGCTGGAGCGCAAGGTCGCGGTGAAGGTGCTGCCCCAGGCACCCGACCAGGACCCCGAGGGGGTGACCCGGTTCATGCGCGAGGCCAGGCTGGCCGCGACGCTCCAGCACCCGGGCATCACCGTCGTCCACGACATCGACGTGGACAACAACGTCCTGTACCTGGTGATGGAGCTGCTCAACGGACGGGACCTGCAGAAGCTCCTGGAGGAGCGGCCCGGGGGGCTGCGGCTCGACCAGGCGGTGGACCTGGCGGTCCAGATCACCGACGCGCTCGGCGCCGCGCACGCCCAGGGGATCGTGCACCGCGACCTCAAGCCCGCCAACGTCATGGTCGTCGAGGGCGGCAGGGCCAAGCTGTGCGACTTCGGCATCGCCAAGCACCTGTCGTCGGCGACGGGCCTGACCGGCAGCGGGGTGCTGGGGACCCCCGTCTACATGGCGCCCGAGCAGTTCCTCGGCAAGGGCATCGACGCGCGCACCGACGTCTACCTGCTCGGCGGCATGTTCCACGAGATGTTCTGCGGGCAGCCGCCCTTCCCGATCGACGAGGGCCTGGAGGCGCTCGTCCAGGGCCACCTCAAGTACCAGCCGAAGGGTCCCAAGGCGCACAACGGCGCCCTCCCGCAGGAGATCGACCGGCTGGTCCTCGACATGCTCGCCAAGGACCCGGCGCAGCGCCCCGCGGACGCCGCCGAGGTGATCCGGCGGCTGAAGGCCGTCAACGTCGCCGCCGCGCCCGCCGTGCCCGAGCGGCACGTCCCGAACATCTCGGCGGGGAACGCGCAGGCGGCTCTGGCCGTCCTGGGCGGTTCGCTCCCGCCGGCCCCCGCTCCTTCCGCCGCATCGCCCGCGGAGGAGTACGAGCAGCTCAACAAGCGCGCCGCCCGCTACTGCCACGAGGGCCGCTACGCCGACGCGGTGACCGCCGCCGAGCAGGCCGCGCAGGGACGCGCCGCGCTGCTGGGCCCCGAGCACCCCGACACGCTCAGCAGCCGCAACATCCTGGCCTCGGCGCTGTACCTGGCCGGACGCGCGCAGGAGGCCGAGGGCGTCGCCCGCACCGTCGCGCAGGGCAGGGCCCGCGTGTTCGGCCAGGAGAACCCCAAGACGCTGCGGAGCTGGCTGCTGCTCGCCAAGATCCTCTACACGCTCGGCCGCGCCTCCGAGGCGCTGCCGGTCGCGCAGGGCGTCGCGCGCGACCGCAGCCGCATCTTCGGCCCGGAGAACGCCGAGACGCAGGAGGCCCGCAACACCGAGGGCTGGTCGCTGCACGCGCTCGGACGCCACCCCGAGGCGCTCAACGTCGCCTACGAGTCGGCGACCGCGCGCGGCCGCCTCCTCGGCAACGAGCATCCCGACACGCTGGAGACGCGGCTCCTCCTCGGTCTCACCAACCAGGCCGTCGGCCAGTTCCCCCGGGCGCACGCCATCGCCACGGCACTGAAGCTCGACTGCACGAAGGTGCTCGGCGCGGGCCACCCTTTGACGACCCGCGCGGAAGCACTGTGCCAGGCGCTCAACACGCCCAGCCCCGCGCCGCACGTGCCGCACCCGATGGCCTCCCCGCACCCGATGGCCGCTCCGCACCCGATGGCGGCGCCGGGGTGGCCCGCGCAGCCCGCGCACCCGCCGGTCCCGTACTACGGGTGACCTGACGAAAATCCGCTGTCACCGCACCCGCCTCAGAGTGGGGGTTCGCGGCGCCGCCGGGTGAACGCACGAGTGCTTTCTCGTCTCAATGGCCGGAGGAGCGCTGATCTTCCGCTTGAATCTCAAGGGTGGTCAGTGCTCCCTATCGGCTCGTGCGTCGCGGTGGCGCCGCGGGTGTCGTGGAGCCTCCGTCGTTGGACGAGAGCCAGCGGAGGGTGGTCGAGCACGGGGGCGGCCCGCTGCTCGTACTCGCCGGTCCGGGGACGGGCAAGACGACGACGGTCGTCGAAGCGGTCGTCGAGCGGATCGCGGGCAGGGGCGTCGACCCCGAGAGGATCCTCGTCCTGACGTTCAGCCGCAAGGCGTCGGAGGAGCTGCGGCACCGCATCACCGGCCGGCTGGGCGCGACGACCAAGACGCCGATGGCGATGACGTTCCACTCGTACGCGTGGGCGCTGCTGCGGCGGCAGGCCGTGCTGGACGGGCTGGAGCCGCCGCGTCTGCTGACGGGCCCCGAGCAGCTGCTGGAAGTGCGGCGGATGCTCGCGGGCGAGATCGCCGACGGGATGGCGCACTGGCCCGAGCGGCTGCACCCGGCGCTGGGCACGAGGGGGTTCGCCGAAGAGCTCCGCGACTTCACGCAGCGTGCGGCCGAGCGCGGCATCGACCCGCAGCGGCTCTTCGAGCTGGGCCGCTTCAACGGACGTGACGACTGGGTGGCCGTCGCGCACTTCATGTACCGCTACGGCCAGCGGTTCGACCTCGATCCGGTGCCCTCCTACGACTACGCGGAGATCATCCGCGAGGCGGCGGGGCTCCTCGCCCACGACGAGGACGCGCGCCGGCAGGAGCGCGACGCCTACGACGTGGTGTTCGTGGACGAGTACCAGGACACCGACCCCGCGCAGGAGGTCCTCCTGCAGCAGCTCGCGGGGGGCGGGCGCGACCTCGTCGCGGTGGGCGACCCCGACCAGTCCATCTACGGGTTCCGGGGCGCGGACGTCCGGGGGATCCTGGAGTTCCCGACGCGCTTTCCCCGGCTGGACGGGACGCCCGCACCGACCCTGTCGCTCGGGGTGTGCCGCCGGATGAGCGCGGGCCTTCTGGAGGCGTCGCGGCGTATCGCGCGGCGTCTTCCGGGCCCGGCCGAGCACCGTGTGCTCGTCACCCCTGACGAGAGCCCAGCGGAGGCCGTCGAAGAGGAGACCGAGAAGTCCTCGCCCGAGGTGCGCGTCGTCGTCGCGGACACCGCGAGCCAGGAGGCCGCGCTCGTCGCGGACGAGCTCCGCCGCGCGCACCTGCTGGAGGGCGTGCCGTGGTCGCGGTGCGCGGTGCTGATCCGGGCGGTCAACCAGGTTCCGACGGTGCGCCGCGCCCTCGCGCAGGCGGGCGTCCCGGTGACCGTCCTCGGCGAGGACGTGCCGCTGTACGCGGAGCCCGCCGTGCGTCCGCTGATGATGGTCGTGCTGGCGGCCCTCAAACCCCGCTACCTCGACGAGGTCGTCGCGGAGGAGCTGCTGACGGGTCCGCTCGGCGGCGCGGACGCGCTCGGCATGCGCCGTCTGCGCCGCGCGCTGCGCGACCTGGAGGAGATGGCGCAGGGCGGGCGCACGGGTAACGAACTGCTCGTGGCGGCCCTGAACGACTCCCGTGAGCTGCTGTTCGTCCACGAGAAGGTGAAGGCCCCGGCGGAACGGATCGCCGCGCTCATCCAGACGGCCAGGGAGACCGGCGGGACGGCCGAGGACGTCCTGTGGGCGGTGTGGGAGCAGTCGGGGATGGCAGACCGCCTGCTGGCCGACAGCCGGCGCGGCGGTGCGCGCGGTGCCGCCGCCGACCGCGACCTGGACGCCGTCGTGTCGCTGTTCGACCGCGCCGCCCGGTTCGTGGACAGGCTCCCGAAGGCCGGCCCCGTCCTGTTCGCCGAGGACCTCGCCGCCCAGGAGATCGCCGGGGACTCCCTGGCCGAGCACGCCCCCGAGGGCGAGACCGTCCGGCTCCTGACGGCCCACCGCGCCAAGGGCCTGGAGTGGGACGTCGTGGTCGTGACGGGCGTCCAGGAAGGACTGTGGCCCGACCTGCGGCTGCGCGGCACCCTCCTGGGCGTCGACGAACTCCTGGAGGGCCCCGACCTCCTCGACCCCGTCTCGGGCGCGAGCATCGCGGCCGGGATGATGGCCGAGGAGCGTCGGCTCTTCTACGTCGCCGTGACGCGCGCGCGCAAACGGCTGGTCGTCACGGCCGTCGGGGGAGAGGACACCGAGGACCGCCCGTCCCGCTTCCTCAACGAACTCCTTCCGGGCGCGCTGGAGGAGTCGCAGCTGGACGAGAAGACCCGCTGGCTGTCGATGCCCGCGCTGGTCGCGGACCTGCGGGCCTCCGTCGTGGACCCGTCCCGTCCCGAGGCGCTGCGCCGTGCCGCCGCCGCGCACCTGGCCCGTCTGGCGCGCGCCGGGGTGCGCGGGGCCCGGCCGGAGAACTGGTACGCCATCACCGAGCTGTCCACCGACCGCGCGCCCTTCGCCGAGGACGAGCAGATCGTGATCTCCCCGTCGCAGGTGGAGACGTTCACCACCTGCGGGCTGCGCTGGCTGCTCACCTCCGCCGTCGGCGCGCGGGAGGGCGGCCCCGGCGAGTACAGCGTGATGGGCAAGGTGATCCACGCCGTCGCCGAGCTGGCCGGCTCCGTGCCGGAGGTCACCGAGACGCACCTGGCGGGCCGGCTGGACGAGATCTGGTCGGAGCTGGACTTCCGCAGCGCCTGGTACAGCGACAAGCAGCGCTCCCAGGCGGCCGAGATGGTCGACAAGTTCCTCGGCTGGCACCGGGACAACCCCAACGAGGTCGTCGCGCTGGAGGAGTCGTTCAAGGTCGACCTGGGGCGGGTCGTCATCCGCGGGAGGATCGACCGGGCGGAGCGCGACGAGCACGGCCGCGGCGTCATCATCGACATCAAGACCGGCGGCGCGCCCGTCCCCGCCGACCAGCTGGCGCGCAATCCGCAGCTCGGCGTCTACCAGTACGCGGTGATGCTCGGCGCGTTCGCCCGGCACGGCCTGCTGGAGCCGGGCGGAGCCAAGCTGGTGCAGGTCGGCAAGGCCGCCTTCGCGCGCCGCGCGCGCGAGCAGGCGCAGGGCCCGCCGTCGGATGACTCCGATCCGATGTGGCCCAAGAAGCTCGTGGAGATCGTGGCGGAGGGCATGGCCTCCCCGGTGTTCGAGGCGAAGGCGGGCGAGGACTGTCGCACGTGCCCGGTACAGTCCAGCTGCCCGGTGCACGAGAACGGCGGTGAGGTGGGGCGGTGATCTCTCCGGCGGAACTGGCCCGGCGACTTGGTCTGCCCGAGCCGACCCCGGAGCAGGCCGCGGTCGTGCAGGCGCCGCTCGGTCCGATGGCGGTGGTGGCGGGCGCGGGCTCGGGCAAGTCAGAGACGATGGCGGCGCGCGTGGTGTGGCTGGTCGCCAACCGCCTGGTGCGCCCCGAACGGGTGCTCGGCCTGACGTTCACCCGCAAGGCGGCCGCGGAGCTGGCCTCGCGGGTCCGCAGACGCCTGGACGGCCTGCGCGAGCACCCCGACCTCGTCGAGCCGGAGCTGCTCGACGGCGAGCCGACCGTCTCCACCTACCACTCCTACGCCGCCCGCCTGTTCGGTGACCACGCCCTGCGCGAGGGCCTGGAGCCGACCATGCGGCTCATCTCGCCCGCGGTCGCCTGGCAGATCGCCACCCGTGCCGTGGACTCCTACGACGGCCCGATGGACGAGATCGACTGGTCTCCGGACACCGTCACGCGGGCCGTCATGGACCTGTCCGGCGACCTGGCGGAGCACCTGCGCGGCCCCGAGGACGTCCGGCGCGTCGGAAGGTGGCTGGACGAGCGGTTCGCGATGCTGGACAAGCCGATCGCCAAGCAGCGCGAGGTCCTGGCCAAGCAGGCGGTCCGGGAGCGGCTGCTGCCCATCGTCGAGGCGTACTCGCGGGCGAAGGCGCGGCGCGAGGTCGTCGACCACGGCGACCAGATGTCGCTGGCGGCGCGCATCGCCTCCCGCCATCCGGAGGTCGCCGCGATCGAGCGGTCGCGTTACGCGGTGGTGCTGCTGGACGAGTACCAGGACACCAGCCACGCCCAGCTCGTCCTGCTGAAGTCGCTGTTCGGCGAGGGCCATCCGGTGACGGCGGTGGGCGACCCGTGCCAGTCCATCTACGGGTGGCGCGGGGCGTCGTCGGGCAACCTCCTGGGCTTCCCGCACGACTTCCCGCTCGCGGACGGTCCCTCGCCGATGCGGGAGCTGACCCGCAGCTTCCGCAACGGCGAACGGATCCTGGACGCGGCCGCCCGCGTGCAGACCGAGCTCCGCGCCGAGATGAGCAGGGTCTCCCCGCTGCGTCCCGCCACCTCGAGACTCGGCCGGGGCCGGGTGGAGTGCGCGATGCTGCCGACCATGGAGGCCGAGGCCGGGCGGATCGCCGAACGCGTCGGGGAACTGCTGAAGAACGGCTCCTCCCCGGACGGCGGCGAGGACGAGGAGCCGCTCAAGTACTCCGACGTCGCGATCCTCGCCCGCAAACGCTCGCAGTTCACGCTGATCCGCCAGAAGCTCGAGGAACGCGACATCCCCGTGGAGGTCGTCGGGCTGGGCGGGCTGCTGACCGTCCCGGAGGTCCAGGACGTCGTGGCGACCCTGCGCGTCATGCACGACCCGACGGCGGGCGCGTCCCTGGCCCGGCTGCTCACCGGGCCGCGCTGGCGGATCGGCCCCCGCGACATGGTCGCCCTCGGCCGGCGCGCCAGGGAGCTGGCGCGCGAGGCCAGGCGCGACATCACCCGCGAGGAGCCGTCCGCGCCCGGACCCGAAGAGGGCGCCGGGTCCGCCGCGTCCGACGGGGGTGCGGCGGTCGCCGGAGCGGGCGCGGACGACCCGCTGGGAAGGCTCGTCCGGGAGCTGAACGAGGAGCAGGGCAGCCTCGTCGACGCCCTGGACGACCTCGGCCCGCCCGACGGGTACTCCGAGGAGGGGTGGCGCCGTCTGGCCCGCCTGCGGGACGAGCTGCGCCAGCTGCGCCGCCAGGCCCAGCTCCCGCTGCCCGACCTGGTCTCCGAGGTCGAGCGGGCGCTCGGCCTGGACATCGAGGTCGCCGCCCGCACCGGCCTGGACCCGGTGACCGCCCGCGCCGACCTCGACGCGTTCATCGACGCCGCCATGTCCTTCGCCGGAGACCACGAGGATCCCACGCTCGGCGCCTTCCTGGCCTACCTGAGCGCAGCCGAGGCCGAGGAGTTCGGCCTGGCGGCGGGCCGCGTCGGCGAGAGCGACAGCGTGAAGCTGCTGACCGTCCACGCCTCCAAGGGCCTGGAATGGCCGGTGGTCGTGGTGCCGGGGCTGGTGTTCACTCCGCAGAAGAACGGCAGGCCGGGCACGGGGTCGGTCTTCCCGTCCCGCCCGGCGGGCGCGGGAACCCGCTGGACGGGCAACCCGCGCATGATCCCGTTCCCGCTGCGCGGCGACCGCCGCGACCTCCCGGAGCTCACCGGCCTGACCAAGGAGGAGCTCGCCGCGTTCGACGAGGCGTGCGCCGACCGCGACGTGCGCGAGGAGCGGCGGCTGGCGTACGTGGCGGTCACCCGCGCCAGCCACCTGCTCGTCGCGACCGGGTACCGGTGGGGGTCGGCGTCCAAGCCGCTCGATCCGTCCCCGTTCCTCGAGGAGATCCGCGAGAGCGCCGACGCCGTCTGGTGCTGGGCGGATCCGCCGGAGGAGCACGAGCAGAACCCGCTGCTCGCCGAGCCCTCCACGGGCACGTGGCCGCTGCCCCCGCTGGGCGAGGGGCCGGTCGTCGAGGGCGCGCGGTTCGTCCGGGACGCCGTCGTCGGCCGCCCCACGCCCTGGGCGCCCACCGACGGCCTCACGCCGGACGAGCGCGGACGGCTCGTCGCCTGGGCGCGCGACGTCGAGCTGCTGCTGGCCGAACGCGACAAGGGCAGGGGCGGGGACGGCCTGACCGTGGAGCTGCCCTCCAAACTGACCGTCACGTCCCTCGTGACGCTGGCCCGCGACCCCGCCGCGCTGGCCGCGCAGATCCGCCGCCCCATGCCGCGCCCGCCCGCGCCGTTCGCCAGGCGGGGCACGTCCTTCCACCGCTGGCTGGAGTCCCGCTGGGGCCAGCAGCGCCTGCTCGATCCCGAGGACCTGCTGGGCGCGGCCGACGACGAGCTGGACGACGACGGCCATCTCGCCCGGCTCCAGGAGCGCTTCGAGGCGTCCGAGTGGGCGTCCCGCGAGCCCGTCGAGGTGGAGGTGCCTTTCGAGATGCTCCTCGGCGACCGCCTGGTGCGCGGGCGCATGGACGCCGTCTTCCGCGACGGCGACGGCTACGAGGTCGTCGACTGGAAGACGGGCAGCCCGCCGTCGGCGGAGGAGCAGCGCCAGGTGGGCGTCCAGCTCGCCGCGTACAGGGTCGCGTGGGCGTCGCTCGCGGGCGTCCCGCTGGAGCGGGTGAGCGCGGCCTTCCACTACGTGAGGGCGGGCCGTACCATCCGCCCGGTGGACCTGCTGGACGCCGACGGGCTCGCCGCGCTCTTCGCGGAGGTCCCGCTGGCCGGTGGCTGAGCGCCGAGTGGGTATGGGTTCAAGTGATACTGCTCACCGAAGGGTGGTCACGGGGCGTCATAGACGGCATGCTCCAGTGGACGACCATTGAACGGGAGGCGGCATGACAGTGACGGACGAGGAGACGGCCCAGGGCCCGGTTCGACATTTCTTCCGTTTTGCCGAGCCTGAGCTGGACTTGAACGACATCTGTCTGGAAGTTCACGCCGGCACGGGAGAGGTGTCACGGGCGCTGGCGCACCGGGTCCGCCAGGTCACCGTAGTGGACTCCTCCTTCGACGCGCTCACCGAGGGTAAGCGGCTGGCCGACCGGGAGGCCCAGACCAACCTGATCTTCCAGTGCGGGGACGCCTCCTCTCTGCCGCAGCTGAACCGCACCTTCACCCTGGTGCTGTGCCACGACGCGCTGGGGACGGACGCCGACCCCGGAGCGGTGGTCCGGGAGCTGGTACGGGTCAGCCGCCCCGGAGCGGCGATCCTGCTGTCGGACTCCCGGCTGACCGCCGCGGAGCTCCGCGACCTGCTCACCGGGGCCGGGGCCGAGGTGAAGCGCACCGACGACGCCGAGGGCCACTCCTACGTCGAGGCGTTCGCCCCCTGATCCCGTGACGGGAGGGGCGTGCGGGGTTCGAACGTACTGTTGAAGCGCGGGGCGGTCAGCGGTTAGGCTCTCGAACGTGGGTTCTACCGCTGACTCCCCCGCCGCGCTGGCGATGCGCATCGGCGTCGTCGCAGCCGAGGCGGCGCTGAGCACCCTGCTGCACAACGTGGACTTCGAGGCCGCCGCCGAGGAGGACTTCGACCTGCGCGGCTTCATCGCCCCCGCCGACTGGCCGGTCTTCTCCCTGGTCCTGGACACCCTGGCCGCCCCGCGGCCGGGCGACGAGCGCCCCCTGGCCGAGCGCCGCTCCCAGGCCCTGCTCGACCTGGCCAGGCTCTGCCGGGCCGCCCGCGAGTCCTCCCTGGACGCCGTCGCCTGACGCCGCCTCCCGCCCCCCGGCGAGCGGAGGGCGGGAGGCGGAGCGGTTCAGACCTCGGCGAGCTGCCTGGGCGGGGTGCCGCGCCGGATCCGGTCGCGGGGCACGCCCTGGCGCACCGCGCGCTCGAACCGCTCGAGGTTGCGCACCGGGGCGCGCAGCTCGAACGACCGGCCGCCCTCCAGCTGGAGGATGAGCCGCTTGCCGGGGGTCAGGTAGGCCAGCTCGACCTCCCGCCAGGAGACCGCCTCCAGCCCCTCGTCGAGGGCGTGCACGAACCCGTCGGCGAACAGGGCGACCGAGGGCTCGGAGAGCTTGCGCAGCTGGGCGAACCGACTCCCGGCGAAGGCCAGCAGCGCCAGCACCAGCAGCGCCCAGACGCCGGCCAGGAGCGGGTGCAGGGTCGGCGCGAAGGCCGCGGCGCCTCCCGCGGCGGCCACTCCCAGCAGCGAGATCCCGATCAGCAGCTTCAGCGTGCGCTGCCGGGGGTCGGGCTCGTCGGGGACCGGCTCGCCCAGGGCTGCCCCCGCCTCCAGCACGTCCTCGCTGAAGGCGCCCTCCTCGGAGGCGGTGTCCCGAGGCTCGGCGCCGTCGGGCTCGGCGCTGTCGGGGACGGCGTCGGCGGTCGCGGTGTCCTCGGTGGTCATCGGAACTCCTTGTGCGGTGAACGGATGTTCGACTCCTGTTCCGGGGCCGGCGGCGCGTCCTGCGGGGGCGCGGACGGCGAACACGCCGGACCACGGCTGTGTCCGTCTTGTCTACAACAAAAGCCGGGAAGGAGTGGACCAAGAGCCTACGCTCACCGGGGGCGCAGTGTCTCCCGAGAGGAGATCTCCGCCTCAGGCGCCCTTGAGATCCCTCCGCTTGACCTTGCCGGTGGTGGTGCGGGGGAGCTCCTCGACGAAGGTGATGTCGCGGGGGACCTTGTAGCGGGCCAGCTGCTCGCGGACGTGCGCCTTGAGGGCGGCCTCGGTGACCTCCGAACCGGGGGTCCGGACGACCCAGGCGGCCAGCCGCTGGCCGAACTCCTCGTCCTCGACGCCCGTCACCGCGACCTCGGAGATCTCCGGGTGCTGCTCCAGAAGGTCCTCGACCTCGCCGGGGAAGACGTTCTCACCGCCGGAGACGATCATGTCGTCGGCGCGGCCGTCGATGAAGAGGCGGCCCTCCTCGTCGGCGTGGCCGAGGTCGCCGGTGCTGATCAGGCCGTCCACGAAATCCTTGGTGCCGCCGCCGGTGTAGCCGCGGAACTCCAGGCCGCTGTCCAGGTGGAGGGTGCCGATCTCGCCCCGCTCCACGGGCCTGCCGTCCGGGTCGAGGATGCGGGCCTTCACCCCGAGGGTGGGCCTGCCGATGGTGCCGGGGGCCGCGCGCAGGTCGTCGGGGGTGGCGATGGCGGCCCAGCCCGTCTCGCTGGCTCCGTAGGCGTTGTAGAGCACCTCGCCGAAGCGGCGGCGGAACCGGCGGACGAGGTTGGGGTGCAGGGCGGCGCCTCCGGAGAGCACCACCCGCAGCGACGGCAGCCGGGGCGCGTCCCGGACGTCGAGCATCCGCTGCAGCATGACGGGGACGGCGATGACCGCGCCCGCCCGGTGCCGCGCGACGGCCTCCAGCACCGCCCCGGCGTCGAAGCGGCGCAGCAGCACCAGCGGGGCGCCCAGGGCCAGGCCGGTCAGCAGGTAGGTCAGGCCGAGGCCGTGGAAGAGCGGCGGGCCGACGACCAGGGGTTCGCCCGCGCGCAGCGGGAGCCGCAGCAGGTGCCCGAAGCCCTGGCTGACCAGGGCGGCCGGGCCGAACTCGTGGGCGGTGCCCTTGGGCGGGCCGGTGGTCCCGGAGGTGAGGATGACGATCCGGCTGGTGCGTCCGGCGACCAGCGGCTCGGCCTTCGTCCGCGCCAGGTCGTCGAGGGTCGGCAGCGGGGGCTCCTCGGCGTCGTACCAGGCCAGGAAACGCGTCCCGGTGAACTCGCAGGCGTCCACGACGGGGGAGAACTCCTCGTCGTGGACGAGCACGGCGATGTCCTCGTCCTTCAGTACGCGGCTCAGCTGCGGGGCGGAGAAGTCGGTGTTGAGGAACACCACGTCGTTGCCCAGCCGCGAGCCCGCCGACACGGCCTCGACGAAGCCCCGGTGGTTGCGGCACAGGATGCCGATCTTCTCGCCGGGGCCGAGGATCTCGCGCAGCGCGGTGGCCTGGGACGCGGCGCGCGCCTCCAGCTCGCCGTAGGTGATCTCGCCCCGCTCGTCGATCACCGCGACGCGGTCGGGTCCGCGCAGCGCGGACATGGCCCCGGCCACCGCCGGAGTGAACCCGAACCGGACGACCTGCAGCGGTATCCGGGCCAGCCGGACGGGCGTGATGGGAGTGAGGATCTTGATGTCGCGGAGCACGCGGACGGTGCCGGTGGCGAGTTTCACGGCTTCACGGAGATCGGTCACCCGGGATCACGCTCCTGTCTGTCGCGGGTCTAGGTCACGTAGTGGAAGGCGGGCTTGGGGTGCATCAGGAAGTCATGGTGGGAGATGTTCCACGCGTAGGCGCCCGCCATGTCGAAGGCCACGACGGAACCGGGTGCGAGATTCCTCACCGGGACGCGGGAGGCGAAGACGTCCTTCGGGGTGCACAACTGCCCGACGAGCGTGGCGGTTCCCGAGCGGCCGCCGTCCCCGAGGACGGTGAAGGGCTGGTCGTGGCCCTTCGTGACGGGTGTGCGCAGGTGGTGGGTGCCGCCGCGCAGGATCGCGTACGTCTCGCCACGGGTCTGCTTGACGTCCAGGACGTCCGTGACGTACCAGCCGTGGTGGGCGGTCATCGCCCGTCCGGGCTCGATGCGCAGCCGGAAGGGCACGTCCGGGATGCCCTCCGCGTAGGCCTTCCAGTCGAAACGCCACAAGGGGTCACCGTAGTCCACGGCCATTCCGCCGCCGAGGTTCACCTCCTCCGGGGCGAATTCCGCCGCCCATTCCAGGACCTGGCAGTGGATTTTCAGCAGGTCCTCGACGTCCAGTCCGGAGGCCAGATGGGCGTGGAGGCCGCGGAACCGGACATCTGGCGGCAATAGCGAGAGGCACCTGCGCAGTTCGGGTTCGTCCATTCCGAAAGGCCCGCTCATCGCCAGTGCCGCACCCTCCACCCCGAACGGAAGGTTCGCGCGCAGCAGTACGTCGGCCCCGGACAGGCGGGGGAGCTCCCGGACGCTCTCCACATGCACCCGCTCCACTCCCAGCCGGACGGCCAGGGCGAGTTCCTCGTCGGTCTTCCCGGGGCCGCCGAACGCCAGGCGCGCCCCCGGAACCGTCCGGTGGACGTGGTCGAGTTCGCCCCCGGACGCGACCTCGAAGCCGTCCACGTGGGGACGCAGGGCCAGCAGGATCTCCGGGTCGGGATTGGCCTTGGCGGCGTAGAAGATCTCGTGCGGGAAGTCCGCGCGGATCCGCGCCGCGTGCTCGGACAGCCCTGGGAGGTCGTACACGTACGCCGGGAAGGTGTTGAGGCGGGAGATCTCCCGCAGGACGCGCTCTTCCATCGATTCATCCCGCCAGAGGGTTGGGGACCGTCACGTAGCCCGCCGCGCGGTCGGCCGAGCGGTTCCACCGGGCCAGGAGGTTGGCCTTGGCCGGCAGCGGCGCGCCGTCCAGGACCTCGCGGATCCGGCGGTGCCCCGAGAACCGGCCCAGGATCCGTGCCGCCGTCTTCCACAGGACGGGTTCGCAGGCGGGGTCCCGGTCGGCCAGCACCGCGGCGATCTCGGCGAGGTGGTTGACGAACAGGCAGTACGCGACGCGGTTCCAGCCCCGCTCCTCACCGTAGGTCACCGATTCGCGGATGCGCGCGGGCAATCCGTCCAGCCTCCACGTGGGCAGCAGCTTGGTGCCCTCCAGATCCCGGAAGATCGCGCGTACCGGGACGCCGTCGGGGCCGGGCACGATGAGGACGTTCTGCAGATGCGGTTCCAGGACCACGCCGTGCTCGAAGAACAGGCGCAGGACGGGCAGCGCCACCGCCTCCACGTACGCCTCCCAGTAGCCGACGGGATCGAGCTCCTCCGGGAGGAACTCCCCGTACGGGTCGGCCAGGGCGGCCGCCAGCACGGAGTTCTCCGGCGCGCCCTCCCGGAGGATCACTCCCAGGCCCTCGTACAGCGCCCGATCGGCCAGCGTGACGGTGCGGTAAGCGGGTTCGCCGAGCAGCGCGTCGCCCAGCAGGGGCTTCAGCAGCCCCGTCAGTACGGGCGCCGCGGCCAGCTCGTACCAGGAGTTCTTCCGCACGCAGTTGGTGATCCGCACGTCCAGGCTGAACTTGGCGAACACGCCGGAGGAGGGGACGAAGACCGTCCGCACCGACGAGGTGGGAACCGCCTCCGCGCCCTCGCCCAGGTCCCGCAGCACGCCTCGGGACAGCGCCTCCCGCAGCAGGGGGTGCTCCTTCAGCAGCCGCCACTGCCAGGGGTGGACGGGCAGGATCCCCGGACCCGCCAGCGCGGAGAAGTCGCCAGTCCCGCCCGTCAGCTCGGGTTCCACTTCCAGCATGCGCAGCGGGAAGCGTGCTCCGGTCTCCGGCGCGTACGGCAGCCAGGCCCCGAGGGTCCCCTGCCGCGACTTGGGCGACGGGTGGAACCGGTGGCCGGTGCGCAGCGACTGCTCCGAGGCCAGCAGCGGCCGGATCCGGGGATCCGGACGGTCCGAGCGGTGGAACACGCTCATCGCCTCGTGGCTGGAGACGACCTGCTGGAGGAACTCCGGGTTGTCCGCGCCGGTGCGCCGGGCCAGCTCGGCGGCGACCAGCTCGGCCACCTCCCGCCAGCCGAGGTCGGCCCCGTCCGCGGTGAACGGACCCGCCAGCCGCGGCGACGGGCCGTGGGACGGGCGGGCGAGCCGGGCGGTCACCGTGGTGTGCGCCAGGTCTATCGCCAGCCGGTCGCCGTCGTCGCGCACCCGTCCCGCGGGTCCGCTGACCTCGCGTACCAGGCAGTTGAGCAGGACGACGGCCGTCGCCTCGTCCGCGGATTCCACGCTGTGCGACTCAGCCAGTCCGGTTCCCCCCGATGGGCTGGTCGAGGTCAGCGGCACGGAAGCTCCTTCAGATAGTTGGGGCCCGGTGGGCCGTAGTGTTTGTTGATGTCGGCGGCTCCGGTGCGCTCTTTCGGTACGAGCGTCCCGGCGGTGAGCATCGCCTTGGCGGGCAGCCGGTCGGCGTCCAGCGTCCGGGCCCGCAGGAACGGGTCCGTCACGGCCTCGTCCAGCCGGTCGCGGACGAGTTCCAGCGCCCGCCGCAGCGGCAGCAGCCCGCGTTCGGCCAGCCCGAAGGCGAGCGCGCCCGCGCACAGGTGCAGGGTGATGGTGACGAAGACGCGTGCCCGCGCCTCCCGGTCCCCGACCATCCGGGGGTCCTCGAAGTCGCCTTCGGACAGCAGCGCCCCGTCGTTGTCCTTCAGCAGGAGCTCCAGGCGGGGCGTGACGGCCACGTTCTGCTGGTGGGCCTCCAGCGCGATGCCGTACTTCTCGAAGAGCGTGACGTTCCAGGCGAACAGCACGCGCAGGTAGCCGCTGAAGAACTCCGCCACGTCGTCGGCGAGCTCCTCGACGACGTACGGGCCCTCTGGTGTCCGGGCCAGCAGCGCCGCGACCGGAACGGCGTCGGTGACGGGCATCCTGCGGACGAGGAACCCGAGGTACGGGTCGTGCGCGTGCCCGTAGGTCCGCTCGTCCGCGAGGAGGACGGGCAGCCTCTCCTCCTCCGCGATGCGCGTCAGCAGCTCCTGCACGCGGGCGCCGTCCACCAGCGTTCCGGGTTTGATCGAGCGGACGTTGCGGCTGCCGAGGGTGCTGGTGGGGAGAGGGACCTTGAGGTGCTCGCCCGGGGTCACGAACAGCGTCCGCATCGACAGCGTCGGCCGGACCCGAAGGTGGGAGGCCGGAGCGTGGACGATCCCCCGTCCGGCCGTCAGCGGGTGGACGGGGAACGGCGTCACGTCGTCCGGGAGGCCGAGTTCGCCGGGCTCGGGCCACCAGGACGGCAGCTCCCCGGCCAGTACGGGCTCCCGTACGCCCGTCCAGCGCAGCGTGAACGAGGGCTGGTATTCGGGCGCGTAACGCCGGAGCTCCTCGTCGGACAGCCCGAGCCTGCACCGGCCCAGAGGGTGGACGGGATGCCCCAGCCGGGCGGCCAACGCGTCGTGGCGTCCCACCTCGGCCCGCACGGGCGGCAGTACGGCGCGTTCGGCTTCAAGCGCCTCGCAGCACTCCCGCTCGAACGTCTCCACGTCGTCTCCCGGTTCGGCCGCCTGGCGTACGAGCTCCCAGAGCCGGGCGAGGCCGACCCCCGCGCTGATCCGATCATCGGCGAGAAAACCGTCCCGCTCCACCCGTGCGCCCTCTACCGGCCACCGGACGTACCCCTCGCGGACGAGCGCCGACAGCACGCGCGAGGCGAACTCCTCGTCAGTCAACGGACCAGGCCCGGGACTGCCGGAAGCCGGAGAGGGCGCGTTCCACGGAGGCGCGGTCGGGCCCGACCGCCTGGATCGTCCCGAGGTAGTCCCGGTTGGTGCGGGTGAGCGTGATGACGTCGCCGGGGGAGCGCTGCGGCCGGTAGGTGACGGTCGCTTCGCCGTACCGGGTGACACCCGGCTCGGGTGCCCTGCTCAGCACTCCGGAGCGGTCCGCGACGAGGTAGTCGACGGTCGCCTCGGCGTGCGAGACGGGTTCGAACACGGGCGGTTCGCCGAGGTGCGTCAGCAGGATGTCGGCGAAGAGGTCGCGTCGCAGCAGTTCGGCGAGCAGGAAGTCGCAGTGGTCGCCGATGGCCCTGTAGTTGACCTCGACGATCCGGGCGCGGCCGTCCCGGACGACGAACTCGGTGTGGCAGGCCCCGAAACCGACGCCCAGCGACTCCAGCCGCTCCAGCACCTGCGGCGTCTCGGGCGGGGGAGGCGCCCAGTCCAGCCGCTCCTCGATGAAGTGCGGCTCGGGGGAGAGCGTCGTGTGGAAGGACCCGATGACCTGCCCGTTCAGCGTCTCCAGGGTGTGCAGCTCGCCCCTCAGGTACTCCTCGGCGACCATGGGACGCCGGGGGTCGGGGATCAGGGCCAGCTCGCCGGGGGAGCGGACGAGCACCACGTCCTCGCTGGCCACTCCCTCGCGGGGCTTGACGACCAGCGGGTACGGAGCGTCCTCCGGCACGGGGAACGGGGAGGACCACACGTCCCCCAGATGCGCGCGCATCAGGTGCTTGTTCTTGCAGCGGAGGGCGGCCTTCCAGTCCTTGCCGGGAAGCCCGTAGAACTCGGCGGCCAGCGCGGTGGCGGCCTGGAGGTGGTCGCTGTTGGAGAAGTAGGCGCCGGGACGCCCCGCGTGGACGATCTCCCGGTAGTCCATGACATCACAGGGCACGACCCGGTGCCCCGGATGCTCCTCCGGCCGGTCGGTGAGGATCGTGACGTCCAGTCCCAGCCGTTCGGCGGCGGGCAGGAACCCGTGCGTCACCGAGTCCGTCGCCTTGCCTGCGATGAAGAAAACCTGCACCCGTCCCCCTTGGTTAGGCAAGCCTTGCCTAAGGCTAGCGAGGGAGGATCGCGGAACGTGGGATATTGGGCCGATGGATCTCGTGGCACGTTGGACGGACCTGGCAGGTGAGAGCACCCGGCGGCTCGGTGAGGAACTCGTCGGATGCTACGCCGAGCCGCACCGGCGCTATCACACGCTCCAGCACCTGAAGTCGGTGCTCGACCTGGTGGACGAGTTCGCGGAGGAGGCCGAGGACCCCGACGTCGTCCGCCTCGCCGCCTGGTTCCACGACGCGGTCTACGACCCGCAGCGCGACGACAACGAGGAGCGCAGCGCCGTCCTCGCCGAGCGCATGCTCGCCGACACCTCGCTGGAACCGGAACGGGTACGGGAGGTGGCGGCCCTGGTGCGCATGACCAAGACGCACGACCCCGGCGACCGCGACGGCCGGGTCCTCTGCGACGCCGACCTGGCGGTCCTCGGCGCGGACCCCGAGACGTACGCCGCCTACACGCGCGCCGTACGCGAGGAGTACGCCTTCGTCCCCGACGAGTACTTCGCCGCCGGACGGGCCGCGGTCCTGGAGCAGCTCCTCGCGCTGCCGTCCCTCTTCCACACCCCGGCGGGAAGGGCCCGCTTCGAGGAGAACGCGCGCGCCAACCTCCGCGCCGAACTCAGATCACTGAAGGAGGGCGGCTGAACTTCGGCCTGCGCAGACCCGACCTGCGCAGGTGCCCCAGCACCTCCTGGCAGCTCACGGCCCGCGCGCCCAGCAGCACCGCGCGGTCGTAAGCCTCGTCGGGGATGTCGTAGTGGTCGCGCTCGAAGGCGCGCGGAGGCGCTCCCAGCCGTCCCGCGAACTCGTGCAGTTCGTCGAACGTCACGTCGCTGATGAGATGGGACCACAACCGTCCCCGTGCCCGCCAGATCGGCGGATCGATGTAGATGGCCACACGCACAGGGTAGACAGGGGAGATACGACGTCGGGAGAGTCCCGCACGCTGGGTAGTTTGTAATCTTCCGTCGTAGGAGAGTGACATGTCTCTGGGTTGGCTGGCGTTGGCGCGCGGAACACTCGACCGCGTGGCCGAGCGCCGCCGGGACGAGGACTGGGTCACCGCCGCCTGGGCCGGCTCCCACGTCCTGGTCGTGGACGAGCGCGGCAGGGTTCCGGTCCGGATGGCCGAGCGGCCCGCGCTCGCCTTCACCTCGGCCCGCCGGGCCCCGGCGGGGGAGCGGGTCTTCCTGGGCGTCGACGAGGACAAGAACGCCTACTTCGCGGTGGTGGGGCCGCTGCCGGAGCGCGACGGCGTGGACGTCTCCGACCTGCGCCGTGTCGGCGCGCTGCTGAACGACCTGGAGTCCAGCCTGGTGACCCACGCCGTGGCGATGGCGGCCTGGCACTCCACCCACCGGTACTGCCCCCGCTGCGGCGCCGCCACCAAGGTCGTCGCGGCGGGCCACGTCAGGGTCTGCCCCGAGGACGGCATGGAGCAGTACCCGAGGCTGGACCCGGCGGTGATCATGCTGGTGGTGGACGACGAGGACCGGGCGCTCCTGGCCCGGGGCGCCTCCTGGCCCGAGCGCCGCGCCTCGGTGCTCGCCGGCTTCATGGAGCCGGGCGAGTCGCTGGAGCAGGGCGTGATGCGCGAGGTCAGGGAGGAGGTCGGCCTGGTGGTGGAGGACGTGCACTACCTGGGCAGCCAGCCCTGGCCGCTGCCGCAGAGCCTCATGCTCGGCTTCACCTGCCACGCGCCCGGCCCCCAGGAGCTGCTCCTGGAGGAGAGCGAGATCGCCCAGGCCCGCTGGTACGCCCGGAAGGAGCTGCTCGCGGCCGTCCGCGCCGGCGAGCTGGTCCTTCCGGGCAAGGTCTCCATCGCCCGCCAGCTCCTGGAGCACTGGTACGGCGGCGAACTCCCCGGCAGCTGGGGCCTGTGAGGCACGGGCGGGCGGCGCCCGCCCAGGCCGGGGTCAGGACGGGCTGATGAGCCCGAGGCGCTCCATCTTGGCCTTGACGACCTTGGCGCTGGGGTTGGTGGCGGCGCTGCCGTCGGGGTAGACGACGGTCGGAACGGTCATGTTCCCCCCGTTGACGCTCATGACGTACTCGGCGGCGGCCGTGTCCTGCTCGATGTCGATCTCGAACATCTCGATGCCCTCCCGGGAGAGCTGGGCCTTCAGCCGCTTGCAGAAACCGCACCACGGGGTGGTGTACATGGTCAGCCGGCCGGTCGTGCTCATGAAGGGTCCTGTTCCTCGAGGGGATTTCATCCTGCCAGAACCGGAACGCGGCCGAGCTGCGGGTCATTCCCGTCCACAGGCGGGTCACGGGCGCCGGTGGCGGCTGGGAGTATGGAGGCATGGACGCACAGGCCGTGCTGAAGGGGCTGGACCCGGAGCAGCGGGCGGTCGCCGAGGCCGTCACCGGGCCCGTCTGCGTGCTGGCCGGGGCCGGGACGGGAAAGACGCGGGCGATCACCCACCGGATCGCGTACGCGGTGCTGACCGGGCGGGTCAATCCGCAGAACGTGCTGGCCGTGACGTTCACCACGCGGGCCGCCGGGGAGCTGCGCGGACGGCTGCGGGCGCTGGGCGCGCCGGGCGTCCAGGCCAGGACGTTCCACGCCGCCGCCTACAAGCAGCTGCTCTACTTCTGGCCGCGCACGATCGGCGGGGAGCCGCCCCGGCTGATCGAGTCGAAGCTCGCCCTGGTGGCCGACGCCGCCCGCGCCTGCCGGCTGTCTCTGGGCCGCACCGAGCTGCGGGACGTGGCGGGCGAGATCGAGTGGGCGAAGGTCACCCAGACCCGCCCGGAGGACTACGCGGGGACCATCGCCAAGCAGGGCCGCAAACCCCCCATGGACGTGGTGGACGTCGCCCGGCTGTACGTCATGTACGAGGAGCTGCGCCGGGAGCGCAACCTCCTGGACTTCGAGGGCATGCTGGAGATCACCGCCGCGATGCTGGCGGACTACCCGGACATGGCCCGGGCGGTGCACGACCAGTACCGCTACTTCGTGGTCGACGAGTACCAGGACGTCAACCCGCTGCAGAAGATGCTGCTGGAGGGCTGGCTGGGCAAGCGCAGGGAGCTGTGCGTCGTCGGCGATCCGAGCCAGACGATCTACTCCTTCACCGGGGCCACCCCGGGGTTCCTGCTGAACTTCACCGCCGAGTACCCCGAGGCAGCCGTGGTGCGGCTGGTGCGCGACTACCGCTCCACGCCCCAGGTGGTGCGGCTGGCCAACGAGCTGCTGAAGCGGTCGCCGCAGCGTCTGGAACTGATCGCCCAGCAGCCGGACGGCCCCGAGCCCGCCTTCGCCTCCTACGAGGACGAGGTCGCCGAGGCCCAGGAGGTCGCGCGCAGGGCGGCCGCGCTCATCGACGGCGGCGTCCCGGCCCGCGAGATCGCGGTGCTCTTCCGGATCAACGCCCAGTCGCAGGCGTTCGAGCAGGCCTTCGCCGACGCGGGGGTGCCGTACGTGCTGCGCGGCGCCGAGCGGTTCTTCGAGCGCCCCGCCGTCCGCGAGGCCGTGGTGCGGCTGCGCGGCGCGGCACGGTCGGGCGGCGACGCCGAGCTGGACGGACTGGGCCTGATCCACCAGGTCAGGGCGGTGCTGGCGGGGTGCGGCTTCACCGAGCGGGCGCCGGAGGGCGGCGGCGCGGTGCGCGAGAAGTGGGAGTCGCTGGCCGCGCTCTCCCAGCTCGCCGAGGACATGGCGATGGCCGAGCCGGACGCGAGGCTGCCCCGGTTCGTGGCCGAGCTGGAGGAGCGGGCCGCGGCCCAGCACGCCCCTCCGCTGGAGGGCGTCACCCTGGCCTCCCTGCACGCGGCCAAGGGCCTGGAGTGGGACGCGGTGTTCCTGGCGGGGCTCGCGGACGGCACGCTGCCGATCATCTACGCCGAGACCCCGGAGGAGATCGAGGAGGAGCGGCGGCTGCTCTACGTGGGGATCACCAGGGCCAGGCGGCACCTGACGCTCTCCTGGGCGCAGGCCCGTTCGCCTGGTCAGCGGCGGAACCGCCGAATCTGCCGGTTCCTCGAGGGCATCGCGGGCTCCGCGTCGCGCGCGGCCGCCCCTGGTCCGGCCAGGGCCGAGCCCGCGGCGCGTCCCGCGCTCTCGCGCGGCCCGGTCCCGTGCCGGGTCTGCGGCAGGTCGCTGCTCAAGCCGGTCGAGCGCAAGCTGGGGCGGTGCGAGGCCTGCCCGGTGGCGATCGACGAGGAGCTGCTCGAGGCGCTCAAGGACTGGCGGGCCCGGACGGCGGGGGCGGAGAAGGTCCCGGCCTTCGTGGTCTTCACCGACGCGACGCTCCAGGCGATCGCCGAGCAGTGCCCCGTGACGCCGGCCGAGCTGGCCCGGGTCGGCGGGATGGGCGCGGTCAAGCTGGAGAAGTACGCCTCGGCCGTGCTGGCGCTGTGCCGGGGCGAGGAGCCGGGTGAGATCTTCGTCGCGGATCCCTGAGGGCGGCTGATCCGGCTGAGACCTTTCTCGCAGGCCCCTGAAGAGGACTGACGCCCCTCTCTTTGCCAGACTGGCTCTGTGAACAAGCCGTTGCAGAACTTGCTGGACATCCTCGATCTCGAGCAGATCGAGGACGACATCTTCCGCGGCAACAGCCCCGAGGACCCCCAGCAGCGGGTCTTCGGCGGCCAGGTCGCGGGCCAGTCGCTGGTGGCGGCGGGCCGGACGGTGCCGGTGGGCCGGCAGGTGCACTCCCTGCACGCCTACTTCATCCGGCCGGGCGACCCGCTGGTGCCGATCGTCTACACCGTCGAGCGGGTGAGGGACGGCCGCTCCTTCAGCACCCGCCGGGTCAGCGCGATCCAGCACGGGAAGGCGATCTTCACCCTGTCGGCGAGCTTCCAGATCGCCGAGCCGGGTCCCGAGCACATGGTCGAGATGCCGGCCGCGCCGGACCCCGAGACCCTGCCCACCACCCGGGACAGGTTCGAGGCCCTCTTCGGAAAGAAAGTCGCCGACGAGTACGAGCGGCGCCGCCCGTTCGACCTGCGGCACGCCACGCCGCTGACCTACGAGGCCGCCGGCAAGCCGGAGCTGGCCACCCGGGAGTCCCTGGTGTGGCTGAAGACCAACGACGAGCTCCCGGACGACCCGCTGCTGCACGTCTGCCTGATGACGTACGCCTCGGACATGACGCTGCTCGACACCGTCCTGCTCAACCACGGGCTGGCGTGGGGCGACGCCCGCACGATCGGGGCCAGCCTGGACCACGCCATGTGGTTCCACCGCCCGTTCCGCGCCGACGATTGGCTGCTGTACGCCCAGGAGACCCCGTCGGCGGGCGGCGCGCGCGGCCTGGCCCGGGGCCAGGTGTTCACCCGGACCGGCGAGCTGGTGGTCTCGGTGATGCAGGAGGGGCTGATCCGGGTACGGGGAGAGCAGGGCGATCTCAAGCATCCCTTCGATGCGTGAAATGTCGTAAAAGTTCGACAGATCGCGAGTGCGATCAGCCACAAAACCGCAGCTCAAAAATAACTTGATTGGTTTCCCCGGCTTCTCGTAGGCTCAACGCAGCACTGAAGACAGGTCCGCGCCCGGCGCGTGAGACCGCGAACCCGAAGGAGGTGGCGACATGGGAACCCTGAACAAAGCGACCCGCATCGCCGCTTTCGCCATGGGTGCGCAGCAGTCATGCCTGTCTGTAAGTGATCTTGCTTATGGCGGTTCCGTCCTGCTGGGCGGCGATGTCGTGACGGCGCAAAAGTGGCGGGGACTGAACGAACACGTCAGGAATGGCATGTCCGTCGACGCCTTCGCACACCACGCTCCGACGCCTATCGAGCGTCGCACTGTGCTGGCTCCGTATCCGGAGAGACCACCGGTCTAACCCACCGGCGAGACCTTCAGGGCCGCGGATCCAGACACCGGATCCGCGGCCCTTTTGTTTTCCCCGAAAACAGCAAGGCCCGGAAAACCTCGAACGACAAGACGTTGAGATCCAACGAGAGGACCGAGGGTGAACCTCATCCAGGGGCTCGAGCAGACCTTCCCGGCTGTTGACGACCTGCCCTGCCGTACCGACCCCGAGCTGTTCTTCGCCGAGTCCCCCGCCGACGTGGAGCTCGCCAAGGCCCAGTGCGCGGACTGCCCGGTCCGCAAGAGCTGCCTGGCCGGCGCGCTCGAGCGCCGCGAGCCGTGGGGCGTCTGGGGCGGCGAGCTGTTCGTCCGGGGCGAGATCGTGGCCCGCAAGCGGCCGCGTGGGCGTCCGCGCAAGAACCAGGCACCCGACGAAGTCGCCGCGTGATGACCATGCCGAGTGTCGCCGGAACGACCCTGCGGGTGACGGCCGCCAGGCCGTCACCCCTCCCGCCGAAAGAAGAGAAGAAGATGAGTTTGCTCAGTGTGGAGATCAGCCGCGAGCGAATACGCGCGCTGGAGGAGGAGCTGGCCTCCCTCCAGTGGGCCGCGGAGGTCCGGCGCACCCGCAGGGAGACCCTGCGCAAGGTGGTCGCCGACACCGGCCGGGCCACCCGCCAGGAGGCGGGGATCACCCTGCGCCGGATCACGGGCCTCATGGCCCGGGGCTGACGCTCTGGCAGGGCCCTCCCAGGAAGAGAGAACGGCCCCGGCGACTCCCTTGGACCAAGGTGCTCGCCGGGGCCGTTCCCGTCGGCTCACTCGCCGGCGAAGCCCTTCACCCAGGCCAGGGCCTCGCCCCGGAACGGGCCCTCGGCCTCCAGCTGGCACAGCACCCCGGTGCCCAGCCCCACCGTCCGGTGCACCAGGACGTAGTCCTTGGGCAGGTTGAGGTAGCGCACGACGTTGTCGGGCCGCAGATCGGTGACGCGGGCGGCCTGGTCGCGCAGCCACTCCCGGCTGAACTGGAAGGTCTCGGACTTCAGGGGGAGGGCCATCGGCTCGATGAAGGCGGCGAGCTGCTCTCCGTCGACGTCCACGCCCTCGCGGATGATGCCCTCGGCCCGGCAGGCCTTCACGATCATGTCGGGGTCGCCCAGCGTGCCGATCCGCATGAGGGCGCCGATCCCCTCCTGGAAGCCGCCCTCCAGCCGGTCGACGGCGCCGAAGTCGATGACGCCCAGGCGCCCGTCCTCCATGAGCCGGAAGTTGCCGGGGTGGGGGTCGGCGTGCAGGTGGCCGCAGCGGGTGGGGGCGGAGAACAGGAAGCGGGCGAACAGGAGCCCGGCCCGGTCCCGCTCCTTCTTGGTCCCGTCGGTGATGATCTTCGACAGCGGGGTGCCGTAGATCCACTCGGTCACCAGGACGGTGCCGGACTGGGCGACGACCTCGGGGACGAGGAAGTCGGGATCATCGCGGTAGGCCTCGGCGAAGGCCTGCTGCGAGGCGGCCTCGACGGTGTAGTCGAGCTCCTCCCTGACCCGGTCCTTCAGCTCCTCCAGAATGGTCTTCATATCGGCGCCGGGGAAGAGCACCCCGACCAGCTTGCCCATTCTCGAGAGCTGGTTGAAGTCGCTGATCAGCGCCTTTCCCGCACCCGGGTACTGGACCTTGACCGCGACCTCTCGCCCGTCCTTCCAGACGGCCTTGTGCACCTGTCCGATGGACGCGGCGGCGGCGGGCCTGTCGTCGAAGGACTGGAACTCCTCCTGCCAGTCCGGGCCCAGGCTCTCGGCCAGCACCTTGTGGACGGTCGTCACCGGCATCGGCGGCGCCGCCTCCTGGAGCCGGGTCAGGGTGGCCCGGTAGGGGCCGGCGATCTCGGGCGGCAGCGCCGCCTCGAAGATCGACATCACCTGTCCGAACTTCATGGCCCCGCCCTTGAGCTCGCCGAGGACCTTGAACAGCTGCTCGGCGGTACGGGCCTGGATCTGCGTGGCGACGGCCTCCGCCGACCTGCCGAAGGTCTTCTTTCCGATGCCCAGAGCGGTGCGGCCGGCGAAGCCGAGGGGGAGGGAGGCGAGTTTGGCGGTGCGCGTCACCGCGCGAAGGGGAAGATCGCTCACAGGGTTCATTGTCCGCGATAAAGGGCTGTTCACGCCACAATCACGGGAAGTAAATGTAAGTGATCATTTACTGCTGGAGATCGTGTCCTGTGGACAACCTCTGGGGATATGGGGCTGTCATCAAGTATGACCTGCAAAAACGTGTTTTGACCCCTGTGGAAAACGCAAAGTTTCAGCTACGGTTGCGCATGTGCCCCCCAACGTCGAGGTTCGCCGTAGCCCCCGACGCCGGAGAACCGTGTCGGCCTATCGTGACGGCGAGAAGACCATCGTGATGCTGCCCTCCAGCCTGAGCAAGGCCGAGGAGGAGTACGAGATCGCCCGCATCCTGGAGCGCCTGGACGGCAGGGAGCGGCGCAGCCGCCCGCCGACCGGCGACGCCGGGCTGATGGAACGGGCCATGGAGCTCTCCCACCGCTACCTGGACGGCGAAGCCGTGCCCAGCAGCGTGCGGTGGGTGGGCAACCAGCGCAGCCGGTGGGGCTCGTGCACCCCGGAGGACCGCACCATCCGCATCTCCAGCATGCTGCGGGGCATGCCGGTGTGGGTCGTCGACTACATCCTCGTGCACGAGCTCGCCCACCTCCTGGAGCCCAGCCACAACGCCGCCTTCTGGAAGCTGGTCGACCGCTACCCCAAGACCGAGCGGGCCCGCGGCTACCTCGAAGGGGTCACGGCGGCGCGGAACCTCGAGGCCACCGGTTGAGGCATGTGGCGGTCCTGGCCGGATCCGGCCGGGCCCAGGCTCCGCCGGGCGTCGACCCCGGCGCCTACCGGCGGGCCCTGCTGGAGGACGTCTACGAGCTGGCCGAGAGCCTGGACCACGTCCGGGCCGTCATGGCCGCGCCCGAGCCGCTGCGCGCCGAGGCCGAGGAGCTGACCTGGCCCGGTACGCCGGTGCTCACCGCGCATACCCCGCTGGAGGCCCTGGACGCCCTGGCCGCGTCGGGGGCGACCGAGGCCGTCGTGCTCGCCCCCGACGCGCCGGACCTGCCAGGACTGATGATCGGCAAGCTCTTCCGCGCCCTGGGCCGGGCTCCCGCCGCGGTCTGCCCCGCGGACGAGGGACTGGTCGCCCTGGCCGTCCGGCTGCCGCTGCCGTCCTGGCTGGCGGAGGCGCTCGAGGAGACCACCCTCGACACCCCCGACGCGCTGGCCCGGCTGCGGGCGGCCGCCGAGTTCCCCGGCCAGGTCCAGCGGGGACCCGGCTGGCACCGGCTGCGCGCCCCCGCCGACGTGCGGCTGCTGGACCCCGGGCTGGAGGGCTGGGAGAACACCAGGCTGCTGCTCAGTACTCCAGCGCGCGGGTGACCAGCGACCGCACCACGTGATCGGCGGACTCCGGCAGGGCGTCCACCGGGAACCAGCGCAGGTCCTCGGACTCCTCGCTGATCCGGTGCAGCGCGCCCTCCGGGGCGAAGGCCAGGTACTCCACGTCCAGATGCCAGGAGCCCTCCGGATGGCAGCGCACCCGGTGCCTGTCCAGCTGGACCGGCCCGTCGGAGAGCACGAGCCCCTCGATCCCGGACTCCTCGGCGGCCTCCCGCAGCGCGGCGGCGGCCAGCGAGGCGTCCTGCGGCTCGCAGTGGCCGCCCAGCTGCAGCCAGCCGCCGATCTTGCGGTGCAGGGTCAGCAGCACCTCGGTCCGCGCCGAATTGACCACCAGGGTGCTGGCCGTGATGTGGCCGGGCCGGCACTCGCGCCACACACCGTCGGGATGGCGGGCCATGTGGGCCAGGAACTCCCGCCTGACCTCATCTTGGGCGTTCCGGGCGTCCGGGTCCCCGAAGGGAGGCTTCCAGCCCTCCAGGACCCGGACGACGTCGGCGTGCAGGTCGGTCACTTGCCCTCGGGGGAGTCGGGGCCGTCAGCGCCGGGCTCCTCGGGAGCGGGGGTCTGGTGCAGCTTCGACAGATCGAGCTCCAGTTCCTCCGGGTTCAGGAAGGAATCGGGGTTCTCCAGGTCGTCCGCGGTGGGCAGAAGGTCAGGGTGCGACCACAGCCGGTCCCTGTCCTCGGCGCCCTTGAGCTCGGTCAGCGACCGCCACAGCGCCTCGGCCTCGCGCAGCCGCCGGGGCCGCAGCTCCAGCCCGACCAGCGTGGCGAAGGTGCGCTCGGCCGGACCCCCGGTGGCCCGGCGCCGCCGGACCGCCTCGGCCAGCCGGCCCGCGCTGGGCAGCCGGTCCTTCGACGAGTCCGCCACGACCGTGCCCACCCAGCCCTCGACCAGGGCCAGCAGGGTCTCCAGCCGGGACAGGGCCAGCTTCTGCTCGGGCGTCTCCTCCGGGGTGAGCTGGATCTCGCCGCCCAGAGCCTCCTGGATCGCCTCGGGGTCGGCGAGGTCCAGGCCCGCGATCTTCTCCTCCAGGCCGGACAGGTCCACGCGGATGCCGCGGGCGTAGTCCTCGACGGCGCTCAGCAGCGCCGGGCGCAGCCACGGGACGTGGGCGAACAGCCGCTGGTGGGCCGCCTCTCGCAGGGCAAGGTAGAGCCTGACCTCGTCGGAGGGGATCTCCAGCCCCTCGGCGAACGAGGCGACCCCGGCGGGCAGCAGCGCGCCGACCCCGCCGGGGGCGAGCGGCAGGCCGATGTCGGCCGAGCCGATCACCTCCCGGGCGAGCGCGCCCAGCGCCTGCCCGGCCTGGCCGCCGACCATCGCCCCGGACATCTGCTTGACCATGCCGATCAGCGGGCCGGCCATGGCGGCCATCTCCGGCGGCAGCTCGCCGCCGGGACCGCTCATCGCCCCGCCCATCGTGTCGACCATGCGCTCGGCGATCGGGTCGACGAGCTTCTCCCAGACCGGGATCGTCGCCTCCAGCCATTCCGACCTGCTCCAGGCCTGGGGGGTGGTGATGCCCGCGGGGAGCACCGTGCCCTCGTCCAGCCACAGGTCGGCCAGCCGTAGAGCCTCGACCACCTGGCTGCGCTCGGCCGCCACGATCGAGGGGTCGCCGCCCTCGACGACCACGTGCCGGGCGATGTTCTTCACCATCTCCCAGTTGACCGGGCCGCCGCCGGAGGGCGTGCCCATGCCGCTCAGCATGTCGGCGAACTGCCGGAGCATCGCCGCGAACTGGTTCATGTCACCGCTTCCGGGGACGCCGCCCCCGAAACCCATCCCGAAAGGATCACGGCCGGGTGTGCCGTCGCCCTCGTCGTCGGAGGGCCGGTTGAAGCCGAAAGGAGTGTCACCCATCAGAATCGCCTTAGGCTGCGAGGAAAGGCCATAACCTCAAGGTAGTCGTTCTTGAGAGCGTGCCGTGTCCGGGGGAAGGAACGTTCGCCATGAGCACAGGAGCCGGGAGGGTCGTCGCGGTCACCGGCGCCGCCTCCGGAGTCGGCCGGGCGCTCACCGTCCGGCTCGCCGAGTCGGGGCGCTTCGCCAAGGTCGTCGCGCTGGACGACGAGCGCGGCGAACTGCCCGGGATCACCGGGGTCACCTGGCGGATGGTGGACGTCCGGGACCCGCTGCTGGCCCGGCGGCTGGAGGGCGTGGACGTCCTGGTGCACACCGACGTGGACCGCTCGCCCGACACCGAGCCCAGGGAGCGCCGCACCTACAACGTGCGCGGAGCGCAGACGGTCCTGGCCGCGTCCACCGCCGCGGGGGTCGGCAGGCTCGTCCTGGTCACCTCGGCCGCCGTCTACGGCGCGGCCGCCGCCAACCCGGTCCCGCTGCCCGAGGACTCCCCGCTGCGGGCCGAACCCGACAGCAGCGTCGTCGGCGACCTCCTGGAGATCGAGGAGCTGACGGCCTCCACCCCCCACCCCGGCGTGGAGGTCGTCGTCCTGCGCCCCGCGGTCCTGGCCGGCCCCGGCGTCGACACCGTGGCCACCCGCCACTTCGAGGCGCCCCGCCTGCTCGCCGCCAAGGGAGTGCCGCCGCACTGGCAGTTCTGCCACGTGGACGATCTGGTGAACGCGCTGGAACTGGCCGCGCTCGGCGAGGTCTCCGGGGCGGTCGCGGTCGGCTGCGACGGCTGGCTGGACGCCGCCGCCATCGAGGCGATCACCGGCAAGCGCAGCTTCGAACTGCCCGCCTCCCTCACCTTCGGCACCGCCCAGCGGCTGCACCGCCTCGGCCTCACCCCGGCCCCCGCCACCGACCTCTACTACGTCGTCTACCCGTGGGTCGTCGACTGCGCCAAGCTGCGCGAGGCCGGCTGGCGGCCCCGCTACGACAACGAGACCGCCCTGAAGGCCCTGCTCCAGGAGTCCGGAGGGCGGCTCGCCGTGGTCGGCCGCAGGGTCGGCGGCAAGGAGGCGACCATGGCCACCGCCGCGGGCGCCACCGTCGCGGTGATCGGCGCCGCGGCCGCTGTCCGCCGCGCCCGCAGGAAACGCCGCCTGTGACGGTATTTTCGACGTCGTGACTGTCATCAGACTGCTGGACGTCCGCGACGAGCCGCTCTCCGTCGACGAGGTGGTCGGCTCCGTGCGGGACCACGCCGCCGGAGGGACCGCCTTCTTCATCGGGTCCGTCCGCGACCACGACCGCGCCCAGGAGGAGCAGGCCGACAAGGAGGTCGTCCGGCTCACCTACAGCGCCCACCCCACCGCCCTCGACCGGTTGCGCGAGGTCATGGAGAAGGTCGCCGCGGACTTCCCGGTGACCGCACTGGCCGCCGTCCACCGGGTCGGCGAGCTGGAGATCGGCGACCTCGCCGTCGTCGTGGCCGCCGCGGCGCCGCACCGGGGCGAGGCGTTCGCCGCCTGCCGCCGCCTCATCGACGACCTCAAGCACCAAGTCCCGATCTGGAAGTACCAGGAGTTCGCCGATGGCGGCTCGGAATGGGTCGGTGCCTGCTGAAACGGGCAATAAGCTTGCCCGCATGGTCACCCATGCCGTGGAGAAGGACAACGGTCGGCGTTCGCACCGCAGGGCGCTGACTCTCGGACTGGTCGCCGTACTGGTGCTGGTCCTGGCGGTCGCCGGAGCGCTCATGCCGGTGCCGTACGTCTCGCTGCGGCCGGGGCCGACCATGAACACCATCGGGGCCAATCCCGAGACCAAGAAGCCGCTGATCGAGGTCGAAGGCGCCCAGACCTATCCGGCGAGCGGGCACCTCAACTTCACCACCGTCGCCTACACCGGCGGCCCCAAGCGGCCGCTGAGCCTGTTCACGGCGCTGCGCGACTGGCTCAACGACGAGCGCGCCGTGGTCCCGCAGGAGACGATCTTCCCCAAGAACGAGACGGTGGAGGAGGTCGAGCAGCAGAACACCCTCCAGATGGAGGACTCCCAGCAGACCTCCGTGGCCGCCGCGCTGGTGCAGACGGGCCGCAAGCCCTCCACCGTCCCGGCCGTCCAGTCGGCCGAGAAGGGCCTGCCCGCGGACGGGGTGCTCAAGCCGGGCGACGAGATCCTCGCCGTCGAGGGGACGAAGACCGACCGGACGACGGCGGTCACCGGCGAGCTGAAGAAGTACAAGCCGGGCCAGACCGTCGAGCTGACCATCCGCAGGGACGGCAAGGAGCAGAAGGTCTCCCTGACCACGGCCCCGGCGCCCGACGACGCGAACAGGGCGGTCATCGGAGTGGTCCTGGGCGACCGCTACGTCTTTCCGATCGACGTCAACATCAGCGTCGGCGACATCGGCGGGCCCAGCGCCGGCCTGATGTTCTCGCTGGGCATCTACGACCTGCTCACCCCGGGCGACCTGACCGGCGGGAAGTTCATCGCCGGCACCGGCACGATCACCGTGGACGGCAAGGTCGGCGCGATCGGCGGGATCCAGCAGAAGATGATCGGCGCCAAGGAGGCGGGGGCCACGGTCTTCCTCGTCCCCGCGGGGAACTGCGACGAGGCGGCCGCCGCGGCCCCCGACGGCCTGCGCCTGGTCAAGGCCGAGACCATGGACGGGGCCGTGAAGGCTCTGCAGAACCTGCAGAGCGGTCAGGGCGCCGTCCCGAGCTGCTCCTCCTGACCCCTCCCTACTCGTCCGGCAGGAGCGTCTGCGACAGGGCCTCGGCCAGGTCCGGCACCAGGTCCTCGGCCGACAGCAGCTCGTCCTCGTGGCGGCGGATGCGCAGCACCGCGTGCCTCGTGCCGTCCCGCAGCACCCCCACCACGATCTTCAGCTCCTCGTGCAGCGGATGCGCCACGGCCCAGGCGACGGCGTCCTCGCCGTCCGGGATCTGCTCCTCGACCTCCGGCGGCAGGGTGATCCGCACCATCGCCAGCGCGCATCCGGTCACGCTCTCCGGCCACACGATGCCGGGCAGCAGCGCCCCGATATCCTCGTCGGGAAGCTCTCCCTGATCGACCGCCGTGAACCCGTCGCCGTCCTCGAACCCGAGCTGATCCGCCAGCTCCGGCTGGACTTTCAGCAACTCGGCGGTCTCCACGAGCGCGAACAACTGGGGCGGCCCGTCCCACCCGGTCTGCTGCTCGATGCTTTTCACGGTCTCTTCCAGTGCGGTCATGCTGTTATTCTTCCGCCGCCTGAGCGGTGGTTCGATCGGGAACCGTACGAGCTGTCGATAAGTTGCCTAGTAGAGCCGACAGGAACTTGAGAATCGGAGGGAAGCGTTGAGCTTCCGAAATCCCGGCCCGGGAAGACGTCTCCCCGGTCGCGGCCCCAGACTGCTGGCCCCCGTGCTGATCACTTTGGCGGTGCTCATAGCGCTGTTCTTCGTGTTCGCCGGCGTATGGACGGACCTGTTGTGGTACCGATCGCTCGGTGACGGGTTCTCCAAGGTCTTCACGACCCAGATGAAGACCAAGGTGCTGCTGTTCTTCAGCGGAGGCCTGCTGATGGCCCTGGCGGTCGGCGCCAACATGGTGATCGCCTACCGGCTGCGGCCCGCCTACCGGCCGGTCTCGGTGGAGCAGCAGGGCCTGGAGCGCTACCGCACGAGCGTCGACCCGCACCGCAAGGCCGTCCTGTACACCCTGCTCGGCGCGATCGGCCTGTTCAGCGGGCTGTCCGCGGCGGGCCAGGTGGGCACCTGGCTGGCGTTCATGAACCGGACCCCGTTCGGCGAGAAGGACGCGCAGTTCGGGATGGACATCTCGTTCTTCGTGTTCGTCTACCCGTTCCTGCGGCTCATCCTCGGCTTCGTGTTCGTCATGGTCGTCCTGTCGATCCTGACGGCGGTCGCCGTCCACTACCTGTACGGGGGCCTGCGGCTGCAGGGTCCCGGCGACAAGGCCAGCTCCTCGGCCCGCGCCCACCTGTCGGTGCTCGTCGGCCTGTTCGTGCTGCTGAAGGCCGTCGCCTACTGGTTCGACCGGTGGGGCCTGGCCTACTCCGAGCGCGGCCGGGTCACCGGCCCCGGCTACACCGACGTGAACGCGGTGCTGCCGGCCAAGACCATCCTGGCCGCGATCGCGCTGATCTGCGCGATCCTGTTCTTCGTCAACATCTGGCGGCGCGGCATGATGCTGCCCGGCGTCGGGTTCGGCCTGCTCGTCCTGTCGGCGATCCTGCTGGGCGGGGTCTACCCGCTGCTGATCCAGCAGTTCCAGGTCAAGCCGAACGAGCTGGCCAAGGAGAGCCCCTACATCGACCGCAACATCAAGGCGACACGGAACGCCTTCGGCGTCAGCGGACTGGAGGGGCAGAACTACGCGCCCACCAAGCAGCCGGGGACCAAGGAGCTCGAGGAGTACTCCAAGACGCTCCCGAACGTCCGGCTGCTGGACCCGGCGCTGCTGTCGCCCACCTTCCGCCAGCAGCAGCAGCTCCAGGGCTTCTACGACTTCGCCAACCCGCTGGACATCGACCGCTACCCCGACAAGGACGGCAACAAGCAGGACACCCTCGTGGCGGTCCGCGAGCTGACCGGCCCGCCGAGCAGCCAGTCCGGCTGGGTCAACGAGCACCTCACCTACACCCACGGCTACGGCTTCGTCTCGGCCAAGGGCAACGAGGTCGACCCCGAGAGCAAGGGCCCGGTCTACCAGACCTACGGCATGCCCCAGGACTGCTCGGACAAGCTCGAGGACGGCTCCTGCCGGCTGAAGGTCGACAAGCCGCAGGTCTACTTCGGCGAGCAGTCGCCGCAGTACTCCATCGTCGGCAACCAGAAGGAACTGGACTACCCGCCGGACCAGGAGACGATCTACTCCGGCACCGGCGGCGTGAAGATGGACTCCTTCGCCAACCGGGTGGCCTACGCCCTGAAGTTCCAGGACCGCAACATCCTGCTGTCCGGCCAGATCAACGAGAAGTCCCGCATCCTCTACGACCGCTCCCCCCGCGAGCGGGTCCAGAAGGCCGCGCCGTGGCTGACCGTCGACAGCAACGCCTACCCGGTCGCCGCCGGAGGCCGGGTCGTCTGGGTCGTCGACGCCTACACGACCTCCGCGGGCTACCCCTACTCCGAGCGGGTCAACCTGCAGGACCTCACCCGCGACAGCAACACCGAGCGGCCCTCCGTCGGCACGCAGCGCCGTGACGACATCAACTACATCCGCAACTCGGTGAAGGCCACGGTCGACGCCTACGACGGCACCGTCACGCTCTACGCCTGGGACGAGAAGGACCCCGTCCTCAAGACCTGGAGCAAGGCGTTCCCCGGCACCGTCAAGCCCAAGGCCGACCTGAAGACGGCGATGGAGGGGGCGATCTACTCCCACATCCGCTACCCCGAGGACATCTTCAAGGTCCAGCGGGGCGTGCTGTCGAAGTACCACGTGACGGACGCGGCGGGCTTCTACAGCGGGCAGGACTACTGGGAGGTCCCGGTCGACCCGACCGAGAAGGACATCACCGAGCCGCCGTACTACCTGACCATCCAGATGCCGTCCAAGGACGGCAAGAGCCAGCCCGAAGCCCCGAACTTCGCGCTGACCTCGACGTACGTGGCCCGCAACGGCAACAACCTCACCGGCTACCTGTCGGCCAACAGCAACCCCGAATCCCCGGACTTCGGCCAGCTGAGACTCCTCCAGGTGCCGCGCGAGGTGCCCATCTGGGGACCCACCCAGATGCAGAACGCCTTCAAGGGCAACGAGCAGGCGGCGCCCATCCTCAACCGGCCCCAGGGAAGCACCACCCAGGTCGTCTACGGAAACCTGCTGACGCTGCCCTTCGCCGACGGCTTCATGTACGTCCAGCCCGTCTACCAGCAGGCCGCCTCCGGAGCGCAGTACCCCGTCCTCGGCTGGGTGCTCGTCTCCTTCGGCGACCAGATCGGGTTCGCCACCACCTTCGAGGACGCGCTGAAGCAGATCCTCAAGCCCGGCACGGACGTCCCCGAACAGGACGCCGACTCCGGTTCGCCGGACACCGGGCAGCAGCCGCCGACGACCGCGTCGCCGAGCATCCAGCAGGCGATCAACGACGTCAAGCAGGCCTTCTCCGAAGCGCAGACCGCCCTGAAGTCCGGCGACCTCAACAAGTACGCCGCCGCACAGGACAAGCTGGAAGCCGCCATCAACAAGCTGGTGGAACTCCAGGAGAAGGCAGGCCAGCAGCCCGCGCCCACCCCGAGCCCGGGAGGCTGAGCAACCGAATTGCCTAAGCCCGCTCCATCCCATAGTCTTGAGACACAACGACGCGGGGTGGAGCAGCTCGGTAGCTCGCTGGGCTCATAACCCAGAGGTCGCAGGTTCAAATCCTGTCCCCGCTACGAGTACGAGGCCCCCGTGGTCCCTCCCGAGAGGGAGCTTCCACGGGGGCCTCTTCGCTATGCCTTGCGGGTGAACCGGGTGTCGGTCAGGGGCCTGCACCGGGGCCTTGGCGACGAGGACACAACGAACATGCAGGCCACAGGCGACACTTCGCCCCCTTGTGCATGCGGGAATCCGGGAAATACTCTCGGTGCCGGAGGGTGGACGCTACGTTGCGGGTGTGAAGCTCGTGGTGCAGGTGAAGCTATTCCCGGACGAGGCCACCGGGGTGGCTCTGCGGGAGACGCTGCACGCCTGCAACCGGGCCGCGAACCAAGCCTCCCGGCGCGCGTTCGAGAGTGGCGTCAAAAGCGGGCGGGCGCTTCAGCGGCTGGTGTACGGGGAGATGAAGGCGATGGGCCTGTCCGCCCAGCCCGCCCTGCACGCCATACGCAAGACCGCCGACGCCTACGCCACCTTGAAGGCGAACCTGAAGGCCGGGAATTACGGCAGGGAGGGCTCCAAGCGGCGCCGGGCCGTGGAGGGCAAGCCGGTCCGCTTCCGTAAGGACGCCGCCCAGCCGTTCGACGACCGGTGCCTGTCCTGGCAGCTGGAGGCGCGCACCGTCTCGATCTGGACCGTCCGAGGCCGCGTGAGGAGCATCGGGTTCCAGTGCTCGCCCGCCCAGCTGAAGGTGCTCACCGCCCATCGGCGGGGGGAGTCCGATCTGGTGCTGCGGGGCGGGAGCTGGTACCTGTACGCGACCTGCGAGGTCCCCGAGCCCGAACTGGGCGAGGTGGAGGGCTTCCTGGGCGTGGATCTGGGCATCGTGAACATCGCCACCACCAGCGACGGCGACCGGTATGCCGGCAGGCGCCTCAACCAGGTCCGCCATCGGCATCGTCGGCTGCGCCGCAGGCTGCAGAAGAAGGGCACCAAGGCGGCCAAGCGGCTGCTGCGCAAACTGTCGGGTCGGGAGGCGCGTTTCGCAGCCGACGTCAACCATTGCATCGCCAAGAAGCTCGTGACCGAGGCTCAACGCACCTGCCGCGGTATCGCCCTGGAAGACCTGGGCGGCATCCGCGACAGGGTACGGCTCCGCAAGCCCCAGCGGGTCACCCTGCACTCCTGGTCCTTCGCCCAACTCGGCGGATTCGTCTCCTACAAGGCCGCCCTCGCGGGAGTGCCGGTGGTGTTCGTGGACCCCCGCCACACCTCGCAAGGCTGCTCCGCGTGCGGTCACGTCAGCCGGAGCAACCGGCCCGATCAGTCCACCTTCCTTTGCACGTCGTGCGGCTTCGCTGAGCACGCCGACGTGAACGCAGGCTGCAACATCGCCCAACGCGGTGCGGTGGCCTGGGCAGTGAGTCACGCTGCCGACGACGCGGCCTGAACCACACCCGCCAGGTGTGAGGAAGAGCTGCAAGCTCGGCCCTTCAGGGACGAGAAGCTGACGGGAGTCCTTTCTCACATCGGGATGATCACCCGATAGGCCCGTCAGACTGACAGGGCATGACATACGTCACACCGGCTGTCTCGTTGATCGGGACGTCCCAAAAGCCGAATCCGGTCCGCCTGTTTCCAGGAGCTCCGGCCGGGAGCCCCTGGAACCCTTTCGGTCCCCGATCAGGGGAGTTCGGCGGCCACCTCGCGGGCGACGGCGGCCAGATCGGCGGTGAGGCCGTCCAGGCGGGAGTCCAGGTCGTCGCGGAAGTGGAGGCGCTCCACGTCCGGGGGCGCGAGACAGGACGGCATCCAGGCAGAGTGGATCATGAAGGGGATGGTGCTGCCGGGGGACGGGGCCAGGACGGCGACAGGGCCCTGAGCGACATCGGCGGCGTCGAAGAGCTCCAGGCGGAAGCGGTCGTCGTTGTGGACGAGGACCAGCAGGTAGCCGTGGTGCCCGCCGGGGGAGGAGCCGGCGTAGCGGGAGCGGCCCTCGGCGTTCAGGGGGCCGCGGGGGACGAAACAGGGGGAGGTGGGGTAGTCGTCCAGAGCGAAGGTCCACTCGCTCAGTGGCCTGAGGGACTCGCGATCCAGGGACGAGAGGATCGACGGGGTCTCCTCCGCGGGGAACAGGCTCCGGTCCACGCGGTCGCCGTAATTGCGCAGGGCGCGCTGGTTGATCGCCTCCGGGTGGAAACCCAGGTGGATCAGGTGGTGGCGGGTGGGGGCCAGCTGGCCCTCGAAGGACCAGTCGATGGCGGAGAGCTCGGCCTGCCAGTAGCGCTCCGAGTCGTGGAGGCGGGCCTTCTCGGTGATCCGGCCGGTGGCGGGGTCGAAACGCAGCAGGGTCGTCAGGGCGGGGGACATGCCGTGGCAGTACATGCCGCGCAGCGCCGGGTCCACCGGGCGGCCGTGCACGTCCAGGTCGTCCTCGCGCAGGTACATGCCGATGTCGACGCCCTCGGAGTGCTCCATGACGATCTCGATGCCGTCGGAGTCGTCGTACCTGGCGTAGAAGTGGTTGACCTCGGGGGCCAGGCGGAACTCGGTGCAGGTGACGGTTCTGGTGTCCGGGAGCAGGGCGTCCTTGCGGATCAGCAGCACCGGGCCGTCGGGGTTGTTGGCGACGGTGCGGTCGCCGCCGAAGACCTCCTGGACGTCGACCTTGTAGGCGGTGTCGGCGAGGACCAGCCAGTCCCGGGTCTGGGTGATGGTGTGGGTGGCCTGCGGCAGGACGGCGTTCTCGATCTCCCAGCGGTGGACGTGCTTGCCCGTGCCGTCGTAGCGGACCACCGAGACGGCGCCGCCGAGGACGTCGCGGCTGACCGTCCACAGGCAGTCGCGCTCGGGGTCGATCACCGGGTGGGCGGTCGTGGAGACCAGGGGCAGGACGGGATGGTCCAGGGCGGGCTTCCAGTCGTCGCGGTGGCCGACCTCGGCGACGAAGCCCAGGGTCACCGGATCCACCTCCACCGGACGGCCCGCGTCCCAGGTGGCGAAGAGCCGGTCGCCCCAGGGGAGCGGGGCGGTGTTGGCGGCGTTGACCATGCCCCAGGGGGAGTTGGTGCCGACGGGGCCCGGGACGAACAGATCGGGGCGTTTACGGCGGAGCCGGACGGACGGGGTGTCGATCACGCGGGGCCGCCAGGCGAAGCGCCCCTCCGCGTCGGGCCGCAGGCCGAGCCGGACCAGGATGCCGTCGCCGAAGAAGGCGTGCAGCGGGCGGGTGCGCTGGTCGGAGGTGCTGACCAGGAGGTGGCCTTCGATGTCGTCGGGCCAGCGGCCCGCGACGATGGTCAGCTCCAGGTCCTGCGGGTCGTCGTCGGCAAGGATCGAGCGTGGGATCGGCATGCCGCCAATCAAGCGCCGCGGGGGCGGCGCGTCAAGACTTCTGACGACAAATGTCCTCAGAATCGCGACCTCCGGAATCCCTTTGAGGAACGGGCGTCCCGCCGGTACGGCCGCGTCCAGGTGGGTACTTTCCCGACCAGCGTGCTCGACGGGCCCGACAAGAGGATCTGAGGTCGACTTGACGCTCGAGGAACTGGACGTGGCGGCCGAGTCCGGCCGGATCGACACCGTGGTCATCGGATTCACCGACATGCAGGGCCGCCTCCAGGGCAAACGCCTGACGTCCCGCTACTTCCTGGAGGAGGTGGCCGGGCACGGCGCCGAGGCCTGCGACTACCTCCTGGCCGTGGACGTGGAGATGAACACCCCCTCCGGCTACGCGATGTCCTCCTGGAAGCGGGGCTACGGCGACCTGGTGCTCCGGCCCGACCTGTCCACCCTCCGGACGCTCCCGTGGCAGCCCGGCGCCGCCCTCGTCCTGGCCGACCTGAAGTGGCAGGACGGCACCGAGGTGGAGGCCTCGCCCCGGCGGATCCTCCAGCGCCAGCTCGCCCGGCTGGCCGAGCGGGGCTGGACGGCCCAGGCCGGCACCGAACTCGAGTTCGTCGTCTACCGCGACACCTACGAGGAGGCCTGGGGGCGCGGCTACCGCGGGCTGACCCCGGCCAACCTCTACAACGTCGACTACTCGCTGCTGGGAGGTTCCCGGGTCGAGCCGCTGCTGCGGCGCGTCCGCAACGAGATGACCGGCGCCGGGATGTACGTCGAGTCCGCCAAGGGGGAGTGCAACCGGGGCCAGCACGAGATCACCTTCCGGTACGCCGAGGCGCTGCGGACCTGCGACAACCACACGGTCTACAAGACCGGGGCGAAGGAGATCGCCGCGCAGGAGGGCATGTCCCTGACCTTCATGGCCAAGCCCGACGAGCGGGAGGGCAACTCCTGCCACGTCCACCTGTCGCTGCGCGACGAGTACGGCGCCCCGGTCATGGCGGGCGACGGACCGTACGGACTGTCGCCGGAGGGGGCGGCCTTCATCGCCGGCCAGCAGGCCCACATGCGCGAGCTGACCCTGATGTACGCGCCGAACGTCAACTCCTACAAGCGCTACCAGGCGGGGAGCTTCGCGCCGACCGCGATCCGCTGGGGACTGGACAACCGGACGTGCGCGCTGCGGCTCGTCGGGCGCGGATCGTCCCTGCGGGTGGAGAACCGGGTGCCCGGCGGCGACGTGAACCCCTACCTGGCGGTCGCGGCGATGGTCGCGGCGGGGCTGCACGGCGTCGAGAACGGGCTGGAGCTGGAGGAGCCCTACGACGGCAACGCCTACGAGACCGCGGGGCCCGCGGTCGCCGGGACGCTGCGCGAGGCGCTGGAGGACTGGGAGTCCGGCCCCCTGGTCGCCGAGGCGTTCGGCGACGGGGTGGCCGCGCACTACGCCAACTACGCCCGGGTGGAGCTGGCCGCCTACGACCGGGCCGTCACCGACTGGGAACTGGCCCGGGGATTCGAGAGGCTGTAGATGCGGGTGATCGATCCGGCGACCGGGCAGGTCGTCCAGACCGTCGCGGAGACCTCCGTCGAGGAGACCGACGAGGCGGTCGCCCGCGCGGTCGCCGCCTCCGCCCCCTGGCGGGCGGTCTCGCCCGGCGACAGGGCGAGGCTGCTGCGCGGCTTCGCCGCCCAGATCGACGCGCACCTGGAGGAATTGGCCCGGCTGGAGGTGCGCAACTCCGGGCACCCGATCGGGCAGGCCCGCTGGGAGGCGGGCAACCTGCGGGACGTCCTGCTGTACTACTCCGCCGCCCCCGAACGGCTGACCGGCCTGCAGATCCCCGTCCCGGGCGGAGTGGACGTCACGTTCAAGGAGCCCCTCGGGACGGTCGCCGTGATCGTCCCGTGGAACTTCCCGATGCCGATCATGGGCTGGGGCCTGGCGCCCGCGCTGGCAGCCGGCAACACCGTGCTGGTCAAACCCGCCGAGTGGACCCCGCTGACCGCGCTGCGCGTCGCCGAGCTGGCGCTGGAGGCCGGGCTGCCGGAAGGGGTGTTCCAGGTGCTGCCGGGCAGGGGCCCCGTGACGGGCCGCCGACTGGCCGACCACCCGGACGTACGGAAGATCGTCTTCACCGGCTCGACCCGGGTCGGCCGGGAGCTGATGGCCGCCTGCGCCCCCGGGATCAAACGGCTGACCCTCGAACTGGGCGGCAAGAGCGCCAACATCGTCTTCGCCGACGCCGACCTGGAACGCGCCGCGGCGACCGCCCCCTACGCGGTGTTCGAGAACGCCGGGCAGGACTGCTGCGCCCGCTCCCGGATCCTCGTCCAGGCCCCGGTCTACGACCGCTTCCTCGAACTGCTGGAACCGGCCGTCAAGGGAGTCGTCGTGGGCGACCCCTCCGCGGAGGAGACCGAGGTCGGGCCGCTGATCAGCGCCGAGCACCGGGCGAGGGTCGCCTCCTACGTGCCCGACGACGCGCCCGTCGCCTTCCGCGGCACCGCGCCGGACGGCCCCGGCTTCTGGTACCCGCCGACCGTCCTGGCCACCCCCGACTACCGCGGCGTCCGGGCCTGGCACGAAGAGGTCTTCGGACCGGTCGTCACCGTCGTCCCCTTCACCGACGAGGCCGAAGCCGTCGAGATCGCCAACGACACCGCCTACGGGCTCTCCGGCTCCATCTGGACCCGCGACCTCGGCCGCGCGCTCCGCACCGCCCGCGCCGTCGAAGCGGGCAACCTGTCGGTCAACTCCCACTCCTCCGTGCGGTACTGGACGCCGTTCGGCGGATTCAAGCAGTCCGGACTCGGCCGCGAACTCGGCCCCGACGCCCTCGACGCCTTCACCGAGACCAAGAACGTCTTCCTCTCCACTGAAGAACATGCGCCTGACGGCGCACTACCCAGTGGCTGAACGTGCGCTGACGCGCACTGAACGATCGACCGAATGATCCCGAACCCTGAACGGCCCCGAGCGGCCGCAGGAACGCGCACCTAGGAGCCCACCAGCATGCAGCGTCTCGCGGGCCGCACCGCCGTCATCACCGGCGCACTCGGCGGCATAGGGCTGGCCACCGCCCGCCGCCTCACCGCCGAAGGAGCCACCGTCGTCCTCGCCGACCTCGCCGACCCCGACGAAGGCGGCAGATACGCCGACGAACTCGACGGCCTCTACCTCAGGACGGACGTCACCCGCGAAGAAGAAGTCCAAGCCCTCTTCCAGACCACCCGCGACACCTACGGCACCGTCGACATCGCCTTCAACAACGCCGGGATCTCCCCGCCCGAAGACGACTCCATCCTCGAAACAGGCCTCGAAGCCTGGAGACGCGTCCAGGAGGTCAACCTCACCGGCGTCTACCTGTGCTGCAAATACGCCATCCCCCACATGCGCGCCCAAGGCAAAGGCGCCATCGTCAACACCGCCTCCTTCGTCGCCAGAATGGGCGCCGCCACCTCCCAGATCTCCTACACCGCCTCCAAAGGCGGCGTCCTCGCCATGACCCGCGAACTCGGCGTCCAGTTCGCCCGCGAAGGCGTCCGCGTCAACGCCCTCTCCCCGGGACCCGTCAACACCCCCCTCCTCCGCGAACTCTTCGCCAAGGACCCCGAACGCGCCGCCCGACGCCTCGTCCACATCCCCATCGGCCGCTTCGCCGAAGCCGACGAGATCGCCGCCGCCGTCGCCTTCCTCGCCTCCGACGACGCCGCCTACATCACCGCCACCGAGTTCCTGGTCGACGGCGGCATCACCGGCGCCTACGTAACCCCCCTCTGACCAGGCGCGGAGCCTCAGTTTGTGTAAGCCCGCGACCAGGCATAGTCTTAGAACACAACGACGCGGGGTGGAGCAGCTCGGTAGCTCGCTGGGCTCATAACCCAGAGGTCGCAGGTTCAAATCCTGTCCCCGCTACGAGTCAGAGGCCTCGTGGTCGCTCCCTGGAGGGAGCTTCCACGGGGCCTCTTCGCCATGCCTTTCCGGGGGGCGACCCCCGGGCCCCCGGTGTGGGGGCTCCGCCCCCACGCCCCCGTGCGGTGGTACCGCTCGCCGTGTGGTCGGGGTGGAAGTGTGTTTTCTCTGGCCTTTTCGTCTGGCCGGGTGTGGCGTCTCGGCCGGGTGCGGAGCCTCAGTTTGTGTAAGCCCGCCACCAGGCATAGTCTTAGAACACAACGACGCGGGGTGGAGCAGCTCGGTAGCTCGCTGGGCTCATAACCCAGAGGTCGCAGGTTCAAATCCTGTCCCCGCTACCAGTTGAGAGGCCTCCGTGGTCGCCCTTGAAAAGGGCTTCTGCGGGGGCCTTTCGTCATGTCTTCCCGGGGGGCGGCCCTTGGCCCCCATATCCCTGCGGGGTGCGGTTCGTTTGTGGTCGGGGCGGAAGTGCTCCTTTCTGGTTTCTGGGACGGTCTGCGCTTTTGCGTTGCGTCCTGATCTTCCTGTGTGCCTGTTGGGGTGTTGGTGGGTTGGGGGTTGAGGGGTGTTTTGTGTTGGTGTGGGAAAATCGCTGGTGATGAGGGTGCTGATCTCTTGGCGGGAGTGTGGGGGTTATGGCGCAGGGGTGTGTGCATCTGGATCAGGTCGAGGCGGGGGCGCGGCCTTCTGCCGGGGGGTGTGAGGACTGTCTGCGGTCCGGCGGCCGGTGGGTTCATTTGCGGATGTGCCGGACTTGTGGGCATGTGGGGTGTTGTGATTCTTCACCGAATCGGCATGCCACGGCCCATCACCGGGAGACGGAGCATCCGCTGATCTCGTCCTTCGAGCCGGGGGAGGACTGGTGGTGGTGCTATGAGGACGAGGTCGCGTTCGGGGTCGAAGGGGTTCCGGATTACTCGCATTCGTGAGTTCGTAGTGTCTGTGAGGGCTTGTGGGGTTTGCAGGTATGGGTGAGGGCGGAGAGCCGCAGAAGGCGGTTCTGCTGACCGTGGACGACGATCCGTCGGTGTCCCGGGCGGTGGCGCGGGACCTGAGGCGGCGGTACGGGCGGGAGTTCAGGGTCGTCCGGGCCGGGTCGGGTGGCGAGGGGCTCGAGGTGCTGCGGGAGCTCAAGCTCCGGGGGCAGCGGGTGGCGGCGGTGCTCGCCGACTACCGGATGCCGGAGATGAGCGGCATCGAGTTCCTCGAGGCGGCCATGGACCTCTTCCCGCGGGCGCGCAGGGCGCTGCTCACCGCCTACGCCGACACCGACGCGGCGATCGCGGCGATCAACGTGGTGGACGTCGACCACTACCTGCTCAAGCCGTGGGACCCGCCGGAGGAGAAGCTCTACCCGGTCGTCGACGCCATGCTGGAGGCCTACCGGGAGACTCCCGACACCCCGGCCGCGGAGACCAAGGTGATCGGGAACCGGTGGTCGGTGCCGTCCTTCGAGGTCCGCGACTTCCTGGCGCGCAACGCGGTGCCCTACCGCTGGTTCACCGACGACGAGCCGGAGGCGGCGCGGCTGCTCAAGGCGGCCGGGGTCGACACCGACGAGCTCCCGATCGTGATCACCTCGGCGGGCGCCACCCTGGTGGCCCCCTCGGCCGCCGAACTCGCCGACGCGGTGGGCCTGTCCACCACTCCCGCCACCGACTTCTACGACCTCGTCGTCGTGGGCGGCGGCCCGGCGGGACTGGGAGCCGCCGTCTACGGGGCGTCCGAGGGGCTGCGGACGCTGCTGGTGGAGCGCCGGGCCACCGGAGGGCAGGCCGGGCAGTCGTCGCGGATCGAGAACTACCTCGGCTTCCCCGACGGGGTGTCCGGAGCGCAGCTCACCGACCGGGCGCGGCGGCAGGCCGTCAAGTTCGGCACCGAGATCATCACCTCCTGCGACGTGGTGGGGCTGCGCGCCGAGGGACCGGCCAGGGTGATCACCTTCGGCGACGGACGGGAGGTCGCCGCGCACACCGTGATCATCGCGACCGGGGTGTCCTACCGGGAGCTGGAGGCGCCCGGCGTCGCGGAGCTCACCGGCCGCGGCGTCTTCTACGGCTCTGCGATGACCGAGGCGGCCGACTGCGCGGACGAGGACGTCTACCTGGTGGGCGGTGCCAACTCCGCGGGCCAGGCCGCGGTGTACTTCGCCAGGCACGCCCCCTCGGTCACCCTGGTGGTGCGGGGCGAGTCGCTGGAGGCGAGCATGTCCCACTACCTGATCGAGCAGCTGCGCGGCCTGGACAACGTGCGCGTGAGGCTCCGGACCCGGGTCGCCGGCGCGTTCGGCGACCAGGGCCTGGAGAGGCTGTGCCTGGCCGACGCTGAGGGGCGCAGTGAGGAGGTGTCCGCAGGCCACCTCTTCGTCTTCATCGGTGCCCGCCCGCACACCGACTGGCTGGAAGGCGTGCTGCAGCGCGACGAGCACGGCTTCGTCCGGACCGGCCCCGACCTGCTGACGGAGGGGCGGCGGCCCTCGGGCTGGCGCCCCGACCGTGATCCCTGGCTGCTGGAGTCCAGCCTGCCGGGGGTGTTCGTGGCCGGAGACGTACGGTCCGAGTCGGTCAAACGCGTGGCCTCCGCCGTCGGCGAGGGCGCGATGGCGGTGACGCTCGTCCACCGCTACCTGGGGGCGTCATGACCGAGCGGCTGGGTCCCGACGGGCTGCGCGAGCTGTTCCTGTTCGAACGGCTCGACGACGAGCAGCTCGACTGGCTGGCCGGGCACGGCTGGGTGGAGGCGGCGCCCGCGGGCACGGCGGTGCTGGTCGAGGGGGATCCCGCCGAGCGGCTGGCGGTGCTGCTGTCCGGCACGCTTCGGATGTGCCAGAAGGTCGGCCGGGACGAGGTCGAGATCACCCGCACCGACCAGGTGGGCGTCTACGCCGGAGCCACCCGCGCCTACCTGCCCGACAGCAGCGGCGAGCAGTACGCCGCCACGGTCTCGGCGGTCACCGACTGCCGGTTCTGGTTTCTGGGCGCCGCCGACTTCTCCGCCTTCATCGACCGCTGGTTCCCCATGGCGATCCACCTGATGGAGGGCCTCTTCCTCGGGATGCGCAACATCCAGGCGACGGTGGGGCGGCGTCAGCAGCTGCTCGCGCTGGGCGCGTTGTCGGCGGGGCTGACCCACGAGCTGAACAACCCGGCGGCCGCCGCCGTCCGCGCCGCCGACGCGCTGCGCGAACGGGTCGCGGGGACGCGGCGCAAACTGGCGATGCTGGCGCACGACCAGATCGACCCCCGGCTGCTGACCCTGCTCGTCGACGTCCAGGAGGAGGCGGTCCGGCGGATCGCCGAGGCTCCGAAGCTGGGCGCGGTGGAGGAGTCCGAACGGGAGGACGAGCTGACCGACTGGCTGGAGGACCACGGGATCGGCGAGGCGTGGGAGCTGGCGCCGATCTTCACCGGGGCGGGCACCACCACGGACTTCCTGGAGCGCCTGGCCGGATCGGCGTCCCCGGAGCTGCTGGAGGGCGCCGTCCGCTGGCTGGCCTACACCCTGGAGGCCGAGCTGCTGCTGGGCGAGATCACCGACTCGGCCGCCCGGATCTCGGGCCTGGTCGCCGCCGCCAAGCAGTACTCCCACCTGGACCGGGCCCCGTACGAGCGGGTGGACGTCCACGAAGGGCTGGAGAGCACCCTGGTCATGCTGGGCGCCAAGCTGGCGGGCGTGCGGGTGGTCAAGGAGTTCGACCGGACGCTGCCCCCCGTGCCGGTGTTCGCGGGGGAGCTCCACCAGGTGTGGACGAACCTCATCGACAACGCGTTGCAGGCGATGGACGGCTCCGGCACCCTGACCCTGAGCACCGCTTCGGATGGCGACCGCGTGCGGGTCGAGATCCGCGACACCGGCCCCGGCGTCCCCGAGGAGCTCAGGGAACGCATCTTCGAGCCGTTCTTCACCACCAAGCCGGTGGGCCGGGGCACCGGCCTCGGCCTGGACATCTCCTACCGGATCGTGGTCGGCCGCCACGGCGGCGATCTGGACGTCGAGTCCGAGCCGGGGGACACCCGGTTCACGGTGCGGCTTCCCCTTCGAGATCAGCCTTTGTCGGCGGTCTCTCCGGAGGATCGGGCAGAAGGGGCTGGATCCGGACCCTGAAGGAGTCGCGGTTGTCCTCCTCCGCCAGTTCCGGCGTCGCGGAGGCGACCTGGAGGAGGACCTTGGGCCGGGCCAGGCCGGCGTCGGACCGCCGCAGCCGTGCCGCTTGCAGCTTCAACGGCACCAGGCGGTGGCCGGCGGGGCGGATCCGCTTCCACCGGCAGGTGATCGTGGTGACCCCCTCCGGGCTGAGGCTGGAGGCGGCCTGGCGGCAGCCGGACGTGTCGGCCGCGGTCAGCTCCTTGGGCAGCGTCACCGTGAGGACGGGTCGCCGCGCCTCGGCGGGGCCGCCGTTGGCCACGCTGATGTAAGCGGTCTCGGCTCCTCCGGGCCGCAACGACCACAGGCCTCCGACGACGGTCAGGTCGGCGGAAGCGGGGTCGGGCGGTTCGAAGCTCGCGAACTCGTGCCGTGCCGGGGCGGGCGGCACCGTTACGGGCGGCGTCCGCCCCGGCAGTGCCAGGGCCGTTCCGGGCAGGGCCAAGGCCGCGGCGGCCGCGAAGGCCGGCCAGGTAGTCCATCCGCTCACGACATCGAGTCGTAGCAGAGAGTGAGGGCGTTGTCCCCTCACCGCTCCGGCGGCGGCCTACTTGTACCTGGAAGCGGAGCGGAAGGCGCGACCCGCAGGAGTGGGCGAGCCGTTCGGGTTGTACAGGCCGGTCTGGCTCTGGTTGGTGGGCAGCGCGAACCACGCGTAGCGCTTGACGTAGGGCTCGCTCCGGAGCATCTTCGTCGCTTCGCGGAGGAACGCCGCCTGCTGCTGCTGCGACGGGTAGCGCGGCGTGCCCTGGGTGAAGTCGGTCAGCGCGAACTCCGTCAGCCAGATCGGCTTCTTGTAGCGCTTGTGGACCTTGCGCAGGTAGCCGCGCAGCTGCCTGGCGGAGGGCTTGGCCCGGAAGTCGGCGCCGTACCAGTGCAGGGTGATGAAGTCGACGCGCAGCTTGCGCTTCTTGGCGCCCTTCATGAACCGGTCGAGCCAGCTGCCGGGGACCTCGCCGCGGTTGGCCACGGACGGGCTGCCGAGGATCAGGCCGGTGCTCATCAGCCGGGGCCACAGGTCCAGCGCCTGCTCGACCGACATGTTCGCCTGCGCGCCGAGGTCGGGCTCGTTGAATCCGAGGAGGTAGCGGTGGCCCCGGTTCTTGACCTTGGCGACGTCCCCGATCCTGCTCGCGTTGTGGATCATCGGGACGAACTCCACGCCCTTGGGCGCGGCGATGCCGGCCCGGTCGGGACCCCAGCTGTAGAACCAGCACGCCCCGGAGTTCTTGATGGAGGCCTTGGACTTCGGATAGGCCCAGGTGGCCACGCCCTTGAGGCAGGACTTCTTGCGGGCGGCGGGCCGGGCGGCGCTCTGGGCGACGCTCCGCTTGTCGAGCATCGGCGGGACCTGGGCGTCCGGCGAGCCGGGCGCGTCCGCCGCCGGCTCCGTCCCGCTCTGGCCGGCCGGCTCCTGCGGCGCCGAGGTCGCGGCGGGCTGCTGCGGGCCGCTCTGCTTGTGCCGGACGTCGGGGAGTTCCTCGCGCGGCTCTCCGGGCGCGGCCGCCTCGGGGCCCACCAGCCCGACGGGGTCGGCGCCCTGCCGCTCGGTGAGGGCGTATCCGGCGAGGCCTGTGACGGAGGCGGCGAACAGGCCGATGGCCGCGGCCTCCAGAGAGCGGCGTTTCGTGCGGGCGGAGGGCACTCGCATGATGGCTTTCGACTCCGGGGGATCGGGTATCCGGGGGACTGCAACTGTCTCATAGATCATTAAGTTCCGTCCGCTTCCATCCGAAACGGCGCCGTGTAAGTTGACTGTCCGATACAGAAGGGGGAGAAGCCGGATGCGGGTCTGGGTTCCGGGTGCCATCGGCGTCGCGGCGTTGCTGACCCTTTCCGTGGACCTCGCCGTGATAGCCGCGCACCACGACCAGAACGCCGGCCTCGACGGACTCCAGGTCTCCCACGAGGTGGCGCACACGCCGGGCCAGGCGACCGAGACCATCAGCGTCGCGCCGCTGCGCCGACGCCACACCCCCCACCTGCTGGCGGCCGCGCCGAGCACGCTGCCCGCCGAGGTGGTGGAGAAGGTCCGCAAGCTCAAGGGCGTCAAGGTCGTCGAGGTCGTGGACGGGGCCCGGACCCGGGTCGCCGGCAAGCAGGTGGGCCTGCTGGGCGTCGACCCGTCGACGTTCCGCAACCTCGCCCCCAAGCAGACGGCCAAGCTGGACGAGCTGTGGCGCAACGTCGCGGGCGGGGACGCGGTCATCTCCTTCCAGGGCGCGAAGCTGGGCACCGTCGTCAACGCGGGGGCGACCGGCCGCAAGGCGAGCGTCCGGATCGGCGCGATCGCCCCGATCGGGGTGCCGGGCGTGGAGGCGGTCGTCTCCCGGGAGCAGTCGCAGCGGCTCGGCCTGGCCAGCGGCAACACGCTCGTGATGAGCGCGCCGAAGACGGACCTGCAGAAGCTGCGCGGCAGGTTGAAGAAGCTGCTGCCCAAGCAGGCCAGGGTCACGGTGCTGCCGCAGGGGACCTCCGGTTCGGTGCAGGTGGCCGGTACCGCGAAGTCCCCGCTCAGCGGGACGGCGGGCTGCTCGGTGCACATGCAGGCGGTCCGCAACGAGGTGGACGCTCTGATCGGCCCGTTCCTGGCGATCGGCTGCGCCCGCCCGGGAGACCCCCAGGACCACGGCACCGGCAACGCCTCGGACTTCATGCTGAGCTCGGGCGGCCGGATGCCGTCGGGGGACTGGATGGCCGTGGGCGACCGCACCTCGGCCTATCTGATCGCCAACTACGGCCGGCTGGGGATCAAGTACATCATCTGGCGCCAGCACATCTGGAACGAGAGCGTCTGCAGGTGCTGGCGGCTGATGGAGAACCGGGGCAGCATCACCCAGAACCACTTCGACCACGTGCACGTCTCGGTGGGCCGTTAGCTCCGGCGGAGACGGGGAAGGGGCGGAACATGACAGTGCCGCCGATTCCCGAGAGGCCGACCCCTCCGCCTCCGCCCAGTCCCATGCCCGATCCGGTGCCCGAACCCGATCCGGTTCCGCCCGCGCCGCAGCCGTCGCCGCCGCCGCTGCCCGAACCCCAGCCGGTGCCGCCCGAACCGGGCCCGGGTCCGTCCCCGGAGCCCGAGCCACGGCCGGTATGAGCCCCGGATTCCGTCGGAGGCGGCCTCTAGGCTTCCGGCATGAGTCCGAGCTCCGAGACCAGCGGTCGTGCCGTCCCCCAGCCGAGAGTCCCGCGGGCGGCGGCGCCGCCGCCCGAGCTGAGCCTGTCGGCCGACGAGGCCCGGCGGATCGCGCTGCGCGCCCAGGGGTTCCTCGGCGCCCCCGACCGCCGGGCGGGGGTGCGCGGGGTGCTGCGCGCGCTGGGCGCGGTGCAGCTGGACACGATCTCGGTGCTGGCCCGCTCGCACGAGCTGATCCCCTACGCCCGGCTGGGCGCGGTGGGCAGGGCGGCGGTGGAGGAGGCCTACTGGGGCCGCGGGACCTCCTTCGAGTACTGGTCGCACGCCGCGTGCGTCCTGCCGATCGAGGAGTGGCCGCTGTTCGCCTTCCGGCGCCGGGAGTACGCGCGGCGCGGACACCGCTGGCACCGGATGGAGGACAAGGAGCGCTCCTGCGCGCTGGTGGCGCGGCGGCTGCTCGAGGAGGGGCCGCTGACGGCGTCGGACCTGGGCGGCAACAGCGTGCCCGGCGGCACCTGGTGGGACTGGTCCGAATCGAAGATCGCGATCGAGTGGCTGCTGGACGTCGGCGACGTCGTCTGCGTCGAGCGGCGGGGCTGGAAGCGGGTCTACGACCTGGCGGAGCGGGCGATCCCCGAGGAGCTGCGGCGGGACGAGCCGGACGACGAGACGTGCCTGACCGCGCTGGTCGCGCAGGCCGGGCGGGCGCTGGGCGTGGCGACCCGGTCCGACCTCGCCGACTACCACCGGCTGCGCGGCGCGCAGGTCGACCGGGTCATGGAGGGCACCGGCCTGGTGCCGGTGCGGGTCGAGGGCTGGGGCCGTCCGGCCTGGGCCGATCCCGCGGCGCTGCAGAGCCCGCCGCGCGGCAGGCACCGCACCACCCTGCTGTCCCCGTTCGACTCGCTGGTGTGGGACAGGCCGCGCACCGAGCGGATCTTCGGTTTCACCCACCGGCTGGAGGCGTACGTGCCCAAGGACAAGAGGGTGCACGGCTACTTCGCGATGCCGCTGCTCGTCGGCGGGCGGCTGGTCGGCCGGGTGGATCCGGCCCGCGAGGGCTCCACGCTGGTGGCGCGCCAGATCTCGCTGGACGGCCCCGGGCACGTCGAGCCCGCGCTGAGGGCGCTGGAGGAGGCGGCCGGGTGGGTGGGATGCGATGCGGTCCGGGTGGAGCGGGTCGTACCCGAGTCGCTCGCGCCGGCGCTGCGTTCCTTGTCATGACCGGACGAAAAGCGATCTGGGCAACTACCTCCCCCGTGAGTAACATCGGCTCGGTCCGGATGGTTACCCTACGGTTCGGTAACCCCGTTGTTGACCATGCGGCCGCGATCGCGCACGCACCCCTTTGGCGTTGGAAGGACCTTCGATGACCTCGTGGCTCCGAGACTGGTTGGACAAGCCGAACCCGGAACGGGGGGTTCATCTGGCCAATGAGGACGGCGGTTGGGACTACCGGAGCTACGACCAGATCGCGTCGTCCGCCAAGAAGGTCTCCGCCGCGCTGGCCGAGGAGGGCGTGGGCACCGGCGACGTCGTCTGCGCCATCATCCCCACCGACCACGCGCTCATCTCCACCTACTTCGGCGTGTGGGCGTCCGGCGGCGTGATCTGCCTGATCACCCCGCCGCTGTTCCAGACCGGCGATGAGTACGTCGACCACGTCGCGGCGATCCTGCGCCAGGCGAAGCCGAAGCTGACGATCGCCAGCACCGACCTGAAGGACCTCACCGCCCAGTGCATGGAACGTGCCGGGCTGGAGGGCGAGCCGTGGGTGCCGCGGGAGGCCGAGACCGAGGCCCCGCTGCAGCCCGCCTCCGACCTCGCGCTGCTGCAGTTCACCTCCGGTTCCAGCGGCGAGCCGCGCGGCGTGCGGGTCACCTGGGAGAACCTCCAGGCCAACAGCGACCTCATCATCCGCTTCACCGGATACACCGACGGCGACGAGGTCAACTCCTGGCTGCCGCTCTACCACGACATGGGCCTGATCGGCGCGTTCCTCACCCCGCTCGTCCGGCAGGCGACCCTGCACCTGATGCGGCCCGACCAGTGGATCCGCGACCCCAAGCGCTGGCTGGAGCGCTTCTCGGTGGCCCAGCACGCGGCCTGCCCGCCGTTCGCCTTCTCCTACATGGCGCGGCGGCTCAAGCGCGAGCAGGTCGAGGGCCTGGACCTCTCCCGCTGGCGCAGCGTGATCGTGGGCGCGGAGCCGATCGATCCGGCCGGCCTGGAGGCGTTCGCCCAGCTGCTGGAGGGCACCGGCTTCGAGCGCACGGTCTTCCGCCCCGCCTACGGCATGGCCGAGACGACGCTGTGCGCGACGATGTTCGACGGGAGCACCTCTCCGCTGGCCATCCGGGTCGAGACGGACTCGCTGAACTTCGGGGAGAAGGTGCGCATCGCCGAGGAGCGGCTGGTCGGCCCCGAGTCGCTGAACGACACGTCCGGCTGGATGGTCGGCTGCGGCGCGCCCGACCCCGAGCTTCCCGTCCGCATCTGCGACGAGGACGGCAAGGAGGTGCCGGAGGGCCACCTCGGCGAGGTCGTGGCCGGGGGCGCGTCCGCCTGCGACGGCTACTACGCCGGGGCCGAGGGCAAGTCCACCCGCTTCATCGACGGCGAGGTCTGGACGGGCGACGCCGGCTTCCTCTACAAGGGCCAGCTGTTCGTGCTGGGCCGGATGGGCGACAGCCTCAAGGTCCGCGGCCGCTCGGTCTACGTCGAGGACCTGGAGACCAAGCTCTCGGAGGTGACCGGGCTGCACAAGGGCCGGCTCACCGTGGTGGCGGTGCCGGGGGTCGGCAGCCGGGGCGTCGCCCTGTTCGTCGAGGCGGACGAGGGCGAGTGGACGGCCGAGGCCCGGCGCTTCCTGGCCCGCCGCCTGGACGACGCCGAGCTGACGATCGTGACCGGCCCGCGCGGCCTGATCGAGCGCACGTCCTCGGGCAAGCCGCGCCGCCGCTACATGTACGAGCGCCTGCAGGCCGGGACCCTGGAGAACGTGCAGGTGCTCGCCTGAGCGGGATCCTCACGGCGACCGGGTGGGAGACCACCCGGTCATTTTTTCGGAGCGGCTTCCCGGCCGCCTTGACCGGGGGCTGCTGTAAGTATTGACTTACGCTCGGTCCGTCCCGTGACACTGGAGCGTGTGAAGTGAAAGTCGCCATCACAGGAGCAGCCCGCGGTATCGGTCTCGCCACCGCCAGGGCGCTGAAGGCCAAGGGGGCCACCGTCGTCATCGGCGACATCGACGAGGAGGCCGTCAAGAAGGCCGCCGCCGAACTCGGTGTGCGGGGCGTGAAGCTGGACGTGACGGACCGGGAGTCGTTCACGAACTTCCTGGCCGAGGCGGGCGACTACGACGTCCTCATCAACAACGCCGGCATCATGCCCATCGGGCCGGTTCTGGGGGAGACGGACGACGACGCCCGCCGCTGCTTCGACATCAACGTGCACGGAGTGATGCTCGGGACCAAGCTCGCGCTGGAGAAGTTCGTTCCGGCGGGCAGGGGCCACGTCGTCAACATCGCCTCGCTGGCCGGCGTGCTGCCGACCCCGGGCCTGGCGCTCTACAACGGGAGCAAGGCCGCCGTCGTCATCTTCTCCGAGGCGACCCGGCAGGAGGTGAAGAAGCACGGCGTCCACGTCAGCGTCGTCATGCCGTCCTTCACCAACACCGAGCTGATCGCGGGCACCCGCAGCCCGAAGGGGCAGAAGAACTGCGAGCCCGAGGACATCGCCGCCGCGGTCGTCTCGGTCATCGCGAGACCCCGTCCGCAGACCACGGTCCCGGCCAAGTTCGCGGCGCAGATCGCACTGATGGGACTGATCCCGCAGAAGGTGAAAGACCTGGTCAGCCACCGTCTGGGGCTCGACACGATCTTCCTCGAGTTCGACCATGGCGCACGTAAGTCCTACGATGAGCGCATCCGTTCGTGAAGTATCACGTTTCGGCGGCTCACGTCGCATTTGCGACGTGACCAGCCTAAACTCTCCCGCGTGACTGATGAGCAGCCGGTTTTTGTAGACGGCACCGGCAAACGCCGCAAGCTCTTCCAGGTCGCGGGGGTTATCGCGGGGGTCTTCATCGCCGGATATGCAATCGCGCTCGGGGTGAGTCTGGGGACGGGGGCTTCGGTGCCGCTCACCACCTGGGTGGTGCCGGAGAAGAACACGCACATGGCGGAGGAGAAAGCGAAACTCCGCCGTAAAAGCGTGGCGCCCACCGCCGTTCCGCAACCCTCTGTTCCCGTTTACGTCCCCCCGACGGCCACTCCTTCCGTTACTGTCACCCCAACGGAGACCCCGAGAGGGACGCCGACGAAGACGCCACCGGTCACGGCGCGACCGACCGTCATCACCAAGAGCCCCAAGCCCACCAAGACCGCCACCCCGACCCCCACGCCGACGTCGCCCAGCGCCACCCCCACGGCGACGGCCAAGCCGTCCGACGCAACCGACCCGGGCAACCAGCCCACTGAGCCGCCCGGCCAGGAGAAGAAGACCGTCGAGGAATGAAAAAACGCGACCCCCGCGCGCACTGGTTCCTGCTCGCTTTCGGGTGTTTCCTGCTCGCCTGCATCCTGCTGATGAACGGCTATGTCAACGGGGCGGTGGGCGAGGTGCCCCGCAAGCCGGTGGACGAGTCCGGTCAGGCGCCGCCCGAGGTGACCCAGGGCGGGCCGGTGGTCAGCGCCAAGGACGGCGAACTCCGCTCCGTCCGGATGCCGCGCAAGACCGTCGCCCTGACCTTCGACGACGGTCCGGACCCGCGGTGGACCCCGCAGATACTGGACGTGCTGAAGAAGCACGACGCCAGGGGCAGCTTCTTCATGGTCGGGGGAAACGTCGCCAAGCACCCGGAACTGGTGCAGCGGGTCCTGGCCGAGGGGCATGAGGTCGGCAACCACAGCTACACCCACGCGGACCTGGCCGACGCGCCCGACTGGCGGATCCGGCTGGAACTGAGCCTCACCCAGCGGGCGCTGTCCGGCGCCGCCGGCGTCAAGACCCGGCTGATGCGCCTGCCCTACTCCGGCAGCCCCCTGGGCACGACGGGAGCGCAGTGGAAGGCCGCGCAGGTCGTGGGCGAGGCCGGCTACCTGGTGGTCTTCACCGACGGCGACACCAAGGACTGGCAGCACCCCGGCGTCGAGGCGATGGTCCAGTCGGCCGTCGACTCCACCAAGGGCGGCCGGGGCGCGATCATCATGCTGCACGACGCGGGAGGCGACCGCGCCGAGGTCGTCAAGGCGGTCGACCAGATCATCGCCACGCTCAAGCCGAGGGGCTACGAGTTCACCACGCTCGCCGAGGCGCTGAAGCTGCCCAAGTCCGAGGTGGCCGCCACCGACGGCGAGCAGATGATCGGCCAGACGCTGGTGTTCACCCAGAGCCTCGCGCAGTGGCTCGTCACGGCGATGTGGGTGCTGTTCGGGATCGCCGGCGCGGCGGCCGTCCTGCGGCTGCTGGTCCTGCTGGTCTTCGCGCACCTGCACGTGCGCAAGGTCAAGGAGCGCAATCTCGACCGAAGACCGATCAGCCCCTTCCTGACGGTGATCGTCCCCGCCTACAACGAGGAGGTGGGGATCGAGGCCACCCTCCGCTCGCTCCAGGACAACGACTATCCGGGCGAGCTGGAGATCATCGTGGTGGACGACGGCTCCACCGACCGCACGGCGGAGATCGTCCGGGCCATGGAGGGGAACGGGCTCCGGCTGCTCGGCAAGAAGAACGGCGGGAAGCCGTCCGCGCTCAACGCCGGCATCGACGCCGCCCGCGGCGAGATCATCATCATGATGGACGGCGACACCGTCTTCCAGCGGGACACCCTGCGCAAGCTCGTCCAGCCCTTCGCCGACCCGAAGGTCGGCGCGATCAGCGGCAACGCCAAGGTCGCCAACCGCAAGGGGCTGTGGGGGCGCTGGCAGCACATCGAGTACGTGATCGGGTTCAACCTCGACCGGCGCATGTTCGACCTGCTGCAGTGCATGCCCACCATCCCCGGCGCGATCGGCGCGTTCCGCAAGGAGGTCCTGGACGCCGTCGGCGGGCTCAGCGAGGACACCCTCGCCGAGGACACCGACCTCACGATGGCGATCAGCCGGTCCGGCTGGCAGGTCGTCTACGAGGAGACGGCGATCGCCTGGACCGAGGCCCCGTCCGGGCTCCACCAGCTGTGGAAGCAGCGCTACCGCTGGTGCTACGGCACCATCCAGGCGATGTGGAAGCACCGCTCGTCCCTGCGGGAGCCGTTCGGCCGCCGCTGCCTGAGCTATCTGACGGTCTTCCAGGTGCTCCTGCCGCTGATCGCGCCCGCGGTCGACGTCTACACCCTCTACGGCGTGCTCTTCGGTGACCCGGTCAAGTCGCTGGTCATCTGGCTGGTGGTCGTCCTGCTCCAGGCTGGGGCCGCGGCCTACGCCCTGCGCCTGGACCGTGAGAAGGTGCAGCCCCTGTGGGCGCTGCCGCTGCAGCAGTTCGTCTACCGGCAGCTGATGTACCTGGTCGTCATCCAGTCGCTGGTCACCGTGGTCACGGGCAACCGCCTGGACTGGCAGACCATCCGCCGCACCGGCACCTTCTCCGACCCGAACTCGGCGGTCGGCAGGCACATGGCCTCCGAGAACAGGAAAGAGCAGAAGGCGGAAGAGGACAAGACGGCCACGCACGCGTAGCCGTCCGGTGCCTCCGGGGTCCGGGACGCGGGCTCAGTGGTGCTCCTGCACCCCGGAGATCATCGCGAACTGGGCGTGCCAGGGGTCGTGGAACATCGCGAGGCGGCCGGCCGGGCTGTCGATGAACGGGCTCGTCTGGCCGCCGCCCAGCTCCTTGGCCTTGGCGGCGGACTCCTCGACGTCCTCGACCGCGAAGTAGACGACCCAGCCGGGCGGGACCTCGGCGGGAACGTCGACGGGCATGGGGAGCATGCCCGCGACGGCCTTGTCCTCGAGCTGCCAGCGGGTGTAGTAGGCGTCGCCTCCGGCGTTCCAGCCGAACACCGCGGGGTAGAACTCCTGCGCGGCGGCGGGGTCGCGGGTGTTGAGCTCGCTCCAGGCGAAGGCGCCCGGCTCGTTGACCACCTCGCAGCCCTGGTGCTGTTCGGGCTGCCACAGCAGGAGGAAGGCGTTCTCCCTGTCCCGCAGCCCGGCCATGGTGCCGGCGTGCGTGACCCTGGTCGGCGGGAAGGCGGTCCGCCCGCCGGCCGCGCCGGCCTTCTGCAGGGTCTCGGCGAGGTCGGAGACGGCGACGTAGCTGTGCCACCCCGCGGGCAGGTCCTCGTGGAACAGCGGACCGATGCCGGCGACCTTCTTGCCGCGCAGATGGAACATCCCGTACCCGTGGGCTTCGGGCTCGGCGTCGAAACCGGCCCGCCAGCCGAACAGCGCGCCGTAGAACCCGGTGGCGCCCTGGGTGTCCGGGGTGGACAGGTCGACCCAGCAGGGCACGCCCGGCGCGTAACTTCCTCGTTCGGACATGCCTCCATCATCACCGGGGGCCGCCCCGGCGAATCGGGGCTTGTGTCAAGCTTTACCGGTTTTGAGCAAGCTCAGGGCCCCAGCCGCTTCCGGCCCTGGGCCCGGACCCGGCGCCGCTGGGACGGGTCGAGCATGAGGTAGGCGGCGACCGGCACCGCGATCAGCCCGAGGATGATCAGGGTGGCGAGGAAGTTCGGCAGGATCCACCAGAGGAACAGGGCGGCCGCCCCGCCGACGAGAACGACCTTGGTGCGCGGGGACATGAGTCCACCTTTCCTTGACGCTGTCCTGAAAACGGACACGCCCCCGCCGGGGTTCCCCCTCCCGGAGCGTGGATCAGGGCGCCAGCATGCGCAGGACCTCGTCGTGGAGGAGCCCGTTGGTGCACACGACGCTGCCGCCGTCGGGGGTGGCCTCTCCGGACAGCGAGGTGAACCGCCCCCCGGCCTCCTCGACGATCACCTGCAGGGCCGCCAGGTCCCACAGGCTGACCTCGGGTTCGGCGGAGATGTCCACCAGTCCCTCGGCGACCATCATGTGCGACCAGAAGTCGCCGAACGCCCGGGTGCGCCAGCAGGCCCGGGTGAGGTCGAGGAAGCGGTCGAGGGAGTCCCGCTCCTCCCAGCCGCTGAGGCTGGAGTAGGAGAAGGAGGCGTCGGCCATGCCGGAGACCTGCGAGACCTGGAGGCGCTGGGCGCTGGCCAGGCTGCGCCCGGTCCAGGCGCCTCCGCCGCGCGCGGCCCACCAGCGCTTGCCCAGGGCGGGCGCGGAGACCAGGCCCACCACGACCCGGTCCTCCTCCATCAGCGCGATCAGGGTGGCCCAGGCGGGCACGCCGCGGACGAAGTTCTTGGTGGCGTCGATCGGGTCGATCACCCAGCAGCGCTGACTGAAACCGCTCTTGCCGTACTCCTCGCCGATCACCGCGTCCCGGGGTCTCGCCCGCTTCAGGGTGCCCCGGATCTGGTCCTCCACGGCCCGGTCGGCGTCGCTCACCGGGGTGAGGTCTGGTTTGGTCTCGACCCTCAGGTCCAGAGCGCGGAAGCGCCGGGTGGTCAGGTCGTCGGCCGCGTCCGCCAGGACGTGGGCGAGACGGAGATCATCAGAGTATCCATCGGCCACGACGTGGAAATCTACTGTATCCGGCCGGTCCCGTCGCGGGGCGGCCTGCTGTTTCCCGCCGGGACGGGAGATACCCCAGGGGCCGTGACGGAACCGCAACCTGCCGGTCGGCGAATCGGCGGGGAGGCCCCGCGGGGGAGGCCGAGGTGGGAGCATGACGGGATGCCTTATGTGTTGCCGGACTGGGTGGCGGAGCTGACCGACCCACGCAGGGCCGAGACGATGGAGGAGCTGGCGGACAGGCTCGTCCCGCTGGCGGAGCAGGCCATCGACGTGTCCAAGCGGCTTCAGGAGCAGCTCGCCCTGATGAACGCGCCCTTCGAGACCGAGGCGCTGCACGGCCTGATCGAGGTCCTGCACACCCGGACGGCCCAGGCTTTCACCGAGGTCGACGCGGAGATCGAGGGCAACGTCAGGGAGCGGCTGGAGCGCATCCTCGAGCACGCGGGAGGCAGGCCCCGGCTGCGCGAGCTGCTGGCCGCGGAGCTGCTCCCGGTGCTGGAGAAGCAGCAGCGCCTGACCCTCGAGCACATCGGCGCGCGGACGGCGGGGGCGGTGCAGAGCGCGGCCCGGACCCTGCTGGACCGCACCGGCGAGCTGTCCGAGGCCGCCACCGAGATGGTGCACCAGGTGCTGCCCGCCGCGCAGGAGGGGCTGACCCTGGCCGGGCGCGTCTCCCAGCTGGCCGGGAGGGTGCGCAAGGCGGGGCGCGGGCCGATCCCCGAGGCGCTGGCGCTGGAGGCGGCGGAGCTGGCCGGCGACTGCGAGGAGGCGCTGGCCCGGCTGGAGCTGGAGTGGTCGGTGATCGGCGCGCGCTCCTCGACGGTGCGGGCCGCGCTGCGCGGGGTGGAGGAGAGCGCGTTCAGCGAGGTGACGCAGGCGATCGCGGAGTGCGTGGCGGAGCTCGCTCCCGAGCACATCAGGGTGCTGAACGAGACCGAGGACCGGGCCCTCGAGTTGATCGCAGAGAGATAACGCCCTCTTCCCGAAAAAGCGGGCAATGCGGAAGTATGTGAGCGCTTCCGACAAAAGGATCCTCATGCCCGCCGAGTTCGAGGTCCATCACTTCACCTACGGCCCGCTCACCCCGCTGCTCGCCTACGGGATCTCGGTGGCGGGCTCCCTGCTGGGACTCCAGTGCACCGCCCGGGCACGGGCGGTGTCCGGCCTGCGGGAGCGGTGCTGGTGGCTGGCCGGAGGGTCGGTCGCCCTCGGCGGCACCGCGATCTGGGTCATGCACTTCGTCGGGATGCTCGGCTTCAGCGTCTCCGGCGCCGACCTCGCCTACGAGGTGCCGCTCACCCTCTTCAGCGCCCTGGTCGCGGTGGTGTTCGTCGGGGCCGGTCTGTTCCTCGTCGGGTTCGGGCTGCCCGCGACGGCCGGCGGGCTGCTGGCCGGAGGCGGGGTGGCGACCATGCACTACACCGGGATGGCCGCGATGAACCTGAACGCGGAGACCTCCTACGACCCCGGGCTGTTCCTGCTGTCCATCCTCATCGCCGTCGTCGCCGCGACCGCCGCCCTGTTCTTCGCCACCCGGACCGGGGGCTGGATCTCGGCCGCCGGCGCCTCCCTGGTGATGGGCGCGGCGGTCAGCGGCATGCACTACACCGGGATGTTCGCGCTCGACGTGCACTCGGTCTCCGACGGACCGGTGGAGGGCGCCGACCCGACGCAACTGCTGGTGCCCCTGACCGCGACGGTCAGTCTGGTGACGGCGATCCTGTGCGTTATCGTCGGCGGCTCGGCCAGCACCCGCGAACGCCGGAAGGAAGCCGAGTTCATGGAGGGTTTGGAGCGCGACATGGGGATGTCCGACCACTGAGAGGTGGCGGCACCTGCACTATCTTCCGAAAAATCGGTCGATACGGGATTATAGCAGTGTTTCCGACTAAAAGGATCATCATGCCCCCCGAGTTCGAGGTCCACCACTTCACCTACGGTCCCCTCACCCCTCTGCTCGCCTACGGCCTGTCCGTGGTGGGCTCACTGCTGGGGCTGCACTTCACCGCCCAGGCGCGGGCGACCGCGGACCGGGGGGAACGGATCTGGTGGCTGGTCGGCGGATCGGTCGCCCTCGGCGGCACCGCGATCTGGGTCATGCACTTCGTCGGGATGCTCGGCTTCAGCGTCTCCGGCGCCGACCTCGCCTACGAGGTGCCGCTCACCCTCTTCAGCGTGCTGCTGTCGATCGGGTTCGTCGGGGCGGGGCTGTTCCTCGTCGGGTTCGGGCTGCCCGTGACGGTCGGCGGGCCCGTGGCCGGGATCGGCGTGGTCGCCATGCACTACACCGGCATGGCCGCGATGAACCTGGGGGCCGAGACCTCCTACGACCTGACGATCGTCGCGCTGTCCGTGGTGATCGCCGTCGTCGCCGCGACCGCCGCCCTGTTCTTCGCCGTCAAGGTCAAGGGCCGGCTCTCCACGCTGGGAGCCGCCCTGGTGATGGGCGTGGCGGTCAGCGGCATGCACTACACCGGGATGTTCGCGCTCGACGTGCACTCGCTCTCCGACGGACAGGTGGAGGGCTCCGACCCGGTCCAACTGCTGGTACCGCTGACCGGAGCCGTCAGTGTGGTGACGGCGATCCTGTGCGGGTTCGTCGGCGGTTCGGGCGGCTCGGCCGACAGGGCCGGATCCGCGAAGGACGCCGGACGCGAGCCGATCCCGCCTACTGATCAGCCGTTTCATCGCGATTGGTGAGGAGCTTGCGGAAGGACTCCAGCCGCTGGGGCGAGGAGTGCCCGTCCGCGACCCAGGCGTCCAGCGCGCACCGCTCGTCCAGGTGGGAGCACTGGGGCGGGCAGGCGGTGGAGCCCTCCGCCAGGTCGGGGAAGCCGAAGATCAGCTCCTCCGGCGGGATGTGGGCCAGCCCGAAGCTGCGCACCCCCGGGGTGTCGATGATCCAGCCGCCGTCGGGAAGCTCCAGGGCCAGGGCGGAGGAGGAGGTGTGCCTGCCCCGGCCGGTGACCGCGTTGACGTGGCCGACGGCCCGGTCGGCCCGCGGGACCAGCTCGTTGACCAGGGTGGACTTGCCGACCCCGGAGTGGCCGACCAGGACGCTCATCCTGTCCTCCAGCAGCCCGCGCAGCGCGGCGGGATCCTCGCCGCGCCGGGTGACCACGTGGGGGACGCCGAGCGGGCCGTAGATCTCCAGCAGCCCGGCGGGGTCGGCCAGGTCGGCCTTGGTGAGGCAGAGCAGCGCGTCCATGCCCGCGTCCCGGGCGGCGACCAGGCAGCGGTCGATCATCCCGGTCCGGGGCTCGGGGTCGGCCAGCGCGGTGACGATCACCAGCTGCTCGGCGTTGGCGACGATGACCCGCTCGACGTCGTCGGTGTCGTCGGCCGTGCGGCGCAGGACGGACGTGCGGGGCTCCACCCTGACCACCCGGGCCAGCGCGTCGGGCTCCCCGGACACGTCTCCGACCAGGCCGACGGTGTCTCCCACGACCACGCCCTTGCGGCCCAGCTCGCGGGCCCGCATGGCGGTGACCGCCACCTGCCTGCGCCGGCTCTGCCGCACCAGGCAGCGGTAGCGGCCGCGGTCCACGGCGACCACCAGTCCGGTGATCGCGTCGTCGTGGGCGGGCCGCTGGCGGGTGCGCGGGCGGGAACCACGCCCGGGCCGCACCCGGACGTCGTCCTCATCGAGGTGTTTCCAGTGGCGTGCTATCTCACTGCTCCAGCATGTTCGTCCAGAGGTCGAGGAACTCCGGGAGGGTCTTGCCCACCGTGGCCGGATTCTCCACCTCGATGCCCGGGACGGCCAGCCCGAGGGTGGCCGCGGCCATCACCATCCGGTGGTCGTCATAGGTGTGGAAGACGCCGCCGTGCAGCGGCCTCGGGCGGATCTCCAGCCCGTCGGGCAGCTCCTCGGCGTCGCCGCCCAGGCGGGTGATCTCGGTGACGAGCGCGGCGAGCCGGTCGGTCTCGTGGCCGCGGATGTGGGCGATGCCGGTGAACCGGGACGGGCCGTCGGCCAGGGCCGCCACCATGGCCAGCACCTGGGCCAGCTCGGGGGCGTCGGACAGGTCGGCGTCGATGCCGTGGACGCGCCCGGTGCCGCGCACGGTCAGGTCGCGGCCGTCGTAGGAGACCTCGCCGCCCATCCGGGGGAGCAGCTCCCGCAGCCTGTCGCCGGGCTGGGCGGTGGCCGCCGGCCAGTTCCGCACCGTCACCGACCCGCCGGCGACCACGGCGGCGGCCAGGAACTGGGCGGCGTTCGACAGGTCCGGCTCGATCACGTACTCGCCGCCGCGCAGGGGGCCCGGGGCGACCCGCCAGACGTCCGGCTCGGTCTCGACCGTCGCGCCCGCCTCGCGCAGCATCCGCACCGTCATCTCCAGGTGCGGCGCGGACGGCACCGGGGGGCCCTCGTGCCTGAGCTCGATGCCCTTGGCGTAGCGGGGCGCGCTCAGCAGGAGACCGGAGACCAGCTGGGAGGAGCCGGACGCGTCGATCGTCACGCGGCCGCCCTCGACCGCGCCGGTGCCGCTCAGCGTGAAGGGCAGCAGCCCGCGCCCGGAGTCCTCGACGGACACGCCGAGGGCGCGCAGCGCCTCCAGCAGCGGCCCCATCGGCCGGACGCGGGCCTGCGGGTCGCCGTCGAAGGACACGGGGCCGCGGGCCAGGGCGGCCAGCGGCGGTACGAAGCGCATGACGTTGCCCGACAGGCCGCAGTCGACCGAGGCGGGCGCGGTGGGCGGAGCGGGAGTGACCCGCCAGTCGACGCCGTCGTCCCGGACCCCGATGCCCAGCGCGCGCAGCGCGGCGGCCATGAGGAGGGTGTCGCGGCTGCGCAGCGCGCCCCGCAGCACGCTCGGCTCCTCGGCCTGCGCGGCGAGGATCAGCGCGCGGTTGGTCATCGACTTGGAGCCGGGCAGGTCCACGACGGCCTTGAGCGGCCTCGGCGCCCGAGGGGCGTTCCACGTCGTCATGGGACCAGCCTATCGGGCGGGCCGCGGGGCCTCTCCCGGAGATGTGAGAGCCGTTACAGGGGGCGGTGCGGGGGTCTCAGAACCCGGGGTTACCTTCAAGCCGAAGCTGATCGGGCGAGTCTGTCCCCCTGAGGAGGTGGCGTGGACGAGCTGCTGCTCGCACGCCTGCAGTTCGGCGTGACGACGGTTTACCATTTCTTGTTCGTGCCGGTCACGATCGGCCTTTCCCTGCTGGTGGCGGTGCTGCAGACGGCCTGGCACCGCACGGGGAAGGAGCGCTACAAGAAGGCCGCGAAGTTCTGGGGAAAGCTCTTCACCATCAACTTCGCCCTCGGCCTCGTCACGGGAATCGTGCAGGAGTTCCAGTTCGGCATGAACTGGAGCGACTACTCCCGCTTCGTGGGCGACATCTTCGGCGCCCCGCTGGCGATCGAGGCGCTCCTCGCCTTCTTCCTGGAGTCCACCTTCCTGGGACTGTGGATCTTCGGCTGGGACCGCATCCCCAAGCGGCTGCACCTCATGAGCATCTGGCTGGTGGCGATCGGCACCACGCTGTCGGCCTACTTCATCCTGGCGGCCAACTCCTGGATGCAGAACCCGGTCGGCTACACCTACAACCCCGAGACCGGCCGCGCCGAGCTGGAGAGCTTCACCGCGGTCCTCACCAACCCCGTCCTGCAGTGGACCGTCCCGCACACGATCTTCGGCTGCTGGGTCACCGGCGGGCTCCTCATGGTCGCGGTCTCCGCCTGGCACCTGTCCCGCCGCCGCAACAAGGACGTCATGGCCACCTCGCTGCGGCTCGGCCTGGTCACCACCCTCATCGGCGCGGTCGGCTTCTTCGTCTCCGGCGACCTGCTGGGCAAGGTCATGACCGAGACCCAGCCGATGAAGATGGCGGCGGCCGAGGCCCTGTACGAGACCTCCGCGCCGGCCTCGTTCTCCCTGTTCACCATCGGCACCCTGGACGGCCGGGAGCCGGTCTTCTCCCTCGAGGTGCCCTACGCGCTGTCCTTCCTGGGCACCGGCACCCTCGACGGCGAGGTCAAGGGCGTCAACGACCTCCAGGCCGAGTACACCGAGAAGTACGGTCCCGGCGACTACCGGCCCTACATCCCGATCACCTACTGGGGCTTCCGGATCATGGTCGGCGCCGGCATGGCGATGGGCCTGATCGCGGTGCTCGGGCTCTGGCTGACCCGCAGGGGCAGGCTGCCCGACAAGCCGTGGATCTGGAAGATCGCCATCTGGTCGGCGGTGCTGCCCTTCGTCGCGAACTCGGCCGGCTGGATCTTCACCGAGATGGGCCGCCAGCCCTGGCTGGTCTTCGGCCTGCTGAAGACCGAGGCCGGGGTGTCGCCCGAGGTCCCCGGCGGCACCGTGCTGACGTCGCTGCTGGTCTTCACCGTCCTCTACGGGATCCTCGCGGTCGTCGAACTCGGACTGATGCTCAAGTTCGCCAAGAAGGACCCGCCCGAGGAGCCGAAGCCCTCCGATGACGAGTCCGCCGACGAGCCCCAGCTCACCTTCGCCTACTGAGGACGGCTCCGATGCATCTCCACGATCTCTGGTTCGTCGCCATCGCGGTCCTCTGGATCGGCTACTTCTTCCTTGAGGGCTTCGACTTCGGCGTCGGCATCCTGTCCCGTTTCCTCGCCCGGAACGAGACCGAGCGGCGGGTGACGATCAACACCATCGGGCCCGTCTGGGACGGCAACGAGGTGTGGCTGCTCACCGCCGGCGGCGCCACCTTCGCGGCGTTCCCCGAGTGGTACGCCACCCTGTTCAGCGGGTTCTACCTGCCGCTTCTGCTCATCCTGCTGGCCCTGATCCTGCGGGCGGTGGCGTTCGACTACCGCGGCAAGGGCGAGACGGACCGCTGGCGCCGCAACTGGGACCACTGCATCTTCTGGGGCTCCCTCATCCCCGCGTTCCTGTGGGGAGTGGCGTTCGGCAACATCGTCCGGGGCGTGAAACTGGACGAGGGCCACCACTACGTGGGCACGCTCTTCGACCTGCTCAACCCGTACGCGCTGCTCGCCGGGCTCGTGACGCTGTCGCTGTTCACCTTCCACGGCGCGGTGTTCCTGGCCCTGAAGACGACCGGGGAGATCCGGGAGCGCGCCAACAGGCTGTCGATCAGGCTCGGCGCGGTCGCGGCCGTCCTCGCGGTGGCGTTCCTGGCCTGGACCCAGGCCGAACACGGGACGGACTGGACGCTCGTCACGTCCGTCCTGGCCGCGCTCTTCCTCGTCGGCGCGATCGCCCTCTCGTTCAAGGTCCGCGAGGGCTGGGCGTTCGCCCTTTCCGGGCTGACGATCATCGCGGCCGTCGCTACCCTCTTCCTCGGCCTGTACCCGGACGTCATGCCGTCCACGATCTCGCCCGCCAACAGCCTGAACGTGGAGAACGCGGCGGCGACGTCCAAGACCCTGGGCATCATGACCTGGGTGGCGTTGATCTTCCTGCCGCTGATCCTGCTCTACCAGAGCTGGACGTACTGGGTCTTCCGCAAGCGCATCGGCGTCGAGCACATCCCGGCGGCGCTGTGAAGCCGTTCGATCCGCGCCTGGCCGCGTACGCCCGCTCCACGGTCCCGTACCTGGCCACGTGCGTCCTGCTCGGCGCCCTCGGCGCGGCCTGCGTGATCGCCCAGTCCTGGCTGCTGGCCCACGCGATCGCCACGCTGACCGTGCCTCTGGCCCTCCTGGGCGTCTTCGCGCTGCGCGCCCTGCTCTCCTGGGCGCAGGAGATCGCCGCCCACCGCTCCTCGGCGGGAGTGAAGGCCGAACTGCGCGAAGCCGTCCTGAAGTCGGCGATCGACGCCGAGACGCCCGCGCGTTCCGGCTCCCTCGCCGCCCTCGTGACGCGCGGGGTGGACGCGCTGGACCCGTATTTCTCGCGGTACCTGCCGCAGCTCGTGCTCGCCGTGATCGTGCCCGTCTCGGTGCTGGTCGCGCTGTTCCTCACCGATCCGGGCACGGCGGTGATCGTCGCGGTGACGCTGCCGCTGATCCCGGTCTTCGGGGCGCTGATCGGCACCTACACCGAGGCCAGGACGAAGCGCCAGTGGCGGACGCTGGAGGTGCTGGCGGGACATTTCGCCGACGTCGTCTCCGGCCTGACCACGCTCAAGGTCTTCCGCCGCGCCGAATTCCAGGTTCGGGAGATCGAGAGGATCTCCGGCGAGCACCGCAAGGCGACCCTGAAGTCCCTGCGGGTCGCCTTCATGTCCTCTCTCGCCCTGGAGCTCGCCGCGACCCTGTCGGTGGCGGTCGTGGCGGTGTCGGTCGGACTGCGCCTCGTCCACGGCGGGATGGCCTTCGAGGCCGCCCTGTTCGTCCTGATCCTCGCGCCCGAGGCCTACCTGCCGCTCCGCCAGGTCGGCACCCACTTCCACGCCGCGCAGGAGGGCCTGGCGGCGGCCGAGGAGATCTTCTCGTCGCTGGGAGAGGAGCGGCCCGCTCCCACCGCGCCGGCGCCCCGGGGCTCCGGCGCGCCCCGGGTGGAGATCCGCTCGCTGGTCGTCCGGGAGGGGCTGGCCCCGGCGACCCTCACCCTGGAGCCCGGCGGGACCACCGCACTGGTCGGGCCGTCCGGATCGGGCAAGTCCAGCCTGGTCGCGGCCCTGATGGGGTTCACGCGGCCGGTCTCCGGGCGGGTCGACGTGGACGGCACGGAGCTCACGCCCGGGACCGACTGGGAGGCCTGGCGCGAACAGATCGCCTGGATGTCCCAGAACCCCTACCTCTTCCCCGGGACCGTCGCAGAGAACATCGCGATCGCCGTCCCCGGAGCCTCCGGGGAGGCCGTGCGGGCCGCGGCGGAGGCCACCGGCGTCCTCGGCTACACCACCCTGGACACGCCGCTCGGCGAGGAAGGGCACGGCCTGTCCGCCGGACAGGCCCAGCGCATCGCCCTCGCCCGCGTGCACCTGCGCTGCGCGCTCCTGGACGTGCGCCTGGTCCTGCTCGACGAGCCCACCGCCCACCTCGACCCGGCCACCGAACTCGAGATCCGAGAGGCGCTCGGGCCCGTGACCCGGGGCCGCACCACCCTGCTGATCACCCATCGCCGCGCCCTGGCCGCGCACGCCGACACCATCGTGACGTGCCCGGCCGCACGGCGCCTCGCCACCGCGGGAGCCACGCCATGAAGGGGATCGGAGCCGTGAGAGCACCCGGGGCGATGAAGGGGACCGGGGCCCGTCTGGCGCTCGGAGCCCTGCTGGGGGCGGCCACGCTGATCTGCGGGATCGGCCTGATGGCCTCCTCCGGCTGGTTGATCTCCCGCGCCGCCCAGCAGCCGCCCGTGCTGTACCTGATGGTGGCGATCGTCTCGGTGCGGGCGTTCGGCATGGGCCGGGCGGTGCTGCGCTACGCCGAACGCCTCGTCTCCCACGACGCCGCGCTGCGGCTGCTGTCGCGCACCCGCGTGCGGGTGTTCGAGAAGCTCATCGACCTCGCGCCCGGGCGGCTCGGGACGTCCGAGACCCTCGGCCTGGTCGTCTCCGGCGTCGACGGCACCGCCGACCGCTGGCTGCGCGGCCGGCTGCCCATGATCGGCGCCGCCGTGGCCGGACTGGCCGCCGTCGCCCTGCAGTTCTGGCTGCTCCCCTCCGCCGGACTGGTCCTGCTCGCCGGGCTGCTCGTCGGCGGGATCGCCGCCCCGTGGCTGGCGGCGCGGGCGGCGAGGAAGGCCGCCGTCCGCGAGGCGCGCAGCCGCGACGAGATGTCGACGCTGACCGCCCAGACCCTGCGCGGGCTGCCCGAACTGCTCGCCTACGGCGCGGCCCCCGGCAGGCTCGCCCGGATCAGGCGCGCCGACGAGGAGCTGAACCGGGCGGCGGGCCGCTCCGCCTGGTCCCTCGGCCTCGCCACGGCCCTGACCACCCTGGCCTGCTGCGCCGCCGTCTTCGGTTCGCTCGCCCTGGCGGTCCCCGCCGCCCGCGCCGGACGGCTCGACGTCCTGCTGGTCGCCGTCCTCGTCCTCACCCCGCTCGCCGCGTTCGAGGCCGTCACCACGCTGTCGGCAGCGGCCCAGCAGCTGCTGCGCTCCCGCGCCGACGACGAGATGCTCGACCGCGTCCTGGGGGCCGAACCTCCCGTCCAGGAGCCCCGAACACCCCGTGACGCCGACCGCGAGGGCACCGCGATCACCATCCGCGACCTGCGCGTCCGCTGGCCCGACGCCGCCGAGGACGCCCTGACGGGCTTCGGCCTCGACCTCCCGCCAGGCCGCAAGGTCGCCCTCTTCGGGGCCAGCGGCTCGGGCAAGTCCACCCTCGCCGCCGCCCTCCTGCGCTTCGTGGAGTACCGCGGCAGCATCACCCTGGGCGGCGTGGAGCTGCGGGACCTGCCCGCCGCCCGCGTCCGCGAGCTGGTCGGCCTGTGCGCGCAGGACGCCCACGTCTTCGACACCACCGTCACCGAGAACATCCGCCTGGCCCGCCCCGGCGCGTCCGACGACGAGGTCGCCGAGGCCATGCGCCGCTCCGGCCTGACCGACCTGCCCCCGACCCGCCGCGTCGGCGAGCACGGCGCGTCCGTCTCCGGCGGCGAACGCCAGCGCATCGCCCTGGCCCGAGCCCTCCTGGCCGACTTCCCGATCCTCATCCTCGACGAACCCGACGCCCACCTGGACCCCGCCACCGCCGACCGGGTCCTGCGGGACCTCCTCGAAGCCGCCGGCGACCGCACCGTCCTGCTGATCACCCACCGCCCCGGCATCCCGGGAGCCGACCCCGTCCTCGGCCTGGTGGACGAGGTCCTCACCCTGGCCCCACGGGGCGCGCCTGAAACTGTCGGCGCGGCCGCATAGCCTGATCCCATGTGCGGACGCTACGCGACGGCGCGATCACGTCAGGAGCTCCTCGACGCCTTCGACGTCGAGGTCGACGAGACCTGGGGCGAGGACGGCGAGGACCTGCTGAGAGCGGATTACAACGCCGCCCCCACCAAGCTGCTCCCGGCGGTCCTGGAACGGGCGGACCCGGAGGCGGCGGAGGAGACGGTCCCCGTCCGTCGTCTGCGCATGCTCCGCTGGGGCCTCGTCCCGTCCTGGGCCAAGGACCCCTCCATCGGCAACCGCATGATCAACGCCCGTGTGGAGACCGCCGCCGAGAAGCCGTCCTTCCGCCGCGCCTTCGCCAAACGGCGCTGCCTCCTTCCCGCCGACGGCTACTACGAGTGGTACACGAACGAGGAGACGAGGAAGAAGCAGCCCTTCTTCATCACCCCCAAGGACGGCGGCATCCTGTCCCTGGCCGGCCTCTACGAGTTCTGGAAGTCCCCGGACGAGGCCGATGACCGGCTCTGGACGTTCACCATCCTCACCACCCAGGCCGTCGACTCCGTCGGCCACATCCACGACCGCATGCCCATGACCGTCACGGACGAGGACGCCTGGCTGGACCCCGCCACCCGGGACCCGGGCTCCCTCCTGGTCCCCGCGATGTCGGGCGACCTGGAGGTCTTCCCCGTCTCCAAGGCCGTGGGAAACGTCCGCAACAACGGACAGGCGCTCATCGAGCCTCTGAAGGCCGAAGGCGGCGAGGAGACCCTGTTCTGATCCGACCGGTCTCCCCTGCCGGCCGGCCGAGGAACGCCCCGCGCACGCGGAGCCGGTACTCGCCGAGCCGGACTCCGGCAGGTGGGCGGCCGGTTTTCGGGTGGTCGGACTCAGTGGCGGACGCAGCGGGGGTCGTTCGGGTCCTGGTCGCCGAAGTCGGGGCGGCCGGGGTCCAGGCCGCGGGCGTAGGAGTCGGAGGAGCTGCACGCCGGGGAGGCGGTGGCCGTGCGCCGTGCGCCCGACCGGAGCGGGGCGGGCAGCGGAGACGACGGGAACGGCTTGGGGCTCAGGCCGGGGAAGTGCCGGGGGCACCAGGCGCCGAGGCGGGCGGTGACCTCCTTCGCGGGACGGCCCTTCAGCGTGCGCAGGGCGGGGACGGCGGAGGCGAGCGCGGCCTCCTGCGCGGCCTTGCCCCGGACGGCGGCCTCGGCGCGGCGGCCCTTCCGGCGCAGGACCTCCGCCTGGACGAGGGCGCTGCAGGCGGTCTGGGCGGCGCCGTCCGTTCCCCGCGGAAGGGCGACGGGCCGGTCCTCGTCCGGGCTCCTGCCCGAAGGCCCGGCCGGGACGGCGGAGGTGACGGTCACGGTGACCGTGACGGCCGGGCGGGCTTTCGGGGGAGGCGGCGGAGAGACGGTGAAGGACTTCAGCCAGGCGCCCAGACCGAGCAGCAGGGACACGGCGGCCAGGAGGACGCAGCCCAGGAGGAGCCTGCGGGCGAAGGCACGGGCGGGATCGCGGTAGGGCTGGTACACGATTCGCTCCCTGGTCTTACGGGACCACCCCGTTGAAGACCCGGTCGTCAGCCGGGGTGACAAAAGAATGGCTACCCAGGGTGATGAGACGTCACACTCAGGATAGGCAGGGGGAGTGAGATTCTCTCGGGGAGGGGGCGGTCACCAGCGGTAGGTGCGGCGTTCCAGGACGGTGCCCAGCGACTCCACCACGGTCGGGTCGTACTCGGAGGCGGAGTCCAGCCGCAGCCGGTCCAGGACCGCGGCGGCGCGGTCCCGGTCGGTGGAGTCGCCGACCAGGTCGTCGTAGGCGTTGGCGACCTTGATGATGCGGCTGGCCAGCGGCGGGGCCGGATCGGCGGAGTAGGGGGATGACTGGCGGCGCACGATGTGGGCGACCTTGTCCAGCACCCCGGTCTGCTCGATGACGTTCGCGCCCAGCTCCGCGATCCGGCGCTGCTCGGCGGGGGAGGCCAGCACGGTCGCCCCGCCGGGGATCGGGTCGGGCAGCGAGAGCTGCCCGATGTCGTGCATGAGCGCCGCGTACTCCAGCTCCAGCGACTGCTCCTCGGTCATGCCCAGCTCGCGGCCCATCGCCACGGCCAGCCTGCTGACCCGGCGGGAGTGGCCCGTCTCGACGTATCCGCCGACCTCGGTGACCCGCGAGAGGGCGCGGATCGTCTGCAGGTAGGTGGTGCGCACCGCCGCGTAACGGCGGAAGGCGAACTGGGTGGTCAGGATCGGGGCGGTGAACAGCAGCAGTGCCGCCAGTCCCATGACGGACGTGGCGACGGCGATGAGCATGCCCGTCGCGGTCTTGGCCGCGCACAGCAGCACGCCCGCGCGGAACTCGTCGAGGAAGGCGATGCCGAACCGGACGCGGACGGCCTCCGCGCGGATCGCCGCGGCGACCACCATGTCGGAGCAGACCGCCGTGCACGAGATGAGCGTCATCAGGCCCAGCGCCGTCCACCACTCGGCGAGGTCCAGCCGCTCGTCGAACAGCAGCCCCGTCAGCGGGCGGAACAGGAACGCCACCACCGCGGCCACGACCAGCCGGCGGGCCATCGCGTCGAGCTGGGGGGAGCGGCCGACCGCGATGTGCGGCAAGGTGCCGGCGAACATCCCCGCCGCCGTCACCGCCACCACCTGCAGCGCCGAGTAGGTGACGGCCTCGCCGCCGACGCTCATCAGCATGCCGTAGCCGAGCGCCCCGGCGGTGCTGATCGGCGCGACCTCGCGCCCGCCCGGCATGTTCATCCGGAACAGCTCGCCCAGCGCGATGAGCGCGCCGAAGATGATCGCGGGCTTGGGCTCGGCCACCCCGCCGGCCGCGGCCAGCGAGACGGCCGCCGCGACGGTCAGCGCCACGGCCGCGCCCAGCAGCACCAGCTGGGCGGAGTCCAGATGCTGCCAGGCCGGTCTCTCCCGTGCCACCTGCAGGCGGCTGCCGGTCACCATGGTCCCTCGCCCATCACCTTGAGCGGAGCGCTCGGGTCGTCGTGGTCCTGCCGGGTGGTCTGGACGTGCTCGCCCTCGGGCAGGACCACCGGCTTCGGCGGATTCCAGGGCTTCTTGTCCAGCGCGCGCAGGAACGCCTCCACCATCTGGGGGTCGAAGTCGGTGCCGCTGCACTTGCGCAGCTCGGCGACGCCCTCCTCGACCGAGCGCGCCGGGCGGTAGGACCGGGTGGAGGTCATCGCGTCGAACGCGTCGGCCACGCCGATGATGCGGGCGAACTCCGGGATCTCCTCTCCGGCCAGGCCCATGGGGTATCCGCGCCCGTTGAGCTTCTCGTGGTGGTACCTGATCCCGTCGAGAGCCTCGTCCAGGAACCCGATCTCCTGGACGATCTCGATCCCGCGCATCGGGTGGAGCTGGATCGCCGCGAACTCCGTCTCCGAGAGGGGGCCGTCCTTCTTCAGCACCTTGGTGGGGACGCCGAGCTTGCCGACGTCGTGCAGCATCCCGGCGAACCGGATGGCCTCCAGCCGCGCCGGGCCCATGCCGATCTCCTCGGCGATCATCACCGCGCCGCGCGACACCCGCTCGCTGTGCCCGCGGGTGTAGTAGTCCTTGGTCTCCACCGCCTGGCACAGCGCGGCGAGCGTGGCCTCGTGGGCGCGCTGCTGGTCGCGGGTCTGGGCGAGGGCCCACCGCGCGACCAGCAGCGGCAGCAGCACCAGCACCGGGGCGAACATGTCGACGGCCTGGTAGATGCCGGCGATGAGCAGCCCGAACGAGCCGTAGCCCAGCAGCCCGGGGGTGAGCCGCCGGATCTCGTCGACGAGCGCGCGCACGGTGGCCTGCCTGCTCAGCAGGAGGATGCCGCCGACCATCACCAGGTTGCAGGCGACGTAGGCGACGAGCGCGCCGGCGAACGGCAGCAGCTCCAGGTTGATGGTGGGGCGCCAGCGGGCGTGCGAGCCGACCGGCCGGAGCAGCTCGTAGACCGTTCCCGCGATGTACCCGCACAGCGCGAACTGCGAGGCGTTGTAGAGGCGTTTGACGAGGGGGACGCGCTGGAAGGCGACGAGGGCGCACGCGCCGACGAGGGCGGCGCCGTCGGGTCCGAGCAGCACCACGGACGCCAGGGACACCGAGAAGCTGAGGGAGACCCGCGCCCGTTCCAGGTTGAGGAGGGCGGGGGCGGAGTCGCAGACGAGGAACAGCCCCGCCAGGACGATGAAGGTCGGCCGTTCGACGTCGCCGTAGGAGCCGGTGGACAACACGAGGGCGGCGCTCGCGACGACCGTGCCGATGTACCCCCAGGCGGCGGGGGGAAGGCCGGGGAGTCCGCGCATGTCGCCGCCTCTCACACTCCGGGTCCGGGTGAACCGAGGCGCTCCCCGGTCTGGAAGCGCCGCCGGCGGCTCAGACCCAGGAGACGCCCATGGGTCCGGTCAGCAGCACCGTCACGGTCGCCGCCGCGTAGAGCGTGACGAACGTCAAGTACCTGAGCATGGTCTTTCTCCCCCCGAAGAAGATCCGGGGAGATTCCCCGGATCTGGTACCTTGCTCCCCGCCACTGGCCGGTTAGCCCTAAGACTAACCAACGTGACGTTGCTCCCACAGCGACACGGAAAAACGAGAGCAAAGCGTGAACAGTTCGTCACGCAATGTTGAGCGATCTACCGCCCTCTGGCCCATTCGACCGTGGCGGCGAGCCCCTCCTCCAGCGGAGTGCGCGGTTTCCAGCCGAGCCCGGACAGCGCGGGAGCCGGGTCGAGCGCCATCGCGGGCAGGTCGCCCAGCCGGAACGGCGCGGTGCCGGGCTCGTCCGGAGCGCCCGCGGCCCCGGCGACGAGGGTGTGCAACCGCCGGTCGGAGGTCTGCACGCCGGTGCCGATGTTGAAGCGCCGGCCCGAACCCGTCTCCAGCGCCTTGGCGTAGGCGTCCACGACGTCGGCGACGTACACGTAGTCGCGCGTGTTGCCCCCGTCGCCGTACACGGTCGTCGGGCGGCCCTCCAGCAGCGCGGCGGTGAAGATGGAGATGACGCCGGCCTCTCCTCCCGGAGTCTGGCGCGGGCCGTAGACGTTGGCCAGCGCCAGCGTCGTGTAGTCCAGCCCGTGCAGCTCGCGGTAGGCCTGCATGTAGATCTCGCCGGTCGTCTTGGACGCGGCGTAGGGGGACTTGGGGCGCAGTTCGGCGTCCGCTCCGACGGGCAGGGAGTCCGGGACGCCGTAGACCGCGCAGCTGGAGGTGAAGACCGTCTTGCGGGAACCCGCGGCCCGGGCCGCCTCCAGCACGTTGATGGTGCCGATGACGTTGGTGCGGGCGTCCAGCAGCGGGTCGGACACGCTGACCCGGACGCTCACCTGGGCCGCCAGGTGGCAGACGACCTCGGGGGAGCGGGCCGCCGCGAGCTCGGCCAGGGCCGGGTCCGCGACGTCGAGGTCGTGGAACTCGACGTCGCCGAGGTTGCCCCGATGCCCGGAGGCGAGGTTGTCCACGGCGATGACTTCATGACCGTCGGCCAGGAGCCGGTCCACGAGATGCGAGCCGATGAACCCGGCCGCGCCGGTGACGAGAATGCGCACCCGCGCAAGCCTACTGCTCGGCCTCCCCCGGCGGGGGCGAGGCCAGCACCTGCTCTATCCGGCCGAGGACCTTGGCCTTGAGATCGGCGGGCACCGGGTCGCAGCCGCAGGACTTGCCGACCAGCTTCTTCACCGACTCCTCCAGCCCGTACTCGCGCAGGCAGGGCCTGCACTCGTCCAGGTGCTGCTGGATCTCGGCGCAGCTCATGTCCTCGAGTTCGCCGTCGATGTAGGTGTAGACCTTGGCCAGGACCTCGGTGCACGGGGTCTGGTGCTCGTTTCCGCAGCTCATTGCGAACCCTCCCGAGTGAGGCCTCGTTCGACGGCGTAGTCCTCCAGCATGGAGCGCAGCTGTCGCCGGCCCCGGTGCAGCCGCGACATCACCGTACCGATGGGGGTGTTCATGATGTCGGCTATCTCCTTGTAGGAGAAACCCTCGACATCGGCGAGGTAGACCGCGATGCGGAAGTCCTCGGGAAGGTCCTGCAGCGCCCGCTTGACGTCGGAGTCCGGCAGGTGCTCCAGCGCCTCGGCCTCGGCGGACTTCAGGCCGCTGGAAGTGTGCGACTCGGCACGGGCCAGCTGCCAGTCCTCGATGTTCTCGGTGCCGCTGTTCTTCGGCTCGCGTTGTTTCTTGCGGTAAGTGTTAATGAACGTATTGGTAAGGATGCGGTAAAGCCAGGCCTTGAGATTCGTCCCCTCCCTGAACTGGTGGAAGGAGGCGAAGGCCTTGGCGAAGGTCTCCTGGACGAGATCCTCCGCGTCCGCGGGGTTGCGGGTCATCCGCAGCGCGGCCGGATAGAGCTGGTCGAGGAAGGGCAGCACGTCACGCTGGAAGCGTGCGCTGCGCTGGGCCATCGTCTCGGTGGAGCCCGGTACTGTACCCACCCCCTGAGAAGGAACCGGTGCACGATCTTGCGGATACGACAATAGCCTTCCGCTCCGACCCTCGTTGTCACGGACCCCTGCCAGCACCGGCATTGACCACCCCTCGCACGTTGTACCTTCGAGGCAACATCGAAAGGCGGATGCGCATTCCCGGAAGATGAACGCTTCCCTACGCGGCTGAAGGGTGACAGAAGGCCGGTGCGGGGAAGGATGACCCGTACACGTAGACAGGAGTCCCCCTTTTGCTGCCGCTACCGGGCAGATCCCCCGCTCTCGGTCAGGATCGCGATCAGGACGAGCTGTCGGGCTACTGGGCGTTCTACCGGGAGGTGGCCTCCGCCCAGCTGGCGCGCTGGCTGCCCCGGAGCAGCTCCACGATCCTGGACGTGTCGGGAGGGGAGAGCGGGTCGGCACGGCAGGCCGCGGCGGCCGGGCACCATGTGCTGGAAGTGGTCGCCACCCCGGAGGCCTCCTCGGAGGGGCACCAGCGGATCGTGGCCGACCCGTCCACCCTGGACTTCCTGGTCGACGGGAGCGTGGACGCGGTCATCGCCGAGGACGGCGTGCTCTCCCGCTGCCTGGCCACCGAGGAGACGGTCCAGGAGATCGCCCGGGTGCTGCGGCCCGGCGGCCGGCTGCTCCTGTGCGTCGACTCGCTCACCCTGGGCCTGGCGGTGCTGGCCGAGCAGAACCTGTGGCCGCATCTCTCGGACGTGCCGCGCGCCGAGGTGGTGCTGGTGCCCTGGCCGGACGGGACGATCACCCGCTGCTTCTGGTCGGCGCAGGTGCGGGAGTTCCTGGTGGAGGCCGGCCTGGAGGTGGAGTGGATCAGGCCGCGGACCGTCGTGTCCCCCTCCACCGCCGAACACCTGCTGAACCAGGACCCGCAGGCGCTGCCCCGCCTGGTGCGCACCGAGCTGCAGACCCCCTACGACTGCCGGGTCGAGGACGAGTCGATCGGCATCCACCTCCTGGCGAGCGCGATCAAATCGGCCTGACGGCACGGCGAAGGTGACGCCCGCCACAAATTTCCCGGGCGCCGTTTGTCGGCCGGCCCGCCCCCCGGGACGCCTCCGCCTCGATAGGTTCGGGAGATCCGTCGATCACGGGCGGGCGGGCCGGCGGGGGGCCGGGCCGATGGTGCCGAACGAGGGGGGCCGCCGTGGCCGAGGTCCGCGCGGAACTGGTGTCGAACGTCTGGAAGGTGCTGGTCGCCGAGGGGGCGGCGGTGGCCGAAGGCGACGCCCTGGTCATCCTGGAGTCCATGAAGATGGAGATCCCGGTCCTCGCCGAGGAGGGCGGCACCGTCACCAGGGTGGCGGTGAAGGAGGGCGACGTGATCCAGGCGGAGGATCTCATCGCGGTCATCGGATAGCCATCGAGTAGGTTGTCCGGCTATGGAGACGTACTGCGAGCACTGCGGCGAGCCGGGCGGACACCCCTCCTGCCGGGAGGCACTGCGGCTGGAGCCGCCCCGTTTCTGCGCGCACTGCCGCCGCCGCATGGTGGTTCAGGTGACCCCCCGCGGCTGGACCGCCCGCTGCGTGGAGCACGGCACCCTGACCTCGGCCTGAGCCCTGCCCGTCTGGGGGGCGACCCCCAGACCCCTGGTGGGGGAGACAGCCGATCCTCGCTTCGCTGCGGTCGTCTGTCTTGTCAGTCTGGGGGGCGACCCCCAGACCCCCGGTGAGAAGACAGCCGATCCTCGCTTCGCTGCGGTCGTCTGTCTCCCGTACAAGCGGGACGACTGTTTTCTGTGGGATTCCGCGAGCGGGCGGGCGGGGCGCGGGGTCTAGGGTCGGGGCCGTGAGTGTTCTCATCGTCACCGGCACCGATACCGGAGTCGGAAAGACCGTGGTGACGGCCGCGCTGGCCGCGCTGGCGGCCGCCCGCGGGGCTTCCGTCGCTGTGGTGAAGCCGGCCCAGACCGGAGTGGGCCCCGACGAGCCCGGCGACCTCCAGGAGGTCCGGCGGCTGGCCGCCGTCACCGACCTGCACGAAGGGGCGCGCTTCCCCGACCCGCTGTCGCCCGCCGCGGCGGCCCGGGTCAGCGGGCTGCCCCCGGTCCAGCTGCCCCGGTCGGTGGGGCTGATCGGCGACCTGGCGCACACCCGCGACCTGGTGCTGGTCGAGGGCGCGGGCGGGCTGCTGGTGCGCTTCGACGAGGAGGGCAACACCATCGCCGACCTCGCGCGCTGGCTGGGCGCGGCGGTCGTGGTGGCCACACGGGCCGACCTGGGCACCCTCAACCACACCGCGCTCACCCTGGAGGCGATGGCGCACCGCGGCGTCCAGCTCGCCGGGCTGGTCGTCGGGTCCTGGCCCGCCGACCCCGACCTGGCCCAGCGCTGCAACCTCCGCGACCTGGAGACCCTGGCCGCCCGGCCCCTGGCGGGAGCGCTGCCCGCGGGCGCGGGAGCCCTCGACGCCCCCGAGTTCCTGCTCGCCGCCCGCGCCGGGCTGTCCCCGGCGTTCGGCGGGATCTTCGACGCTGCTACCTTCCGAGAGACCCACCAGAAAGGCACAACCCCGTGACTGACATCCTGACGATCGCCAGGCAGCAGGTGCTGGAGGAGGGCCGGGGGCTCGACCGGGCGCAGGCCCTGGAGTGTCTCTCGCTCCCCGACGACCGGTTGGAGGAGCTGCTCGCCCTCGCCCACGAGGTGCGCATGCGCCACTGCGGCCCGGAGGTCGAGGTCGAGGGCATCATCTCGGTCAAGACCGGAGGCTGCCCCGAGGACTGCCACTTCTGCTCGCAGTCCGGCCAGTTCTCCTCGCCGGTGCGGGCCGCCTGGCTGGACATCCCCTCGCTGGTCGAGGCCGCCAGGGAGACCGCCAAGACCGGCGCCACCGAGTTCTGCATCGTGGCCGCCGTGCGCGGGCCCGACGAGCGTTTGATGGACCAGGTGCGCAAGGGCATCGAGGCGATCAACGCCGAGGTCGACATCCAGATCGCCTGCTCCCTGGGCATGCTCACCCAGGAGCAGGTCGACGCGCTGTCGTCCTGGGGCGTGCACCGCTACAACCACAACCTCGAGACCGCGAAGTCGCACTTCTCCAAGGTCGTCACCACCCACACGTGGGAAGAGCGCTGGGACACCCTCCAGATGGTCCGCGAGGCCGGAATGGAGGTCTGCTGCGGCGGTCTCATCGGCATGGGCGAGACACTGGAACAGCGCGCCGAGTTCGCCTCCCAGCTCGCCGAGCTGGACCCGCACGAGGTGCCGCTGAACTTCCTCAACCCCCGCCCGGGCACCCCGTTCGAGTCGTTCCCCCTGGTCGAGGGCCCCGAGGCGCTGAAGACCATCGCCACCTTCCGGCTGGCGCTGCCGCGCACGATCCTGCGCTACGCGGGCGGCCGAGAGCTGACGCTGGGCGACCTGGGCACCAAGGACGGCCTGCTCGGCGGCATCAACGCCATGATCGTCGGCAACTACCTGACGACCCTGGGCCGCAACGCCGACAAGGACCTGGACCTGCTCACCGAGCTCCAGATGCCCATCAAGGCCCTCAGCCAGACCCTGTAGATCTGGGGGGCGACCCCCAGACCCCCGCGAGGGGAACAGCCGATCCTCGCTTCGCTGCGGTCGTCTGTTCCCGGCTCACCCGATCCTCGCTTCGCTGCGGTCGGGTGAGCTGTGTCCGGGGGTCGCCCTGGCGGGCTTTCGTGGAAACGGCGGGTGGGGCGGCGGGCCCTGCCCCGCCGGGTCGGCAGGCCTGCTGGGTCGGCCGGCCCCGCTGGCCGGCCGACCCGGCCCTCAGGCGCCGGGGCGGCGGAGGCGGGTGACGAACTTGTAGCGGTCGCCGCGGTAGAAGGACTGGGCCCACTCCACGGGCTCGCCCGAGGTGTCGAAGGACTGGCGCGAGATCAGCATCAGCGGCAGTCCGACGTCGACGCCGAGCACCTGCGCGTCGTACGGGGTGGCCAGCACCGTCTCGATCGTCTCCTCGGCCTCGGCCAGGTGCACGTCGTAGGCGGCGGCGAGCGTCTCGTACAGCGACAGGTTGCGCGACAGCTCCTTGCGCAGGCCGGGGAAGCGGCGTGCGGGCAGGTGCGTGTAGTCGATCGACATGGGGTCGCCGTCGGCCAGCCGCAGCCGGTGGATGCGCAGCACCCGGCCGCCGGGCCTGATGCCCAGCAGCGACGCGAGCCGCTCGTCGGCGGTCAGGTACGCCACGTCCAGGATCTTGGTCTCCGGGCGGAGGCCGTGGTGGCGCATGTCCTCGGTGTAGCCGACCAGCTGGAGCTGGTGGGGGACCTTGGGCTTGGCCACGAAGGTGCCCTTGCCCTGGATGCGCTGCAGCCGCCCCTCGATCACGAGTTCGGCCAGCGCCTGGCGCACCGTGGTCCGGGAGGTGCCGTACCGCTCGGCCAGGGTGCGCTCGGGCGGCAGCGGGCTGCCCGGGGGCAGCGAGGTGATCAGCTCGACGAGCAGTTCCTTGAGGCGGTAGTACTTCGGGATCCGCGGCGCGCTCGCCAGAGGCGAGCCCGGGCTCTGCGGCCTGCTCGGAAGCGGGCCGAGCCCGAAATCACCTAGGGCGTGTTCGGCTGTCAACGAATCTCCTTGTTCACCGCCGGTTTGGCTCGATGTTACGCGAGCAGATTACGGGGCCACAGCCTGGGCGACCGCACCCAGTCCCTGGTCGAGACCTGTGAGTTCCACCTCGTTGAGGCTCGCCCTTGCGGTGATCCTCAGGCACGCGCGGCCCTCCGGCACCGAGGGTGGCCGGAAACAGCCAACTTTCAGGCCCTGTTCCGCGCAGATTTCGGCCCCCCGCAGCGCCGCCCGCGCCTCCCCGAGGAACACGGGGACGACCGCGGCGTCGGGGACGGAGCTCTCCAGCCCGTGCGATTCGGCGATCTTGACGATGGCGCGGGCGTTGGAGCGGGCCCTGGCGGGAAGCTCGGGGGAGGACTCGATGACGTCCAGCGCGGCCAGCGCCGCCCCCAGCGCCGCCGGGTTCAGTCCCGTGTCGAAGATCATCGTCCGGCCGGTGTCGATCAGGGTCTCGATCACCTCGGGCGCGCCCAGGACCGCCCCGCCCTGCGAGGCGAGCGACTTGGAAAGGGTGAGGGTGAGCACCACGTCGGGCTCCCCGGCCAGCCCCGACGCCCAGGCCGCGCCCCGCCCGTACTCGCCGACGACGCCCAGGGCGTGCGCCTCGTCGATCACCAGCAGGGCTCCGTGCTCCCGGGCCAGCCGGTGCAGTTCGGCCAGCGGCGCCAGGTCGCCGTCCACGGAGAAGACCGCGTCGGTGACGACCAGCGCGTGCTCCTCGGGGCGGTCCCGCAGCGCTCGCTCGACGGCGGCCGTGTCGCGGTGCGGGGCGATCTGCACCCGGGCGCGGGACAACCGGCAGGCGTCCACGATCGAGGCGTGGTTGACCTGGTCGGAGATCACCAGCGTGCCGGGGCCGGAGAGCGTCGCCACCGCCCCCAGGTTGGCCAGGTAGCCGGAGGAGAAGGCCAGGCCCGCGGCGGCCCCGCAGAACGCGGCGAGGCGCTCGTCGAGCTCGGCGTGCAGCCGGGTGGTGCCGGTGACCAGGCGCGAGCCGGTGGAGCCCGTGCCGTACTCGCGGACGGCCCGGACGGCTCCCTCGATCAGCCGGGGATCGCGGGACAGCCCGAGGTAGTCGTTGGAGGCCAGGTCGATCAGGCCGTCGTGGTCGGCACTTCGCGGCCGCAACCTCCGCCGCAGTCCCGCCAGCTCCCGCCGCTCGGTGTCCTCGCGCAGCCGTTTCAAGGGGTTCACCTGCTCATCCTCCCAGGTGCCCCTGCTGCCATGATGGTCAGGTGCCTACCCTGTCCGATCTCGTCCGTCAGCAGACCGACCTCGACCAGCAGGATCTGGAGTGGCTGCACTCCCTGGTCTCGGACTGGCAGCTGCTGGCCGACCTGTCCTTCGCCGACCTGGTGCTGTGGGTGCCCCAGCGCGACCCGCGCCGTCCGGTGAGCCCCGAGGAGTGGCCTCCCCGCACGGTGGAGGGATGGGTCTGCGTGGCGCAGATGCGCCCCACCACCGGGCCGACCGCCTACCCCGACGACCTGGTCGGCAAGATCGTCCGGACGGGCAGGCGCGGGCTCATCGACGTGGCCTGGCGGGAGCGCCGCATCGTCCGGGAGGGCGACCCCGAGTGGGGGAGCGGCATCCCGGTCCGGGAGGAGTCGATCCCGATCCTGGCCCGCCGGGGCGAGCGGTCCAAGATGATCGGGGTGATCCAGCGCAGCACCAATCTCAGCTCCGCGCGCACCCCCTCCCGGCTGGAGCTGACCTACCTGCAGAGCGCCAGCGACCTGGCGCAGATGATCTCCGAGGGCCGGTTCCCGGTGCCGGGCGCCGAACCCAACCTCATCCGCTCGCCCCGGGTCGGCGACGGGCTGCTGCGGGTGGACCTGGCCGGCCGGGTGATCTACGCCAGCCCCAACGCCCTGTCGGCCTTCCGCCGGCTGGGCCTGGCCACCGACCTGGTCGGCGTGCACCTGGGCGAGACCGCGGACAGGCTGACCGACGACGGCACGCCGATGGACGAGTCGCTGGTCGGCGTGCTCAGCGGCAAGGCCGACCGCGAGGTCGAGATCGAGTCCAACGGCTCGGTGGTGCAGCTGAGGATGATCCCGCTCATCATCTCGGGGGAGCGCATCGGCTCGATCGCGCTCATGCGCGACGTCACCGAGCTGCGCTGGCGCGACCGCGAGCTGATGAGCAAGGACGCCACCATCCGCGAGATCCACCACCGGGTGAAGAACAACCTGCAGACGGTCGCGGCGCTGCTGCGGCTGCAGGCGCGGCGGCTGCGCATCCCCGAGGGCCGGGCCGCGCTGGAGGAGGCGGTGCGCCGGGTCGGCTCGATCGCGATCGTGCACGAGACCCTCTCGCACACCCCCGACGAGCTGATCGACTTCGACGACATCGCCGACCGGGTGATCGCCATGTCGGGGGAGGTGATGGCGGTGGAGACCCGGGTGCAGCCCAAGCGGCGCGGCAACTTCGGGGTGCTGCCCGCGGCGATCGCCAGCCCGATCGCGATGATCCTCACCGAACTGCTGCAGAACGCCCTGGAGCACGGCCTGTCCCGGCGGGGCGGCACGCTGGAGGTGCTGGCCTCGCGCACCGAGGGCCGGTTGCGGCTGGTCGTCTCCGACGACGGGGCGGGCCTGCCCCCGGACTTCGATCCGGAGACCGCCGACAGCCTGGGCCTGCAGATCGTCCGCACGCTCACCGAGAGCGAGCTGGGCGGGACCCTGAAGTTCGGGGAGCGGTACGGCGGCGGCACCGAGGTCACCCTCGACCTGCCGCTGGCGAGCCGCCCCGCCGCGGATTGACCGGGGCCGCCCCGCGGCCCGGCGCCGTGACGGAACACCGCCGGAAAGCCGGAACGCGCCTGGGGGGCCGGAGGCCGCCAGACGCGTCGACTGGTCTGCGTTTCGGGAGGGGTACCGGAGGTTCCAGGCCCCTTGCGTGAAGCCCCGAGAAATTCAGAGGAGTCGGAGAAGAGGTGAACCGGGAAGAAGTCCCCGGCGTCCTACTCACCGAAAAGGAAAACGGCGATCTTTTGTTCTAGACGGAGGCGTTCATGTTGGCGCGGGCGCGGGCACGGGCCGCGCGGCGCTTGAGGGCGCGGCGCTCGTCCTCGCTCATGGCGCCCCACACCCCGGCGTCCTGACCGGACTCCAGTGCCCAGCGGAGGCAGGCGTCGTTCACGTCGCACTTGCGGCAGACCTGCTTCGCCTCTTCGATCTGCAACAGGGCCGGGCCGGTGTTTCCGATCGGAAAGAACAGCTCGGGGTCCACGTCACGGCAGGCTGCGCGGTGGCGCCAGTCCATGCGTCCACTCCTTCTCGAAATGAAACTCAAATGAACGTTTCACGATGTGGGATGCGTTCCGAGTCACATCGATGGCCTCGGGGTCGCGCCTGTGCAGATCAGGTCCGTGTCGGGCGCACTGCCCTGCTCGAAGGCGCACTTTGAGCGTGTCAGGGGGGCAATGGACGGCGCAAGTACTTTGAGAAACGTTTCTCAAAGTATGGATGTCGCATGTGTCACACCGTTGGAACGTGCCCGTCACATTAGTGGTTTAAGCGGTTGCGCATAGGGCTTCCCGCAGCCCAATGCAATGAGAGTTTCATCTCAGATGACCACTCGTACTGCTTTGGGCACGCTGCGGAACTTCAAATGATCACGCAGTCCCAGGTAATCCCCGTCGACCTGCAAAGCCATGGGCCGGGAGGCCTTGATCGTGACTTCGGGCGCGTCGTGCAATTCCACCACGTGGCGCCCGCGCGGACCTCCGGTGGCCGGGACCATCATCTGCGCCAGCGCGCCCAGCACCGGCAGGACGCCGAGGCTGCGCATGCCGAACAGGTCGAGGCCGGTGCTGAACCCCGCCCGCGGGCTCGGGACGACCGGGCGCGGGCCCAGGTACGTCCAGGGCGAGGCGTTGGAGACGAAGGCGAGGTAGAGGCCGCGTGCGACCCGCCCCTGGTGGTCGTGGACCTCCAGCGCGGGACGCCGCCGGTCGGTGCCGGAGAAGAAGTGGCGCAGCGCCCCCCGCACGTACATCGTGTTCGTGGCCTTCCCCCCGCCCCGCATCTCCTCGACGGCCCGCACGACCTCGGCGTCCAGGCCGATGCCGGTGGTGAAGGTGAAGTAGCGGTCCTCCAGGCCGGTGGAGACGTGGCCCAGGCCGATCGTGCGGGTGTGCCCGGCGCGCAGCGCCCCCAGGATCGCCGCGATCGAGCGCAGCGGATCGTTCGGCAGGCCCAGCGCGCGGGCCAGGACGTTGGCGTTGCCGCCGGGCAGGATCGCCAGGGCCGGCCGGTCCGCGGCCTCCCTGCCATGGCTCATCAGCCCGTTGACCGTCTCGTTGACGGTGCCGTCGCCGCCGAGGGCGATGACGAAGTCGTACCGCTTGGCGGCCGCGAGGGCGCCCAGCTCCGTCGCGTGGCCCCGGTGCCCGGTCTCGACGGTCTCCACCTCCAGGTCGCCGGCGAACGCGCGGGTGAGCAGCTCCCTGGCCCGCAGGGTGGTCGAGGTGGCCTTCGGATTGGCGATCAGCATGGCGCGCACGGCGCCAGCGTATGTCACGCGACCCGGCGGTACGCTGGTGAGCGTGTCGAATCGTCCACCCCGCACCCTGTTCCTGGCCGCCGCTCTGGAGGCCGTCGTGGGCCTGCTCGCGGTGGGCGGAGGGCTCTACACCGGCTTCGAGGTCATCGTGGGGGAGCCGCAGAACACCACGACCGCGCTGGCGGTCGCCGTGCTGGCGCTCGCCGGCGGCGCGGCCATGCTCAAGGTCGCGCACGGGCTGGCCACGCGCGCGCACTGGAGCCGCTCCCCGGCCGTGCTGACCCAGCTGTTCCTGCTGCCGGTGGCGGTGTCCCTGGTGCAGAGCGACCAGCCGCAGTGGGGCTACCCGCTCGCGGCCGTCGCGGTCTGCGCGCTGCTCGCGCTGTTCAGCAGGCCGGTCACCGTGGCCCTGTACGGAGGCGGAGAACAGGAGGAGGAGCGGCCGGACTGACCGGCGCCCCTCCTCGGACGTGTCGTGTCCTCAGTCCTCGGCGGTCAGGCCCTCGCGCAGCTGGGCCAGGGTCCTGGCCAGCAGCCGGGAGACGTGCATCTGGCTGATGCCGAGCTCGGTGGCGATCTGGGACTGGGTCATGTTGCCGAAGAAGCGCAGCAGCAGGATCTTCTTCTCGCGGGGCGGGAGCTTCTCCAGCAGCGGCTTGAGCGACTCGCGGTACTCGACGCCCTCGAGCGACTCGTCGATCATGCCGAGCGAGTCGGCGACCGCGGGGGCGTCCTCGTCACCGGAGTCCGGGGCGTCCAGCGAGACGGTGGAGTAGGCGTTGGCGGACTCCAGGCCCTCCAGCACCTCCTCCTCGGTCATCTGCAGGTGGGCCGCCAGCTCGGCGACGGTCGGCGCGCGGCCCTCCTTCTGGGCCAGCTCGCTGATCGCCTTGGTCAGGCTGAGCTTGAGCTCCTGCAGCCTGCGCGGGACGCGGACCGCCCAGCCCTTGTCGCGGAAGTGGCGCTTGATCTCGCCGACGATCGTCGGGGTGGCGTAGGTGGAGAACTCCACACCCCGCTCGAGGTCGAAGCGGTCGATCGACTTGATCAGCCCGATGGTGGCCACCTGGACGAGGTCGTCCAGCCACTCGCCGCGGTTGCGGAAGCGGCGGGCGAGGTACTCCACCAGCGGGAGGTGCATCTCGACCAGCTGGTCGCGGAGGCGCTGCCGCTCGGGGTCTCCCTCGGGCAGGCTCTGCATCCGGTGGAACAGTTCCTTGGCCCGGGAGCGGTCGGGAACCGTTGCGGCGCGTTGCGGCTCGGGCACCACGACCTCCTCGGCCAGGATGCCCTCTCCCTCGGAGGTGCGCTCGGGGGACGTCACGGAGTTCCGCCCAGGCCCCGCCGCTTCTGCAGCGTGACGGTCACGCGGTCGTCCGGTCCCGCGGTGGCGTCGACCTCGCCCGCGAGCGAGGAGAGCACGGTCCAGGCGAAGGTGTCGCGGCTGGGCGTGCGCCCGTCGACGGTCAGCACCGAGACCGCGATGCGCATCGCGTCGCCGGTCAGTTCGAACTCGCAGACCAGGTCCGTTCCCGGGACGGCCTGGGCGAGCAGCATCGCGCACGCCTCGTCGACGGCGATCCGCAGGTCCTCGATCTCGTCGATGGTGAAGTCGAGCCTGACCGCGAGCCCGGCCGTAGCGGTGCGCAGCACCGACAGATAGGCACTCGCGGCAGGCAGCTTCACCGTCACCACATCACGCAGGGTGAGTTTTGTACCTGCCGTCATGGCGGCGGTTTCCTCAGTCACTGATCTCCCTCTTAGGGGTTGCGTCGCTCTCTTGAAACTACCCTGCCCCACACCCTTTGGTGTGAAGCCACGCTTACTC
>NZ_BAAATZ010000006.1:125331-134241 GCF_039533685.1 Actinocorallia aurantiaca | reverse complement strand
GTAGCCGGTCCATTCGGCCATGGCCTCGGCGCCCAGGGACTTGTAGAACCTGATGGAGGGTTCGTTCCAGTCCAGGCAGGACCATTCATAGCGGGCATATCCCCGCTCCACGGCGATCCGGGCGAGCTCGGTCAGCAGGGCCTTGCCGTATCCGCCGCCGCGGGCCTCGGGCGTGACGTAAAGATCTTCCAGATATATACCGTGCCGTCCGGTCCAGGTGGAGAAGTTGAGGAACCACAGGGCGAACCCGACGGGTTCTCCCCGCTCGTCCTCGGCGAGATGGGCGAAGACGGCGGGAGAGGGTCCGAACAGGGCCCGCCGCAGGTCTTCCCCGCTCGCCTCGACCTGGTCCAGCGAGCGCTCGTACTCGGCGAGCTCGCGGATGAAACGCAGGATGGTCGGCACGTCCTCGGGAAGGGCAGGGCGGATCATGCCTTCAGCCTAACCACTGATCCGCCCCGCCCTGACCGGTCGGGTCAGTCCTGGCCGAACCACAGGTCGGGGCCGAAGACCTCGTAGTGCACGTCCCGGGCGGGGACGCCGAGCCCCAGCAGGTCGCCGCGCACGGTCCGCATGAAGGGCAGCGGGCCGCAGAGGTAGGCGGTGACGCCCTCGGGGAGCCGCAGGACGCCCAGGTCGGCCCGGCCGAGCAGGGCCTCGGGCGCGCCCGCCTCCTCGTACCACAGGTGCAGCTCGCCGTCAGGGAGCGCCTCGACGAGGGAGCGCAGCTCGTCCCGGTGGGCGTGGGCGGCCGCGGAGCGGTCGGCGTGGACCACGACCACGCGGCGGGTGGAGCCGGTGGAGGCCAGGTGGTCGAGCATGGCCAGCATGGGGGTGCTGCCGATGCCGGCCGAGACCAGCAGCAGCGGCCCGTCGCCGTCGGGCAGGACCAGGTCGCCGAAGGGGATCGAGACCCGCAGCCGGTCGCCGGGCAGAGCGTGCTCGTGCAGCCAGGAGGAGACCTCGCCCTCGGGGGTGCCGTCGAGGGCCCGCAGCCGCTTGACGGTGATCCGCCACTCCGGGCGGCCGGGGGCGCTGGACAGGCTGTACTGGCGGATCTGGCGGGCGCCGTCGGGCAGGTCGACCTGGACGCTCACGTACTGGCCGGGGCGGAAGGGCGGCAGGGCGGAGCCGTCGGGGGAGCGCAGCAGGAAGGAGGCGGTGTCGGGGGTCTCCTCGCGCCGGTCGGCGATCTCCAGCTCCCGCCAGACGTTCCCGCCGGGGGCGCCGGCCTCCTGGTAGAGCCTGGCCTCGGTGGAGATCAGCGCGTTGCCCATCAGCCAGTAGACCTCGTCCCAGGCGGCGGCCACCTCGGGGGTGACGGCCTCGCCGAGCACGTCGACGATCGCGGCGAAGAGGTGCTCGTGGACGATCTGGTACTGGTCGGCGGTGATGCCCAGGGAGGCGTGCTTGTGGGCGATCCGGCCGAGCATCGCGTCGGGCCGCTCGTCGGGGCGCTCCAGCAGCATGGTCGCGAACGCGGCGATCGAGCCGGCCAGCGCCTTCGGCTGGTCCCCGCTGGCCTGGTTGCCCCGGTTGAACAGGTCCCGCAGCAGTTCGGGGCGTGCGGTGAACATCTTCTTGTAGAAGAGGGGGGTGATGTCCCCGATGGCGCCGCCGACGGCGGGCAGGGTGGCGCGGACGACGGGGGCGGACTGCTCGGACAGCATGGGGGACTCCTAATTGGTAAATGATCTTCGTATTAAGGCATGGGTGTACCCCAGGCCCTGCTCGGGAAATCCTCGAGGGGTGTTCGTTCAGTCGGGAGGGCGGACGGAGAGGCCGATCAGCACCGGCCCGTTCGGGGAGGAGACCAGGTCGGCCACGGTCAGCCTGTCGAGGGAGGCGTAGAAGGCCTCCTGCGCGTCGCGGAGCGCCCGCCGCAGTCGGCAGTCCCCCCGCAGGGGGCATGGAGTGTCGCCCTCACAGGCCACCACCTCTCCTTCGCCTTCGAGTTCCCGCACCAGCCAGCCGATGGAGGCGCGTCGGCCGAGCACGGTCAGTCCGAGCCCGCCGCCGCGTCCCCGCCGGGCCTCCACCACGCCGAGGTGCTGGAGTCGGCTGACCGCCTTGGCCATGTGCGCGTAGGGGACGTCCACCGCCTCGGCCACCTGCCGGGTGGTCAGGGGGCCGTCCTGTTCGGAGACCGCCAGGCGCATCACGGCGCGGAGGGCCAGGTCGGTGAACTTCGTCAAGCGCACACCATGAAGGTAGCAAATGCGCATCCAGAATGCGTATTTAAGGGGCGTCCGTCGGCTGTGGCATATCTCACCGGTCCGTCCGGGCCCGGAAACGGCCATGCCCGGTCCAGAGGGACCGGGCATGGACGGGTGGACGGCGGAAGGCTCAGGCCTTCTTGGTCTCCCAGAAGATCTTGTCGATCTCCGCGATCTTCTCGAGCAGCTGGTCGGCGACCTTCACGTCCAGGCTGCCCTTGGTGCCGCCGGCGCCGGCGAGCTTGGTCGCCTCGTTGAACAGCTCGTGGAGCTGCGGGTACTTCTCGAAGTGCGGCGGCTTGAAGTAGTCGGTCCACAGCACCCACAGGTGGTGCTTGACGAGGTCGGACCGCTCCTCCTTGATGCCGATGGCCCGGGCGCGGAACGCCGGGTCCTCGTTGGCCGCGTACTTCTCGATGATGGCCTTGACGGATTCGGCCTCGATGCGGGCCTGAGCGGGGTCGTAGACACCGCAGGGCAGGTCGCAGTGCGCGGAGACGACCGTGTTCGGTCGAAGAAGGCTCACCGTTGTGGTTCCCTTCGTGAGTGGGCGGACTCGGATCATGCTGTAGATCAGACATTACTCCGAGGATGAGGTGCCCAGGGCGGGAGGTGCGGTGACATGCGCTGGCGGGTGGTCCGGGTGGAGGGCCTGTCGATGCTCCCCACGCTGGGGCCCGGCGACCGGCTCCTGGTGCGCGAGGGCCCGGTGCGCGAGGGGGACCTCGTCGTGGCGCGCCGCGACGGCCTCCTGCTCGTCAAGCGGGCGGTGTTCCGCCGGGACCGCGGCTGGTGGCTGGAGAGCGACAACCAGCGAGCTCCCGGCAGGCGTGACAGCTGGGATTTCGGAGCCGTCCCGGAACAGGACGTCCTGGGCCGGGTGGTGCTGCGCTATTGGCCGCCGTCCCGTTTGCCACAGCGATCAGAACAGTAACGCTGACTTCTGTCGGACCCTGTGTGGAAAAAGATGTTCCGGCATTCCCGGGAAGTGCACAGGCCCAATGCGCCGATCCCTCTCTCGCCGATGAGGACGGCCAGTCCCATCGCCGCCCCGGCGGCGTAGCGGTCGGGGACCGAGCCGTCCTCGGTGAGGTGCAGATGCCAGGGGTGGCCGTCGTGGTCCGACAGCGCCGGATGCACCGGATGGCGGATCAGCATCGCGTTGAGCCCCTCCGCCGCGCGGTCGTCCTCGCCCGCGACGGCGGCCTCGACGATGCCGCGCAGCTCCTGGCGCAGCTGGCGCATGGCCTCCAGGTCCCGGTAGGTGAGCCGGCCCAGCAGATGGGGGCGCGGGGTCAGCAGCGCCCGCAGGGAGTCGAGGTCGTGCAGCGCGTCCTCGGCCGGATCGTGGGTGTTGACCAGTTCGACGACCAGGTCCGCGTATGAAACGAGGTCCACTTCCGCCCCTCGCGCAGTGAGCCCGATGCGATGAATTCCTTTTCCCTGCGGCGAGTATTACACGTCATCGGGGAACCGGCTCCGACCGTCGCCGGTCCCCCTTGAATTTCGTGTGTTCAGGACGGTTCCCGAGGCCGCCGCCCGCCCGCTGAAAGCGCAGGTGAAGGCGTGTCCGGGAACGGCGGGCTTCAGATGGTGAAAACAATCTTTCCGAACAGTTCGCCCTCGGCCATCGCGGCGAAGCCCTCCCGGGCCCGCGCCAGCGGCAGCACCCGGTCGACGGGCGGGCGGAGCCCGGTGGTCTCCAGGAAGGACGTCAGCCGGACCAGCTGCTCGCGGGTGCCCATGGTGGATCCCACCACCTGCAGCTGCAGGAAGAACACCCGGGTGAGCTCGGCCGGGGGCATCGGGCCGCTGGTGGCGCCGGAGACGACGATGCGCCCGCCGGGCCGCAGCGACTTCACCGAGTGCGCCCAGGTGGCCTGCCCGACCGTCTCCATGACCGCGTCGACCCGGGCGGGCAGCCGCGCCCCGCTCTCGAACACCGCGTCCGCGCCCAGCTCCAGCGCCCGTTTGCGCTTGGCCTCGCTGCGGCTGGTGGCCCAGACCCGGTACCCGGCCTTGGCGCCCAGTGCGATCAGCGCGGTGGCCACCCCGCCGCCCGCCCCCTGCACCAGGATCGTGGAACCCGGCTGGACCCCCGACTTGTCGAACAGCATCCGGTAGGCGGTCAGCCAGGCCGTGGGGAGGCAGGCGGCCTCCTCGAAGCTGAGGGCGGAGGGCTTGGGGACGAGGTTGCGCCGGGGCACCACGACCCGCTCGGCGAAGGTGCCGTCGTGCACCTCCGACAGCAGCGAGCGCTTGGGGTCGAGGGTCTCGTCGCCCTGTCCCCGGTCGGGGTCCCCGACGACGGAGTGGACGACGACCTCGTTGCCGTCCTCGTCGATCCCGGCGGCGTCGCAGCCCAGCACGAGGGGGAGCTGCTCGGGGCGGACCCCCACCCCGCGCAGCGTCCACAGGTCGTGGTGGTTCAACGCCGCCGCCCTGACGGTGACGGTGGTCCAGCCCTCGGGGGCCACGGGGTCGGGGCGCTCGCCCAGTTCCAACCCGTTCAACGGTTGCTCGGCGTCGATACGCGCCGCGGTGACAGCGAACATGCCCCGACCCTAACCACCGGCCCTCACTAGCGGCCGAAGTACCCCTTCTTCAGGCCGGTCTTGAAGGCGGTGACGCCGGCCTTGCTCTTCTCCACCCGGTAGTCCCCGTTGGGGCCCTCGTTCTTGCGCTGGTCCTTGTTGAACCAGATGAAGCCGATGACGCCCGGGTCGGCCGCGACGTTCTTCAGGAAGTCCCTGATCTGGCGCGGACGGTTCTTGCCGGGCAGGGTGCTGACCTCGCCGATGATGATCGGTTTCTTGGTGAACCTGCGCAGCTCCTTGATGCTGGGGGTGAAGACCTTCGCGTAGGTGCTGGAGGTGCTGCGGTAGTAGCCGATCAGCCCGATCCAGTCGACGTAGGCGTCACCGGGGTAGAAGGGCTTGAGCCTCACCTCGGCGCGGGGGCCGGTCTCGTTCGGAGACCACATCCAGATGGCGTTGGTCGCGCCCGCCTTGGTGAAGATGCCGTGCATGCGCTTCCAGGCCTTCTTGAACTCGGCCGGCTTGGTCTTGTACTTGCACGCGGTGGCGGGCGGGTTCTTCTTCGGCCGGCTGCAGTAGCCCCACTCGTACCAGTCGCCGTTGAACTCGTGGGCGAAGCTGAGGGCGACCGGTACCTTCGCGGCGCGGACGCTCTGGGCGATCTGCTTGATGTAGGCGTCAGCGCGGCCGTTGGCGATCTTCTTGACGGTGATGCCGCCGTTCCAGTCGACCGGGTGGGCCTCCAGCTCCCACTGCGGGATGGCGCCGGCCTTCCAGATGCTCTTGGCCCAGGCCTGGTCGAAGGGCGCGCCCCAGTTGGCGAAGCCCTTGATGACGTTCGGCTTCTTCTTGCCGACGAGGCCGCCGAAGTACTTGGCCCCGCCGACGGGAGAGCGGTTGTCGTACTGGGTGAACACGCCCACGTAGTCCCGGCGGGGGTAGAGGTACTTGTTCACGTTGGTGACGCCCTTGGCGTTCTTCCGCTTGAAGCCCTTCGGCGCCTTGGCGTTGTACTTGGCCGTCCTGTCGACGGCCGCGGAGACGCTCTGTGCGGGCAGGACACTGGCGGTGAGGGCCAGCGGAAGGGAGAGGACGGCGAGACGGTGCAGGGCCTTCTTCATACGCTGAGTCGCTCCAGACGGAGTGAGTGCCGATAGGAGTTCGGCACGCTACCAGCGCTTTTAAAACATGATCTTTCCTAGGGCCATCCTTTACCTAAAAGTGACAAAGATCTATGCAACTCAAAGTTCTCGTATGTGTCCGTTGAGTGTTGCCCCAAAAAAGTTCGGCACCGCGTTCCCTCCGGGGCGACGGAGAGGACGCGGTGCCGACATCCTGTGGTCGGATCAGGTCAGATCCGGTTGACCCCCTCGGCCCTGGCCTGGGCGGACACGGCGGCGATGACCGCCGGGGCGACCCGCGGGTCGAAGGGGCTGGGGATGATGTAGTCGGCCGCCAGCTCGTCGTCGGTCACGACGGCGGCCAGCGCCTGGGCGGCGGCGACCTTCATGCCCTCGGTGATCGAATGCGCCCGGACGTCCAGGGCGCCCTTGAAGATGCCGGGGAAGGCGAGCACGTTGTTGATCTGGTTGGGGTGGTCGCTGCGGCCGGTGGCCACGACCTTGGCGTACTTGGCCGCCACGTCGGGCTCGACCTCGGGGGTCGGGTTCGACAGGGCGAAGACGATCGCGTCCTCGGCCATCGCGGCGATGGCGGACTCGGCGACGGTGGAGCCGGACAGTCCGATGAAGAAGTCGGCTCCGCGCAGGGCCTCCTCGGTCGAGCCGGTCAGGCCCGCCTTGTTGGTGTCCTCCGCCAGCGCCTGCTTGACGCTGTTCAGGCCGTCCCGGCCCCGGTAGACCAGGCCCTTGCTGTCGGCGACGGCGATGTCGCCGACGCCCGCGTTGAGCAGGATGCGGCAGACCGCGACACCGGACGCGCCGGCGCCGGCGATCACGCCGCGCATCTGTGACAGCGGCTTGCCGAGCAGCCGGGAGGCGTTGGTCAGCGCGGCGAGCGACACGATCGCGGTGCCGTGCTGGTCGTCGTGGAAGACCGGGATGTCCAGGGCCGCGCGCAGCCTGTCCTCGATCTCGAAGCAGCGGGGGGCGCTGATGTCCTCGAGGTTGATCCCCCCGAAGGACGGCGCCATGCGGATGACGGTGTCGACGATCTCGTCGACGTCGGTGGTGGCCAGGGCGATGGGCACCGAGTCGACGCCCGCGAACTCCTTGAACAGCAGGGACTTGCCCTCCATGACCGGCATGGAGGCGGCGGGGCCGATGTCGCCCAGACCCAGGACCGCGGTTCCGTCGGTCACGACGGCCACGACCTTGGAGGTCCAGGTGTACTCGTAGGCGAGTTCGGGGTGATCGGCGATCGCGGTGCAGACGCGGGCCACACCGGGGGTGTAGGCGAGGGAGAGGTCGTCCTTGTCCCGGACGGGGATGGTGGAGCGGATCTCGAGCTTGCCGCCGACATGGATGGCGAAGGCCGGATCATCGGAGTAATCGGGAAGGTCAGTAGCCACAGCGACCCCACTAAGACGAAAGTTGGAAGTTCGGGCAGACGCCGCGATGACACCCGGCCTCGTGGTGTTCGGGGGGTGTGGACGGTCGCCTCTCGACGTACACGGGGGTCACCCGTCAAGAGATTGTGACATATGGAGGCTGGACTTCAAACTTTGGGGGGCGGGTGTGGAGTACGTCACTTCTGTCCGGTTCTGTTGTAAGGCTTTCGTGACCTACAGAGTCGGGTGAGTCCCGTTAAGCTGCCGCAACATGGAGAAATTTTCGTCACATGATGCAACCCCAGCAGGGACTGAGGTGTCTGGCGCCGGCGGGTCCGGCCGGCCGGTCATCGTCGGGGGTTGTCCTCGGTCAGGGACGACGTTGCTCCGGAGCATGCTGAACAGCCACCCCCACCTGGCGGTGCCGCACGAGACCGCGTTCATCGTCCCCCTGTACCGGAAGCGCGACGCCTTCGGCGACTTCGGGGACCCTGAGAACCGCCGCAAGGTCGGCGAGTGGATCGTCAAGAACAAGAAGAGCCGGAGCGAGCGGCTCAAGGCCACCCCCGAGGAGCTGATCCAGGCCGTCGTCCTGGCCCCTCCCACCATGGGCTCCATGCTGGCCGCCTGCTTCGCGCTGAACGCTCGCAACCAGGGCAAGCCCCGCTGGGGGGACAAGCGCCCCTCGCACGCCTGGAACCTCAACGCGGTCTTCGACCTCTTCCCCGACGCCCAGTACGTCAACGTCGTCCGCGACCCCCGCGCCTGCGCCGCCTCCATGAACCGGGTCGGCTGGAGCTGGGGCGGGGTGGAGTCGGCCACCGAGATGTGGCAGCGGGCAATCGTCTCGGCCGAGGCCTGGCGCCGCAAGCTCCCCGAGGACCAGTTCTTCGACGTCCGCTACGAGGAGCTCGTCGCCGACCCGAAGGCCGTCCTGGGGGAGGTGTGCGCCTTCCTCGGCCTGGACCCCGCCGGGATCGACTCCATGCTCGACTACCACCAGGACCCCGACCGTCCCACCGGCACTCCCTTCAAGGAGATCTCCAACCCGGTCAGCACCGACTCGGTGAACTCCTGGGAGGAGCGGCTGACCGGCACCGACCTGGCGCTGATCGAGGAGATCGTGGGCGAGGAGATGCGCCGGATCGGCTACGAGCTGACCGGCAACGGGATCCCGGTGCCCAAGGACCGGATGAAGGAGTTCCGCCGGATCCGCTCCAACCGCAGCAAGCAGATACGCAAGCGCCGGCTGGTCGAGGTCAAGCGCATGATCACCTACCGGCGCCCCTCCGCCGACCAGACCCGCGCCGAGGCCTGAGCCCCTCGCGGAGCCCCCCGAAGGCATGCCGAAGCCCCGACGACTCCGGCATGCCCCCGCCGAGGGGCCCCGACGGCTCAGCCGTCGTCCTCGTCCTCGTCGTCGAGCCGGGCCAGCCAGGTGGCCAGCCGCTCGACCGGGATCTCGAACTCCGGGTTGAGATCGACGAACTCGCGCAGCCGCTCGGCCACCCAGACGAGGGAGACCTCCTCCTCGCCGCGCCTGGCCGCCAGTTCCTCGATGCCGCGGTCGGTGAAGTACACGGCGGTTTCCCCTTCCTGCCACGTCTGTCGGGTTGCCCGGCCCGTCGGGCCGGGTGGAGGAGCCAGA
>NZ_BAAATZ010000006.1:77347-125296 GCF_039533685.1 Actinocorallia aurantiaca | reverse complement strand
GGTCAGCCGCTGGGGAACAGGCGCGAGAGCATCGCCTCCTGCTCGGCCTGGTGCGTCTTCGCCGAGCCCACCGCCGGGGAGGAGGAGGCGGGGCGGGAGACCAGGTTCAGCTTCCGGCCGTCCAGGTAGTTCCACAGGACCAGGGCGAAGAAGGGCCAGGCGCCCATGTTCTTCGGCTCGTCCTGCACGTACGTGATCTCCACGTCCTGCGGGTACTTGGCCAGCTCGGCCTTGATCTCGTCGATCGGGGACGGGTAGAGCCGCTCGATCCGGATCACCGCGGTGTCGTCGGCGCCCGCCTTCTTACGGGCGGCGACGACGTCGTAGTAGATCTTGCCGGTGGTGAACAGCACCCGCCGGACCTTCGCCGGGTCCGCCGCGGTGTCGGGGATGACCGGCTGGAACGCCCCGCTGGTGAACTCCTCCACGGACGAGGTCGCGGCCTTGGAGCGCAGCAGCGACTTGGGCGTGAAGACGACCAGCGGCTTGTGCCGCCCCGAGAGGGACTGCCAGCGCAGCAGGTGGAAGTAGTTCGCCGGCGTGGTCGGGTAGACGACCGTCATGTTGTCCTGGGCGCACATCTGCAGGTACCGCTCGATGCGGGCGGAGCTGTGGTCGGGACCCTGGCCCTCGTACCCGTGCGGCAGCAGCAGCGTGACCGAGGAGCGCTGACCCCACTTCTGCTCACCGGAGGAGATGAACTCGTCCACGATCGACTGGGCGCCGTTGGCGAAGTCGCCGAACTGCGCCTCCCACAGCACCAGGGCGTCGGGGCGCTGCAGCGAGTAGCCGTACTCGAAGCCCATCGCCGCGAACTCGCTGAGCAGCGAGTCATGGACGTAGAACTTCGTGGTGCCCTGGAAGAACCTGCTGAGCGGGGTGTGGGTCTCACCGGTCTTGCGGTCGACCAGCACGGCGTGGCGCTGGCCGAAGGTGCCGCGCTGGACGTCCTGGCCCACCAGGCGGACCGGGTGGCCGTCCATCAGCAGGGAGCCGAAGGCGAGCAGCTCGCCGGTGGCCCAGTCGATGGCGTCGTCGTCGATCATCTTGACCCGCCGGTCGAGGACCGGCTGCAGCCGCGGGTGCACCGTGAAGCCCTCGGGCAGGTCCACCTGGGTGTTGATGATCTCCTTGACGGACTCCAGCGGGATCGCCGAGCCCGCCGCGCCGTGGTCGATCGGGATGCGGTCCTCGTCCGGCGGGCGGATCACCGCGCCCGGAGCCGCGGGCTGCCCCGCGGCCTCCCGCACCTCGGTGAAGGCCCGCTCCAGCTGCTGCTGGTAGTCCTGCAGCGCCTGCTCGGCCTCCTCGACGGTGATGTCGCCGCGGCCGATGAGGGCCTCGGTGTAGAGCTTGCGCACCGAGCGCTTGGCGTCGATCAGGTCGTACATCAGCGGCTGGGTGAACGAGGGGTTGTCCGCCTCGTTGTGGCCCCGGCGCCGGTAGCAGACCATGTCGATGACGACGTCCTTCTTGAACGCCTGCCGGTACTCGAACGCCAGCCGCGCGACCCGGGCGCAGGCCTCGGGGTCGTCGCCGTTGACGTGGAAGATCGGCGCCTGGATCATCCGGGCCACGTCCGTGGAGTACACCGACGAGCGGGAGTACTCCGGCGCGGTGGTGAAGCCGACCTGGTTGTTCACCACGATGTGGATGCTGCCGCCGGTGCGGTAGCCGCGCAGCTGGGACAGGTTGAGGGTCTCGGCGACCACGCCCTGCCCGGCGAACGCCGCGTCGCCGTGGATGAGGATCGGCAGGACCGAGAAGCCCGCCTCACCGGTGTCGATGACGTCCTGCTTGGCGCGGACGACGCCCTCCAGCACCGGGTTGACCGCCTCCAGGTGGGAGGGGTTGGCCACCAGCGAGGTGCGGATGGTGTGCCCGTCCCAGGACTGGAACTCGCCCCCGGCGCCCAGGTGGTACTTCACGTCGCCGGAGCCCTGCGCGGAGCGCGGGTCCAGGTTGCCCTCGAACTCGCCGAAGATCTGCGAGTAGGACTTGCCGACGATGTTGGCCAGGACGTTCAGCCGGCCGCGGTGGGCCATGCCGATGACGGCCTCCTCCAGCCGCTCCTTGGCCGCGGCGGAGATCACCGCGTCCAGCAGCGGGACCAGGGACTCGCCGCCCTCCAGCGAGAAGCGCTTCTGGCCGACGAACTTGGTCTGCAGGAAGGTCTCGAACGCCTCGGCGGAGTTGAGCCGCCGCAGGATGTGCAGCTGCTCCTCGCGGCTCGGCTGCTCCAGGGGCACCTCGACGCGCTCCTGGATCCAGTCGCGCTCCTCGGGGTCCTGGATGTGCATGTACTCGATGCCGATGGTGCGGCAGTAGGAGCTGCGCAGCACGCCCAGGACGTCGCGCAGCTTCATGGTCGGCTTGCCGCCGAAGCCGCCGGTGGCGAACTCGCGCTCCAGGTCCCACAGCGTCAGCCCGTGCTGGAGGATGTCCAGGTCGGGGTGGCGGCGCTGGCGGTACTCCAGCGGGTCGGTGTCGGCCATGAGGTGGCCGCGGACCCGGTAGGCGTGGATCAGCTCGTGGACCCGGGCGACCTTCGCGATGTCGTTCTCGTGGCTCGCGGAGATGTCCTGGACCCAGCGGACCGGCTCGTAGGGAATCCGCAGCGACTCGAAGATGTCGTCGTAGAAGCGGTCCTCGCCCAGCAGGAGCTGGTGGATCCGGCGCAGGAAGTCGCCCGACTGCGCACCCTGGATGATGCGGTGGTCGTAGGTCGACGTGATCGTCATGGTCTTGCTGATCGCGGCCCGCGCGAGGTTCTCCTCGGAGGAGCCGGCGAACTCCGCCGGGTACTCCATCGCGCCGATGCCGATGATCGTGCCCTGCCCCGGCATGAGGCGCGGCACCGAGTGCACGGTGCCGATGGTGCCGGGGTTGGTCAGGCTGATCGTGGTGCCCTGGTAGTCCTCAAGGGTGAGCTTGTTGGCCCGCGCCTTGCGGACGATCTCCTCGTAGGCCGCCCAGAACTGGCGGAAGTCCAGGCTGTCGGCCGCCTTGATGGACGGCACGACCAGCTGGCGCTGCCCGTCGGACTTCTTGAGGTCGATCGCCAGGCCGAAGTTCACGTGCTCCGGCTTCACCATGGTGGGCTTGCCGTCCACCTCGGTGTAGTAGGCGTTCATCTCGGGCAGCGACCGGAGCGCCCGGACGACCGCGTAACCGATCAAATGGGTGAAGGAGATCTTGCCGCCGCGACCGCGCTTCAGGTGATTGTTGATCACGATGCGGTTGTCGATCAGCAGCTTGGCGGGGACGGCCCGCACGCTCGTGGCGGTGGGGACGGCCAGGCTGCTCTCCATGTTGGTGACGGTCCGCGCCGCCACGCCCCGCAGTTTCACCTCCTCGGCGCCCGTCGCCACCGGGGTGGGCGGCTGCGCGGCCTTCGGCGCCGCCGCCGGAGCGGGGGCCTTGACGGCGGGCTTGGGCGCCGCCGGGGCCTTGGCCGCGGCCGCGGGTGCGGCGGGGGCCTGAGGTGCCGGAGCCGCCGTGGAGGCGTCTCCGTTCAGGGGGATAGGGGGCTTGGCGCCCGGCTGATAGTCCGCGAAAAAGCTCCACCAGGCCTTGTCGACCTTCTCAGGGTCTTCCAAGTACTTCTGGTAGAGCTCATCGACCAACCACTCGTTTGCGCCGAAATCACTTAGATCGGCAGGGGTGTGCGACTCGCTCGACACGGCGGAGATCGCCCTCTTCCGCAGCTCGCAGGTGGGTTCTAAACGTTCATAAGGCTACTCGCCTCGGAGGGCATCTGCGGCGTCGTCACCGCCGCGCGGGGGTTCCCCGCGCGCAACGAGGCGATCTCTGAAGGATAAAAAAGGTTTTCGAGTGCTCGTGACGGGAGTTCTCACGGGGGGAGGGGGGCGGACGGCGGACACCTTCGATCTTCGGGTTCCTCGGGAATCCGCCGCGCTCTTCCGGCAGGTCAGGGCCTTGTGAACCGGCCCGGGACCAGGGGGAGGTCCAGCAGCGTCCGGATGCCGGGCGGCGCCGCGCACACCGCGGCGACCGAGTTCAGGGCGTGCCCGGCGGCGGCCGTGACGCCGTTGGTGAGCCAGTCCTCGTCCAGGGCGAGGGCCATGGAGGGAGAACCCTGGATGCGCAGCGCGTACCCCGGCTCGTACCAGGCGTCGATCCTGCGGGCGTCGGCCTTGTGCGCGATCTCGATGGTGATCGTCGGCACTCCGCCCACCCGTCCTGTGAGGGTCCAGCGGTCGGCCGCGACGGTGCCCCGGGCGATGGTCCCGGACGCGATGTCGAAGTCCTCCGGGGCGTGCAGGTGCTCGTGGTCGAGGTCGATGTCGTCGAGGTCGACGCGGAGGCCCGCGGCGAGCAGGTGCATGCTCTCGGTGTAGAGCTCGCGCATCATGCCCCTGGCCCAGGGGAGCATCTCCAGGTACTCCTCCTCCGCCATGCCGAAGCCCGCCAGGCCGCGGACGAAGCGCCTGGAGGGGTGGCCGGCGAAGTCGAAGCAGTCCCGGACGTAGAGGTGGTCGATCCGGCGGGCCAGCCCGGACAGGACGAGGGGGAGCTTCTCTCCGGTGAAACCGGGGCTGACGCCCGTCCCGTGCACGGACGTGCCCCCGGCGGCGCAGGCGTCTTCCAGCGCCTCCACGAACTCCGGGCCTCGGGCGTGGGGGTAGACGAACCCGGTCAGGGAGACGACGTTCTTGCCCGAGGCGAGCAGCCGGCAGACGGTGGCGAGATCGTCGCCGCCGTACCGGGAGCCGGGCAGCGGCGCGTAGACGACGCAGTCGGCGTCCAACCCGAGGATCTCCTCGGGGTCCCGGGTGGCGAGGACCCCGACGGGGTCGCGCCCGATGATCGTCCCCGCGTCCAGGCGCTGTTTGGCGGGATCGTAGACCCGCACTCCCGCGAGTTCGAACTCGGGGCGGTCGAGCAGGCCGCGCAGGACACCGCGGCCTACGGCTCCGGTGCCCCACTGGACGACCCGCAGCGGCGGTGTGTCCAAGGTCCTCTCCAGGGGTGGAAGATCTTCAGGACCTTATCTGAGATTTTCACGATCGTCTCGCCATCCGAGACGGAAAGGACCTTGGACCCCAATCGGGCGTCTTTCCATCGGGGCCGCATTAGAGCAGGATTCGGTTTGCTGCTACCAATGGGTATTCCCGGGTGGTCAGCTGGACGGCGAGTCCACCAAGAGGTTGATCGGCCCAACGGCTCGAGATCAGGAGCGCACTCATGAGTGAACTGCGGTACGACGGCAAGGTCGCCATCATCACGGGCGCCGGGCAAGGCCTGGGCCGCCAGCATGCGCTGGAGCTGGCGGCGCGCGGCGCCAAGATCGTCGTGAACGACCTCGGCGGCGACCTCCACGGCGACGGCTCCTCCACGGGCCCCGCCCAGGACGTCGTGAACGAGATCGTCAAGAACGGCGGCGAGGCGGTCGCCAACGGCGGCAACGTCGCCACCGAGGAGGGTGCGGCCTCCATCGTCCAGGCCGCGATCGACGCCTTCGGCCGGGTCGACATCCTCATCAACAACGCGGGCATCCTGCGCGACAAGTCCTTCAAGAACATGACCGTCGCCGAGTGGGACGCGGTCATCGCCGTCCACCTGCGCGGCGCGTTCCTGGTCACCAAGGCCGCCTGGCCGCACCTGGTCGAGTCCGGCGCGGGCCGGGTCGTCAACACCTCCTCCCCGGCCGGCCTGTTCGGCAACTTCGGCCAGGCCAACTACTCCACCGCCAAGATGGGCCTGGTCGGCTTTACCAAGACCCTGGCCGCCGAGGGCGCCAAGAAGGGCGTCAAGGCCAACGCGATCGCCCCGGTGGCCTACACCCGGATGACCGCCGACCTGTTCCCGCCGGAGTTCGCCGACAAGCTGGGCGTCGACCTGGTCACCCCGCTGGTCGCCTACCTGGCGCACGAGAGCGTGCCGGAGAGCGGCCAGACCTTCACCGTCGGCGGCGGCCGGATCGCGAAGATCTTCGTGGGCGAGGGCCCCGGCTTCACCAAGAAGGACGGCCTCTCCGTCGAGGACATCCGCGACAGCTGGCAGGAGATCGCCGCGCAGGACCCGCTGGTCGTGCACGCCGACATCAACGCGCAGACCATGGCCACCTTCCAGGCCCTGCAGTAGCGGTGGTCGAGTTCGTCAAACGGGACGGGGTGGCCGTGATCACCCTGTCCCGGCCCGAACGCCTCAACGCGATCTCCTACGAGGACACCGTGGACCTGCTGGCGATCCTCGGCGGGCTCAAGGAGGACCTCGAGACCAAGGTCGTCATCCTGACCGGGGCGGGCCGGGCGTTCTGCGCGGGAATGGACATCCAGCAGGACGACGCGGGCCAGGCGGGCGCGGCCGCCGAAGGGGCGGTCCAGCGGATCTACCGCAACATGGTCCGGGCCGGGGAGCTGGTGCTGGGCCTGCGGGAGATCCCGCAGCCGGTCGTCGCGGCCCTGCACGGGCCGGTGGTCGGCATGGCCTTCTCGCTGGCGCTCGCGTGCGACCTGCGGGTGGCGTCGCCGACGACGAAGTTCATCTCGCCGTTCCTGAAGCTGGGCTTCTCGGCCGGCGACCTGGGCCTGTCCTGGATGCTGCCCCGGCTGATCGGCACGGCCAGGGCCGGGGAGATCTTCTACCGGGCCCAGACGGTCGGCGCCGAGCGCGCGCTGGAGCTCGGCCTGGTCACCGAGATCGCCGAGGACGACCTGGCCGGCGCCGAGGCGCTGGCGGCGGAGCTGATGACGCGCTCGCCGTTCGGGCTGCGGCACACCAAGGAGCTGCTCAACCTGGCGATGGACGCGCCGGGGCTGCGCGCCCACCTGGCCGTGGAGAACCGCACCCAGACCATGGCCTTCCTCACCGAGGACCTCAAGGAGGGCATGGCGGCGACCATGGAGAAACGGGAGCCGAAGTTCCACAACCGCTGATCCGCCGCCGGGCGACCCGGCAACGCCGAAGGGGCGCCACCGAGGAGGTGGCGCCCCTTTCGCGGAGTCGGTTCATTCGGTGACGGACAGGGCGGCCTTGGGGCAGGAGCGCACGGCGTGCCGGACCTTGTCCTGCTGGTCGGCGGGGACGTCGGGCAGCAGGACGTGGAGGTTGTCCTCGTCGTCCAGGTCGAAGACGTCGGGGGCGAGCCCCACGCAGACGCCGTTGGCCTCGCAGACCAGGTAGTCGACGATCACCTTCATGTGGGTTCCTCTCGGATCAGGGTTTGACCACCTCAAGGCCGTCACGGCCAGTTAGCCGAATCATATTCGGTTCGCTCGGGGCCGTGGCGGCTCGGCCCCCGGGCCGTCGCGGCCCTCCTCCGGCACCCAAAGTAGAACACGTTCTAGCGGCCTGCAAGGGAGGCCCCCCGCGGGCTCCTCCGCGCCGGGCGCATAGGGGGACGTAGGGGGCGTTCACGGCTTCCCGGTACAGTTCCCGGCGGAGGTTGATCGAGATGACCGGAACGCTGCCCGCCATGCCCCCCGAACTGGTCCGCGCCGCCGAGTCGGCCAAGGGCTTCATGCCCCCCGCCGAAGGCCGTGCCCTGTACGAGACGGCGCTGGTCTACGGCCGGGTCGGCCCGCTGCTGGAGGTGGGCACCTACTGCGGCAAGTCCGCCGTCTACTTCGGCGCCGCCGCCCGCGAGGCCGGCACCGTCCTGGTCACCGTGGACCACCACCACGGCTCGGAGGAGAACCAGGCGGGCTGGGAGCACCACGACCCGACCCTGGTCGACCCGACGACGGGCCGCATGGACACCCTGCCGACCTTCCGCAGGAACATCGAGCGCGCGGGCCTGGAGGACGTCGTCATCGCCGTCATCGGCACCTCCGAGACCGTCGCGAGGCTCTGGAACACCGAACTCGGCCTCCTGTTCATCGACGGCGGCCACAGCGAGCACTTCGCCGGCACCGACTACGAGAACTGGTCCTCCAAGATCAAGGTCGGCGGCGCCCTCGCCATCCACGACGTCTTCCCCGACCCCGCCGACGGCGGCCAGGCCCCCTTCCACGTCTACGAACGCGCCCTCGCCTCCGGCGCCTTCGAGGAACGCCGCGTGGAAGGCTCCCTCCGCATCCTCGAGAGGGTTTCGGACATCGACCCCCTCACCTCCTGACCTTCCGCACCCAGATCCTGTGAGAGATCCCCGCCGGACTTTCCGGCGGGGATCTTTCGGCTTTTGGCCTGCGTTTTCTTCGGTCGGCTCCCGAGGGGCATCCAAAAAGGATCTTGCTCAGGGTATGATGATTCGAATTTTGTGGCTTATTTACTTTATGTCCTTATTTGGGTGGTTTTGATGAGGAGCGATGGTGGGTGAACCTGGAGGCGCTGGTACTTCGGCTGTTCCTGAATGCTCTTCCGCCTCGTCAGCTGATCCGGATCGTGGCTGAAACAGGTAGTCAGGGTCGGCGGAACCGTTCACTTCCGGGATGGCTGACCGCTTACTGTGTGCTGACTGCATCCCTGTTGCCCCACTTGCCCTATAGGCAAGTAGCCGGATTGCTCTGGGAAGAGTTCAGGGAGCGTCCGATTCGGGGGGCAGAGTGGAATCCAGGACCTGTACCGACGGCCTCTGCCATCGTTCGCGCCCGGTTGCGACTGGGAACGGACCCGTTGGCGTCCCTCCTTCAGGAGCTGTCCCACGCTCGATCGAACGGCGAGTTGACTTTGCTGACATCTGGAGAGGGGGATGGGCCGGTCCGAACGGAAAATTCGGTTGAGGAGAAGGTCTTCCTCATAGGTCATGTCGTTGGTCCGGAGGCCGGGACGAGCGTTGATTCGTACGGTTCGGGTCTGCTCTGCTTTCGCTCACGTAATCCGTTGCTGGTTGAGCAGGAAATTTATGCCTACCGGTGTATACGGGTCTTGGTGTCATCGGGTCACAGTGCGTTGTGAGATGGTTTTCCTCTAAGTCAACCAGTGATTTTTTGGCCGTTTGTCAAAGAGTGATTCCAGGTGATTCTCTTCCTAGGTCACAGTGAGGACCATCGGAAAGAGGTTGTGGTTTGCGGAGTCTCCTCAAGGCGGTGACGAAGCTGGTCGGCTGTACTGTCGCCGGGTTCGTCGGTGTCACTATGCTTGCGTCGGCTGCGCATGCTGACGGCATCGCGTCATACCGAAACCAGGGAAGTTCTTACTACAACAGTGCGGGAACGCTGGTATATCGCTACACGTCCCCGGCCGGTGAAAGCGTTTCCAACGGAAGTCGTTTGGCACTGAGGAAGGGCGTGCACGCTTCACACTTCTTCTTCATTTTCACAAGTACGGGAACGCCGTCGGAGTACCGGTTCCAGAACTACGTCACGGACTGGGCTACCTCCAACGCGGACAAGGCGATGCTCGATGTCTCCGGTAGCGGCACCGCCGACGGGACTTGGGCTGACCACTGGCAGTACAACGGTGGAGCGAACCAGCGCTGGAAATACATCGATGCCGGCAGCGGTTGGTACACCCTCCGGCCACAGCACACCAGTAACCGGTGTCTCGACCGTGAGAATGCAAATGAGGGGGCTCAGCTCTACATCTGGACCTGCAATTCGACCAATCCTCAGAAATGGCAGCACTACTACTGGTAGAGAGCACAGTGCAGATCGAGGTGCGACCGCGTCGGTGCGGTCGCACCTCGATCTGTGGTTTCGGTCCAAGAACTGAGTGTGGAGGTCTGGTGAACAAGAGATTTGCTGCGGTCCTGGTGGCCTGCGTGTCCCTCGGGCTGAGTGGCTGCGGTGGAGGCTCCGACGTTTCGGGCTCAGTAGAGGACGACGGGTCGGAACCCGCAGTGGAGGCCGCTCCGGTCGTTCGGAGCGAGGCTGAGGTGCTCCTGCCGCTCGACGCCTATATGACGCCTGACGTCGAGATGCCGGTGCTCTATCGGGCTCTCAACAAGTTGGAGCGGCAGTGTCTTGCCGGACTTGGCATCACTGACCCCGGAGCGGTGACGAAGATCAGCCCGCCGTCGGGTCATCACGACCTCATCTATCTCGATGAGGCGGTCGTCAAAAGATACGGTTATCGGCAGCCCTACGATTTCGTGCCCTACGAGGACGCCGCCTACCGAAAGGCGAAGAAACCGGCGGCCGAGGGAGAACTGGAGGCTCTCGACGGAAGTGTCGCGAGCGTCAACGGAAAATCTGTGCCCAAGGGAGGCTGCCGGTCCTGGGCCAGTGATCAGATCATCTCTCCACCGCTGGAATTCGATGCCACGGACCTGGCCGTGTCGGTTTCCGAACGGGTGAACGTGGACAGCCGGGTGAAGAAGGCTACCGGCTCCTGGATCGCCTGCATGAACGGAGCCGGATACAGCTACAAGAACCCCATGGATCCAGCGAACTTCGAGCGGTGGGGGCAGTCTGGACCAGGGGACAAGCGGGACTATCCACTGACCAAGAAGGAGATCGAGACGGGGCTTCACGATGTCGCGTGCCGAAAGGAGAGCGGGCTCTACACGGTCTGGCTTCAGGTGCGCATCGCCTACGAGAAGCGTTTGGTGGCGGCGAACGAGGAGCGTCTGGTCGAATCGAAGCGCGTGCTCGACGGCTGGATGCAGAAGGCCAAAGCAGTCGCGGGCTGATCGATGGCGAACGATGACACGAGAGTGATGGCGGCGCAGCGGAGGCGGCGCCGCCTGCTCACCGGTGTGGTGGCGGTGGCCCTTCTCAGCAGCGGAGTCGGGTTCGCCGCGGCCCGTTGGATCAAATCTCCGGCGCAGCAGGCAGCCGACGCGGGAGAACCGCCGACGACCCTGCTCACGGCCAAGGTCGAGCGGCGGGTACTGACCACGACCATCGTGCTGCGAGGACAGGTCGCGCCCAGTCGGACGCTCGATGTCTCGTTGGGCGCTCTCTCGGAGGGAGCCGCGGTGATCACCCGACTGCCGGTCAAGATCGGCCGATCGGTGAAACGTGGGACGGTGGTGGCGGAGGTCTCCGGACGTCCGATCATCGTGCTGCCAGGGAAGATCGTGGCCTACCGGGATCTGAGGTTCGGTGCGCGGGGGCCCGATGTGGTGCAGCTTCAGGCGGCGTTGAGGTCCATCGGCTACTCGGTCGCCGACCCGCGGGGCGAATTGGGCCCCGGTACCTCGACGGCGATCGGGAGGCTCTATGTCGACCGGGGATATACCGCGGTCTTCACTGAGGAAACCCGGAAGTGCGCGAAGCCCAAAACCGTCTGCAAGCCGAAAACCGTCAAACGCCCCTACCTGCCTGTAGGGGAGGTCTCCTATACGTCAGCCTTCCCGGTGCGGGTGAGCGCGATCAGAGGGAAGTTCGGGCAGCGTGCCGAAGGCGTCATCCTGCAGTTGGCCACGAGTGACCTGCGCGTCCGCAGCTCACTGAGCCCGGCCGACCGGGACCTGGTCCGGGTGGGAAGACCCGTCGAGATCTTCTCGGAATCCGCAGGACGCGGGGTGAAGGGAAAGATCTCGGCGATAGGTGAGCTTCCGTCCGCGGCCGCCTCTCTGGATGAACAGGCGGGAGAGACAGGTCCCAGCGGCCATCCGATCACCGTGTCCGGGAACATCCCGCAGAGCCTCGCGGGACAGGACGTCCGGCTCACCATCATCGCCGGACGCACGGACAGCCCGGTCCTCGTGGTCCCCGCATCCGCCCTGTACGGCACGACCGCGGGCACCAGTCAGGTGATCAAGGTCGGAGAAGGCGGCGGACGGGAGCGGATCGACGTGACGATCGGCGCGTCCAGCGGTGGCTTCATGGAGGTCAGGCCGAGCGGCGACGTACTCCGCGAGGGTGATTCGGTCGTGATCGGGAAATGACGCCCGTCATCGAGTTCGCCGGAGTGGCCAGGACCTACCCCGGTCCGCCCGCGGTGCACGCCTTCAAATCCTGTGACCTGGTGGTGAACCGGGGCGAGTACGTGACGGTGATCGGCCCGTCCGGGTCCGGCAAGTCGACGTTCCTCAACCTCGTCGGCCTGCTCGACCGGCCCTCGGACGGGGTCTTCCGTCTCGACGGAATCGACACCGGCTCTCTGACCGAGCGCAGGCGCACCGCGCTGCGCGGGCATCGGATCGGATTCGTCTTCCAGTCGTTCCACCTGCTCCAGCACCGCTCCGCGGTGGAGAACGCGGCGTTGGCCCTTCTCTATACGGGAACGTCACGCCGTCGGCGTCGTGCTCTGGCGGTGGAGACGCTGCAGCGGGTCGGCTTGGGGCATCGGCTGCACAGTCCCGCCGGTCTGCTCTCCGGCGGCGAGCGCCAGCGCGTCGCCATCGCCCGAGCGCTGCTGGGCGAACCGAGCCTGCTTCTGTGCGACGAGCCGACCGGGAACCTCGACAGCACGACGGCGGAGAACATCCTCGGACTGCTCGATGAGCTCCACCAAGACGGGATGACCCTCCTGGTGGTCACGCATGACGCACAGGTGGCGGCGAGAGCCGAGCGGACCCTCGTCATCAAGGACGGCGTCCTGAACGAGCAGAGGCCGAACGGGGTACTTCGGTGAGTTTCCGGAAGGTCCCGGAGCCCGAGCACCTGCCGTCCATTCGGCTGCGTTTCGTCGACCTCTTCGGGGAGGCGCTCAGCGCGATCCTCGCCAGGCCCGGACGGGCGGGGCTGACCGTTCTGGGGACCGTACTGGGCATCGCGGCCTTCGTGGCGGTCCTCGGCCTCACCGCGACGGCCAGTGGCCAGATCGACAAACATTTCTCGGCCTTGACAGCGACAGAGATCACCATTGAGGACGCCCCTGTCGATCCCGCGGTCGCGGGACAGGGCTTTCCGGAGGACGCGGAGGCGAAGGCCAAGAGCATCATCGGAGTACGAGAGGCCGGTCTGTACTTTTCGACCGATGTGGGGAGAGTGAGCGGGCAGCCGTACCACCTAGCGAGGGACGTGCGGCTCGACGCGGCAGTCTTGGGTGCTTCGCCCGGCTACCTTCATGCCGCGCATGCCCGGGTGAGCACAGGCCGCCTGTTCGACTCCCTGCTCCGGTCACGGGGTGAACGGGTGGCGGTCATCGGCCGCGGGCTGGCCGCCGAGCTGGGGATCGGCAGGCTGGACGCCCAGCAGGCGATCTTCCTGGACGGTACGCCGTTCACGGTGATCGGTGTCGTCGCCGAGGTCGACCGGGATCCGGCGATCCTCAAATCGGTGATCGTGCCCGATGTCACCGCACGGAAGGAGTGGGGCACGTCCGTCACCAACACCCAAGGCGTGCGGATGCTGGTCGACACCGACCTGGGGGCCGCGCAGGCGGTCGGGCGGCAGCTCCCGGTCGCGCTCCGTCCGGACCAGCCCGAGCGGTTCAGGGTCAAGGTCCCACCGGATCCGAGGTTCCTGAAAGGCGAGGTCTCCGGCGAGCTCAACGGTCTGTTCCTGGCGCTGGCCGGGCTGTGCCTGATCGTCGGCGCGGCCGGCATCGCGAACACGATTTTCGTCTCCGTCCTGGAGCGGATCGGGGAGATCGGCCTGAGGCGCGCGCTCGGCGCCGGCCGCCGTCAGATCGCGGCGCAGTTCCTGGCGGAGTCGGCGGCGCTCGGATTCCTGGGTGGACTGATCGGCATGAGCGTCGGCGTCTGCACCGTGGTGGGCGTCGCCTACTTCCAGCAGTGGACCCCCGTTCTCGAACCGCTGACGGTCCTGCCCAGCCCGCTGGCCGGCGCGCTGGTGGGCCTGATTGCGGGCTTGGTCCCCTCCTGGCGAGCGGGGCTCATCGAACCCGTCGAGGCCCTGCGGCGCTGAGTACCGCGTAGAAGCCCCGGAGAGCGTTCTCCGAGGCTTCTACGGCGTCTTCGGACCAGCCACGGGCCGCGATCCCGCGTCAGGTGCGGGCGGGGACGTGGGCGCAGCCGCAGGCGGTGGGGTCGGACGGGGCCGAGGGGCCCAGGGGGCGGTCCGCTATCTCCTTGAAGATGCGGGAGGCGGGGGTGGTGCCGGCAAGGGCGTCGGCGGCCAGGATGACGGCGGCGGCCGTGTAGGTGGAGCGGTCCCCGGGGAAGTGGCGCTGGTCGCGGAACTGCCAGCCGGTCCAGTAGGAGCCGTCCTCGTGACGCAGGAACTGGATCTCGCGGAACACGGTCAGGGCCCGGGGGTCGCCGACGGCGTCCAGGGCCATGACGAGCTCGCAGGTCTCGGCGCCGGTCACCCACGGCTGGTCCGAGACGCAGCGGCAGCCCATCCCGGGCACCACGAAGGTGTCCCACTGCGCGTCCAGGAGGGCGGCGGCCTGACCGCCTCGGACCGCTCCACCCAGGATCGGGTAGTACCAGTCCATGGACCAGCGGGACTTGTCGGCGAACGCCTCCGGGTGGTGGGCGATCACGTGGCCGAGCTGGTCGGCGGACAGCTCCCAGTCCGGCTGGGGGTCGCCGAAGCGCTCGGCCAGCGCCACCGCGCAGCGCAGGCCCTGGTAGATCGAGGAGCAGCCGGTGAGGAGCGACTCCTCGCCGACCGTGCCGTCCTCGTACCTGATCCACTTGATGTCGCCGCGGTCGGTCTGCAGGCCCAGCACGTAGTCGATCGCCCGGCGGACGGTCGGCCACATGCCCCGCACGTACTCCTCGTCGCCGGTGATGAGGAGCTCGTGCCACATGCCGACCGCGATGTAGGCGGCGTGGTTGGACTCGCCGCCGGTCTCGGTGACCTTCTCGGACTCCCACTTGGCGGGCCAGGAGCCGTCGGGGCGCTGCTGGTCGCGCAGCCACGCGTAGGCCCGGCGCGCGGGCTCGGTGAGCCCGGCGACGGTCAGGGCCATGGCGGCCTCGATGTGGTTCCAGGCGTCGACGTGCCCCGCCGGGTAGCCGTCGAACTCGGCGTACCAGGGGATGGCCCCGGAGGGGTACTGCTGGCGGGCGATGGACAGGGCCGTCGCCCGGACCTGCTCGGGCGTGAGGATCGGATCAGCCTGCATAGGAGGGTTTGGTGAGGTAGACGACGACGCTCTTTCCGACGAACGGGTTGAGCAGCTGCTCGGCCAGCCGGGTGGCCAGGGGCCGCTTCATGATGTCCCACACCAGGATCTGGTGGTAGGCCTTCACCAGCGGGTGGTCGTTCTCCTCGAGCCCCACGGCGCACTTGATCCACCAGTAGGCGGAGTGCAGGCCGTGCGCGTGGTGGTGGCCGTCGATCCGGAAGCCGATCGCCTTGAGCTTGGCCTCCAGCTCGGCGCGCGTGTAGATGCGCACGTGGCCGCCGGGCGCGGTGTGGTAGGCCTCGGAGAGCAGCCAGCAGATGCGCTCGGGCAGCCAGGAGGGGACGGTCACCGCGACCTGCCCGCCGGGCTTGAGCACCCGGAACAGCTCCTTCATGGCCTGCATGTCGTTCGGGATGTGCTCCATCACCTCGGCGGCGATGACCTTGTCGAAGGTGTCGTCCTCGAACGGCAGGTCCAGCGCGTCGCCGACGACGGTCTCGGCCGAGGAGCCCTCGGGGGCCTCGCCCTCCAGCTCCATCGCGCCGAACATCGACTGGACGGTCTTGAGCTCCTCGGCGTCCATGTCGAACGCGGTGACCCGGGCGCCGCGCCGGTACAGCTCGAAGGCGTGCCGTCCGCCGCCGCAGCCCATGTCGAGCACGCGTTCCCCCACGGAGATGGGGAACCGCTGCTGGAAGTCAACGGTAAGCAGAGGGGGGCTCCTTCCACGGGCGGCCTGTGCGGGGCCGCGGTTTCACGGGTCTGGGGGGGTCGTCCCCCGGTCTCGGCCGGGTTCGGCCGACCGCGGTGAGACGAGGATCGGCCGGATGCTTCTCGGGGGTCCGGGGTCGCTTCCCGGTTTCGGCCGGGGTCGCCCCCCGGCCAGAGGGTCAGCGCGCGGTCCTGATCGCCGACCGGTAGTGCTCGACGGTCGCGATGGCGACCGCCTTCCAGGTGTAGCGCTCCTGGACGCGCCGGTAGCCGGCCTCGCCGAGGCGGGCCCGCTCCTCGGGGGAGTCGTGCAGCCGCTTGATCGTGGCCGCGAGGTCCTCGGCGTCACCGGGCTTGACCAGCGCCGCGGCGTCGCCGACCACCTCGGGCAGGGCTCCGGCGGCGCTCGCCACCAGGGGGGTGCCCGAGGCCATGTGCTCGACGGCGGGGAGGGAGAACCCCTCGTAGCGGGACGGCACGACCGCGATCTCGGCGGAGGCCAGCAGCTCGCCCAGCTCCTCGTCGGAGATGCCGGAGACGAACTTCACCTTGTCGCCGAGCGCGAGCTCCTTGATCAGCTTGACGATCGGCCCGTCCTTGCGCGGCTTGCTGACGACGATCAGGTGCACGTCCCGCTCGGTGGCGATCTTGGCGACGGCGTGCAGCAGCACGTCCACGCCCTTGAGCGGGGAGTCGGCGCTGGCCATCGCCACGATCCGGCCGGGCACGCGCTCGCCGCGCGGGTGGAAGATCTCGGTCTCGACGCCCAGCGGCAGGATGTGGATCCGCGACGCGTCGGTCTTGAAGTCCTTGACGATGTCCCGCTTGGAGGAGCTGGAGACGGTCAGGATGCGGCCGATCCGGGCGGAGACGAACGCCTGCATCCGGACGAAGCCGTACCACCGGCGCTTGCCGAGGTTCTGCTTGATGCCCTTGGCCGCGTCGATCTCGATCTGGCGGTCCTGGCTGATGGGGTGGTGGATGCTGGTGACCAGCGGCATCAGCTTCGGGATGCCGAGGTTGCCCAGGCCGAGCACCTGGTTGTCGTGGACGACGTCGAAGTCGCCGCGGCGCTTCTTGAGTTCCCGCAGGACCCGCAGGCTGAAGGTCAGCGGTTCGGGGAACCCGCCGGTGCGCATGTGCAGCCACTCCAGGACGTCGATCCAGTCGCGGAACTCGCTCGGGGAGGGGTTCCGGAAGGGGTCGTCGTCGTTGTAGAGGTCGAGGCTGGGCACCTTGGTCAGCCGGATCTCGTCACGGTCCAGCACCGGGTAGGGCTGTCCGGAGAAGATCTCCACGTCGTGCCCGAGGTCGACCAGTTCCCGGCTCAGGTGCCGCAGGTAGACGCCCTGGCCGCCGCAGTGGGGTTTGCTCCGGTAGGAAAGCAGTGCGATCCGCAGTTGCTGCTCGGCCTCAGCGCTCACGCCCACCTCTTAGAAATTCGCACCTGATCGGTACAAGTTGTACTGGATGTCTGACTGTAGCCTGCTCATGTTACCCATCGGTTCCATGGGTCCCGGTTACGTTTCTTTGACAGAAGATGCCGTTCATGGCGATGGCGGGCCATCAGTGACGGCCCGCCATGAACCACTCGGAAAGGGACGTGCTACCGGCGCGGGGTCGGCGTGAACCGGACCGGGATCTCCTTGTAGCCGTTCACGAAGTTCGACCGCAGCCGCCGGACCTCGCCGTCGAGGCGGATGTCGGGCATCCGGTCGACCAGCGCGCCGAACAGGATCGTCAGGTTCAGCCGGGCCAGGTGGGTGCCCAGGCAGAAGTGCGGGCCGCCGCCGCCGAACCCGATGTGGCCGCTCTGGTCCCGGGCGACGTCGAAGGTGAACGGGTCCGCGAAGACGTCCTCGTCCCGGTTGCCCGAGGGGTAGAACATGACGACCTTGTCGCCCGCCTTGATCGTCTTGCCGCGCAGCTCGACGTCCTGGAGGGCGGTGCGGCGGAACAGGTTGAGCGGGCTGGTCCAGCGGACGATCTCCTCGGCCGCGGTCGGCATCAGCTCGGGGTTCGCCTTGAGCCGCTCCCACTGGTCGGGGTGCTCGAAGAAGGCCAGGATGCCGCCGGCCGTCGCGGTCCGCGTGGTCTCGTTGCCGGCGATGATCAGCATCAGGATGAACAGGTTGAACTCGTCGTCCGTCAGCAGGTTGCCCTCGTCGTCGGGCTGCAGCAGCTTGGTCGCGATGTCCCCGCGCGGGTTGGCGCGCCGGTCCTCGGCGATCTGCTGGGCGTACATGTAGATCTCGGCCGCGGCGGTCTGCGCCACGGTCAGCCCGTCGCCCTGCAGTTCGGGGTCGTCGAAGCCGACCAGTTGGTTGGACTTCTCGAACAGGAAGTCCGCGTCCTCGATCGGGGCGCCGATGAGTTCGCAGATCGTCTGCAGCGGCAGCGGCGCGGCCAGGTCGCGGACGAACTCCGCCTGCCCCTTCTCGCACACCTGGTCGATCAGCGAGTGGGTGATGTCCTCGATGTGCCCGCGCAGCTGGGCGATCATCCGGGGGGTGAAGCCGCGGTTGACGTAGGACCGCTGCCGGGTGTGCTGAGGCGGGTCCATGAAGAGCATCATCTGCTGCTGGAGCGCCAGGTCCTCGTCGGAGTACTCCGAGAACATCGAGGTGCGGGCCGCGGCGGAGAACAGCTCCGGGTGGCGGGAGACGAAGATGATGTCCTCGTGCTTGGTGATCGCCCAGAAACCGGGTACCCCTTCGTTGGGGTCGTAGTGCCAGTGCACGGGGTCGTTCTTGCGCAGCCAGGTGAACTGCTCGTGCGGAGTCCCGCTCCGCTCGTACTGGTCGAGGGAGATGATGTCGATCTTGGGAATGTCAGGGGCGGACATACCGGTCTCCTCGTGCTGCTGGCTTCGGGTGAGGGGTGGCACAGCCCTGGCGATCTAGCGCTTGCTTGGTGTCGTGCCTCCCTTTCAGTCAATAGTGAGACTCCAGTCTCGTCAAGAGTCTCATTCGCGGAAGTGATGTGTGTCGCACTTCACTCTCCCGGCGCATGACCATGCGCCCTCCGGGGAAGCCCATTGCCGAGCAAGCGATTGCTACACCCTGGTAGCAAGCACTTGCTACGATTCTCGGGCCCCTCGCGCCGAAAGAGAGAGCCCATGCGGATCCTGGTCACCGGAGCGTCCGGATTCATCGGCTCCCACACCGTCGCCGCGCTGGTGGAGAGCGGCCACCGGCCCAGACTGCTGGTGCGGAACACCGAGGCCGCGAGCGCGGTGCTCGCCGGAGTGAAGGTGGACTCCGGGCAGGTGGACTTCGCCCCGGGGGACATGCGCGACGCCGAGGCCGTCGGCGCGGCCCTGGACGGTTGCGACGCGGTCGTGCACGCCGCCGCCGTCATCGGCGTCACCGGCAAGCCCGGAGAGCAGATCCTCTCCGGCAACGTGGAGGGCACCCGCAACGTCGTCGGCGGGGCGGTGGAGCGGGGGATCTCCCGGATCGTCTACCTGTCGAGCATGACGGTGTTCATGCCGACGGACCAGCCGGTGATCACCGGCGACTCCCCGCTGTCACGGCAGCGCACCGAGTACGGGCGCTCGAAGCTCGAGGCCGAGCGGTACGTGCGGGGCTTGCAGAACGAGGGCGCGCCCATCACGACCTTCTACCCGGGCGGGGTCTGCGGCCCGGCCCAGTCCACCCTGAAGGAGCTCAACGAGGGCATCGCGGCCGGGCTGGGACAGGTGTGGGTGATGCCCAAGGGCGCCGGCGTCTCCGTCCTGGACGTCCGGGATCTGGCCGAGGCGATCCTGCGGACGGTGCGCGCGCCCGGCGCCCCGCGCCGCTGGATGCTGGGCGGCCACCACCTCGGCTGGTCCGAACTGGCCGACCTGTGCGACGCGCTCACCGGGGTGCCGTGCAAGCGCATGGTCGTGCCCGGCGGGCTGCTGCTGGCCGCGGGGAGCCTGCTGGACCTGGCGAAGAGGGTGCGCCGCTTCGACTTCCCGCTCACCCGCGACGCCGCCGAGATGATGGTGTCCCTGCCCCGGACGGACGACCGCGAGCCGCTGGCCGAACTGGACCTGAAGCCGCGCCCGCCGGAGGAGACCCTCGCCGACATCCTGCGGTGGATGGCGGCCGAGGGGCATCTCGATCCGGCCAGGGCCGGAGCCCTCTACAGCGTGTAGCTCAGCGGGTAGCCGCCGGTGCGGCGGGCCAGGCCGCGGTTCTCCAGGGTGCGCAGGTGGGCGGCGGTCTCGCCGATGGCCAGGTGGTGGCTGATCGGCGCCATCTTGTCCCACGCGTAGCTCCACACGCAGCGGGTCGCGATCGTCCAGAGCGTCTGGGGCTCGGTGCCCAGCAGGCCGCGGACCTCGGCCAGCCGCTCCTCGTGGTGCTCGATGATCTCCTTGGACCGGCGGGAGACGCCGTTGAAGGTGTACTGGTGGGCCGGCATCGCGTCCTCGACGCCCATCTCGGCGGTGCGCCGCAGGGACTCCATGTAGCCGCCCAGCGGGTCCACGTCGGGCCGGTCGTAGGGGTAGAGGCCGACGTGCGGAGTGATCTCCGGCAGGACGTGGTCGCCGGTGAACAGCAGGTCCCGCTCCTCCAGGTGCAGACAGATGTGGCCGGGGGAGTGGCCGGGGGTCCAGATCGTGCGCAGCGCGCGGCCCGGCAGGTCGATGAGGTCGCCGTCCTCCAGCAGCCGGTCGGGCGCGGCGGGCGGGTCGGGGCGGCCGTCGTTCTCGCGGATCGCGGCCTGCTGCTCGGGGGAGGCGCCCGCCCGGGCGAGCCAGTCGCCGAGGTTCTCCCCGGAAGGGGACTCCATGTCCTCGCGCATCCGCTGGATGAGTTCGGCGTCGGCGCGGTGCATGGCGACCCAGGCGCCCGAACGCTCCCGGATCCGTCCCGCAAGGCCGGCGTGGTCGGGGTGCATGTGGGTGACGACGACCCCGTAGACGTCCTCCACGCCCATGCCGATACCGCCGAGCCCCTCCTTCAGCGCCTTCCAGGACGCGGGGTGCTCCCACCCGGCGTCGATGAGCACAGGGCCCCGTTCGCTCTCCAGGACGTAGACCAGGGTCCGGCCCAGGGGGTTGCCCGGAATCGGTACGGGAACGCTCCACAGGCCGCCGCCGTGGTCGGTGGCGGTGGTGCTGCCGGCGCTGCTGGGACTTTCGGCCACGCGGTACTCCTTGAACTGGTGGAACGGGCCGGGGGCGGAGCGCCCCCGGCGGCGGTGTCACGTCAGACGCGTTCCAGGATGGTGGCCGTGGAGAGGGCTCCACCGCAGCACATGGTGACGAGGGCGGTCCCGGCGTCGCGCCGCTCGAGCTCGTGCAGGGCGGTGGTGATGAGCCGCGCTCCGGTAGCGCCGACCGGGTGGCCGAGGGCGATGGCCCCGCCGTTGACGTTGACCCGGTCCATGTCGGGCTGGTGCACCGAGGCCCAGGACAGGACGACGGAGGCGAAGGCCTCGTTGATCTCGACGAGGTCGATGTCGCCGATGCTCATCCCGGTGTTGTCGAGCACCTTCCGGGTCGACTGGACGGGGCCGTCCAGGTGGTAGTACGGCTCTCCGCCGACCAGCGCCTGGGTCTTGATGACGGCGCGGGGCCTGAGGCCGAGCTGCCGGGCCTTCTCCTCGGACATGAGCAGCACGGCCGAGGCGCCGTCGGAGATCTGGGAGCTGCTGCCGGCGGTGTGCCGGTTGAGCACCGGCTTGAGCTTGGACAGCCCTTCCAGGGTCGTCTCGCGCAGGCCCTGGTCGCGGGTGACGGTGAGGGTCTCGCCGGTCGGGTTCCCCTCCTTGTCGATCTGCGGGACGTCCTCGACGGGGACGATCTCGCGGTCGAAGCGGCCGTCGGCCCAGGCCTCGGCGGCGAGCCTCTGGGAGCGCAGGCCGAAGGCGTCGAGGTCCTCGCGGGTCAGCCCGCGCCGGTCGGCGATGCGCTCGGCGGCCTCGAACTGGTTGGGCATGTCCAGCGACCAGTCCTCGGGGCGGGGGTTGGCGGGCAGGACGTTGCTGCCCAGCGGGGCACGGCTCATCACCTCGACGCCGCAGCCGATGGCGACGTCCACGACCCCGGCCTCGATCATCGCGGCGGCCAGGCCCACGCTCTGCTGGGCCGAGCCGCACTGGGCGTCGATGGTGGTGACGCCGGTCTGCCAGGGCAGGCCCGCGTACAGCCAGGCGTAGCGGCCGATGTGGCCGCCCTGCTCCCCGGCCTGGGTGACGCAGCCGGCGAAGACCTGCCCGACCTCGGCGGCGTCGATCCCGGCCCTGTCGACGAGGGCCTTGAGGGTGTGGCCGAGCAGGGCCTGCGCCTTCATCCCGGCGAGCCATCCTCCGCGCTTGCCCTGCGCGGTGCGCACCGCTTCCACGATCACCGGCCGACCCATGGCGACTCCTCGATGGGGGGTTCTAGAACAACATTCAAGAATGTAACGCTTTCTCGTCCGCAGGGGCATGGCCGGGTCTCATTCTGCGGAACGGGGCTCCGTCACCCCGGCCGCACGATGAGCGACCGGTAGGCCGGGACGAGCACCCGCCGCGCCGGTTCCCGGGAGACGATCCGCCACGGCCGCCCGGCCTCCGACAGGGTCTCCAGCATGCGCATCACCTGGGTGCGGGCCACCGCCGCGCCCAGGCACAGGTGGCGTCCCGCGCCGAACCACAGCTGCCGGGTGTCGGGGATGTAGTCGCGGGTGATGTCGAAGGGGCCCGCTCCGTTGTTGGCCCGGTAGGTGAGGACCATCACCCTTTCGCCGCGCCGCAGCCGCTTGCCCGAGACGGTCACGTCGCCGGCGACGTGGCGGCCGATCACCGGTGCGGGGGTGGACACCCGCAGCCCCTCCCGGACGGCGTTGGGCATCAGCGAGGGGTCCTCCAGCAGGAGCCGGTGCTGGCCGCTGTCGTGCAGCAGGGCGACGGTGCGGGAGGTGCCGGACGCGCCCGTCTCGGTGCCGGCGATCGCCAGCAGGGTGGCCAGGCCCCGGCTGAGGTCGAGGCTGAAGCCCATCTCCCGGCAGCGTCCCAGGACGGTGTCGTGGCCGGCGGTGGCGTAGGCGTCGGGGACGGCCGCCGTCAGCCGCCCGGCCAGCGCCTCGGCCTCCTCGATCTTGTGCCGGGGCAGTTCGGTGGAGGAGGTGGTGCCCAGCGCGAGGGAGGCCAGGCGCTCCCCGACGGAGAACAGCTCCGCGTACGCGTCGTCCCGGGATCCGAGTTTCAGGCCGAGCAGGTCGGCGACGAGCCGTCCGGCCAGCACCCGGGTCTCGGCCGCCAGGTCCACGTCCTCTCCGGCGGACAGGCGTTCGGTGAGCCTCCGGTAGTGCGCGCCCTGGGCGCGTTCGACGAGTTCGGCGGCGGCCTGCTCGGTGAACAGGTCGCGGGCGGCGGTCCTGACCTTCGTGTGGGTGGCGCCGTCGAACAGGTCCGCCATCTCCGGGCCGAACAGCTGGCCCCACATGTGCCCGACGCCGCCCTCTCCGCTCATGCTGAAGTTCCCGTGGTCGTTGAGGACCCGGCGGGCCAGCACCGGGTCGGTGACGAGCCAGCCGACGCGGGGGACGCGGCCGATCGGGGGAGCGAGGAGGGAGGCGCGCAGCAGGGCGTAGAGCCAGGGGTTGCCCCGGCGCAGAAGGCGCGCCTCATGGCGGTTCATTCGGTGGACTCCCGGAGGTGTGGCAATCATCAGCTGACATCTGTGATGATGGCGCGACAATTCATGGCGAATATGAGTACTTTCCCCTAAACCGGACTGAGTATCGGTGCTCATCCGGATCACGGGGCGACGAGACAGGCTGGGCGCATGAGAGCAAGGATCGCGGGGGTCGCCGCCTATCTCCCGGAGCGGACCGTCACGAGTGCCGAGGTCGAGGCGCGGATCGGCCCCTACCGGCCCCACCCCACGATCGTCGAGCGCATGACCGGAATCCGGAGCCGGCACGTGCTGCGCGACGACCAGCAGGCGTCCGATCTCGCGGTGGAAGCGGCGGCGAAACTGCTCGCGGAGGCGGGCGAGGAACCCGATCTCCTGATCTTCGGTTCGGCCTCACAAGATCTTATAGAGCCGGCCACCGCGCACATAGTCGCGGCGAAACTCGGACTCACGTGCCCCGTCTTCGACGTGAAGAACGCCTGCAATTCCTTCCTCAACGGCATGCAGATCGCCGACGCGCTCATTCGCACCGGGCAGTACCGGCGGGTGCTGGTCTGCAGCGGGGAGACGCCCTCCCGGGCGACCCGCTGGGAGGTCCGCGACCGCACGCAGTTCGTCGACGCCTTCGCCGGCTACACGCTGTCGGACGGCGGCGCGGCGATGCTGCTGGAGGCCGCGCCGGCGGGGCTGTTCGAGTTCCGCTTCGACGCCGTCTCGTCCGCCTGGCGGATCGGGACGCTGCCCGCCGGCGGCTCGATGCACCCCCGCGACCCCGAGTACTCCTACTTCTCCGGCGACGGCCGCAAGCTCAAGGACGCCTTCCTCGGCAAGGGGCCCGAGCTGTGGCTGGACGCCCTGGACCGGCACGGGCTCACCTGGGAGGACTTCGCGGTCGTCCTCGTCCACCAGGTCACGCTGCCCTACCTGGAGATCATGCGGACGGTCCTCGGCATCCCCGCCGACCGGCTCGTCGTGACCCTGCCCGAACACGGCAACGTCGCCTCGGCGTCGATGCCGCTCCAACTGGCCACCGCCGTCGCCGAGGGGCGGCTCGCCCCCGGAGACAAGATCGCCTTCGTGGGGCTGGCGGGCGGGGTCAGCCTCGGCGTCGCCTTCGCCGAGTGGTCCTGAGAGCGGAGAGTCCTTGAACCTCTGGGTGGTCATCCCCGCCTACAACGAGGAGAAGTCGATCGGTGCGACGCTGAAGCGGCTCGCGCAGCAGACCGACCGCGACTTCACCCTCCTGGTGGTGGACAACGACAGCACCGACGGGACGGCCGAGGTCGTGCGCTCCTTCCCGGACGTGCGCCTCATCTCCGAACCGCAGAAGGGCACCGGCGCCGCCTCGGACACCGGTTTCCGGCACGCCGTCCTCAACGGGGCCACGCACATCGCCCGCACCGACGCCGACTGCCTGCCCGACGACGGCTGGACGGAGGCCGTCCGGGCGGGATTCGCGGACGGGCTGCGCATGGTCAGCGGCCCGCTGCGCCCCCGCACCGACGAGTTCCCGCTGAAGTTCTGGGAACGCCGTCTCCTCCCGGCGGTCGTCCGGACCGCCGCGACGTTCGGGCGGTTCCGGCCCGGCAACCGCGACGCGGCCTACCTGGGCCCGTACGTGATGATGCCCGGCTGCAACATGGCCATCACCGCCGAGCTGTACGAGAAGGCCGACGGGTTCCCGCGCACCCGGATCGAGGACGTCCACGAGGACCGCGCCCTGGTCAACCGGGTGCGGAAGCTGACCCCGGAGTACGGGCTGCGCAAGGACATGATCGTCTACGGGTCGGTGCGGAGGCTGCGCGCCTACGGCCTGGCCGGCACGCTCGGCTGGTACGCCGACCACCGCTACACCCCCGAAGTGGTCGACATCCGGTGAGGGACTGGGAACGCCGCCTCTACCTGACCGCGCACCCCTTCGCCTACCCGCTGCTGCGCGGCCTGGCCCGGATCGGGCCGGTCGTGCGGGTGCCCGGCGTCGGGGTCGTCGTCAACGACGCCGCGCACGCCCGGTCGGTGCTGCTGGACGGCGAGGCCTTCCGCAAGGACGGTCCGGGCTCGCCCGGCGACCTGTGGACCCCGATCCTCGGCCCGTCCGTGCTGCTCAACATGGAGGGCGAGGCGCACCGGGCGCTGCGCCGCAAGCTCACCGAGCTGTTCACTCCCGCCTCCACCACCGCGCTGTGCGCCCGGGTCCTGGACGCCCCGCTCAAGGACCTGGCCGGACGGCTGGAGCGAGGCGAGGCCGTCGACCTCGTCGACGCCATGCGGGTCATGGCGGGCGCGGTGATCTGCGAGGTCATCGGCCTGCCCGACATCGACGAGGCCGCCTGCCGGGAGATGTTCGAGCGCGGCGAGCGGATCGTGGCCATGGTCAAGCTGCGCACCCGCACCCTGAACCCCGCGCAGGTCGCCCGCGCCCGCGAGGTCCTCGACCCGATCGGGGACATCGCGGCCCGAGCCTTCCGGCGCGGCGACGAGACGACGGTCATGGGCCGGATGCGGGCGCTGGGCCTGTCGGAGGAGGAGGCCGGGGGAGCGGCCGGGGCGTTCTTCCTCACCGGCACCGAGACCGTCGCCACGCTCGTCCCCCGGCTGGTCGCGTTGCTGCACGACACCGGGGAACTGGAGCGGGTCGCCGCCGACCCGTCCCTGCTGGACCCGGCGATCGACGAGGCCATGCGCGTCACCACGCCCACGCCCGTCATGCTGCGCAGCGTCCACGCCGAGACGCGGATCGGCGCGGTGACGGTGCGGCCGGGGGACCGGGTGCTGATCGCCACCCACAACTGCTGCCGCGCGCTCGGCCCGTTCGCGCTGGACGGCGCCCCCGGCAAGGCCGAACTGCGGCGGCTGTGGTTCGGCGCGGGCCCCCACTTCTGCATCGGCTACCCGCTGGCCCTGGCGGAGATCCGGGCCGTGGCCGAGACGGTGCTGCGCCACGCCCCTGTACGGGTCGTCTCCCGCCGGGCCGCGCGGGGCGTGCTGATCCCCACCTACGCCGAACTCACCATCCAGAAGGCGGCATGAGCCTCGTCACGAATCTGCTCGACCAGGCGGAACGCACGCCGGGGGAGATCGCCCTCATCGCGGGGGACGGCGCCGCGCTGACCTACGGGGAACTGCGCCGCCAGGTGCTCGCGGTGCGCGACGGGTTCCTCTCGGCGGGGCTGGAGCCGGGGGACGGCGTGCTGTTCTCCGTCCGGCCCTCCCCGCAGTCGCTCGTCCTGGCGCTCGGCGTGGTCGCGGCGCGGGGCGTCGTGGTCTTCGCCGACCCGGGAGCCGGACCGGAGATGTTCGAGGCGCGGCTGCGTCTGGCCGCTCCGCGCTGGTCCGCAGCAGAGTCACTGCTGTACGCCGCGAGCAGGGTCGGTCCCGTGCGTTCCTTCGCACGACGCAAGGGGCTGCTGCTGCCGAACCTCTCCGAGTTGCCGTTGCAGCACGTCTACACGGGGCGGTGGCTACCCGGCGTACCGCGCGGCGCGCACGCCCTGAAGGACTGGCTCCGCGCCTCGCCGGACCGGAGTGCGACTGCGGAAACCGGCGCGGCTCGGGCGACCGGAGCGAGGGGAGGATCGTCCGAACCGGCTCTCGGGGATCCGGGGGTCGCTCCCCAGGAGGGTCCGGACGCGCCCGCCGTCGTCATCTTCACCTCTGGGACGACCTCCGCGCCCCGCGCCGTCGTCCACACCCAGGCCTCGCTGGCGGCCGGGCTGGAGCTGTTCCGTTCGCGGGTTCCCCTGGGTCCCGGGGATGTGGTGCACACCGACCAGCTGATGCTCGGCCTCCCCACGTTGATCGCGGGGGCGTGCTGGTCGATGCCGCGGCTGTTCTGCCCGCCGGAGGAGTTCCTGGAGCAACTGGAGGAACGGAAGGCCACCCACACTTTCTGCGTCCCGGTGCATCTCGCGGAGATCCTGGACGCCGCGGAAGACGGCCTGCCCCCTGGCCTGCGCCATGTCCTGCTGGGCGCCGCCCCCGCCCCGGCCGGGATCCTGCGCCGCGCCGTGGCCGCCGCCCCCGGAGCCGAGGTGCTTTCGGTCTACGCGATGACCGAGATCGTCCCGGTGGCCGTCGCCTCCGCGCAGGAGAAACTCGGCCATGAGGGCGGCGGGGATCTCCTGGGGGAGCCGCTGCCGGGCGTCTCGGCGCGGATCGCCGAGGACGGCGAGCTGTTCCTGGGCGGCCCCAACCTCTGCAAGGGCTACCTGGGCGAACCCGACCACACCGAACTGGCCACCGGTGATCTGGCCCGAGTGGAGGACGGACGCCTGGTGCTGCTCGGCCGCAAGAAGGACATGTTGATCCGGGGCAAATTCAACCTCTACCCCGGTCTGTACGAGCCGGCCATCACCGCTCTGGACGGGGTGCGCGAGGCCGCCATCGTGGGGATCCCCCACCCCGAGACGGGGGACGAGGAGGTCGTCCTCGCCGTGGTGGGGACCGTCCCGGAGGCCGAGCTGCACCGCAGGCTGCGCGGGATCCTCGACGCCGAGGCGCTGCCCGACCGCGTCGCGTACCTGCCGGAACTCCCCCTCTCCGGCCGGGGCCGGAAACTCGACCGGGCTGAACTGCGCAGGCTCCTCGCTTAGTGCGACAATCCCGGGTGACCCTTGCGAAGAGGGAATTCCGGGTGGATTTTCAGGTGAGAGAAGTGAGGCCGGAGTGCGGGTGGCGGTGACGGGGGCTTCGGGCTTCGTCGGAGGCGCGGTCTGCCGGGAGCTGGCCGCGCGGGGGGCGCGGGTGTACGCCTACGGGCGGCGCGAGACCGTCGCACCCGAGCACATCGGAAAAGCGCCCTACCGGTCCTGGGACCTCAGAAGCGGGCCGCTGACGGACGCGCCGCGCGTGGACGTGGTGGTGCACTGCGCGGGGAGCGTCACCGACTGGGGGCCGATCGGGGAGTTCTTCGCCGTCAACCTGGACGGAACCAAGAGCGTGCTGGCGACGTTCCCCGGCACCCGCTTCGTCCATGTCAGCACCGCGAGCGTCTACGACCCCGAGAAGCCGACGGTCATGGCCACCGAGGACCAGGCCCCTGTGCGGCGGTACGTCAACGCCTACGGCGCGTCCAAGGCCGCGGCGGAACGGGCCGTCCTGAACTCGGGCGTGGAGAGCGTCATCCTGCGCCCGCACGCCGTCTACGGGCCGGGCGACACCACGCTGCTGCCGCGCGTGCTGTCCTCGCTCCGGGGGCCGGCGCTGATCGCCGTCGGGACCGGGCGCCAGCTCGTCAGCCTGACCGGCGTCGGGAACCTCGTCCAGGCCTGCCTGCTGGCCTGCGAGACGGACGTGACGGGCGTCTACAACGTCACCGACGCCGAGCCGCTGGAACTCGACGCCGCCCTGGCGATGATCCTTGCCGAGCGCGGCATCACGGCCCGCCGGGTGTACCTGCCGCTCAAGCCCGTCCTGCCGGTGGCCGCCGCCGTCGAGGGCGCCTTCCTGCTGGCGGGAAGCAGGAAGCCGCCGAGGCTGACCCGGTACGCGCTGGGCCACCTGGCGGTGGAGCGCACCCTGGACCTCTCGGCGGCCCGCAGGTTCCTGGGCTACAGGCCGCTTCCGACGTCGTTCGCCGGCGCCTCCTCCTGGTAGTCCCCCTCGGGAGGGTCTTCCAGCAGATCGTCGAACTCGCCGTCCTTGACACCCAGGACGAAGGCGTCCCACTCGCCCTGGGTGAAGTACAGGACGGGCCCGTCGGGCTCCTTGGCGTCCTTCATCACGATGGCCTGCTCGCCGGGCAGGAAGATCTTGTTGTCCTGGCGGATCTCGTCGGGTACTTCCTCGGCCGGGATGAACTCGATGATCACGCCGTCGTCGCCGTCACCGTAGATCTCGGTGCGGCGTGCCGGCGGCTCTTCAATGGAGTGTTCGCGCACGCCGCCAGCGTAACCGTCAGAAGTCGGCGAGTAGGCGGTTCGCCGCCATTTCCAGCCGGCCCTGGATCTCCTCGGGGGTGGCGCGGCCGCGCAGGAGGTCGATCATCTCCATGACCCAGACGCTGTTGAGCGAGCGGACCAGGGCGCGCTGCTCCTCGGTGGCGGTGTCCGCCACGCCCATCACCCGCAGGATGATCCCCGTCATCCTGCCGTGGAAGTCGATGTTCACGTCGGACAGCATCAGCGCGCGGGTCAGCGCGTCGGCCAGCTCCGGCTCGCGGGCCAGCCCCCGGGTCGCGCGCATGAGCAGCTCGGCGGCGCGGGCGGCGCCGCCGGAGACGCCGGGCGGGCGGCGCTCCATGCTTTTTTCCATCAGGTCGAGCTCTTCGCCGACCACGGCGACGACCAGGTCCATCTTGGACGGGAAGTAGCGGTAGAGGGTGCCCAGGGCGACCCCCGCCCGCTCGGCCACGGTGCGCATCTGCATGGCCTCCACCCCGCCCCGCGAGGCGAGGGCCGCCGCGGCCTGCACGATGCGCTTGCGGCGCTGGTGCTGGCTGCGGGAGCGGGTCGGCGAATCGGTCTGCTCTGCGGTCATCGTGGTCCCTGGTCAGCCCTGGCCGGGCCAGGGGATCGATGGGAAAAGCCTAGCGCTTTCACAAGAACCTGTTATCTCGACGAGGGCCGCCGGGGCGTGAGTTCTACCTCATCGAGCACCGTATATATCCCTCCCTGGACAGTAAATAGAATCTGTTCTAGTTTTCCTTTCGGGCAGCGCACCGCCCGCGTCGGCACCGGAAGGACGTCCATGAACTTCACCCTCGACGAGGACCAGCAGCAGCTCCAGAACCTGGCGGCGGGACTGCTGGCCAAGGAGGCGGGCCAGGAGCGGCTGGAGGCCGCCGAGAAGTCTGGTGCGGCCTACGACCCGGCGCTGTGGCGGGCCTTCGCGCAGGCGGGTCTGCTCGGCGTCACCCTGCCGGAGGCCGCGGGCGGCGCGGGCCTCGGCGCGATCGAGTACACGGTGCTGCTGCGCGAACTGGGCAGGGCGGTCGCCCCGATCCCCGTGTACGGGACGCTGACCGCCGCCGCCGTCATCGCCGCGCACGGGGACGAGGCGCAGATCGCCGCGCTCGCCCCGGTCGCCGAGGGGGAGCTGGTGCTGACCGTCGCGCCCCGGACCCTGGGCGAGATCACCGCGGACGGCGGCGGGCTGACCGGGGTGGCGACGTTCGTCCCGTTCGCCGGGCAGGCGGAGAGCATCCTCGTCCCGGCCGGTGAGGACGCCTACCTGGTGCGGATCGCGGACGCGAAGGTCTCCCCGCAGCCGTCGGCGTCCGCCGAACCGCTCTTCCGCGTCGAGTTCGCCGGGACCCCCGCGGTGAAGGTGGGCTCCGGAGCCGCCGTCACGTTGAGGCGTCACGTCGCGATGGGCGCGGTCGCCATCGCCTCCGGAGCCGCCGAAGGCGCACTGAAACTGACCACCGAGTACATCAAGACACGCGAGCAGTTCGAGCGCAAACTCGCCCAGTTCCAGGCCGTCACGATGCAGATCAGCGACGTCTACATCGCCGAACTCGCCCTCGAGGTGAGCGTCCTGGCGGCCGCGTGGAGGCTGGCCAACGGCCGCGCGGACACCGACGAGGTCCTGGCGATCGCCGCCTACAGCGCCACCGGCCCGATGGTGAAGGCGCTGTACACCTGCCAGCACCTGCACGGCGGCATCGGCCTGGACGTCACCTACCCGCTGCACCGCCACTTCGCCTGGATCAAGCAGTGCAGCCACCTCCTGGGCGGCCCCGAGACCCAGCTGAACGCGCTCGGCGCGCTCGTCCGCGACCCCGCCCCGAGGGACGAGAGCACCCCCGTCACCGAGGGGCTGATGATCGACCTCACCGACGAGCAGAAGGCGCTGCGCGACGAGCTGCACGAGTACTTCACCACCTGCCTGACGCCCGAGGAACGCGAACGCATCGACGCCGACCCGTTCGGCGAGGCCTACATCGAGCACACCAGGAAGCTCGGACGCGACGGCATGCTCGGCGTGGCGTTCCCCGAGGAGTACGGCGGCCGCGGCTACGGGCCGATGGAGCAGCAGATCTTCGCCAACGAGATCGCCCGCGCCCAGGTGACCTACCCGCTCATCACCCTCAACTCCGTCGCGCCGACCATCGTCCACCACGGCACCGAGGAGCAGAAGGCGTTCTTCCTGCCGAAGATCCTCGCCGGCGAGTGCCACTTCGCGATCGGCTACTCCGAGCCGGGAGCCGGCACGGACCTGGCGGCGCTGCGCACCAGCGCGGTGCTGGACGGCGACCACTACGTCGTCAACGGCCAGAAGATCTTCACCTCCGGCGCCCACACGTCCGACTACGTCTGGCTCGCCGCCCGCACGTCCGACGAGGGGTCCAAGCACAAGGGCATCACGATGCTCATCGTGGACTGCGAGGACCCCGGCTACTCCTGGACGCCGATCGTCACGATGGACGGAAGGCACCACACCAACGCCACGTACTTCGAGGACGTCCGCGTCCCGGTGGAGAACGTCATCGGCCAGGTCGGCAAGGGCTGGGACCTCATCGTCGACCAACTCAACCACGAGCGCGTCACGCTCGGCCCGGCCGGGAACATCGGCGGCCGCTTCGAGAAGTTCGCCCGCTGGGCCCGCGAGACCGGCACGATCGAGAAGCCCGACGTGGCCCGCGCGCTCGGCGAGGTGTACGCCTACTACCGGGTCAACGAGCTCCTCAACTGGCAGGTCGCCGCCAACGCCTCCCTCGGCTGGCTGGCCGCCGCCGACGCCTCGGCCACCAAGGTCTACGGCTCGGAGCGCATGCAGGACGTCGGCCGCCTCGTCGCCGAGGTCCTGGCCCGGCACGGCGACCCCGGCGACCCCGAGACCGCCGCCCAGATGGAGCAGATCGACCACCTCGTGAAGGGCGCGCTCGTCCTCACCTTCGGCGGTGGCGTCAACGAGGTCCAGCGCGAGATCATCGGAATGCTCGGCCTCGGCCTGCCTCGCGCTCCCAGATAGCGGGACTCCCCGCCGGAAACCGGGGCACTCGGGTTAGGAAGGACGTCGTGCACGAGAAACTGGTACGGACGGCCGAACGGCTCGCCTCCCTGGGCGAGCGGCCCGCGCCCGAGCCCCCGGACGAGGTCAACGCCGCCATGATCCGCAACTGGACGCAGGCGCTCGGCGACACCCGCGACTGGGGCGACGAGGCCCCGCCCGCCATGGCGCAGGTGTGGTCCATGCAGGGCCTGGGCGCCGCCAAGAACGGGACGGCGGCCGCGGAGGTCCTGCGGATGCTCGACGACGGCGGCTACACGGGTGTGCTCGGCACCGACTGCGAGCACTCCTACGACCGTCCCGCACGCCTCGGGGAGCGCCTGCGCGCGACGATGCGCTTCGGTGATGTGACCGGTCCCAAGAAGACCGCGATGGGCGAGGGCTATTTCGTCACCTGGTACGAGAGCTGGTACTCCGGTGAAGAGCGCATCGCCGAGATGCTCTTCCGCGTCCTGAAGTTCCGCCCCGCGCAGCCTTCACCCGAACCCTCGCCGGACTTTCTCCGCCCGGCTCCGGCGTCCGTGCCCGTCCCCCGCAGCGACTGGCCGCCGCTGGCCCTGCCCCTGACCCCCACGTTCGTCATCTCCACGGCCATCGCGACCCGCGACTTCACCCCCGTCCACCACGACGTCGCGTTGGCCCGCGCCCAGGGCTCCCAGGACATCTTCCTCAACATCCTCACCACGATGGGCCTGGTCCAGCGCTACGTCCTGGAGAACGAACCCGACGCGGCCCTCGCCTCCGTCAAGGTCCGCCTGGGCGCCCCCGCCTACGCCGGCGACACACTCACCTTCACCGCCACCCGCGACGGCGACACCGTCGAAGTACTTGGAACGGTCAGCCTCGGCGCACACGTGAAGGCGGCGGTAACGCTGCGGTGACCCTCACCTGCACCTGGATCTGACTAACGGCTCTACTCGAACGGGCGTGGTTTGGAGACGAATTCGGTCCATAGGTCGACTGCTTGGCGCAGATCGAGAACGGCCACTTCCTCATGGGCCAGCCCGACCGTGTAGATCAGCCGTTCCGCGAGCCAATCCGGTACAGGCTCGCGGAACGGTCGATCCTCGGTCTCGGAGTAGTCGGCGCGCGAGCCGATCTGTTCGATCACCTCGGCCAATCTGACCAGTCCGGCGGCCTCGGGACGATCCTGGCCCGCCGCCTTGACCCGTGTGAGCGCCGCGGCGTACACCTGCGAGTCCGCCCGTGCTCCCACGGCCCAGACCTCACAGATTTCCACGGACGCGTCATCCTTGATCCGATAGACGATACGCCAGGTGTTCCTGCCCACCACCAGCTTGCGGAAGCCGCTCAGTTCTCCTCCCAGGGGGTACCCGGCAGCCGGGTTCTCTCGGAGGATCCTGACCTTCTTCAACACTTTGGGGACGATGTCGGGTCCAAGACGCCGCAGGTCTTCCAGGGCGTCATCGGTGAAGACGACCTCGGCCATCCCGCTATTCGTCCTCGGGAATCGCGGTCAGTGACTCCTCAGTGTGCCCGAACGCGGCAATGACGTCGTCGAGCGACGTGCGGCGGCCGCTGTCGGTCGCCGCCCTGGCAAGGACCAATGCCAAATCCCGGATATCGGCTTCGGCCTGCTCGAGTTCGGCGAGCCGACGCATGCTCACCACCGCGGCGACGGGGTGGTGGCGGCGGGTCACCACCAGATCCGCGCCCTGTTCGGCATCAGCCACCAAGCCCGCGACACCACGACGTGTCGCTTCGGTGACCGTGACTTCCCTGGCGTCCTTCAGAATGGCCATGGGAAAACTATACAGCTACCTGTACAGATTCTGTTCGGCCGTCCCGCGGGTCAGCCGTACCACTTGACGACCCACTCGCGGTCGAGCTCCTTCTGGTCGGGGAGGGGCTCGGTGTGCTCCAGGACGGGCTGGGAGGCGGTGGTGTCCTCCAGTCGGACCGGCTCGGGGAGGGACTTCCAGCGGTCGGGGTTGCTCATACATCCATCTTGCCCCGAAAAAATGGGATGAGCGGTTCTGAGGATCGGCGGTTATTATTGGAGTGTGCATTCCAATAATGAGCGGGTGGCGGTCTACGCGTTGCGGGACCGCGGGCGTGAGCTGGTGGTGGAGGCATGGGAGGCGGACGGGAAGCAGCACGCCCGTCTGCTGGTGGACGGGGAGGCCGCGGAGGAGAAGGCGGTCGGGGTGCTGGAGGACGCCAAGTTCGACCTGGGGGAGGCGGACGAGGACGGCAAGGCCGTCAAGCAGCAGGTGAAGGTGGGATTCCTGTGGAGCGGCCGGGTGCGGGCGTGCGATCTGGTGGACACCCGCGAGGGAACTGAGGACAAGCGGAAACGCTCCCTCAAGACGCCGTTCGTGCCACCGGAGGGGACGCGGGCCCGCAAGCAGTACGAGCTGCGGGAGAAGCACCCGAACCTCTACGCGATGCGGCACGTCGCGCTCGAGGGCCTCGCGATCGTGGTCGGCTTCCTGGGGATCAGCGCCCTGCTGTCGGCGCTCTTCGGGAAGCTGCTGCCGAGCATCGACTGGTCCTGGCTGCCGGACCTGCCGGACTGGAACCCGCCGGACGTCAACCCGCCGGACTGGCTGCGGTACCTGAACCCGGGCCACTGGATCCGCCGGATCTGGCCCGACGACTGGACGCTGCCGGACATCGACCTGTTGTCGTGGCTGCCCGACTGGGACTTCGGCTGGCTCAAGTTCGTCACCCCGCTGCTGATCGCCCTGGGCGTCGGGCTGCGGGAGGTCGAACGCCGCCGCAAGCGCCAGGAGCGGGAGCGGCGCTTCGAACGGGACGGCGCGGCGTCGGGAGAGGGCACTCGGCGGGAGGACCCGCGGGAGGACTCGCGGGAGGATGCCCCCGAGGACGTCCCGGAGCGTGTTCCGGAGGAGGCTTCGGCCCGGAGCCGGGAGGAACGGGGCAGGCGGGACGGGGGTTAGAGTTGGGGTGATGCGAACGGTTGACCCGGCCAGGCACGCGGCACGCCGCCGGCACATCCTCGACGCCGCCGCGGGCGTCTTCGCGGCGAAGGGCTTCGAGTCCGCGACCGTGTCCGAGATCTGCAAGGCCGCCTCGGTGGGCTCCGGAACCCTCTTCCACTACTTCCCCGACAAGGCCGCGATCTTCCGGGCCCTCTTCCAGGAGGACCACGAACTCCTCCTCGCGGAGCTCGAGAACCTCGACACCACCGATCCGGCCGCCGCGTTCTGGACGATCGTCGACCTGCTGGCGAAGGACGTCACGGAGCCCGCGGCCGGAGGCCTGATCATCGCGGTGCTCGGCAGACTCCACCTGGACCAGGAGCTCGCCGAGACCCTGGTGGCGTCCGAGCAGGCGGCCCTCGGCCGCCTCGCCGAACTCATCACCCGCCTCCAGCGGCAGGGCGCCGCCGATCCGAGCCTGCCCGCCGCCCACGCGGCCCAGTGGGTCAGCTCCATCATCGACGGCCTCTACCTGCGCTGCGGCGACGAGGACTTCGACCCGCAACTGGAACTGCGCACCCTGCGCACCGTCCTCACCCGCTTCCTGTTCCGCTGAAGAGCGCCCCGAAGGCGGGTAGTTTGACCGGAATGATGGACAGGCGGCGGGCGCTTCAGGACGTGGCGCTGTTCGCGCTGCTCGCCGCGCCCATCGTCTTCACGATGGCACCCTCGCTGACGGAGGAAGACCGGATGCAGGCGGCCGGGCTCGTCGGGCTGGGGGCGGCGGTCGGGATCTCGCGGCGGTTCCCGGCGGCGGCGCTGCTGATCGGGCTGTCGCTGACGGTGGTGCACGGGAACTTCGTGTTCGGGGCGCCGGTCTTCGCCTATCTGGCGGGGCGGCGGATGGAGCGGGTCTGGCCCGTGGTGTGGGCGCTCGCCGCGGTGTTCGTCGGCGGGATTCTGCTGAACGCCGTCCGGGGCACCGAGGTGGCCGTCTGGCTTCCGCTGACGGTCTGGCTGGTGCTTCTGGGCGTGCTGCCGTGGCTGGTGGGACGGTCCTGGCGGCAGTACATCGAACTGGTCGCCGCCGGATGGCAGCGGGCCGAGCAGCTGGAGCGCGAGCAGCGGATCATCGGGGAGCGGGAACGGCTGAGGGAGCGCTCACGGATCGCCGAGGACATGCACGACGTGCTCGGCCACGAGCTGAGCCTTCTCGCGCTGCGCGCCGCGGCGCTGGAGGTGGCGCCGGACCTGCCGGAGCGCCACCGGGCGTCGGCCCGTGAACTGCGGGAGGGCACGGCCTCGGCCACCGAACGGCTCCAGGAGATCATCGGGGTGTTGCGGGAGGCGCCGGAGGCCGCGCGGACCCGGCCCGCGGGAGAGACGGTCGCCGACCTGGCCGAGCGGGCCAGGGACTCCGGAATGGCCGTGGAACTGGAGGAGACGGGCGGACCCGTGCCGCTGCCGGTCGACCTGGCGGCGCATCGGATCGTCCAGGAGGCGCTCACCAACGCGATGAAGCACGCGCCGGGCGCGGCGGTCCGCGTCCGGGTGGCGGGGGAAGCCGACGAGACCGTCGTCGAGGTCGTCAACGAGCGCCCGCCGGCCGGGCCGCTGCCGGGTGCGGCAGGGGGACGTCTTGGGCTGACCCAGTTGCGGGCGCGGGTGGAGCTGATCGGCGGCGCTTTCGAAGCGGCCCCCACGGAAGACGGCGGATTCGCGGTGCGGGCGCGGCTGCCGCACGACGCGGCGGCCGCCACGGAACGGCCGGAACTCTCGGAGTCCGCTGCCCACCTCGCGTCGAGGCGGCGCCGGGTACGGCAGGGACTGGCGACGGCGGTGGTCGTCCCGGCCGGGCTCGTCGCGCTCCTCATCGCGATCATGGCCGGATACCAGGCATACGTGACCTACGGTTCCGTGCTGCCGCCGGACGCCTACCGGAGCGCGCAGATCGGACAGACACTGGACGAACTCGCCCCGCTTCTGCCGCGCCGGGAGAAGGCCGTCAAGGCGGACGAGAAGCGTCCCGGCTGCCGGCACTACCTGGTGGAAGCCCGGACGCTGGGCGGCGGCGACGTCTACCGGCTCTGCTTCACCGACGGACGGCTCACCTCGAAAGAGATCCTGCATGGAGGAAACGGTTGATCCGGGTACTGCTCGCCGACGACGAACCGCTGATCCGGGCCGGTGTCCGCGCCGTCCTGTCCGTGGATCCGGAGCTCGAGGTCGTCGCGGAGGCGTCCGACGGGCACGAGGCGATCACACGGACTCTGGAGCACCGCCCTGACGTGGTACTCCTCGACATCCGCATGCCCCGGATGGACGGCCTGGAGACCGTCGCCGAGCTGCGCCGCGTCGCGCCCGGCACCGCCGTGGTGATGCTGACGACGTTCTCCGAGGACGCCTACATCGCCCGCGCCCTCGCCGACGGCGCGGACGGCTTCCTGCTGAAGACCGGCGACCCGAAGGAACTCCTGGCAGGGATCCACGCCGTCGCCGAGGGCGGCGTCTGCCTGGCGCCGAGCGTCGCGCGCCGGGTCGTGGGGGAGCTGGCGGGGGAACGCCTGTCCCGGGGGGCCGCCGCCCGCGAACGGGTGGAGAAGCTGACCCCCCGGGAACGCGAGGTGCTGGCGCTGCTCGGCGAAGGCCTGTCGAACGCCGAGATCGCGCGGCGCCTCCACCTGGTCGAGGGCACCGTGAAGATGCACGTCAGCTCGATCCTCGTCCGCCTGGAGGCGTCCAACCGCGTCCGCGCCGCGATCACCGCCCACGAGGCGGGCCTGGTCTAGGCCGCCCGTCGCGGGGCGTCGGGTGATGCTCTAAGGGTGGGCGATCTCCCAGAACTGGCTGTCCGAGGCGGTGCAGGGAACAAGGAAGGTGTTCGTGCCGGATTGTTCCAGGCACTGTTTGCTGTAGAAGGAGCTCATGAACAAGAAAGCATCCTTCTCGGAGGATGAATAAGGCAGCCAGACGTCCCTGGACCCGATGGACGAGCACTGGTACAAGCCGATGAAGGTTTTGTGTTCCGGGCCCGCTCCGGTCACGCATCTCTGGTCGACGGCGTTGACGATCCGCACGGTGCCGCAGAAGAGCGTGGTGCACTGCTCGACGATCCATCTCTGGTTGGGGCTGTCGCTGCAGGGCAGGGCGTACACGCTCGTGACAGTGCTCTTCTCGGAGCGGGTGAGGCAGTCTCCGGTGGCGTGATTCTTCAACATGATGCTGTAGGAGGAGGCGAAGGCCGGTGTGCCGACGGAGGAGAAGGCCGTCAGAGCACCGGCGAGCATGGCGAAGAGAAGTACCACGCGGAGGGCGGACGAGCGTCGGACTCTTTTCCCTGTGGTCATTGTTTCTTCCCCTTTCTTCGGATGGGGAAAGGCTAATGAAGGGTGGAAGAGGTCTGTCAGGGTGCCGAGTCCCGTGTCAGCGGAAAATCGCCCCGGTTCTCGGGACAATTTCCCCGGTTTCCGGGATCGTGTCCCCGGAAACCGGGACGCGGGCAGCGGGACGCCGCCCGGCGAACGTGCTCCGTCGCGGGCTTCTAGGCGTCGCGGGTCCCGAGGGACCGAAGCCCCGCCAGGACGGCGGCCGTCGTCCAGGCCAGGACGATGAGCAGTGCGACGAGCACCGGGTACTCGCCGGTGTCGCCGCTCATGAAGTGGTCGCCCGCGATACTCGGGAAGGCGTCGGCGGCCGGGCTGCCGGCCGCGCTGAGCAGGACGGGCAGCAGCATGAGCAGGACGAACATCGCGGTGAGGGTCGTCGCGGTGCTGCGCAGGACGAGGGCCAGCCCGACGGTGAGGACGCCACCCGCCGCCGAGTAGACGCCCATCGCGAACGCGTCGTACGCCAGGCCGTCAAGGGTGCCCCAGTCACCCAGCAGCGGCTTGGCGGCGAGCGCGCCGAGCAGGCACATCGCGGTCCCCGCGACGAACATGACGGGCGCGATCACCAGTGCCTTCGCCGCCAGGACCCGCCCCCGGACGGGCACGGCCTGCAGCGTCCAGCCGATGCTGCGGCTGGCGTACTCGCCGGTGACCATGAGGATCGCCGCGGTGAACAGCACGAACTGCAGCATCTCGAACGACTCGATCGCGATCGCCCCCGCCGTGGTCACGCCGAAGTCGTCCGTGGTGATCTCGTTGGTGTTGTTGTTCTCGTGGGCGATGCCCAGCTGGGCGCTCACCATCATCATGAGGACGGCCGAGGCGGCGAGGGTCCCCCAGGTGGAGCGGACCGACCACAGCTTCGTCCACTCGGCGGCGACCGCCGCGCGCAGTTCGAGCATCATCGGGTCGCTCCGTATTCGACGGCGTGCTCGGTCAGTTCCATGTACTTCTGCTCCAGGGACACCTCGTTCTCCCGCAGCGCGTGCAGCCGGATCCCCAGCTCGTACGCCAGGTCCCCGACCTGCTGGGGCGTCGCACCGGGTACGAGCAGTTCGTTCAGGGAGACGGCCCTCGCCGCGGGCAGCCGCGCCTCGAGCGCCGCCAGCCCCGCCGCGTCCGGGCAGACCACGGAGACGGAGCTCCCGCCGGAGATCAGCTCCCGCATCGGGACGTCGGTGATGAGCCGCCCCCGCCCGATCACGACGAGCTGGTCGGCGGTCAGCTGCATCTCGCTCATCAGATGGCTGGAGAGGAAGATCGTCCGCCCTTCGGCGGCCAGCGACCGCATGAGCTGCCGCACCCACCGCACCCCGTCCGGGTCGAGCCCGTTGACGGGCTCGTCGAAGAGCAGGACGGGCGGATCCCCCAGCAGCGCGGCGGCGATCCCGAACCGCTGGCTCATCCCCAGCGACAGCCCCCCGGCCCGCCGCTTCGCGACCTTGCCCATACCGACGGTCTCGAGCACCTCGTCCACCCGCCGCGCCGGGATCCGGTTGCTCCGCGCCAACGCCAGCAGATGGGCTTTCACGCTCCTGCCGGGATGCACGGCCTTGGCGTCCAGCAGCGCCCCGACCTCCCGCAACGGCCACCGCAGGTCGGCATACCGCCGCCCGCCGACGAGCGCCTGCCCCTTCGTCGGAAGATCGAGACCGACGACCATGCGCATGGTGGTGCTCTTCCCGGCCCCGTTCGGCCCGAGGAACCCGGTGACCTTCCCGGGTTGAACCTCCAGGTCCAGCCCGTCGACGGCGGTCAGCTCGCCGTAGCGTTTGGTCAGATTCCGCAAAGTGATCATTGTGCCTCCGTTTCTCCGGGAAACCTAAGGATCAGGAGGTGCCCGGCACCTGTACCGGAAGGCAGCGACGATCCCCGACTTTCGTCAGGGACGGGCCCTGGTACGGCGGACGGCGCCGTCCGGGAAGCGATGCGACGACGGGAGCCTGGAACGCGGACGGCCCTCGTCACGGCCGAGGCGGATGAGGCGGATGAGGCGGTTGGCGAGCGACTTCGTCCAGGTCTGGTAGGCGGATGCGCAGACCTCCCGGACCGTCAGGATGTCCGTCCCGTGACCTTCGTTCGCGGAAGGCGGGGCTGTATAGAGTCCAGATCATGACATCTGCTGACGAAGGCTGGCCGTCACCCGATGAGTGGCGCGACGGCGGACGAAGGATCCGGCTGACCCGCCTCGGGCACGAGGTCTTCGTCCGGATCGACGGACCCGATGAAGCTCCGCCGGTCACGCTCCTGCACGGTTTCCCGAGCAGCAGCCACGACTGGGCGCCCGTGCTGGGGGCTCTGACAGGGACCCACCGCGTGCTCAGCATCGACTTCCTCGGCTTCGGCGACAGCGACAAGCCCGCCGGACATCCCTACCGGCTCGTCGAGCAGGCCGATCTCGTCCAGGAGGTGTGGGCCGCCCTCGCGTTCCCGGCGGGAGGCGCCCTGGTCGTCCACGACTACGCGGTCAGCGTCGCGCAGGAGCTGCTCGCCCGCGGCGTTCCCTCCGACCGGATCGCCTGGCTCAACGGCGGCGTCTACCCCGACCTGCACCGCCCCACTCCCGGCCAGGCCGCCCTCGCCGGCCCGGACGGAGCCGAACTCGCCGCGCTGGCGACCCCCGCCATGGTCGCCGACACCCTGCGCTCGATCCTGCACCGCCCCGTCCCCGACGAGATCGTCGCCGACCTCGCCGACGCGGCTGCCCGCCACGACGGCCTGCGCAATCTTCATCTTCTCCTGGACTACATCCGCGAGCGCCAAGAGCACTACGACCGCTGGGTGACCGCCTTCGAACAGGCCCGCATCCCCTACGCCTTCATTTGGGGCCGCCGGGATCCCGTCAGCGGCGACCACATGCTCGACCGCATCCGCTCACGCTTCCCGAACGCGGAGATCACCGCCCTGGACGACGTCGGCCACTACCCCCAGATCGAGGCCCCGCGAGAAACCGCCGCCGCCCTGACGTCCTTCCTCGCTCCGGACGGGAAGGCTCGGTAACTCGCCCAGGCCGTCATATCGGTCGGCTCCGGACCACTGGGATCGGCTTTCCCGCCCCCTGCTCGAACCACGGCGAGCGACGGCGTGCAGCGGACGAGGCTCGCTCGTCCGGGTCAGAAGAGATGAGCGCAGCGCCGCCGCCCTGGCGTCCTTCCTCGCTCCGGACGGGAAGGTTCGGTAACTCGCCCAGGCCGTCATATCGGTCGGCTCCGGACCACCGGGACCGGCTTTCCCGCCCCTGCTCGAACCACGAAATCGGTGGACGGGCGGACGAGGCTCGCTCGTCTGGATCAGAGGAGATGAGCGCACTGCCGCCCCCGACTTTCGTCAGGGGGCGGCTCCTCGGAAGGGCGGCCACGGTCGGTCAGGTTTTGAGCCGGGCCCAGACCACTTTGCCGCCCGAGGCCAGCGGGGTGACCCCGCAGGCGGCGGACAGCGCCGTGACGATGCTCAGTCCCCAGCCGCCGTTGTCGTCGAAGTTCTCCTCGTCGAGATCCAGGTCGTCGAGGTCCGGTTCGACGAGCGGAGCCGGAGCTCGGGGAAGCCCGGGACAGGGGTCGGCGACCCCGATCGTCACGCCGTCCTCGTCTCGCCGGCAGTGAACGGTGATGCTCCGTCCGGCGGGTGTGACCGAGACGGCGTTGGCGACGAGCTCCGCCAGGACCAGATGGGCGTCGTACCGGGCGTCTTCGTCCAGCCGCCACGTGATCAGCCGCTGTTCGACCAGGCTCCAGGCGAGCCCGACGCAGGCCGGGGAAGCCGACATCGGCATCCGCAGCTCGTCTCCAGGCCCCGGTGGGCTCGTTCGCAGTATCTTCGTCATGTCCCTCCTGAGGGGTGAAGCCGCGCGGCCGGGCCAGGCTGGGAATCCGAATCCCGGTCGCGCGGCGGCTCTCAGTGATCACTTTGCAATACGCCGAGTGTGATGTTCTTTGGCGTCATCGGTCACTTAGAGCTGTCCATCCGTGACAACCTGCTGTCAGCATGATGTGTCCAGCTGCCATTGGCAAGTCTCCAATGGCAAGCTGCCAAAATCTGAGGAGTGGGATGTCTGTCAGGCCAAGTCCGACTGTTCGTAGTAAGCGCTTGGCGCGCGAGCTGCGCCGTCTGCGCGAAGAGCGCAATCTGACCATCGAGCAGGTGGCCACTTTGGCGGGCAACGAGTGGAACCCCAGCACGCTCGGCAGATGGGAGAACGGAGACCGCCGCATCCGCCCAGCCGACCTACGGGGGCTCTTGGACGTCTACGAGGTCGCGGACGGAGCTCGGGAAACGCTGATGACCCTGGCCAGGGAGGCTCGGCAGAGGGGTTGGTGGCAGGTGTACGGCGACGTCCTGCCCTCTGAGTACAGCTCGTATATCGGCCTGGAGACCGAGGCCCGATCGATGCGGACTTACCAGCAGCAGCTCATCCCCGGCATCGTCCAGACCGAGGACTACGCCCGAGCTGTCATACGGGCCACGAGACCGGATGACAACGATGCCGCGATCGACCGCCGGGTCGCCGTGCGCATGGATCGTCAAGCCGTGCTCGAAGGGAAGCGTCCGATGAGCCTGTGGGCGGTGCTGGACGAAGCGGCCGTCCGTCGTATGGTCGGCGGTCCTCAGGTGATGAGGGCCCAGCTCGATCGACTCGCGGAGATCGCTGAACGCCCTGGGATCCAACTCCAGGTGCTCCCCTTCAGCGTGGGAGCGCACGCCGCTATGGCTTCGTCATTCGTCATTCTCGGTTTTGAATCTCCGGATCCGGACGTGGTGTACATCGATACGGGCACAAGTGCGCTGTTTATCGAGGCGACGACAGACGTAGCCGCCTATAGACTGACGTTCGACCACTTGAGAGCGTCGGCGTTGGCTCCGGGTGAATCGCAACGGCTGTTCCGCGCGGCGGCTCAGGAGTTTGCGTAGGCCCTGTGACGAAGGAGATACGGGATGGCCGAGACCGAGCACCCCGTTGACTTCTCCCGGGCCGTATGGCGTAAGAGCAGCCGTAGCAGCGGAAACGGCGAATGCGTCGAGGTCGCATTTCATCGAACAGCGATCGCCATTCGTGACAGCAAGTCGCCTGGTGAGCCGTTCCTGAGGGTGGACGAGGCGCAGTGGGCGCGGTTTCTCGCCGAGGTGAAGGCCGGCGCCCTGGATCTGGGCTGATTCCCGTGCAGCTCCGCCTGACGCTCGACGGTTCCGTTCGGGAGCCCGCAGACGATCGGCTCACGCCGGCCACCGAACCTGGCCGTCGACGTCCGGCAGGTCACCGAGCGCGAGCCGTGCGCCTTGGGCCCCTCACGAGACCCGGGCACGTAGCGTCACGAAGTCCTTCGGGCCGCGCCCGCGAAGGCTTCTCCAGGAGGGCTTTCCCCGGATGGGCGGGCAGGGTCAGGCGTCGGCGTGCTTGAGGAGCTTCACCACGTGGTCGACCATGTCGGTGACGGCGATCTTGACCGTCTCGCCGGTTTCGCGAGTGGTGAGTTCGGCGGTGCCCTCGGCGAGGCCGCGTTTGCCGACGGTGACGCGCAACGGGATGCCGACGAGCTCCGCGTCACGGAACTTCACTCCGGCGCGTTCGAGCCGGTCGTCGATGATGGTCTCCACACCCGCCGCGGTGAGCCGGGCGTAGAGGTCCTCGCCCGCCTTGGCGGTGTCGGCGTCGTCGGACTGGGCGACGACGACCGCGACGTGGAACGGCGCCACCGACAGCGGCCAGATGATGCCCCTGTCGTCGTGGTGGCACTCGATGATCGCGGCCATGGCGCGCTCGACACCGATGCCGTAGCAGCCCATGATCACTCGGGCGCGTTCGCCGTTCGCGTCGAGGACCTCGATCCCCAGCGCGTCGGCGTACTTGTAGCCGAGTTTGAAGATGTGGCCGACTTCGACGGTCCTCTGCACCTCCAGCGGCTGCCCGCACCGGACGCAGGGCTCTCCCGCGACGGCCTCGCGCAGATCCGCCCAGGCGGTGGGGGCGATGTCACGATCGACGTCCACGCCGCGGAGATGGACCCCGTCGGTGTTCGCGCCGGTGAACATGTCACGACGGCCCCGCAGAGCATGATCGGCGATGACGGGCAGGCCGGTGACACCGACCGCGCCGAGGCTTCCGGGCAACGCGCCGAGTGCCTGCCGAATCTCCTCGGGCAGGGCCGGCCGCAGTGTCCTGGCTCCGGTGGCGTCGGCGAGCTTCTGCTCGTTCAACGGGTGGTCGCCCCGCAGCAGTACCAGGGTGAGGACGTCGTCCAGGACGTGGACGAGTGTCTTGACCTGCCGCTCACCCGGGGCGTCGAAGCCGTCGGCCAGGTCCTCGATGGTGCGCACCCCCGGCGTGTCGAACCGCTCGGGGCCGTCCAGGCCGGGCCCGTCCGCCACCTCGGCCAGCTGAGAGGTGGCCTTCTCGATGTTGGCGGCATAACCGCAAGAGGGGCAGTGAACGACGAGGTCCTCGCCGACGTCGGCCGGGCACATGAACTCCGTGGAGGCCGAGCCTCCCATGCTGCCGCTGGACGCCTCGACCGGGATCGCGGGGATGCCCAGCCGTTCGAAGACGCGCACATACGCGTCGTGGTTGAGGTCGAACGCCGCGTCCAGGCCCTCGGCGGCGAGGTCGAAGCTGTAGGAGTCCTTCATGGTGAACTCGCGGGTCCGCATCAGCCCGGCCTTGGGGCGAGGCTCGTCCCGGAACTTCGTCTGGAACTGGTACCACATCTGCGGCAGCTGCTTGTAGGAGTTCAGCTCGGTCGCGAGCGTCCCGAAGACCTCCTCGTGGGTCATGCCCAGGGCGATGTCGGAGCCCTTGCGGTCCTTCAGGCGGAACATCTCCTCGCCCATGACCTCCCACCGGCCCGTACGCTCCCAGAGCTCACGGGGATGCATTGCGGGCAGCAGGAACTCCTGGGCGCCGATCCTCGTCATCTCCTGGCGGATGACCTCGATCACCTTCGCCCGTACCCGCACCGCCAGCGGCAGCAGCGAGTAGTGACCGGCCATGAGCCGGCGGACATAGCCCGCACGCAGCAGAAGCCGGTGGCTCGGCGCGTCCGCGTCCGCCGGATCCGTCCGCAGGGTCGGGATATGCATCTGAGACCAGCGCATGATCGAAATCTCATCCTCAGTGGCGGGCATTTCAAAGACCGGCCGGCTTCCGGTCGGTGATGGAGAACCACCCTAGTCCCGCAGGTACTGCTCCCGCCGAGCTCTTGTCAGGCCCTGGGGATAGCGTGCCGCCATGGCTGAGGCGATTCCCACCGGGTTCGATGAGTTCGAGGTGGAGCCGGGTGTGGCAAGGCGCGGTGACGTCCTGACGGTCAGCGGGCGGGTCACGGCCGGAGGCTCGGCTGTCGGAGCCGGGATGGTGCGGGTCGAGTTCGACGTCGGCGGAGGCCCGGAATACCGGATCGTTGATGCGATCGACGGCGACGGGCGGTTCAGGGTCGGGGTCCTCACCGTCGAGACGGGGGAATGGAGCGCAAGCTACAAGCAGACGGACGGGCGGTACGCCGCGTGCAGGTCGGAGGCCGTGCGGGTCGAGGTGTGGGCGCAGGGCAGGCCGCTTCCCGGCGGGAAGTCGATCAAACTGGTCCGCACCGATTTCACCGACGCCGACGGGTGGGCGTCGCTCATGAGGGCCATCGAGCGCGAATGGTACGGCTCGGTCGCAGACGTCGAGGTCGTCGATGATCCCGAGTTCTCCGGGCTGACCGCCGAGGAGCTGATGGGCCGCCTGCCCGGCGGGTCTCTGCCGAGGATGCTGGTCGTCGCGGACACCCGGGCCCTGGCCACCGGAGGCCACGAGCTCCTCGGTCTCGACCTGCGCGACGAGCCGGGCCGCCCGATGCGCTTCACGGCCGACGTCCTCGTCGAGGTCCAGGTCAACCTGGACCTCGCCAACATGGATTTCTCCGACTTCGCCGACTCGGCAGGACCCGACGGCATCCACCGGGGCTTCGACTGACCCGGTCGCGCCCGACGGCACGCCCCGGCGTGTGCGCCGTTGTGCATGAGGGCGGGCCGAATCCTTGGGCGATCAAGCGAACTCATGCTCCAGGTCGTCGCGAGCGACTACTCAACACGAGCTCTGGTGACTATAATTCTGGTCATGACGACGATTCCATTGGCTGATGCCAAGGCAAGATTGTCCGCGGTGCTCGACGATGTCCGGGACACCCACGAGCGAGTGGTGATCACGCGCAACGGTCGTCCGGAGGCGGTGATCATGTCGGTGTCCGATCTGGAGGCACTGGAGGAGACGCTGGATCTGCTGTCGACTCCTGGGGTGCTTCAGGAGATCGATGCGGCGGAAGCCGAGATCGCCCGTGGCGAGGCGATCGATGCTCAGGAACTGCGGCGGCTGATGGCCGAGCGGGAGCGGGCTGAGCGGTCTGCCGGGTGAGCGAGGACGCCTACACCCTGTCTCTGGCGCCTTCGGCCCGCCGTGCGCTGGTCGAGGGCCCGCCCAAGGGCCTGCCGTTCGAGGTGGCCGCTGCCGTCACCGAGTTTCTCACCGGCCCGCTGCTGGAGAACCCGCACCGAGTGGGTAAACCTCTCGCCCGTGAGTTGGACGGGTACCACTCCGCGCGCCGGGGCCCTTACCGCGTGGTCTACCGGATCGATGAGAAGGCCGGTGTGGTCCACGTCGTTCGCCTCGACCACCGCGCCGACGTCTACCGTCCTCGATGACCGATCCGGTTCTGTTGTTCGATGTGCCGACGCAGGGGGCTGAGGGGCGCGCTGCCGAGGGCCCCGGCGTAGGAGGAGCCTGACGGGAAATCGGCTGGAAGGGCAGGCTTCGTCCGTGCTTGCATGGCCTCCATGGTGTCCACTGATCGATTGCTCGCCTTCGCGGCCATGTCGTTCCTGCTGATCATGATCCCCGGTCCCAGTGTGCTGTTCGTGGTCGGGAGGGCGCTGGCGCAGGGGCGCCGGGCCGCGCTGACCACGGTGGTGGGGAACACGCTCGGCGCGTACGTGCTCGTCGTGGCCGCGGCGCTCGGCGTCGGGCAGGTCGTGGAACGTTCGGTCCTCGCCTTCACGGTGCTGAAGTGGGCGGGGGCCGCCTACCTCGTGTACCTGGGCGTCAAGGCGTGGCGGGAACGCGGCTCGTCGCAAGCCGTATTCGCGGACGGCACGGGGGCGCGCGGTGGTCTGCGCACCTTCTGGGAGGGGTTCGCGGTCGGCGTGAGCAACCCCAAGACCATCGTGTTCTTCGCCGCCGTGCTGCCTCAGTTCGTGGATCGTGCGCAGGGGCATGTGGTGGTGCAGATGCTGGTGCTCGGACTGGTCTTCAACGCGATCGCGGTCGTCTCCGACAGCGTGTGGGGTCTGGCCGCGGCGAGCGCGCGGGACTGGTTCGCCCGCTCTCCGCGGCGGCTCTCCCTGGTCGGCGGGGTCGGCGGGCTCACGATGATCGGTCTCGGTGTCACCGTGGCCGCGACCGGGCGCAAGGACTGACCCCGCACCGGGCCCGCCCGTCCTTTGCCTCAAGGCGGGCTGGCAGAGGACGGGCGGGTGGCCGTCGAAGGCGACGGCGTCAGGCGCCGGCGGCCGC
>NZ_BAAATZ010000006.1:49708-77317 GCF_039533685.1 Actinocorallia aurantiaca | reverse complement strand
GCGGCGGCGCGGGCGGCCGTGCGGCCGGAGAAGATGCAGCCGCCGAGGAAGGTGCCTTCCAGGGAGCGGTAGCCGTGGACGCCGCCGCCGCCGAAGCCGGCGACCTCGCCTGCGGCGTAGAGGCCGGGAATGGGCCGGCCGTCGTCGCCCAGGACCCGGCCCGACAGGTCGGTCTGGAGGCCGCCGAGGGTCTTGCGGGTGAGGATGTTGAGCCGCACCGCGACGAGGGGGCGGGCCTCGGGGTCCATGATCTTGTGGAGGGCGGCGGTGCGGCTGAGCTTGTCGCCGTTGTAGTTCAGGGCGTTGCGGATCCCCATGACCTGGAGGTCCTTGGTGAAGTTGTTGTCGATCTCGCGGTCGCGGGCGTCGATCTGGCGCTTGAGGTCGGCGAGGTTGATGAGGTTGGCGCCGGTCAGCTCGTTCATGCCGGTGACGAGTTCGGGCAGGGTGTCGGCGACGATGAAGTCGACGCCGTTCTTCTTGAACTTCTCGACCGGTTCGGGGCTCTGCCAGGCGCGGGAGAGCGTCAGCGGGATGTTCTTGTTCGTCAGGTCGGGGTTCTGCTCCGAGCCCGACAGCGCGAACTCCTTGGCGAGGATCTTCTGCGTGGTGACGAACCACGAGTAGTCGTAGCCGGTGTCCTGGATGAGTTTCAGCGTGCCGAGGGTGTCGTAGCCGGGCAGGCCCGGCACCGGGAAGCGCTTGCCCTCGGCGTCCAGCCACAGCGACGACGGGCCCGGCAGGATGCGGATGCCGTGGTTGCTCCAGATCGGGTCGTAGTTCTCGATGCCCTCGGTGTAGTGCCACATGCGGTCGCGGTTGACCAGGCGCGCGCCGGCCTCGTTGGAGATGCGCAGCATGCGGCCGTCGACGTAGTCCGGCACGCCGGTGATCATCCTCTTCGGCGGGGTTCCGAGCCGCTCGGGCCAGTTCTCCCGGACGAGGGTGTGGTTGGCGCCGATCCCGCCGGACGTCACGATGACGATCGGCGCCTTCAGTTCGAACTCGCCGGTCTCGACGCGGGAGCTGCGGGTGCCCCGGGGCGCGGTGGTGGGCTCCAGGACGGCGCCGCGGATGCCGGTGACGGCTCCGTTGGTCCTGACCAGGTCGTCCACCCGGTGCCGGAACTTGAAGGTGACGAGGCCCTTCGCGACGGCGGCGCGGACCCGCTTCTCGAACGGCTCGACCACGGCGGGCCCGGTGCCCCAGGTGATGTGGAAGCGGGGCACGGAGTTGCCGTGCCCGTCGGCGAGGTGCCCGCCGCGCTCGGCCCAGCCGACGATCGGGAACCAGCGCATCCCCATGCCGTGCAGCCAGGAGCGCTTCTCCCCGGACGCGAAGTCGACGTAGGCCTCGGCCCACTTGTGGCCCCAGTAGTCCTGTCCCGACGGGTCGGCGATCCCGCGGTCGAACCCGGCGGTGCCCAGCCAGTCCTGCCACGCCAGATCGCGGGTGTCCTTGACGCCCATGAGCCGCTGTTCGTCGGAGTTCACGAAGAACAGCCCGCCGAACGACCAGAACGCCTGCCCGCCGAGGTTGGCCTCGGACTCCTGGTCGACGAGGAGCACCTTCCGACCGGCGTCGGCGAGTTCCGCCGTGGCGACGAGTCCGGCCAGCCCGGCCCCCACGACGATCACGTCGGCCTCGGTGTCCCCGGGCGCGGCCGATGCGGACGTGCTTCCCAGGAGACCCGACGCCGCCCCTGCGGCGAACGTGCCTCCCGCGAGCGTCAGGGCGTTTCGGCGGGTGAACGTGGTCGGAGTCTCGTCCTGTTCCATGGGCTTCCTTCCGGGGGGCCATGTTGCCGTGAGGTGGACCACGTAAACAGAAGGAATCCGACTGATCTAGAGACTCAATATCAATAAATCCCGACATATTTCGCTCTCCGGGCAGTCGCGGGACCCGGGTCCAGGCCCGGGTCCACACCCGGGTCCCGGCCTCGCCGCCGACGGGCGGAGCCCCTGTGGGATATGGCCGACGGCGAGGCGTATCGCGTAGTTCATTGAGTTTTTGGGGTTTTTGGGGATAGCTGATCCGGTTCACCAGGGAAGGTCAACAGGACCAGGAGAGCGGGAGGGCGCATGTCCCTGACTGAGGACGAGGTACGCGAGCACGTGCGGGGAGTGTGCTTCAAGAAGGGCCCGCCGAGGCTGGTGGGGATCGAGACCGAGTGGCTGGTGGTGGACGAGGCGCGGCCGGGGGAGCCGGTGCCGCTCGGGAGGCTGCGGGAGCCGCTGACGCGGCGGGCGCTGCCCGGCGGCAGCAAGGTGACGTTCGAGCCGGGCGGGCAGCTGGAGCTGAGCTCGGTCGCGCTGCCGGGGGCTGAGGCGGTCTGCGGGGCGCTGGCCGCGGACCTGGCCGAGGTGCGGCGGCGGGTGCCGGGGATCGAGCTGGTCGGGGCAGGAGTGGATCCGGTCCGGCCGTCGCGGATGCAGCTGGACGAGCTGCGCTACCGCTGTATGAGCCGCTATTTCGGGGATCTGACGATGATGTGCTCCACCGCGTCCGTCCAGGTCTGCCTGGACATCGGGACGCGGGAGCAGGCGGCGCGCAGGTGGCGGCTGGCGCACCTGCTCGGGCCGGTCCTGATCGCCGCCTTCGCGAACTCGCCGGTGCACCGCGGGCGCCGGACGGGCTGGAAGTCGACGCGCCAGGCCGTGTGGGCGCGGCTGGATCCCACCCGCACCACGGCCCCCGTGGGGGACGACCCGGAGGAGGCGTGGGCCGGGTACGCGCTGGACGCCAAGGTCATGCTGATCCGGGGCGAGAGCTGGATCGTGAACCCCGGCGTGACCTTCCGAGAGTGGATGCGCACCGGGGAGCCGGTGCTCGACGACTTCGCCTACCACCTGAGCACCCTCTTCCCCCCGGTCCGGCCGCAGGGGTGGCTCGAGCTGCGGATGATCGACGCCCTGCCCGAGCCGTACTGGAGGGTCCCGGTCGCGGTGGCCGCGGCCCTGCTCGACCGGGTGCCGGACGCGGCCGAGGCCGCGGCCGAACCCGTCGGGGGCCACTGGGTGAGGGCCGCGCGGGACGGGCTGCGCGACCCCGCCCTGGCGAAGGCGGCCCTGGCCTGCTTCGAAGCGGCCTGCTCGGTGCTCACCGGAGAGATGAAGAGCCTCACCGAGCAGTACGCCGAACGCTATGTCGCCCGCGGCCTTTGCCCGGCCGACGACATCGAGGAGTACGCGTGGACGCGCTGAGAGAACGCTTCGCCGCCGAGCTGACGGCGGCGAGGGAGAGAAGCCATCTGCTGACCTCCCTGGACGACGGCGACCTGGTCACCCAGGTGTCGCCGCTGATGTCCCCCCTGGTGTGGGATCTGGCCCACATCGGCAACTACGAGGAGCTGTGGCTGCTGCGCGCGGCCGCCGGCGTCGAGCCGATGCGGCCCGAGATAGACGGCCTCTACGACGCCTTCGAGCACCCCCGGGCCTCCCGCCCGTCCCTTCCCCTGCTGCCGCCCGGCGAGGCCCGCGCCTACATCCGGACGGTCCGGGACAAAGTCCTCGACTCCCTGGACGGTCTGCGTCCGGAGAACGCCTTCCTCTTCGAGATGGTCGTCCAGCACGAGCACCAGCACGACGAGACGATGCTCGCCACCCACCAGCTCCGCAGGACCCCCTCTCCCCTGATCGAGAAGGACCTCCCGGCGGACGTCACCCCCTGGCTCCCCGAGACCCGCATCCCGGCGGGCCCGTTCACGATGGGCACCTCCGACGACCCCTCCGCCTACGACAACGAGCGCCCCGCCCACCGGGTGGACCTCCCGGAGTACTTCATCGACACCGTCCCGGTGAGCAACGGCGACTACCTGGCGTTCATCGAGTCCGGCGGCTACGACGACGAGCGCTGGTGGCATCCCAGGGGCTGGGAGTGGCGGCAGGGCAAGAAGGTCGGCGCCCCCGCCTTCTGGTTCAAGGAGGGCGTGTGGCTGCGCCGCCGCTTCGGGACGGTGGAGCCGGTGCCGTTCGACCAGCCCGTCCAGCACGTCTGCTGGTACGAGGCCGACGCGTACGCCCGCTGGGCGGGCAAGCGCCTGCCGACCGAGGCGGAGTGGGAGAAGGCCGCCCGCTGGGACCCCGCCCGTGAGAAGGCCCTCAGATACCCCTGGGGTGACGAGTACGTGCACGGCCGCGCCAACCTCGGGCAGGGACGCCTGCAGCCCTCCACCGTCGGCTCCTTTCCCCGGGGGGCTTCGCCTTCCGGTGTGCGGCAGCTCCTCGGCGACGTGTGGGAGTGGACGTCCACCGACTTCCACGGCTACCCGGGCTTCCGCGTGCACCCCTACAAGGAGTACTCCGAGGTCTTCTTCGGCCCGGACTACAAGGTCCTGCGCGGCGGTTCCTGGGCCACGGACCCGTCGGCGTGCCGGACGACGTTCCGCAACTGGGACTACCCGATCCGCCGCCAGATCTTCGCCGGTTTCCGCTGCGCGAGGAGCGCCTGAGTTGTGCAGACACCTGGCCTACCTCGGGCCGCCCCGCAGCCTGCACTCCCTGGTCTACGGGCCGCCGCACTCCCTGGAACGCCAGTCCTACGCCCCCAGGATGAACATCGGCAACGTGCTGAACGCCGACGGTTTCGGCGCCGGCTGGTACGCGGGGGACAGGGTCGTCCGCTACCGCAGGGCGCAGCCGATCTGGACGGACACCTCGTTCGCCGAGCTCAGCGAGATCCTGCAGAGCTCGTGCGTGGTGGCGGCCGTGCGCAGCGCGACGGTCGGCTTCCCGGTGGAGGAGTCGGGAGCCCAGCCGTTCCGCTGCGAGCGCTGGCTGTTCAGCCACAACGGCAAGGTCGACGGCTTCGGCGCGGTCGAGGCCAAACTGCGGGAGCTCGCCGGGGACCTGTCGCTGGTCCCCGAGGCCCGCGCCCCGCTCGACTCGGCGCTGCTGTTCGCCCGCGCGGTGCGCGCCTGGCGGGGCGGCCTGAGCCTGGCGGAGGGCCTCGCCGAGACGGTCCGCACGGCCGCCGCGATCGCGCCGGGCCGCTACAACCTGCTGGCCTCGGACGGGGCGTCGCTGGCGGCGACGACCTGGGGCGACAGCCTGTTCGTCCGGTCGGCGGAGCACGCCGTGGTCCTGGCCTCCGAGCCCTATGACGAGAGCCCGGCCTGGCAGCGGGTTCCCGACCGTTCCCTGGTCGCCGCGGACCGCCACGGCGTCGTCATCCACCCACTCCGATAGGGGGCACAGATATGGGAATCTTTGAGATCGCGCATTTTCTGAAACCGGAGGAGCTCGACGAGGCGCTGCGCGCCGACGTCTCCGCGGGGCTGACGTCCGAGCCCAAGACCCTGCCGCCCAAGTGGTTCTACGACGACCGGGGCAGCGAGCTGTTCACTGAGATCACCCGGCTGGAGGAGTACTACCCGACCCGGAGGGAACGCGCGATCCTCGCGGCCCGCGCGGGGGAGATCGCCTCGGTGACGGGCGCGCGCACGCTCGTCGAGCTGGGCGCCGGTTCGGGGGAGAAGACCCGCCTGCTGCTGGACGCGCTGGATCTGGAGACCTACGTCCCGGTGGACGTCAGCGACGACTACCTGCTGGAGGCCGCGGAGAAGATCGCCGCCGAGTATCCGGAGCTCGACGTGCGCCCGGTGGCGGCCGACTACGAGCGGCATCTGTCCCGGATCCCGGGCGGCCCGCGCAAGCTCGTCGCCTTCCTCGGCGGGACGGTGGGGAACATGGTGCCGAGGGAGCGGCACAGGTTCCTGTCCGCCGTCCGGGCGACTCTCGGCCCGGAAGACGGCCTGCTGCTCGGCGCGGACCTCGTCAAGGACGAGAAGCGCCTGGTCCGCGCCTACGACGACGGGCAGGGCGTCACGGCGGAGTTCAACCGCAACGTGCTGAGGGTCATCAACGCCCGCCTGGACGCGGACTTCGTGCCCGAGGCGTTCGACCACGTCGCCGTCTGGAACGCGGAAGACGAGTGGATCGAGATGCGCCTGCGGTCCCGGGGCCGCCAGGAGGTCAGGGTCGGCGCTCTGGACCTGACCGTCCGGTTCGCCGACGCGGAGGAGATGCGCACCGAGATCTCCGCGAAGTTCCGTCCGGAACGCCTGGAATCCGAGCTGGAGGCGGCGGGTTACACGCTCGCCGAGTTCTGGACGGATCCGGATGGTGACTTCTCTCTCACGCTGGCCAGGCCACAGAAAGATCACGATTAGGAGGAAACGTCACCGGGGCGACTTACTGTGGGCTGATGCCGCACTCGCGACGGAGGGTCACGATCCGTGAGCTGGCCCGGGTGACGGGCCTGTCTCCGGCGGCGGTGTCCTATGCGCTGCGGGGCGTCCACACCTCCGCCGAGACGCAGGAGCGGGTGCGCCGGGCGGCCGACGAGCTCGGCTACCAGGCGCATCCGATCGCCCGTGCCCTGGCCGGCGGGCCGACGGGCACGGTCGGCCTGCTGTGCGGTTCGCTGGCCGACTTCTGGCAGCAGGAGCTCGCCGTCCGGATCGGCCGGGCCCTGCTGGCCGAGGGCCGGTACGCCATCATCCTGGACGCGGCCGACGACCCGGAGCGGGAGCTGGAGCTGGCCGAGCGGCTGCGCGGGCAGCAGGTGGACGGAATGATCGTGCAGGCGGTCGACCCGTCCGCCCCCGCCTGGGCGGAGCTGGCCGAGGAGCTCCCGCTGGTCTCGGTCGGGGACGCCCTGGCGGGCAACCCGCACGGCGAGGTGGTCTTCGACAATCGTGCGGGCGTGACGCTGGCGCTGGAGCACCTGCACGGCCTGGGCCACCGCCGGATCGGGGTCTTCACCTCGACGCTGGAGCACACTCCGGACCGCCCGGCCGACGTGCACGTCCGGGCCGAGGCGCGGAGGCTGGGGCTTTCCGTCGAGGTCGTCGTCACCCGCTCGGCACTGCCGGAGGCGACCGTGGCGGCCCGGGAGCTGCTGGTCCGCAGGGACAGGCCGAGCGCGGTCTTCTGCTTCTCCGACTCCATCGCCTACGGCGTCTACGTGGCGGCGGGGCAGCTCGGCCTGGGCGTCCCGGACGACCTGTCGGTGTGCGGGTACGACGCCCACGCCCTGTCGGTGCTGCCGACGCCGCCGCTCACCACGGTCGACTGGGACCTGCCGGGGGTGGCGGACGAGGCGGTCGCGCTGATGGTCGCGGCCATCGAGGAACGTTCCCCCGGCAGGGTCGTGCGCTCCCCGGTGTTGTGCGCGAGGCAGTCGACCGGCAGGATTCCTACTGAACTTACTGATTAGGTAGAGATATTGATCACCTTCACCGGCGTGAACAAACGGTACGCCGACGGCACGGTCGCCGTGGACGGGCTGGACCTCACCCTGGCCACCGGCGAGATCACCGTCCTCGTCGGCCCTTCCGGCTGCGGCAAGACCACCACCCTGCGCATGATCAACCGGATGGTCGAGCCGACCTCCGGGAAGATCGAGATCGACGGCGTCGACGTGCTCGGCCAGGACCCGGCGAAGCTGAGGCGCGGCATCGGCTACGTGATCCAGCACGGCGGCCTCTTCCCGCACCGCACCGTCGTGGACAACGTCGCCACGGTGCCCCGGCTCCTGGGCTGGGACAAGGGGAGGGCCCGCGCCCGCGCGCTGGACCTGCTCGAGCTCGTCGGCCTCGACCCGGGCCTGGCCCGCCGCTACCCCCACCAGCTGTCCGGCGGGCAGCAGCAGCGGGTCGGCGTGGCCCGCGCGCTGGCCGCCGACCCGCCCGTCCTGCTGATGGACGAGCCGTTCAGCGCGGTCGACCCGATCGTCCGGAACGTCCTGCAGGAGGAGTTCCTCCGCCTCCAGGCGGAACTCGCCCAGGGCGAGGGCACCCCCAAGACCATCGTGTTCGTCACCCACGACATCGAGGAGGCGCTGCGGCTGGGCCACCGCGTCGCCGTCTTCGCCCAGGGCGGCAGGCTCGCCCAGCTCGCCACCCCGGAGGAGCTGCTCGCGGCCCCCGGGAAGGGCTTCGTCACCGAGTTCCTCGGCGGGGAGCACGGGCTGCGCAAGCTCCGCCTCGTCCGCGAGCTGGAACTGGAGCGAGAGCGGGGATGAACGAGGACGAGCCTCTGGTCCGCTGGGACTGGATCCACGAGCACTACGGCCTGTTCGGCGACCTGACCGTCGAGCACCTGAAGCTCTCGCTGCTGCCGGTCCTGCTCGGCCTGCTGGTGGCGGTGCCGCTGGGCGTGCTGTGCGCGCGCTGGCGCGGCCTCTACCCGCCGGTGCTGACGGCCGTGAACATCCTGTACTCGCTGCCGTCCCTCGCCCTGTTCCTGGTGCTGCTGGACTACACCGGCCTCAGCATCTGGACGGTCGCCATCCCGCTCACCCTCTACACGCTGGCCGTGCTGGTGCCCAACGTCGTCGACGGGCTGCGCCAGGTCCCCGACACCACCCGGCAGGCGGCGACCGCGATGGGCTACACCCCGCTGCGCCGCCTGGTGGCGGTCGAGCTGCCGATCGCGGTGCCCGTCATCATCGCGGGCCTGCGGGTCGCCACCGTCTCCAACATCAGCCTGGTGAGCGTGGGCGCGCTGGTCGGCATCGGCGGGCTCGGCTCCCTGTTCAAGACGGGCTTCGACCTCCAGTTCACCACCCCGGTGCTGGCCGGGATCGTGCTGATCATCATTCTGGCCGTGCTGTTCGACCTGGCGCTGGTGCTGCTCCAGCGGCTGCTCACCCCCTGGAGCCCGCGATGAACGACGGCTGGCGCTGGCTGACGGACGGCGCGAACTGGCACGGTCCCGACGGCATCCCCGTCCGGCTCGCCGAGCACCTCGGCTACACCCTGCTGGTGCTCGCCGTGGCCGTGCTCGTCGGGCTGCCGGTCGGGCTGCTCCTGGCGCACGCCGGGCGGCGCACCGCCTTCACCGTGATCAACGTCGCGAACGGCTTCCGCGCGCTGCCCACCCTGGGCCTGCTGGTGCTCATCTTCCTGCTGAGCGCGGGCAGCGACCTCGCCGCGCTCGTCCCGCTGGTGGCGCTGGCGATCCCGCCCGTGCTGGTCAACACCTACGAGGGCGTGCGCCAGATCGACCCGCGGGTGCGGGACGCGGCCCTCGGCATGGGCATGACGGGCCGCCAGGTGCTGCTGCGGGTGGAGCTGCCGCTCGCGGTCCCCCTGATCATGGTGGGGGCGCGGACCGCGGCGGTCCAGGTGGTCGCCACCGCGACCGTCGCGGCCTACATCAACCTCGGCGGGCTCGGCGGCTACCTCATGGACGGCATCCTGCTGCGCCAGTACGGCACCGCGGTCGGCGGCTCCCTCCTGGTGGTGCTGCTCGCGGTCGCCGTCCAGATCCTCTTCACCTACACCGGCCGGCTTCTCACCCCCCGAGGGCTGAGGCCGGAACCGAACAACCGAAAGGAAATCCCCGGATGAGACCCCTGAAGATCCTGCTGGGCGCCGCCCTGCTGGCGACGTTCGCCGCGGGCTGCGGCGGAAGCGAGGACAACCCCCTCGACGGCACGGGGAGCACTGACGGCACGGCCAGCACCAACGAGACCATCGTGGTGGGCTCCGCCGGCTTCCCCGGCAACGTCCTGCTCGCCGAGCTGTACGCCGGTGCGCTGGAGGACAAGGGCGTGAAGGTCGAGCGCAAGCTCAACATCGGCGAGCGCGAGGTCTACTACAAGCTCCTGGAGAACGGCGACCTGACCGTCCTGCCGGAGTACAACGGCGCGCTGTTGGCCTACCTCGACCCGAAGGCCGAGCTGCCCGCCACGACGGAGGAGACCAACAAGGCGGCCTCCGCCAAGCTCCCGGCCGGGCTGAAGCTGCTGGACTCGTCCGCGGCCCAGGACAACGACTCGCTGACCGTCACGTCCGAGACGGCCTCGAAGAACAACCTGAAGACCGTCGAGGACCTCAAGGCGGTGGCCGGTGACCTCGTCGTGGGCGGGCCCGCCCCGTTCGAGGAGCGGTTCAAGGACAAGCTGAGCACCGTCTACGGCCTGAAGTTCAAGGAGTGGGTGCCCGACCGCTCCGGCGGCGGCAACATCCCGACCTGGCTGAAGAGTGGCAAGGTCCAGGTCGGCAACGTCTTCACCGCCAACCCGGCGATCGTCCTGGACGGCCTGGTGGTGCTGGAGGACACCAAGGGCGTCTTCGGCCTGCAGAACGTCACCCCGCTGGTGCGCGAGGACGGCGTCGACGCGGCGGCCGCGGAGACGCTGAACAAGGTCTCGGCCCAGCTCACCACCGAGGGCCTGCAGGAGATGATGAAGAAGGTCGCCGTCGACAAGACCGACCCCGCGAAGGTCGCCGCCGAGTGGCTGGACGCCCACCCGGTCTGATCGGAGAAGTCCGTGAAAAAAGATCAGCCGGCCTGCTGACCACCCCAGATCGGCAGGCCGGCCGATCGGCCGGTGCGCCGTGTTCGCGGGCCCGGGCAAAGCCCGCGAACACGGCGTCCTTCCGCCGGATCTCCGTCGCGCGACCAGGAGGCCGCTCACACGGACGGGAACGCTGCACCTCCCGGACCGGAGGGCGCGGGGAGTCCCGGCGGTTCCGGACGCCGTGGTTACGGGAACGGGGGCAGAACCCGTGGTAGGCGTCCGGAGTCTTGTGTTCTTCAGTTGTTCGGTCGGTCTTCGTCCTGCTGCTGCCAGAACTCCAGCTCAGGCCACTCCTGCGGCCAGAACGACTGGCGTTCGGCGCTCGCCTCGCCCTCGGCCTTCTTGCGGTCCTGCGGGGAGCCGTGCGGCTGGAGCCATTCCTTCGGCAGCTCCTTGGGCCACTCGGTCGGCCACTCCTTGCCCTTGGGCCAGGTGGTGGGCCAGTCCGTCGGCCAGCCCGGAGGCGGCCACTGGCCCGCGGGCTTGTTCTTGTCCGCGCCCAGCAGGGTGACGCAGAAGGCGATGACCTTCTTGCGTCCCCCGGCGGCCTTGACCAGCGGGGCGATGTTCTCGTCCTTCATGCCCTGGGCGATGTACTTCCGGCACAGGTCGGCGTTGGACGGCGTCGCCACCGGAGCGGGGCTGGGAGGCGGCGCGTACTTGCGGGTGAAGGGCGGGGAGACCGAGGTGGGTGAGGCCTTGGGCTTCTCCGCTTTCTTCTGTCCGGGCACTCCGCCGTTGGCCGCGATCGCGACCCCGCCCACCGCCGTGACCGCCAGGGCGGTCCCGGCGATCAGCGCGGTCGGCGCTTTGGCGAGCAAGGAGCGGAGTGATGGCTTCTCCCGGTTTCTCTCTGCGGGCGCCGGCAGGGCCGACGCCGTTGACAGGGCTGGTGCGTCGACGAACGCTGCCTGGAAGGCGGCCATCACCTCCGTCTCACCGCTCAGCTCTTCCTCCCGCCCGTGGGCGGCCGCGCTGTTGAGCAGGTCGGCGACGGGATGGCCCGCCGAACTCCCGCGGAGCATCTGCTCCGCGGTCCTTCGGCTGATCCGTTTCGCGCTCATCTCATCTCTCTCAGCGTCGAGGTGCGCCAAAGTGTCACTCGATCTCCGCAGCGAGTTTTTTCAGGCCCCGGTAGGCCGCGGTGCGCACCGCACCGGCCCGCTTGCCCAGCACCTGACCCGCGGTCTTGGCGTCGAGCCCGATGACCACCCGCAGCAGCACGGCCTCCGCCTGGTCCCGGGGCAGCCGCATGATCATCTTCAGCGCCCGCTCGGTGCCCAGCCCGCTCAGCGCGCTCAGTTCGGTGTCGTGCTCCCCGGCGACCTCGGTCAGCTCGTCCAGCGTCGTCTCGGCCTGGGGGCGGCGCCGGCGCCGCCTGACGTGGTCCAGGGCCCGGTTGCGGGCGATGGTCGTCGCCCAGCCCCGGAACCCGTCGTACTCGCCCCTGAAGGAGGGCAGGTCGCGGACGATCTGCAGCCAGGCCTCTGAGGCGACGTCCTCCGCGTCCTCGGCCACGAGAGCGCGCAGGTAGCGCAGCAGACGTGGCTGAAGATCCCGGTAAACGGTCCGGAAAGCCGTTTCGTCTCCCTGTTGCGCGGCTCGGACGCAGGCCGACAACTCCGCCTCGTCCGGAGGGGTCCGCTGGGCCACCTTCCGATCCACCCGCATAACTATGCTGGCTTCTCAGGGCAGAAGTGAACAAGACCGGACTTTTCTCGACTCTTTTCCTTTCGGTTTCCTTCCGGATACCTCCGTTCAGCCCCGCCCGGGGACGGGCAGGACAAGGGCAGAGGCGTCTTCACGGCAGGAGGACCGCATGGAGCACTTCCCGGTCCGCGCCGCCCGCGGCACCGCGATGAGCGCCCGGGGGTGGCCGCAGGAGGCCGCGCTGCGGATGCTCGCCAACAACCTCGACCCCGAGGTCGCCGAACACCCCGAGTCGCTGATCGTCTGCGGGGGGAGCGGCAAGGCCGCCCGCAGCCCCGGCGCGTACGCCGCGCTCGTGCGCTGCCTGACGGACCTGGCCGAGGACGAGACCCTGCTCGTCCAGTCCGGCAAGCCCGTCGGGGTCTTCCGCACCCACGAGTGGGCGCCGAGGGTGCTGCTGGCCAACACCAACCTGGTGCCCGAGTGGGCGACCTGGGAGGAGTTCCGGCGGCTGGACGAGCTCGGGCTCATCATGTACGGGCAGATGACCGCCGGCTCGTGGATCTACATCGGCACCCAGGGCGTGCTGCAGGGCACCTACGAGACCTTCTCCGCCATCGCCGACCGGCGCTTCGGCGGCACCCTAGCCGGGACGGTCACGCTCACCGCGGGGCTCGGCGGCATGGGAGGGGCGCAGCCGCTGGCCGTCACCATGAACGGCGGGGCGGTGATCTGCGTCGAATGCGACCCCTCGAGGATCGCCCGCCGCATCGACCAGGGCTACTGCGACCTGAGCACCGAGTCCGAGGCCGAGGCGCTGTCCCTGGCCCTGCACGCCAGGGACGCCCAGCGGCCCCTGTCGATCGCGCTGCTGGGCAACGCCGCCGAGGTCGTCCCCCGGCTGCTGGCGGCCGGGGCCCCCGTCGACATCGTCACCGACCAGACCCCGGCCCACGACCCGCTGCGCTACCTGCCGGCCGGGGTGCCCTTCGAGGAGCTCTCCACGCTGCGGGAACGCGACCCCGACGGCCTCACGATGCGGGCCCACGAGTCGATGGCCCGGCACGTCGAGGCGATGGTCGGGTTCCTGGAGGCCGGAGCGGAGGTCTTCGACTACGGAAACTCGCTGCGCGGCGAGGCCCGGCTGGCCGGGTACGAGCACGCCTTCGCCTACCCCGGCTTCGTGTCCGCCTACCTGCGCCCGCTGTTCTGCGAGGGGAAGGGCCCCTTCCGCTGGGTGGCGCTGTCGGGGGACCCGAAGGACATCGACGTCACCGACCGGGCCGTCCTCGACCTCTTCCCCCGCGACGAGTCCCTCGGCCGGTGGATCCGGATGGCGCGGGAGAAGGTGCGCTTCCAGGGCCTGCCCGCCCGGATCTGCTGGCTCGGCCAGGGCGAGCGCGACAAGGCGGGACTGCGGTTCAACGAGCTCGTGGCGCAGGGGAGGATCAGCGCGCCGGTCGTCATCGGCCGCGACCACCTCGACTGCGGTTCGGTGGCGTCCCCGCACCGCGAGACCGAGGGCATGCTCGACGGATCCGACGCGATCGCCGACTGGCCGCTGCTCAACGCCATGCTCAACACCGCGTCGGGCGCGTCCTGGGTGTCGATCCACCAGGGCGGCGGCGTCGGGATGGGGCGTTCGGTGCACGCCGGGCAGGTCGCGGTCGCCGACGGGACCCCGCTGGCCGCGCGGAAGCTCGAACGGGTCCTCACCAACGATCCCGGCATCGGGGTGCTGCGGCACGCCGACGCCGGCTACGCGCGGGCCGTCGAGGTGGCCGGCGAGCACGGGCTGGAGATCCCGATGGAGCCTCCCGAGCCGCGGGGGGCCCGGGAGGCCGACGAGTGAGCGCACCGCCCTCGGGCGGAGCGCGGCTCAGAACGCGAAGGGCTGGCGGACGACCCCGTTGTCGAAGTTGGACAGCAGGTACTCCGGCTCGCCCGTCGTGCGGATGTCCGGCAGCCGGGTGAACAGCTCCCGGAACATGATCTTCAGCTCCATGCGGGCGAGGTTGGCGCCCAGGCACAGGTGGGCGCCGGGCCCGCCGAACCCGACGTGCGGGTTGGGGGAGCGGGTGATGTCGAATTTGTCAGGGTCGGGGAAGACCTCGGGGTCGCGGTTGGCGGCCGGATAGAACAGCACCACCTTGTCGCCCGGCTCGAGCCGCAGGCCGTTCAGCTCGTACGGCCGGGTCACGGTCCGCCGGAACTGGATGATCGGAGAGGTGTACCGCACGATCTCCTCGATCGCCGGGCCGATCCTGGCGTCGTAGTCCTCCAGCAGCAGCTCCCGCTGCTCGGGGTGCTCGGTGAACAGCCTGATGCCGTGCGACAGCGCGTTGCGGCTGGTCTCGTTGCCCGCCACCAGCAGCAGGTCGAAGAAGCTCCCGAGCTCCCGGACGGTCAGGGCCTCGCCGTCGACGTTCGCGTTGACCAGCGCCGAGACGAGGTCGCCCCCGGGGTTCCCGCGCCGCTCCCGCCCCATCCCCGCCACCAGCCGGTGCAGGTCGACGATGGCCTTCAGGTTGCCCGCGAGCAGTCGCAGCGTCCGGGGGTCGAACAGCGAGCCGCGCACCCCCGAGTACTCCGTCATGACGTCGATGCGTTCGAGCACGTACGGCCGCCGCTCGGGCGGGACGCCCATCATCGAGCAGATGACGTTGATGGGCAGCCTCGCGGCGACCTGCTCGACGAAGTCCCGGGGACCCTCGCGCTCCACGTCGTCCACGATGCGGGTGGCGGTGGCCTGGACGTCGCCGGCCAGGCCGCCCAGCATCTTCGGGCTGAATGCCCGCGACACGATCCGGCGCAGCCGCCCGTGCCGGGGGTCGTCCATGTTGACCATGGGGCGGCCGAACAGCCAGGCGATCCACGGCGGCGGCTCCGGCGACGTCGCCGCGGGCTCGCTGGAGAACGCCTTGGTGTCGCGGCTCACCTCGACGACGTCGGCGTGCCGCACCAGCGCGTAGAAGCCCTTGCCCGCGCGGACCAGGGGCACCCGGGGCTCGGTGAAGAAGACGGGCTCCTTCAGGCCGCGCAGCCGGGCGAACTCGGCGTACCGCTCCTCGTGCGGCCGGGCCCAGAAGTCGACGCCGACGACGTCCGTACTCGCGTTCAACGGTCGATCCACCTGACCTCGTAGGGCTGGAGTGAGAGCTCTTCGCCACCGACCGTAGCCGCCAGGCTCCGGCCGGTCGCGTTCACCACGAGCAGTTGCCGGCCGGAGGCCAGCACTTTCAGGTCTTTTTCTGTCGCGCCCGCCACCGGAACCTGCATCAGTTCGGTGCCGGGGGCGAACCAGCGGGCGAAGTTCTGCTGGATCTCCAGTGACGGAAGCGCCTTGCCGTCGGAGGTCCACAGGCAGCCCATGCAGGCGCCGGGGCTGCCCTGCGGGCTCCAGTACAGCGCGCCCGCGGCCCCCGACCGCGCGAACTCGATCATCGCGGCGGCCTGGACGGCGTGCAGCCGGCCGGGGGTCCACCCGGAGTTCTCCGGCTCGACGTACCACTCGGCCCACACCACCGGCAGGTCCTCCTTGGCGCGCAGCCAGCGGGTGAGCGCGCCGAACTTGGCGTTCGCGGCGAACTCGTCGCCGTGCGCCGTGCGGTCCTCCGGCAGGGACGAGCCGTCGACCACGATGAAGTCCGCGCCCTCCTTGTTCTCTATCCAGTACTCGACGGCCTCCAGCCCGCGCCGGTCGGCCGCGCCCCACGGGCCCTTCACCTCGTCCGACGTCTCGGAGTGCGCGTCGGCGTAGCTGTTGAGCGGGATGTAGGGGCCGCCGACCTGGAGGTCGGAGTCCACCTTCTTCAGCGCCGTGTAGACCTTGTTGTAGAGCCGGGTGTAGCCCTCGTAGTCCCAGCGGTTCCGCTCGCGGTTGAAGAAGCCCTTGAACTCGTTCCAGACGAAGAAGTGCTGCACGTCCCGGTAGCGCCGGGCGACCGCGGCGGCCTGCTCGGCGAACGCGTCGTAGAACTCCGGCAGCGGCGAGTCCTCCAGGTGGTTCCAGTCGGTCGCGCCGGCCGGGCCGCCCTTCATCCAGTCGGGCGCGCAGCACAGGGTGACGACCGGGACGCCGCCGGTGTCGCGGATCGCCTTCATCCGCCGGTCCAGCGACGACCAGTCGTACCGTCCGGGGGTCGGCTGCGGGTTGTCCGCGCCGAACCCCATGATGTGCTGGGCCTGCAGCATCTTCTGGGCGCGCACCGCGGGCGCGGCCGCCGGTTCGGCGTCGAGGCTCTTCTGGGTGTGGGTGAACCCCCAGGCGGCCCAGTCGCCGGGCGGTCCCGCGGAGATGCTGCCGACGGGCTCGTCGTCGAGGATCGCGGCGGGGTCCTGACCCCGGCCGAAGTAGAGCACTGCGGAGGAGACGGCGACTCCGAGGAGGGCGGCGACCAGTGCGATCGTCCATGCGGGGGTGCGGCGGCCGTGACGGCCGCGGCGCGGGGAGACCAACGGGGGAGTGACGGAGGTCGGAGACGGCTGGCCTTTCACTGACCCTCCAGAGTCGGTTGCTTTTCACTTAGAACGTTCAACCGTTTGCTCTGGTTCGCGAAGAGCCTTCTCTGGCCGAGCGTGAATACTTACCTGAACCGTACTCTTATGTCACTTGGGACGCCGAAAGAACACGCGTGACGACCCCGGCCCGCTCCGTCCCTGCGCTCCGGGGCGGGCCGGGATCTCCCCCCATCTCCTCCGCCGGGGCGTTCAGCCTCCGGCGTCCGCCCGAGCCTGCCCGTCCAGCTGGTCGCGCAGGCCCTGCTCGTCATCGGACGCCAGGGTCATCGCCAGGCCCGCGCCGAGCTGGGCGTCCGTCAGGTCTCCGCTGCGGGTGGCATACCACCGGCCGGCGTCGCTCCGCCACACCACCCAGCCCGGATGTTCCGCCTCGATGCTCGCCTTGAGGTCTGCGAAGTCCACCATCAGGGTGGTCCCTTCCCCGAACGACTCATTCCGTATACAAAAGTGATACGCGTAGAGAGAACCGTCAAGCTTCAAGTAACAGCAACATTCCCCCGGCGGTCCGACAGGGAGGTGTCGCCGGTGCCGAAACCCGCCTATATCCGGATCGCTGATGAGCTCAGAAAGGGAATTCGGGACGGCGCCCATCCCCCCGGCTCGCGGCTCCCCACCCTCGCGGTACTGGCCGCGGAGCACGGAGTCTCCGAGATCGTGGCCCGCCAGGCGGTGGCGGTCCTGCGCGGCGAGGGGCTCGTGGAGACCCGGCGCGGCGGCGGCACCGTCGTCCGCATCCGGCCACCGGTCAGGCGGGTGGCCATGGAGCGCTACCGGGTGGAGACCGGGCCGCTCACCGCGCCCGCCACCTCCTTCACCCACGACCAGCGGATCGGCTGGAGCGAGTACCGGCTCGACCGCGAGTACCGCGGCGTCCGCGCCGACGCCGAACTCGCCGCGCTGTTCGCCCTCCCCGCCGGGACGGACCTCCTGCGGCGCCGGTTCGTGTTCTGGGCGCGCGGCGAACCCCAGCAGATCTCCGTCAACTACCTGCCGTGGGACCTCGTCGGCGGCACCCCCGTCGCCGACCCCGAACGGGAGCCGTGGCCCGGGGGCACCCCCGCGCAGCTGTCCTATCTCGGCCACCCGCCCACCCGCGTCGAGGAGGCGGTCCGGGCCCGGATGCCCACCCCGGAGGAGGTCGAGACGCTGCGGATGGCGGGCGGGACGCCCGTCGTCACCATCACTCGGCGGATGTTCTCCGGAGACCGCGTCCTGGAGGTGTGCCGGGACATCGTCATCCCGGCGGACCGGGTGGTCCTGGACTACTCCCTGGACCTGTAGGCCCGGCTCAGCCGATCCTGTCCAGCAGCCAGCGCGGGCCGACGACCTCGGCGCCCGCCTCCTCGCACCGGCGGCGCAGCTCGCGGTCGGCGGTGACCACCACGTGGTACTGGTGCGGGTCCTGGCCGATCTGCCGGACGATCTCGTCGTCCCCGCTGCCGGGGGCGGCGACGACCCGCACGCCCGCGGAGCCCTCCAGCGCCCGGGCCGCGCCCTCCACCACCAGCACCAGCTCCGGATAGGCCTCGTCGAACGGGCCCAGCGAGACCGGGCCCAGCCCGGCCAGCGCGTCGCGCAGCCGCCGGGCCGCGCCCAGCCTGTCGCGCCACCAGCCGTCGGGGCGGGAGCCCATGACGTTGGCGGCGTCCACGATCAGGACCACACGGGTGAGCATGGAGCGCAGCGTAGGCCAGGCCTCGCCGAAGGGCGCGAACAGGCGCAGCGTGTCCACCTCGGAGACCGGGACCCAGCGGGCCGCCTTCGTCTCGCTGGACGCCCCGCGGACCTTCGGGCGGTCCTGGAGCGAGCCGACCATCGTCGTGTAGGACCAGCCGCCGTGGTCGTCATGGATCCGCCCGTGCAGGCGCACGGCGGAGACGTCCAGGGAACTCTCCTCCGTCGTCTCCCGCAGCGCCGCCGCCACCGGGTCCTCGCCCGCGTTCCGCCCGCCGCCGAAAAGACACCACGTGCCGCCGCCGTTGCACCACCACGCGCGCTGCTGGAGCAGCACGTGGCCTCCGCTGAACACCAGCAGGCCCGCGGCCCCGAACCGGCCCCAGTGCATGTGGCCGCGCTCGCACCGGGTGAAGCCATCGCCGTCCACGTCCGGCAGAGTAGCCGAGCCGTGATCGAAGATCAGGCCGGACGCCTACCTTGTAACGCCGAGGACAGGGCAAGCTGGGAGCGGCACGAACCCTGGAGGCATCCCATGACCGCGACGCCCGAACCCCTCAGACCCGAAGACCCGCGCGCCCTCGGCCGGTTCTTCCTGCTGAAACGGCTCGGTGAGGGCGGCCAGGGCATCGTCTACCTGGGGCGTGACTCCCAGAGCCAGGAGAAGGTCGCGGTGAAGGTGCTCAAGGCCGCCGACGCCGAGGCCCGCGAGCGGCTCGAACGCGAGATGAACGCCGTCCAGCGGGTGCGGCTGCAGTACTGCATCGCCCGCGTCGTCGACTACTCCTTCGAGGGCACCCGACCCTTCGTGGTCAGCGAGTTCGTCGACGGGCCGTCCCTGTTCGACCGGGTCGCCGCCCAGGGTCCGCTGCGCGGCGGGGACCTGGAGCGGCTGCTGGCCTTCACCGCCCAGGCGCTCGTGACCGTCCACGGCTCCGGGGTGGTGCACCGCGACCTCAAACCCGCCAACGTCCTCCTCGGCCCGGACGGGCCCCGCGTCGTCGACTTCGGCATCGCCCGCCCCGTCGACCAGCACACCCAGGGCGGGCAGCTCGTCGGCACGCCCTCCTACATCGCGCCCGAGCAGCTGCAGGGGCAGCCGGCGGGCAAGGCGTCCGACGTGTGGGCTTGGGCGTGCACGATGGTGTTCGCCGCGACCGGATACCCGCCCTTCGGGCCGTTCGACGGCGACGGGGACAACGTCGCGGTCATCCTCGGCCGGATCATGCACGCCGAACCCCGGCTGGGACACGGGCTGGAGGCGTTCGAGCCGCTGCTGCGGCGCTGCCTGGACAAAAACCCGGCGCTGCGGCCCACCGCCCGCCAGTTGCGGGACGAGCTGGAGGCGGACCTGGAGCACGACGGGCCGCACGAGGGCCCGGCGACCCCGGCTCCGACGCCGTTCGCCCCGTCGTGGTCCCGGACGGACGAGACCGTCGACCGGCCGCCGGTGACCCCGCCGCCCGTCCCGCAGCCCACCTTGCCGCCTCCCGTCACCCCGCCGCCGATGAGCCCGCAGCCGTTCTATCCGCCGGGCGTGCGCGTGCCGCGGCGGCGCCGGTCCAAGACGCCCCTGGTGCTCCTGACGCTGGCGGCGGTGCTGGCCGCGGGCGGCTGGTTCGGCTACCAGGAGCTGCGGGACAAGGGCGTGCTTCCGGGGGAGGGGGAAGGGAGCACGATCCCCCTGGAGTTCGCCGGGACCTGGTCGGGCGGACTGGAGATCCAGGACGCCGAGGGCGACAGCCGGTACTACGAGGTGAAGCTGGTCCTCTTCGAGGGCCAGACGTCCGGTGACTCCCAGCTCCTGGGCGACAAGGCGTGCAACGGGACGCTGGGCGTCAAGGCCGTCCGGGAGGACCAGCTGGAACTGGACCTGACCGACGAGGACCCCGACTGCCCCGGCGGCACGGTGCGGCTGAGCCCCGAGGGGGAGGGCCTGTCGATGGCGTATTCGGCGGGTCCGGTGACCAGCGGTCCCGCCAGCCTCAGCAAGGACGGGTGAGCGGGGGCGCGGAGGCGCGGGGACCGGACGTTAGTTACCCTCGCGTACGTGTCAGAAGCAGAACTCTGGGACACCCTCACCGGGGCCGAGCTCATCCAGGCCATCGGTGACGGGAGGTTCCCTCAAGTGACCGACGTGTCCGACTACATCGGGCAGAGGATCGTCAAGGCCGAACCCGGCCGGGTCGAGCTGGCCTGGAGCCCCGACGCGAAGCTCTGCAACCCCGGGGGCATCGTCCACGGCGGGTTCATCGCCACGATCCTCGACAACGCCGTCTGCCTGGCGGCCGCCAGCCTCGGAGACGTCTTCATCCCGCAGCTGACGCTCAACCTGAACATCGACTATCTGCGGGCCGTGCAGGCCGGGGCCTCCTACTCCGTCGTCGGGACCGTCACCCACTCGGGCCGCTCCCGCACGGTCTCCGCCGCGAGGCTGCTCGACTCCGACGACGTGCCCTGCGCCGTCGCCACCGCGAGCGTCACCGGGAACCAGGTCTTCGCCAGGGCACGGAAGGTCATCGACGGCGCGTAGTGTTGGGCCATGGTGGATCCGCTGAAGGCACTGGACACGGTCAAAGACCTGCGTGAGCGACGCCACGCCCCGCTGGTCCTGGAACTGGACCTCTCGGACGGAATCGTCGAAGGCGTGCACCAGGACCCGGTGAGCGCCCTGATGGGCACCCGCCGCGTGCACCTGCGGGACGTGCTGGACGGGCTGCGCAAGGCCCGGCGGGACCCCCGGGTCAAGGCGCTGGTCGCCAAGGTCAGCGGGCAGGTCGGGCTGGCCCTCGCCCAGGAGCTGCGCGAGGCCGTCGCCGAGTTCAGGGCCGCGGGCAAACTGACCGTCGCCTGGACCGAGACGTTCGGCGAGACCGGGCAGGGCACCTCCGCCTACTACCTGGCCACGGCCTTCGAGAAGATCTACCTCCAGCCTTCGGGCGACGCCGGGATCACCGGCGTCGCGCTGTCCGAGCCGTTCGTCAAGGACGCGCTCGACAAGGCCGGCGTCACCTTCCGGTTCGGCAAGCGGGCCGAGTACAAGACGGCGCCCAACACCTTCCTGGAGCGGGACTACACCGAGGAGCACGCCGAGGCGTCCCAGCGGATGGTCGCCTCCCTCGGAGAGCAGATCGTCTCCGGCGTCGCGGAGGCCCGCGGCCTCTCCGCGGACAAGGTGCGCGAGCTGATCGACCGGGCGCCGCTGAGCGCGTCCGAGGCGCTCGAGGGCGGGCTGGTCGACGAGCTCGGCTACCGGGACGAGGTGTACGCCCACCTCCGGAACACGGCCGGACGGGATGCCCGGTTGCAGTACGTCTCCCGGTACAACCGGTCCGGCATCTCCGGACGGCTCCAGACGGGCGGCGCGAAGGAGGCCGTCGCGCTGGTCCAGGCGCACGGGATGATCAGGCTGGGGCGGTCCGGCCGGGGGGCGGTGCCCGGCCAGGGCGGCGCCGTCGGGTCCGACACGCTCGCGTCGGCGATCCGGGCCGCGGTGCGGGACCCGAAGATCAAGGCGATCGTCATGCGGGTGAACAGCCCCGGCGGCTCCTACGTGGCCTCCGACGTGATCTGGCGCGAGGTGAACCTGGCGCGGAAGGCCGGCAAGCCCGTCGTGGTGTCCATGGGGAACCTGGCGGCGTCCGGCGGGTACTTCATCGCGATGGCCGCCGACCGAATCGTCGCGCAGCCCGGCACGCTCACCGGCTCGATCGGCGTGTACTCCGGCAAGCCCGTCGTCAGCGAGCTGATGGCGCGCCTCGGGGTGAGCTTCGGGGACGCCGCGTTCGGGCGGCACGCGCAGATCAACTCCACCACCAGGGACTTCACCGAGAGCGAGTGGGAGCGGCTCGACCACTCCCTCGACCGGATCTACGCGGACTTCACCGCCAAGGCCGCCCAGGGGCGCGGCATGGACCTCCCCGACCTGGAGAGGCTCGCGCGCGGACGCGTGTGGACCGGCTCCGACGCGGCGGAACGCGGGCTCGTCGACGAGCTGGGCGGCCTGGACCGGGCGCTGGACCTCGCCCGCAAGAAGGCGGGCCTGCCCGTGGACGCCCCGGTGCGCTCCCTGCCCCACGTCTCGCCGCTCGACCGGTTCCGGCCCGCGGAGTCCAGCGAGGACCGCACCGCCGCCACCGCCCGCTTCTCCGGCTGGGGCTCCCTGGCGGGGCTCGCCGCCCAGCTGGGGCTGCCCGCGGCGGGGCCGCTGGTGCTCCCCGGAGTGTGGGAGCCGCGCTGACCGCGCGGGAGCGGCGCCACGACCGTTGACCCCGGGGAGCGAAGGTTGATCACACCGCAGGACTTCACCGCCGCGCTGGCCTCCTTCGCCACCGGTGTCACCGTGGTGACCGTCAAGGAGGGCCGGGACGACATCGGGAGCACCGTCACGGCGTTCACCTCGGTGTCGCTGGACCCGCCGATGGTGTTGATCAGCGTGCTCGCGGCCTCCTACATGTGCGAGGTCCTGCACCGGAGCCCGCGGTGGGCCGTCACGGTGCTCTCCGCCGGCCAGCGCGCGCTGGCCGGGAGGTTCGCGGCGGAGGGGAGGCCTTCGGCCCGGCTGCTGCTCGGGGGGCAGGACTCCCACCGGGGGCCCAGGAGCGAGGCTCTGATCATCGAGGGCGGGCTGGCCGCGGTGGAGTGCGAGACCCGGCTGCGGATCCCCGCGGGGGACCACGTCCTGGTCGTGGCCGAGGTGCTCGGGGTCGACTACCTCGAGAAGGCCGAGCCGCTGATCCGGGTCAACCGGCGGTACCGGTCCTGAGGCCTCCTCCCGCTCCGGATCAGTTCTGGACCCGGCCGAAGCGGGCGAGGACGATGTTCTCGACGATGCCGATCAGGGAGTAGATCAGCAGGGACGCCAGGGTGATGACGACGACGGAGGTCCACAGGTCGTCGGACTCGAAGGTGCTGACGTCCTGGAGCATGCGGTAGCCGAGGCCCTTGCCGGTGGCGAGCCATTCGGCGAGCATCGCGCCGACGATGGCGCCCGGGGCGGAGATGCGGGCGGAGGTGAAGAAGGACGGCAGGGCGGAGGGGATGAGGACCTTGCGCAGGGCCGTCCAGGTGCCGCCTCCGTAGGCGCGGACGAGGTCGACGGACTGCGGGGACGCCGAGCGCAGGCCCAGGACGATGTTCACCAGGGCCGGGAAGAAGACCACGATGCCGCAGATGACGGTCGTCGCCAGCAGCTCCCGGCCGAAGATCAGGGTGATCACCGGGGTCATCGCGACCAGCGGCACGCTCCGCATGATCATCGCGACGGGGAGGAAGGCCTGTTCTGCGGCGGTCGACAGCACGAAGAGCATCGCCACGACGGTGGCCGCGACCAGCCCGGCGACCAGGCCGAAGCCCGCGTCGACCAGGGTGATCCGGAGCCCCTCCCAGACCAGCGACCGGTGCGCGGCCGCCTCCTCCTGGGTGAACAGGTAGGCCCAGACGTCCAGGGGGCTGCGCACGACCATCGGGTTGACCGAGAAGTACTCGATGAAGGCGAGCCACGCGCCCAGGACGAGGGCCAGCGAGACGCCCGCCGACATCAGCGTCGACGACAGGGTGGCGAGGGTTCTCTTCCAGATCACGAGATCTTCCGTTCCCAGGGGGTCGCGAACCGGGCGACCAGGGCGACGACCGCGTAGCCGCCGCCGGCGAGGAGGCCCGCGACGAGCGCGACGCCCCAGGTCCGTTCGGTCGCCAGCTGCTGCTGGGCGACGACCATGGCCAGCCCGAGGCCCTGGTCGACCCGGCCGAGGAACTCGCCGATCATCGCGCCGAGCACCGCCGACGGCGCGGCGATCTTCAACGCGGCGAAGCTGGACGGCAGCGCCGCGATCAGCCGGACCTTGACGAGCTGCGCCCACCGCCCGCCGCCGTAGGCCTGGACGAGCTCCAGGCTGGACCTGTCGGCGGCGCGCAGCCCGGCCAGGACCCCGATGAGGGTGGTGAACAGCACCTGGAGCGCGGCCATCGCGACCATGGGGGCGTCGTCCTCGAGGACGATCGTGAGGATCGGCCCGACCGCGATGATCGGCAGGCAGTAGGACGCGACCCCGATCTGGGTGACGACGCGTTCCAGCGGCGGCGCCAGGATCACCAGGACGGCCAGCCCGACCGCGATGAGGTTGCCCCAGAAGAAGCCGCGGAGGGCCTCCCAGCCGGTCCCCTCGATGTGCGGGCCGTAGTAGTCCCAGCCGTCCTCGAGGAGCTGGGCGAAGGTGTCCCGCGGGTTCGGCACGGCGTTCCCGGTGACGGTCAGCGCGGCCAGCTCCCACGCGAGGTACAGGCCGAGGAGGCCGAGGAGGCCCGCGAGAGACTTCCTCATGTCCCTTCCCCGGATCCTGCCCCCGGCTCGGTCCCCGGCCCGAACAGCAGCTCCGAGAGCTTGTCCTGGTAGGCGTGGAACTCCGGGGTGCGCATGACGTCGGGGGTGCGCGGCCGCGGCAGCTCGACGGGGACCTCGGCGATGACGGTGCCCGGACGCGGGCTCATGACCGCGACGACGTCGCTGAGGAAGACCGCTTCGGAGATGCTGTGCGTGACCAGCAGGGTGGTCACCGCGCGTTCGCTCCAGATGCGCTGCAGTTCGAGGTTGAGACGCTGCCGGGTCATGTCGTCGAGCGCGCCGAAGGGCTCGTCGAGCAGCAGGACCTGCGGTTCGACGACCAGGGCGCGGGCGATCGCGACGCGCTGCCGCATACCGCCGGAGAGCTGGGCGGGCCGGGCCTTCTCGAAGCCCTCCAGCCCGACCAGCTTGATCAGGTCGCTGATCTGGTTCGCGGCCGGCCTGATGCCGGAGACCTCCAGCGGGAGGCGGATGTTGGCGGTGACGCTGCGCCAGGGCAGCAGGGCCGAGTCCTGGAAGGCGATGCCCAGGTGGTGCTTGTCGCGGGCGGTCGCGGGAGGTTCGCCGTGCAGCAGGGCCTCGCCCGACGTCGGCTTCTCCAGGCCCGCGAGGATGCGCAGGACCGTGGACTTGCCGCAACCGGACGGGCCCAGCAGCGAGAGGAAGGAGCCCTGCGGGGTCCGCAGGTCCACGCCCTTGAGGGCGGTGACGGACCTGCGGCCCAGCTTGAACTCCTTGGACAGGCCGGTGAGGCTGATGCCCTCAGAGCTCTCGGTCATCAGAGTCCTTCGACGAGGCTCGGGTCCTCCTTGTAGACCTCTTCGAGGAGGCTCATGTCGAAGAGCTGCTCGGCGGTCACCTCGAGCCCGGCGAACTTGAGGGTCTCGATGTTCTTGGCGACGAGTTCGGGCGTGATGCTGAACAGGCCGTTCTTCTTGGTGTCCGCGGTGAGGAGCAGCTCGTTCTGGTCCTTGGACGACAGGATCTGCTCCTCCAGGTCGAGCCCGAGGTCCTTGCCGTACTTCTCGACGGCGAGCTTGGCGCCGGCCTCGGGGTCCTTGAGGCTGTCGCGCCAGCCCTTGGCCTCGGCGCGCAGGAACGCCTTGAGCGCGGGCCGGCGCTCCTTGATCGTCTTGTCGGCGACGACGAACACCTCGCTGACCAGCGGGTAGTTCTCGTCGGCGAACAGGAACGTCTCGACCTCGAACCCCTTGACGCGCAGCGCGTTCGGCTCGTTGGTGACGAAGGACATCCACCCGTCGACGGTGCCGGTGGTCAGCGGCAGCGGGTCGAACTGCACGGGCACCTTGGTGATGCTCGCGGGGTCGATCTTGTTGGCCTTGAGGAACGCCGCCCAGATCGCCTCGTTGGTGGCCTGGACGCCGATCTTCTTGCCGATCATGTCCTTGGCGCTCTTGATCGGGTTGCTCGCCATCGACATGATCGCGAACGGGTTCTTCTGGTACTCCGCGCCGATGATCTTCAGCTGGCCGCCCTTGAGGACGGCGGCGGCGACCGTGTCGGGGGCGCTGATGCCGACCATCGCCTTGCCTGTGAGCACGTCGGTCTCGGCCGGGGTCGCGGTCGGGCCGCCGCCGATCAGCTCGAAGGAGCTGAAGCCCTCGGCCTTGTAGTAGCCGTTGGTGTCGGCGAGGTAGGCGCCGGCGAACTCGACGTTCTTCACCCAGGAGAAGCGCAGGCTCCCCTCTCCGATCCCGCCTTCGGCGGACACGTTCTCGTCGTCGCTTCCGCAGGCGGCCAGCAGGGGGGCGGCGACGAACAGTCCGGAGGCGAGCAGTCCGCCGCGCAGAAGCGTGCGGCGGTCGAAGGCGTACGTCACAGGGGGGCTCCGATCAGGGGGTCTCACATGCTGCGTGAGGCGACGCTAAGGAGAACCTGTTGCATCGAATGACCGGTATTGATTCGGGCGCGTTACACGAACCTCACCATTCGTACGGTCCGCCAAGGGCCTGCGACTCGTTCGGGCGGGCTTGGTGCGATCCGCTCAGCGCGACGGGCTGAGCGCCTCCAAGGTGGCCTTCCCGCAGGGGTCGGCGTCCACGGAGGCCGGGATGAGCGCGATCTCGTCGACGCCGGCGCGCGCGTACTCCGCGATCTTCTCGCGGACCGTCGCCTCGTCGCCCACCAAGCCGACGGCCTGGACCAGTTCCACGGGCACGGCCGCGAGCAGTTCCCGCGGATGCGGCCGGGTGCGGGCCAGCGCGACGACGTCCCCGAACCCCGCCTCGATGAACATCTCCCCGTAGCCGGGAGCCGCCAGGTATCCGACGACGGCCCGCCTGATCTGCTCGACCGCCTCTTCCGACGGGTCGACGGCCGCGGTGACCCATGCGGCGACCTTCGGCATGGGACGTCCCGCCTCCGCCGCGGCCTCGCGGAGCTTCCCGACGAGGGCCGCCGCGGACTCCGGCGTGATGAGGTTGAGGACCATCCGGTCGGCGTGGGCGCCGGCGGTCCGCACGGCGGAGTCCCCGAACGCCGCCACGGTCAGCTCCGACTTCGGCGCGTCCAGCCGCAGGTGGTAGCCGCGGGTGGTGACGGTCTCGCCCGCGAAGGAGGGCTTGCCGCCGTCGAGGAGTTCCCGCAGCACGGTGGCGGACTCCCGGAGCCGGGTCACCGACCGGCCGCGGTCGCGTCCGTGCCAGGCCTCCACGACCATCGGGCTGGACGTCCCGAGCGCGACGTCCACCCTCCGCCCCGTCAGGTCCGCGACGGACGCGACGCCCCGCGCGATCGTCATGGGGTCCCGCACGGCGACGGCCAGCGGCCCCACGGTCGGCCTGATCCGCTCGGTCCGGAGGCCGATGGCGGAGGCGAGGGCGAAGGCGTCGTAGGTCGCCATCTCGCCCACCCAGAGCTCGTCGTAGCCGAACCCGTCGGCGGCGTCGGCGGTCCGCAGCGCCTCGTTCGCGGGGCGGTCCTGCCAGAAGCCCAGGGACACGGTCAGGCGGGGGGCGGGGGTCGGTTCCGGCACGGGGCTCCTCCTCGGGGTCGGGCCCAAGGTAGCAGCCAGAAGCTTCAACTAACAGAGTCAGTGGAGCGGGGTGAAGCCGCTCGGGTCCGCACAGAACTGGAGGGCCGGGGTCATA
>NZ_BAAATZ010000006.1:0-49672 GCF_039533685.1 Actinocorallia aurantiaca | reverse complement strand
CCGGTTCACCGGACGCCTCTCGCACGTGCTCCGGCTCAGGCGGACGCGCGCAGGTCGCGGCGTGCCCGGTCGGCCAGCTCATGGATCTTCGCTTCGGTCTCGCGCAGTTTCGCCTCGGCCTTCGCGGTCCGGGCGGCCGCCGCGCGCTCACGTCGGGTGGGCTCGTAGGTGCGGGTCTTCTGCGTGAACTTCTTGAAGAACTTCATGTGCAATAAATGCCCCGAATGGCAACTAATCATTCCAAAATGTGGGACTGCTCTCAGTGATCCGTTTCAGGTTTGGCGGGTCCGTCCGCCTTTTCCCATGCCGGACACCGCAGGTAGGGGCCGTCGTCGAAGTTCTCCTCGTATTGCCGGTACACCCGGGCGTCGACGATCCGCAGCAGGGTCTCGTCGTTGTTCCGCAGCGCGGCCCGCCCGTAGTTGTGGCTCCCGGTGAACACCGCCTTCAGTCCGGGTTCCCCCGCGAAGGATCCCGCCCCCGCCGAGATCGCCATGTACTTGGAGTGGACGGTCATCGCCCCGGCGCATTTCCTCGCTCCCGCGAGCCGGCCCTGGAGCAGCCCGCTCACCTCGGCTCCGAGCCGCCGGAAGACGAGGTGCACCCGGCACCCCCGGTCCCCCAGCGAGGCGAGGCGCTCCGCCAGCTCGGTCCGGTTGAACATCAGCGCCGCCACCCGGATCCGCGTCGGCCGGGCCGGGTCGGCGCTGCACCGGAGCGTCTCCAGCTCCCGGACGAGCGCGTCCGGCCCCTGGTAGGGGTTGGTGTAGAGCCGGTACGGTCCGCTCTCGCCCATCCCGTACTGGTCGTCGTCGGGCACCGTCGTCCGGCCGATCCCCGTCTCCAGCCGCTGGAAGTAGTCGTCATAAAGCCCGTACAGACCTGCGTCGGCGGCGATGTAGGCGTTGTTCCAGAATCTGATCCGGTCGTGATAAGTCAGATTCGCGGAACTCTGCACCACGACATTTCTACTCTCTCCCACCTGAGAGAAAAGGAGGAACTTGTTGTGGTTGATCCCCGTGCCGAGGCATCCCCACCCCTGACCGCACTGGGCCGCCCAGGACGCCTTCCCCGGCGCGTACTCGCCCAGCGCGCCGGTCAGCGCGGAGTAGATCTCCTCGGACCGGGTGTCCGCCGCGTGGTTCATCAGCACCTTGACCCGGACGCCTCGTGCGTGGGCTTCGAGCAGTGCGTCCTTCACGGGCTCCTCCCGCCAGGTGTAGAGCACCACCCGGATCTCGGCCCCGCCCGGAGTGCGGCGGACGAGGTCGAGGAGCCGGTCCTGGATGACGTTCTCCTCTCCCGCCCCCACCGCCGAGGGCCGGTTGAAGACCGCCCCTCCCCGAACCGCGTATCCCGCCGAGACGGGACCGTTCCCCACCCACCAGAAAGCAATAAGAACCACCCAGAAAACCCCAGGCGGAAATCGCATGCCTTCCCTTTCCTTTGACGACACGGAACTTCGGTAGAGAACCTAGAACAAGGCGGCTCCCTTTTCCGGAAAAGCCCCGCGGTCCGTGAGAACCCACGGCTCGGTCCCTGCGGGTTCGGCCGGAATCGGTTGGTACGGACGGCCGGGCACCGCCTACAGTGACTCCATGGCAGAAGAGCCGGTGAGCGCCCGAGTCGACACGTGGCTGTGGTCGGTCCGCCTGACCAAGACCCGCTCCCTGGCCTCCGAGGTCTGCCGGGCCGGCCACGTCAAGGTCAACGGCACCCGCGTCAAGCCCGCCCGCGCGGTCAAGCCCGGCGACGAGATCCACTTCCGCCACGACGGCCGCGACCGCATCGTCGTCGTCACCCGCGTCGTCACCAAGCGCGTGGGCGCCCCCGTCGCAGCCGAGTGCTACATCGACAAGAGCCCCCCGCCTCCCCCCAAGGAGGCGGTGCTGGGCGTGCCGATCCGAGACCGCGGCGCGGGCCGCCCCACCAAGCGTGAACGCCGCAGCATCGAGAAGCTCTTCGGCCGTCCGCCCGCCTGAACCGCCGTCCGCGCCGCGAAGGCGGAACCCGTGAGCAGGCCGAATCACAAAGACATGCGAATGTTTATTTAAGCGGTGATCGCCGCTATGATCTCGCGTGTCCGAGGGGCTCTCCGCCCCCGGGATCTCACCGCCCCTCCCGTTCGCCGTCCTGCCTCGCCACTCGTGAGAACAGCCATGTCCTCATGGGTGAGCGGTCCGGCAGGCCTCCGGCTGCTTCCCGAGGACACGAACACATGCCTGCTCCTCTGCTAGAGAGAGACCCCCGACAGCTCGGCGGCTACTGGCTGGCGTCCCGGCTGGGCGCCGGCGGCCAGGGAGTCGTCTACGAGGGCTACGACGCGCGGGGCGGCCGGGTCGCCGTCAAGACGCTGCACGCCGACGCGGTCAACGAATGGACGCGCGACGCACTGCGCAAGGAGGTCGCGACCCTCCAGAAGGTCGCCTCCTTCTGCACAGCCCGCATCATCGAGGCCGACGTCGACCACCTCCCCCCGTACGTCGTCAGCGAGTACGTGCCAGGACCCGACCTGCAGAACCAGATCGACGAGCACGGCGCGTACGGTTCCGGTGAGCTCTACCGCCTCGCGATCGGCGTCGCGACCGCGTTGTCGTCCATCCACCGGGCGGGCGTGATCCACCGCGACCTGAAGCCGGCGAACGTGCTGCTCGGCCCGGACGGCCCGCGCGTCATCGACTTCGGCATCGCCAAGACCGACGAGATGTCGCGCAGCGCCACCGGTGTGCTGAAGGGCACCCCCCGCTGGATGGCGCCCGAGCTGTTCCGCGGCTCGCGGGCCACGCCCGCCGCCGACGTGTGGGCCTGGGGTGCGATCGTGTTGTTCGCCGCGCAGGGCGAGGCGCCGTTCGACGGGGCCTCCCTGCCCGTCCTGATGCACCAGATCACCACCTTCGAACCGGACGCCTCCGCGCTCGGCGAGCCGCTGCGCGGTTTCGTCGAGGCCGCGCTCGGTCAGGACCCGGAGGCGCGCCCCTCACCGGAGGAGATCCTCGTCGGCCTGCTCGGCGGCGAGACCGGCGACCCGCTCGAGGCGGGCGACCGCGCCGCCAGGGACGTCCGGCCGCCCGCGAGCCTCCCGCCGTCGCTGGGGGAACTCGCCGAGCGGGCGTACGGCGGGCTCGACCCGCACGTCCAGCAGGCCGTTCCGCGCGTCCTGCTCCGCATGGTCGCCGCGCGGACCCACGCCGACGGCGCCCTGCGCACGGTCCCCGTCGGCGACTTCACGGACGGGGAGACCGACCAGGACACCTTGCGGCGCGTCCTGGACACCTTCGGCGCGGCCGGCCTGATCCGCGTCGGCGAGGACGGCACCGTCGGGATCGGCACCCCCGCCCTGCTGCGCGCCTGGCCCCGCATGCGCGAGTGGACGGAGGCCGAACGCGACGGTCTGGACGGCCACCACGCCCTGGCCGACGCCGCGCGCCGCTGGGCCGTCAACGGCCGCAAGGCCGCCGACCTGCTCCAGGGATCGAGCCTGGACGAAGCACTGCGGTGGGCGTCCACCGGCCGCAGGCAGCTGACCCTCAACCTCGGCGAGCGCGTCTTCCTGGAGGCCTCGGCCGAGCGGACCCGCGCCCGCGCCCGCGCCAGGACCGCCCTGACCGCGGCGCTGGCCGTCCTGCTCCTGGTCGCCGTGACCGCCGGAGGCGCGGCCGGTCTCCAGAGCTGGAGGCTCGACGGGGCGAACGCGGCGCTCACCGCGCAGCGGGACTCGGCGGTGAGCGGCCAGCTCGCCGCGCAGGCCGTCCAGTCGCGGCGCAGCGACCCCGTGCTCGCCCGCCGCCTCGCCGTCGCCGCCGCGGCTCTGGGCGGGGACACCTTCGACACCCGCCACGGCCTGCTCGCCCTGTCCGCGCAGTGGGAGCGGGACGTCTGGAGACCGCCGGGCGTGGACGGCTCCTGGAACCAGGTGTATCCCGAGGGCGGCGGACCGAACGCGTTCTGGAAGAAGGAGACGAACCAGGTCGTCATCGCCGACGCCGACGCCCGCGAGGTGCTGCGCACGATCGGCGTCCCGGGCGCGGTGCTCTCGGGCGCGGGCCTGACCCTCGGCGGCGGACGGCTGTTCACCCTCCAGGAGGACGGGACCATGGCCTTCTGGGACGTGGCGACCGGCGCCTCCGAAACGCTGCCGTACAAGCACGAGGTAGGGCAGGGCCTCGTGCTCGGCCCCAACGGCGGGAAGCTGGTCACGACGAACGGCGGAGAGGTCACGGTGCTGGAGACCGCCACCGGGAAGGAGGTGTTCCGGACCAGGAGGAAGAAGGTGAGCGTATGGCATCCGGTGCTCTCCCCGGACGAGCGGCATCTGGTCGTCCCGAACGAGGTCGGCAAGAGGCGTATGCGGCTGGACTGGTGGGACCTGAGCACCGGGAAGAAACTCGACATCCCGGATCGTTATCCGGTCCAGGAGGCCAGGCAGCTGGCGGGCACGACGTTCAGCCCGGACGGACGCTTCCTCGCGACCCGCGCCGACGACCAGATCGTCGTCATGGACGTGAACACGCGGAGGACCCGGACGACGCTGGAGGTGCCGAAGGGCGGCTTCGACACGAGCCTGGACTTCAGCCGTGACGGCGAGTACATCGCCACCGACATGGCGATGTGGAGCACCGGGCAGGGGTTCCTCGAGAAGCCGTACCTGCGCTACACGCCCGATGCGATGTGCAGAGGCACCCGCTTCGATCGGGACGGGGCGGTCCTGCGCTGCGTCGACGACCAGGACAGGATCCGGACGATCGACGTGTCCGGCTTCACCGGGCGGCTCGAGTTCTCCCCGCTCTCCGTCCGCTCGGCGATCAGCGGTGACGGAAGCACCCTGGCCGTCGCCGCGGACCCCGGCGCAGTCCAGATCTGGGACACCGCCACCCGCACCCGCCGCGCCGACCTCGGCATCGGCGGCTCAGGCAAGCCCCTCACGGCGCTGTCGTCCGACGGCGGGCTGCTCGCCCTGCCCTCTCCGGACGGCAAGGTCGAGATCTGGGACGTGGGGACACGCGCCAGGCGCCTCGTGATCGAGGCCGGTCCGCCGCCGAGCACCGGCAGGCCGCTGCCGTCGTTCTCGCCCGACGGCAGGGCGTTGGCCGTCCTGGTGTCCGTCGATCCGGCCGTGCTGAAGTTCTGGGACACCGCCACCGGGCGGGAGCTGGGCGAGGCCCGCGCCCCGAAACGGAACTACCCGGTGAGCGACTCGGAGACCCGGATCGTCTGGAGCGAGGACGGCCGCAGGGTCGTCTCCACCACCGATCTGGGCGTCGTCGAGTTCCCGTCCGGCAGGACGCTCGTCGCGCCGGACGCGATGGGCGCGCCGGTGGTGGCCCGCACCGTGCAGGCGCTCAGCCCGCAGGGCGTCCTGGCGACCGTCGAGGGGGTGGTCGACCAGCGCTCCCTCGTCTTCTGGGACGCCCGGACCCTCCGGCAGAAGGGCGGTGCCATCCGCCTGCCGAAGGGCAAGACTCCGATCACGGTGTTCTCACCGGACGGTCGGCTGGCCGCCACCGCCGACTTCAGGGGCAGGATCGACCTCTGGGACGTGCGGACCGGCCGCCGCCTGGGCCTCCCGCTCACCGGCCACACCACGAACTACGACACCGTGATCGACGCCCTGGCGTTCAGCGCCGACGGCAGGCGTCTGCACAGCGTGGGCCAGGACGACTCCTCGCTCGTCACCCACGTCGTCGATCCCCGCCTGCTGAAGGACGCCTTCTGCGAGACGACCGGACAGCTGACCCGCGAGGAGTGGGACCGGCACGTGCGCGAGATCAGCGACATCGCCTACCGGAAGACCTGCTGACCGGTGTCGCCGCGGACCCATGCCGTCCTGCCGCAGGAAAGAAGATCTCCCGACAATTCATGATCTACAACGTAAAGGCGGTGGGTGGAGCTCCCCTCGGCTGAGGGGAGCCGCCGAAAAAAGAAACCGGCTCCATCCCCGAGGAGATGGAGCCGGTTCCACTGTGCGCCGCCAGGGACTCGAACCCCGGACCCGCTGATTAAGAGTCAGCTGCTCTAACCAACTGAGCTAGCGGCGCGGATGTGTCGGGGGCGGCTGGCGCCCCTTTCGACATGAGAACAGTACCAGGAGGCAGGGATGTGCGCGAACCGGTAATCGGGGGAAAGGATCTCGAGCGAGCACGTCGAAGGCATGATCATGAAAGGGGGAGGCCTGTGAGGAACCATCAGCTGGCGAGCATGGGGATGGGGCTGGCCCTGGGGGCCGCGGCGGGCTTGTCCGCCGGGAACCTGGGACTCGGCGTCGGGGCGGGGGTCGCGATATGGCTGGCGGCCTCGGTGGCGTCGGGAAGGCGGGCCGGGAGTCCGGCCGGTTAGTCCATGAAGTCCGGGGGGCGGGAGTCCTTGCGGGCGCGGATGGACTCCTCGAAGTTGCGGGTCGTCAGGCGGACGAGGAGCTGGGCGGTGCCCTCGTGCTCCAGGTGGGACTGGAGGCCGGCGGTGTCCAGGCTGGACCAGAGCATGCGCTTGGTCAGCTCGACGCCCAGGCGGCTGTAGGCGGCGATGCGGGAGGCCAGGGTGTAGCACTCCTCCAGGAGGTCGGGGGCGGGGACGGTGCGGGAGACCAGGCCGATCCGCTCGGCCTCGCCGGCGGTCACGTCGCGGCCGGAGAGCATGATCTCGAAGGCGCGGGAGGCGCCGATGGCGCGGGGGAGCAGGTAGGACAGGCCCAGTTCGGCGGCGGTGAGGCCGTTGTTGATGCCGGCGGCGCGGAAGCGGGCGGTCTCGGACGCGAGGCGGATGTCGGTGGCCAGGGAGAGGCACATGCCCCCGCCGACGGCGGGGCCGTTGATCGCGCCGATGACGGGCTGGTGGGCCTTGCGCAGGGCCAGGACGACGTCCTCGAGCTCCTCCATGGCGCGCCGGGCGATCGACGGGAGGGTGAGGCCGTCGATGTCGGGGAGGGGGCCGGGGTCCTCCAGGTCGGCGCCGGAGCAGAAGCCGTCGCCCGCGCCGGTGAGGACGATGACGCGGACGTCGTTGTCGCGGCTGACGCGTTCGATCGTCTCCCGGAGCGGGATCATGACGTCGAAGGCCATGGCGTTCCTGCGCTCGGGCCGGTTCATGGTGATCAGCGCGACATGCTCGCGGGGCCTGTCCAGCAGAACGAAGCTCATGCCCGCGAAACTAGAACACGTTCTACCCGGGTGGCAAGACGCTACCTCCGGCCGAGGTGCTCCAGGGAGCCGTCAGGACGCCACCGCACCAGGTCTCCCGAGCGGTACATGCGGGCGCCGGGCGCGCCGTACGGGTCGGCGACGAACCGTTCGGCGGACGGTCCGGGCCGGTCCAGGTAGCCGCGTGCCAGGCCCGCGCCCCCCACGTACAGCTCCCCTGCGACACCCGGAGGGACGGGCTGGAGCCGGTCGTCCAGGACGTAGACGCGCAGATCCGGGATGCCCGTGCCGATGGCCGAGCCGGCTCCGGCCGGGCGGTGCGCTTCGTCCAGCGCGAGGTAGGAGACGTGCACGGTCGTCTCGGCGAGGCCGTACATGTTCACCAGCGCGGTGTCCCGTCCGCGGGCGTACCAGTCGCGCAGGCGGCCGGGTTCGAGGCCCTCGCCGCTGACGATGACGTAACGCAGAGCCAGATCCCGTCCGTCGTCGGCGTCCATCAGCCGGTAGAAGTCCGGCGGCGTCTGGTTCAGCACCGTGACCTCTTCCCTGACGAGCAGGTCGAGCAGCTCCCGGGGGTCGCGTGATGTGGAGTGAGGCACGATGACCAGGCAGCCGCCGTAGAGCAGCGACCCCCACAGCTCCCACACGGAGAAGTCGAGTTCCGTCGAATGGAAGAGCGTCCACACGTCTTCCGGATTGAAGGCGAACCACGGTTCGGTGGCTTTCAGCAGCCGTATGACGTTCTCGTGGGGAACGACCACACCCTTGGAATCCGATGTGTAGACCACGTACGCAGGGTTGCGCGGGTCTATCCACACCTTCGGGGAGGTGGCGGGCCGGTCGATGGCCGCTTCCAGTACGGAGGCGTCGAGGGTGAGGACGGGCGTACCGTTCTCGACCATGCGGTCGGCCTGATCGGTCCGGCGGTCGGGGTCGACCGGTATGTACGCCGCGCCCGTCTTCAACACCCCGAGCAGCGCGACGATCAGCGCGAGGGAGGGCGGAAGCGAGACGGCCACGAACCGCTCCGGCCGGGCGCCCCGCTCGATCAGCAGGTGGGCGACCTGGTTGGCGCAGGCTTCCAGCTCGGCGTACGTGAGGGACGTGCCCTCGTACGTGACGGCCACCGCGTGCGGCGTGTGCGCGGCCTGCGCGTGGAACATCGCGGGGATCGTCGAGTGCCTGAACGCCTTGGACGAGCCGCCCGCCCACGTCCCCAGGACCGTCTCGCGCACGGTGTCGTCCAGCATCGGCCCTCCCGGTTCTCTCGGACCATCCCTACCGGCGCCATCTTTCGCTTCGGTCGCGTTCCGGCCCCGAATGCCGACCGATTCGGCCTGGTGCCGCCAGGGATCCTGCGTTTCCCTTCAGGGTCGCATCTCGCCGATGCCGACCCGATACCGGTCGGCATGAGACGGGATATTTCTCGACAAAGTTGATCACGATCCTGCATCGAACCGGTAAGTTCTCAGGAGTGGGAGGAGATATCGGGAAATCGGTAATTTGGGTCGGGGTGCTGGCGGGAGCGGCCGGGCTGGGGGCGGCGGCGGTCGCGCGGGGGCGGCGGCGTGCGGAACGGGTTCCGCAGCTGGGGCGGTGGATCGCCGCGGGCCCGGATTCGGGCTGCGTGAAGGACCTGGCCGTCAACCTGGGAGGGGAATACGTCGAGGACGCGCCGAACGCCGGCATCGTTCCCACCCTGGACGTGCTCGAAGGGCCGGGCTGCGTCCCCGACAGGGTGGATCCGTTGGTGCGGGAGTTCTACGAGCACACCGGCCGGTTCGCCTTCGACGTCGAGCCGCGGTGGCGGCTGTGCACGAGACTCGGGAACCTCTTTTACCGCGTGCTCGCCTCGAGGCAGATCTCCCAGGCGAACATCCCGATGAACCAGCGGAAGGCGCAGCGCGGAGTCCGGGGGAGGATCCACACCGTCACGCTCCCCGACCACCAGCTCCGCGGGTGGCTCAGGGCCTACTCCGACACCGACGAGCCCTTCCACGTCGGCATCTACACCACCTACCGGCAGTCCGGGCGCGGCTATGTGAGCGTCGGCTTCCCCGTTCCACGCGGCGCCTTCACCGCCACGCTGGTGCCGCTGACGGGTGAGGACGGCGGTCTGACGCTCACCAGCGCGAGCGACCTCCCGCACCCGGGCCATCACCTGACGTACGAGGATTTCGGCGCCGGAGGGCTCGTCACGAAGCCGGTGAAGCGCCTCGCCGAACGCCTGGACGTCTATGTCCGGAACGGTGAGCTGAAGGCCGACCACTCCTTCGAGTTCTTCGGAGTTCCCTTCCTCTTTCTGCACTACCGGATGAGGCGCAAGTCGAGCGGGGTTCCGCACCCGAGAAGTCGATCATGCTCCTGAATCAAAACGATAGATTCAAGGCATGGGCGGCGATATCTGGAAGTCGGTAGGTACCGCGGCGGTCCTCGGAGGCGTGGCGGGAGCCGCGCTGGCCGGACGCCGGGGAGCGCGGGCGGCGATGGCCGGAGCCGCGGCCGGGGCCGTCGGGCTCGGGTTGGGCGAGGCGGTCGCGCGCGGCGGGACGAGACCGGGGGAGATCCCGCCCCTGTGGCAGCGGATCGCGATGAGCGGGGCGGTCGCCGCGCCCCTGGGATGGCTCGCCGGCAAGGCCGGGGCACGGCCCGCGGCGGTGGGGTTCCTCGCGGGCGGCGCGGCCGGGGCTCTGGGGGTCCGGCCGCAGAAGGCGGTCCTCGGGCCGGTGGTGGGGCTGGCGGCGGGCGCGGCGGGACGCGGGCTGGGCCTGTCCCCGGCGGAGACGGCGGCGGGAGCGGTCGTGGCGTTCCGGGTGCTGTCCGCGGCGCTGTTCCGGGACGCCCAGGTCGAGCTGCTCGCCGAGGAGGTGGACGCCGCCGAGCTGCCGTTCGTGGTGCCGATGGTGTCGCGCTCCTCCTACGTCGGGACGGGCTACGTCAAGGAGCTGGCCGAGCGCCTGGGAGGGGAGTACGTCGAGGACGCGCCCGACGTGGGGATCGTGTCCGACCTGGACGAGCTCGAAGGCCCGGGTTTCCCGCCGGGGCGGGTGGACCCGCTGGTGCGGGAGTTCTACGAGCACACCAGCCGGTTCACCCTGGACATCGTTCCGGAGTGGCGCAGGTGGGTGCGGCCCGGCTACCTGCTGTACCGCACGCTCGTGGCCCGGCCGCTGGGGCAGGCGAACGTCCCGATGAACCAGCGGGAGGCGCAGCGCGGAGTGCGGGGGAGGATCCACACGATCGACCTCCCGGACGAACGGCTCCGCGGCTGGATCAGGGCGTACTCCGACACCGACGAACCCATCTACGTCGGCATCTACACCACCTACCGGCACGAGGGGCGCGGCTACGTCAGCGTCGGCTTCCCCGCACCGGAGTCCAGTTTCACCGCCACCCTGGTGCCGATCGCGCGGGAGGACGGCGGCCTGACGCTCACCAGCGAGAGCGACCTCCCCCATCCCGGCCACTACCTGGCGTACGTGGACGCGGAGTCGGGAAGGCTCACCGCGCTCGCCGTCAAGGGCTTCTCCGAGCGCCTGGACGTCTACGTGCGGGACGGCGAGCTGCTCGCCGACCACGCTTTCGACCTGTTCGGCATCCCGTTCCTGGTGCTGCGCTACCGGATGAAGCGCAAGTAGCCCCGCGTCACCACAGGTTGGTGCGCATCAGGACGAGCTTGCCGGTGTCCTCGTAGATGAGGACCTCGAAGGCCTTACGGCACTCGTTGACGAGGTCGGCGGTCCCCTCCTTCACGGCCCGCTCGGGATCCCGGGTGAGCAGGATGAAAGCGGCTTGGTAGAGGGTCACCGTCCGTTGCGGGGCGGGTTCCGGCGAGAGGTGCCGGAACTCGTGCAGCACGGCCCTGCCGCCATGGACGGGCTGGCTCTTCAGCATCCCCGCCGACAGGGTGCAGACGCCCTTCAGCCGTCTGGTGCCGAGTTCGTCCTTCTCGTGGATGTGGCGGTGAAGGCTGCGCGTGCCCCTGCGGTGCCCGCCGGTGAGGTCGTCCGTGATGAGGACGAGGAAGTCGAAGACGTCCTTGTAGCGGGTCTTCAGCCGCTCGAACACCAGGGGCGTCTGGAGGTGGAGCGGCGTCCCCCCGGGAGGCGCGGGTTCGACGGGAAGGGCTCCGGCCGCCGCCTCGGGGCTGAGATAACGGCCGTCATCCCGGATGAGGAAGACGTGGTCGTACGTCGTCGGTCCGTCGGCGAAGCCCACAGGAACCTCCCTGAGATTCTCAATATCAGGCTTTATCGATCATCCGTCCCTGTCAAGCCCGGCGACGGAAGGCGGCCGGGGCGCCGCGGGGCGGGACGGCGGCGCCTCCGGCAAAAGCGTTCGTGATCTCTATTGACGCCAGTGTATCCATGAGGGAAACTCTGTCTGCTTTAGTGGAACAGAGTTTCCCTCTTTTGGAGGACCCATGCGTCTTCGCGGTCTGGTCACCGCCGCTCTCTTCGGCTCCCTCCTGACCGGCGTCACCGCCGGACTCTCCGCTCCGGCCTCTGCGGACACGGGTGTCGCCCACTACTCCTCACAGATCAAGAACGACGGGACCGACGTCTACTACCCGGCCGCCGCCACCGGGGAGCTGCCCGTCGCGCTGATGCTCCAGGGCGCGCAGGTCCACCGGATGCACTACGCCCGGTACGCGCAGGAGATCGCCTCCCACGGCTTCATCGTCGTGGTGCCCAACCACAAGCGGCTGCTCTTCTTCGACAACGACTACTACGCCTCGCAGAGCCAGCCCGCCGAGGCCATCAGCTGGATGGGCGCCGAGAACGCCAACGCCTCGTCCCCGCTGAAGGGCAGGATCGACACCGACACGCTGGTGCTGCTGGGCCACTCCTTCGGCGGTGCGACCGGCCTGTCCGTCGCCGAGAGCACGTGCGTCACCCCGTTCTGCACGAGCCTGACCTACACGATGCCCTCGCAGGTCAAGGCCGGCTCGTTCTTCGGCACGAACAACAAGCTGCCGGGCATCGGCGTCTTCCCCGAGGTCGACAACCTCGTCCCGGTGCAGCTCGTGCAGGGCACCGCCGACGGCGTGGCGCTCCCGGCCGACGCCGAGACCACGTACGGCAAGATCAAGGACGACCCCCGGCAGATCGTCCGGCTCTCCGGCGCCAACCACTACGGCATCACGGACGCGCAGAACCCCGCGGGCGCCGACCCCGACGCCAACGCCCAGACGATCAGCCAGACGCAGAGCATCGAGACCGCCGCGCGCTGGGCCGCCCGCTTCCTCAAGGCCGCGCTGGGCGACGCCGCGGCCGCGAACTACGTGTGGTCGACGGGCGACGCCTCCGACCCGCTGGTCACCGTCACCGGCGCCCAGTAATCCCGACAATAGGGATGAATGAGATAGTTATGGCCATTCTGTCAGGATCTTAAGGTTCTGTCGGTTTTGCCGGATAAGGCCCGTCGTGTCCTAATGTAGTGTTACATTTTCTGACATGGCGGGCCGATTTGGTTTAGATCTTGATCATGATGGTGGACCTCTTTAGGGTGGTATTGGCAAAATGCACCTTCTGAGAGGTTGATTATGGGGTCTGAAATACCCGATATTCTGTCCGCCGAATTCGCCGAGAACCCCTACCCGGCGTACCAGGTCCTGCGCGACGAGGCCCCCCTGCACCACCACGAGGCGATGCAGTCCTACATCGTCGCCCGCTACGAGGACGTCGAGCGGGTCTTCAAGGACCAGGTCTTCACCACGGCCAACTACGACTGGCAGCTGGAGCCGGTGCACGGCAAGACCATCCTCCAGCTGAGCGGCCGCGACCACTCCGTGCGGCGGGCGCTGGTCGCCCCGGCGTTCCGGGGAAGCGAACTGGAGGAGAAATTCCTCCCCGTCATCGAGAAGAACGCGTCCGAACTGATCGACGCCTTCCGCTCGGACGGGACCGTCGATCTGGTCTCGCAGTTCGCCAACCGATTCCCGATCAACGTGATCGTGGACATGCTCGGCCTCGACAAGTCCGACCACGCCCGTTTCCAGAAGTGGTACACCTCGATCATCGCCTTCCTGGGCAACCTCAGCCAGGACCCGCAGGTGGCCGAGGACGGCGTGCGGACCAAGGAGGAGTTCGCCGAGTACATGCTCCCGATCATCCGGGACCGGCGCTCCAACCTCGGAGACGACCTGCTGTCCACCCTGGTCACCGCCGAGATCGACGGCGAGACCATGAGCGACGAGGACGTCAAGGCGTTCTGCAGCCTGCTGCTCGCGGCCGGCGGCGAGACCACCGACAAGGCGCTGGCCAGCATGTTCGCCCTGCTCCTTCAGCACCCCGAGCAGCTGGCGGCGGTGCGCGAGGACCGGAGCCTGATCGACCGGGCCTTCGCCGAGTCGCTGCGCTTCCACCCGCCGGTCCACATGATCATGCGGCAGCCCTCGGAGGACGTGGAGATCGCCGGCGGCGTGATCCCGGCCGGAAGCACGGTCACCGCCCTGATCGGCGCGGCCAACCGCGACGAGCGGCGCTACAAGAACCCGGACGCGTTCGACATCTTCCGGGACGACCTGAACGTCACCAGCGCGTTCTCCGCGGCCGCCAACCACCTGGCGTTCGCGCTCGGGCGCCACTTCTGCGTCGGCGCGCTGCTGGCCAAGGCGGAGGTCGAGGTCGCCGCGAACATGCTGCTCGACGCGATGCCCGACATGAAGCTCGAAGACGGCTTCGCCCCGGCGGAGAAGGGCGTGTTCACCCGCGGCCCGGCCGAGCTGCGGGTGAACTTCACCCCCGCGTGACGCTAACCGCGTGAGACGCGCGTGGTGGGCGTGAAGGAGACGGGCAGGGCGAACAGCCCGCGCATCCACAACGAAGGACGCCACTGCAGCTCCTTCACGTCCACCGCGAGCCGGACGTCGGGCAGCCGGTCCAGCAGCACCTCGATCGCGGTCTTGGCCATGATCTCGCCCATCTCGGGGCCCGGGTAGGTGCAGCCGTGCTCGCCGTGCCCGAACGACATGTGGGCCCGGTTCGTCCCGGTGTCGTGGAAGGACGGCCGGACCTGCGGGTCCCGGTTGGCCGCGGCGAACCCCAGCACCAGCAGGTCGCCCCGGTGCACGCGCCGCCCGCCCAGCTCGCAGTCGTGCACGGCCCAGCGCCCGATGAAGTTCTGGGTGGGGGTGTCCTTCCACAGCACCTCGTTCAGGGCCTGCGCGACGCTGCTGCGCCCGCCCTGGAGGCTGACGGAGAAGTCGTCGTCGATCAGCATCAGCCGCAGCGCGTTGCCGATCCAGTTGCCGGTGGGGGCCTGCGCGGCTGCCAGCACCACCAGGAGGTCCATGAAGACCTCCTCCTCGGTGAGGCCCGTGGGGTGGTTCAGCAGCCGGGACGGCACGTCCGGTCCCGGCCGGTCCTTCTTGTCCTTGACCAGCCGCTGCATCCGGGCCTGCACCCGCCCGTACGCGTCGGCCGCGCCCTCCCCGACGTCCAGGGACTCGGCGATGTCCTGGACGAGCGTCGGCACGTCCGCGTCGGGCAGCCCGAAGATCTTCGCCAGCACGTAGAGCGGCACGATCGTGGCGTACTGCGCGACCAGGTCGGCCTCGCCGTCCCCGGCGAACGTGTCGATGAGCAGGTCCGAGGCCCGCTCGCAGATGGACGTCAGCTCGGTGCGGTCGATGACGTCCAGCGCGTCGCCGATCGCCCCGGCCCGGCGCTGGTGCTCGCCGGCCTCGGCGAACATGACGGAGGGGTTCCAGCCGACGTAGGGCAGCAGCGGCCAGTTCTCGGGGATGTTGGGCCACTGGTTCCAGCGCCGGGAGTCCCGCGCGAACATCTGCGGGTTGGCGGTGACGTGGTGGACCTCGCGGTACCCGATCACGAACCAGGCGGGCACGTCGTCGTCGAGCAGGATCGGCGCGACGCTGCCGTGTCGGCCTCGGATCTCCTCGTACAGTTCGGCGGGATCGGCGGCGATGTGCGTGCCGTAGAGGCGTACGGGTTCTTCCGCTTTCATGGCATGCGCTCCGAGAGACGTGTCAGGTGGCGGACCAGCGTGATGAGGACGAACTTGCCGGATTCCCGCAGCCGGGCGTCGCAGTCGATCAGGGGGACGTCCGGGGGGAGGGAGAGGGCGTCGCGGATCTGGTCGAGGCTCGGGCCCTGGCCCTCGAACCGGTTGACCGCCACCACGAACGGCATCCCGTGGTGTTCGAGGCGGTCGATGGCGTACCAGGACTCCTCCAGCCGGCGCGTGTCCACCAGGACGATCGCGCCGAGGCTGCCGGCGAACAGCTGGTCCCACAGGAACCAGAAGCGCTCCTGGCCGGGGGCGCCGAAAAGGTACAGGATGTTCTCGGCGTTCAGGGTGATGCGCCCGAAGTCGAAGGCGACGGTGGTGGTCCGCTTGTCGCGGACCTGGCCGACGTCGTCGACCCCGACCCCCGCCTGCGTCATGATCTCTTCGGTGCTCAGCGGGTGGATCTCGCTGACCGAGCCGACCAGCGAGGTCTTGCCGACCCCGAAGCCGCCCACGATCACGATCTTCAGTCCGGTGGTGGCCGTGTCGCTCAGCGGTGCGCGCACGGCCGGATCAGAGACTCTCGAGTCCAATGAGCACCTGCTTCAGAATTTCCATGTCGGGAAGTTGGGCCTTGCCCGCCGGACGCGCCGACCGTCTCAGGGACAGGCGTCCGGTGTCGAGGAGATCGCTGACCAGGATCTTCACGACGCTCACGGGGAGGCGGAGTTCGGCGGCCAGCTCCACGATCGCGATGGGCCTTCGGCAGAGCTCCAGGATCCGAGCGTGCTCGGACTGCATGCCGGGTGCGGGCTCGAATTCCGCGATGACCAGGCTGACCAGGTCCAGTTCTATGTCACCGGCGTCGCTCCGCCCGCCCGTCACGGTGTACAGGCGGTCGGGGCTCTCGTCGTCGAGCCTGCGGGCGCTCATGAGGCCGGTTCGGGTCCGCGCGGGGCGGCGGTGAGGAAGCCGCCGATCTGCTCCACCAGCTCGTTCATGTTGTGGCCGACGATGCCGACGTCGGCGTCCTCGTCGGCCACGACCGCCAGATGGGCGCCGGCTCCGGCCCGGATGATCAGCAGCAGCCCGCCCGCGAACTCGACCATGGCCTGGCCGGGTCCGAGCCGGTTGCCGAACTCCGCGGAGGCGCTGAGCGAGAGGCTCTGGATGCCCGCCGCGATGGCCGACAGGTGGTCGGCCTTGTCGACGGTCAGGCCTGAGGTGAAGCACATCTTCAGGCCGTCCTTGGACAGCACGAGGATGTGCCGCACGCCTGGAGTGCGCTGCCGGAGGCTCTCCAGCAGCCACTCCAGGGTCCGCTCGGTGGTGCTGGGTGCATCGATGGTGCTCATATCGGGGAGCCGGTCCCTATCTATCGTCCTGAGTGGTAGAGGCGTCTTTGCCCGCCGCCTTACGGAAGGCGGCGAACCGCGCTCCGGTGTCGCGGGGCGCGGGGGAAGGCTCGGCCACGGAGGTCGGCAGGCCGCTCTCCTCAGCGGCCGCGAGGGCCGCGCCCCGGGGGCGCTTGGGCAGTCCGGACCACTCCCCGCTCGTGGTGAGGGGGTCGGCGGACGGGACGGGCGGTTCTGCGGGCGGCGGGCTCATGACCTCTCTGGCCGGTGCGGGGGCGGGCTTCGGCTGGGTGACGAGCTGGCGCGGGATCATCAGGACGACTCCGGTGCCCCCGCGGGAGGAGGGCCGGAAGCTGACCGACAGGCCGTACTTGTCGGCGAGCCGTCCGACGACCGCCAGGCCCAGCCGGGTTCCGGCCAGGGTCTTCAGGTCGCTGGGCTCGCCGACGAGGGCCTCGGCGCGCAGGCGTTCGCGCTTGCGCATGCCCAGGCCGCTGTCCTCGATGGTGATGATGATGCCCGCGTCCTCCTCCTCGAGGTAGACGTGGACTTCGCTGCCGTGCGCGGAGAACGTGGTGGCGTTGTCCATGAGCTCGGCGAGAGCGTGCATGACGCCTTCGGCGGCGTAGCCGACGACGGCGGAGTCGCTGATGGAGTGCAGGCGGACGCGCCGGTAGGCGTTGATGCGGCCCATCGCGCCGCGCAGGACGCTCTCCATGGCGATCGGCTTGGTCCAGCGGCGGCCCGACCGGCCGCCGCTGAGCAGCGCGATGCTGTCGGCGAGTCGGCCGAGCTGGGAGATCCGGTGGTCCAGGTCGAGCAGGTCGGCGAAGATCTTCTCCTCTCCGGCCCCGCCGTAGCGGTGCTGGAGCTCGCGCAGGTCGGCCAGGAGGCTGGTGGTCTGCGCCTGGACCCGGGCGGCGGCGTTGGAGCAGGCGGCCATCGCGGCGGTGCCCCGGCGCTCGCCGGAGGCGATCTCCTGGGCGACGGACTCCAGCAGCTCGGCCAGCACGGGGTCGTCCGGCCGGGGGACCTCGGAGATGGCGGTCTCCAGGGAGGCGTTCTCCTCGCGGATCCTGCGGACGAGCTCGGGCAGGATCTCCTCGGCGAGCCGGCTGGCGTCCCGGTGCGTCCCGGCGCCGTTCCGGAGCGCGGCGGCGGTCCGCTGCTCGGCGGCGACCAGCTCGCGCGCGGTGGCGTGCAGCAGGCGCTGGAGCTGGAGGTCGGCGGGAGGCTGGGTCTCGGAGAGCAGGAGCTCCAGCGAGGCGCCCTCCCTGGCCCGGAAGGCCATGCCGGGCAGGGTCTCCTCGCAGATGCGGTACATCTCCTGCTCGGTTCCGGCCAGTCCGTGCCGGATCTGGGCGAGCTGCCGGCCGTTCCAGCTCGCCTTGGCCGCGAAGTAGACGGCGAGCGCGCTGGCCAGGCAGAAGGCGAGCGCGGCGGCGCCGCCGGCCCAGCCGGCCACCGGCCTGACGTCCGTCGGGACGGACATCACCGCCCACAGCCAGACGGCCCCGGCGCCGAGGACACAGATCAGCCAGGCGATCAGAGCCTTCTCCACCGGCGGGCGCGGAGCCCGCACAGGTCGGGAGGAATGCGACATCTCTCAGAGTCCTCATCACGGGCTGAAGACGGAAGTGAATGGTGCAGGGAAGCTTGCCTTATTTCCAGGTTTGGGCGATACCGTTTGGTTCAACTGGCAGCGTGAAGAAAATCCCACTCCTGGCGACCCTGCTGGACAAATCGCCCATTTCGGTCAGGTGGCTCTGGAGCCCGAGACCGAGGCGATCAGCCGAGGAGGAATATACAGGTGTGCGGGTGATTGCTGCCATACAGCGAGCTATGTGAGCTTTACCAGGGCAAAGGCCGTACCTCTGTCGTCCCTCGGCCGGAGCGGCCGGCGCGGCCTCCGCGCCGGCGGGGGTTGCGGGGTCTGCTCGTCCCTCCCGGCCGGCGCCCTCGGCCCGTCCCGTCCTCCGCCTTCGGGCCGGTGTCCGGGGCTGGGGCCTTGGGGAGGATCGGTGCATATATAACAAAAAAGCATTTATTACCTTTGCGTGAATAGAGCTGACCGGAACCGGTCCGGGCGGTGTCGGAAACGGGACGTGAAGAGATCTCCGCTCTCCCGGGCCCGTCCGCGCCGGACCGCCGGCGGCCGTGAAGCGGTGGGCTTCGGCGCCGCTTCCCCCGAACGGGACGGTGGGACCCTCCTCCGAGAGGCCCGGGCCGCGGCCCTCAGAACGTCCCGACCGCTGGATATCCTCCCCGGACGGTCCATCCCCCCAAGAAAGGCGCGGCCATGGACACGACCGGCCTGAGAGGCGAGGAGATCCGTCCCACCCCCGGTGAGGCGCGCAGGGCGCGCGACGAGGCGGGCCGCCTGCTCGGCACGGCGCGCATGCTGCTGGCCGAACACGAGCGGGCCCGCCGGGACGTCATGGACGTGCTGGAGGGAGTGCGCGCCGAACAGGCCAGGGCGGAACTCGCCTCGGTGCCCGTCGCGCGGCTGAAGGACGTCACCGGAGGCCGGCTGCGGATCGGCGCGCTGGAGAAGGCCGGGTTCACCGACGTCCGGCAGGTGCTGGAGGCCTCGGCGTACGAGCTGCAACTGCTGCCCGGAATCGGAGCGCCGACCGCCGCGCAGCTGCACTCGGCGGCCCGCCAGCTGGAACAGGCGGCACGGGAGTCGACCGGGATCAGGATCGACGTGGGACGGCGCGACGCGCGCACCACCGCGCTGCTCGTCGCGCTGTACCGCCTCGTCGACGCGGGCCCCGACCTGCCGCGCGCCGTGGAGGCGGCCCGCGAGCTGGACCGGTGGGTCGTCCCCCTGCTCCTGGAGGCCCGCCCCGCCTTCGGACGGCTGCGGCTGCTGCTCACCGGAGGGAGGCGCAGGAGACGGGCCTACGCCGCGCTGGCGGAGCTCACCGGCGAACTCGAACGGGTGCGGCTGCTCGAGACCTCCCTGCTGCTCGCGCAGGCGACCACCGACCTGCTCCGCCCGCCCCCCTCGGAGTTCGAGGCCTGGACCGACTTCGAGCTGCGCTCGCCGGAGTACCACACGCTGCTCGCCGAGCTGGCCGGCAACGGCGACGACCGGCCGGCCGCGCACGGGCTGCTCCCCGGGGACCTCGTCGCCGAGGTCCTGGCGCAGCGGCTCGACGACGCCCACCGGCGGGTCTCGCTGCGCGGCTACCAGGAGTTCGGCGCCCGGTTCGCGCTGGCGCGACGCCGGGTGATCCTCGGAGACGAGATGGGCCTCGGCAAGTCGATCGAGGCGATCGCCGCCCTCGCCCACCTCCGCTCCGAAGGCGACACCCACTTCCTGGTGGTCTGCCCGACCAGCGTGCTCATCAACTGGCTCCGGGAGATCGAGTCCCGCAGCGCACTGAAGCCCTTCTGCCTGCACGGCTCCGGCCGCGCCGCCGCCCGGGACGCGTGGGAGCGCGAGGGCGGCGTCGCCGTGACCACCCTGGACAGCCTCTACCGGCTGGAGGCCTCGCCCGGGGTACGCGTCGGGATGCTCGTCGTCGACGAGGCGCACTTCGTGAAGAACCCCCGGACCAAGAGGTCCCAGGCCGTCGCGGAGTGGTGCCGCCGCGTCGAACGGGTGCTCTTCCTCACCGGCACGCCCATGGAGAACCGGGTCGAGGAGTTCCGCACCCTCGTCTCCTACCTGCGGCCGGAGCTGGCCGAGAACCTGGAGATCGGCTACGCGGCGGCGGGCGCGAGCGCGTTCCGCAAGGCCGTCGCCCCCGTGTACCTGCGGCGCAACCAGCAGGACGTCCTGGCGGAGCTGCCCGAGCTCGTCGAGACCGCCGAATGGGTCGAGTTCAGCGGCCCCGACCTGGACGCCTACCAGGCCGCCGTCAGAGCCCGGAACTTCATGGCCATGCGCTCCGCCGCCTACGCCGTCCCGAAGACCTCGGCCAAACTGAAACGCCTGCTGGAGATCGTGCAGGAGGCCGAGCAGAACGGGCTCAAGGTCATCGTCTTCTCCTACTTCCGCGACGTCCTGGCGTGCGTGGAGGAGGCGCTCGGAGGACGCGCCCACGGGCCCGTCTCCGGTTCGCTCCCCGCCGAGCGCAGGCAGGAGGTGGTGGACGGCTTCTCCGCCGTCCAGGGCCATGCCGTCCTGCTCGGCCAGATCCAGGCGGGCGGCGTCGGGCTCAACCTCCAGGCGGCCTCCGTGGTGCTGCTGTGCGAGCCGCAGCTCAAACCCGGCGTGGAGGCGCAGGCCGTCGCCCGCGCGCACCGCATGGGGCAGGTGCGCGGAGTACAGGTGCACCGGTTGCTGGCCGCCGACTCGGTGGACCAGAGGCTCCTGAGGATCCTGGGCGGAAAGGCACGGCTGTTCGACGCCTACGCCAGGCGCAGCGACCTGGCCGAGTCGGCTCCCAACGCGGCGCTGGACGTCTCCGAGCAGTCGCTGGCCGCCCAGATCATCGAAGAGGAGCAGCTGAGGCTGGCGGAAGGCCGGCCCCGCTAGAGGAGGACCGCGGAGCGCGGCGGCCTGCCCGGGCGGCTCAGTAACGTGTGGAGACCACCCCCCATCATGGAGGAGCGAATGGCGCTTCCAGAACTCCGGCAGAGCCTGTCCGCGTACCTGCAGCGGCGCAGGGAGGAGGGGCGGCTGCGGCAGCTCGTCCTGGTGGCCACCGAGTGGCGGACGTGGCACGCCGACGAGCGGTACTCCGACTGCTCCCGGGCGCTGAGGCTGCTGCTCCGTTCGGTGGCCGGGCCGGAGGACCTCACCGAGGGGGTGTCCTGGTGCGCGGTGCCGGCCGGGGGCGCCGAGGACGACACGGTCTGGGAGGAGTGGCGGCAGGGGAAGGACGCTTCGGAACTGCTGGACGACTTCGTCCGGTCGCTGGAGGAGCGAGGGGCGCGGGGGGACGTACGGCCCGCTCCGGAACGTCTGCGGATCCTGTGCGATCCCGTCCGGGCCCGGTATCTGCTGCCCGAGGGCTCCGTGTCCGCGTCGCACTGGACCGAACTGGACGTGCGCTTCCTGCACTACGCGGGGGACTGCCGGGTGCACTTCACGTTCAGCTTCTGGGGTTCGCCGCCGCCGGTCGTCCCCGACCAAGTGGCGGAGCGGTTCGCCGCCGGAGCCGGGGAGCCGGCGCAGCCGGACTTCGAGCGGCTGGCCGAGGAAGTGGCCGAACGGAAGGTCGGGGAGTTCTTCGCACCCGTCGTCACCCGCGTCAGGGAACGCGACTACGCGGCCCCGATGTTCTGGGTCCTCGCCCTCGAAGGGGTGCGGGACCCGGTGGAGTACCTGGAGAAGGACCCGCTCGCCGCCCGGCTCGTCCGCTCGCTGCTGAGCCGGGGCGTGGGGGACAGCGGGGTGGCGCAGAGCGTCGTGGACGGCTCCGTCCTGGCGCTGCGCAGGTTCGGCCAGGTCGGCGACGACGAGTCCGAGATCCGCCCCGTCTACCTGCTGGTGCCCAGGCCCTCCGAGGGCGTCGACGATCCGGGCGTCCGGCGGGAGGCGGACCTGGGCGTCCGGCAGGCCACCGCGCTGCTCACCGAGATCGAGGCCCGCGTGGCGGCGGAGATGCACGGCCTCGACCGCTCCCTCAACGTGTGGCGGACGCACGTGGAGGTCTACGACGCCGCGGCGCGGCAGGCGTCCCTGCTGTGGGACGCGCTCGCCCTGCACATGCCCGTCGGCTCCGACCGGCGGCTGGCCGACACCCACCAGGCCGTCGAGCTGGTGCACCAGACCCTGCTGCAGGGCGTCGCGGACATCGCCGAGCTCGTCCGCCGGATCGACCTGCTCCGCGCGGAGATCGACCAGCTGGAGGAGGACCTCGGCGACCTGCTGGACCAGAGGCTGGCCGAACGCCCGCTGCGCGGCGCGCGGAGCCTGCGGGAGGCGTTCCTGCGGACCAGCCGCCTGGGGCACCTGCGGCGGCTCGCCGAGAACGTCCAGCAGGTGGCGGCGTCGGTGAACGGGCAGTACAAGGACCTGCTCGGCTCCATCGGGCACGCCTTCGACGAGCGGCGCGTGCGCGAGGTGGACGTCCTGCAAAAGGCCGGCGGGACGATAGCGCTGGCCGGCGCGCTGTTCTCGTCGGTCGCGCTGCTGGACTTCCTGCTGGAGATCAAGATCGATCCGGCGTCGTGGGCGTCCTGGCTGGAGCCGTGGGTGAACCACGCGATCAGGGGCGGCGCCGTGCTGGGCTTCCTGGCCCTGGGCTTCACCATGTTCCGCTCGCAGCGGCGGATGAAGGCCGAGCAGAAGATCGGCTCACCGGGCTTCCACGAGTGCTACGGCAGGCTCCTCAGCTACCTGCGCGACGCCTCCACCGACAACCTGGACCGCCTGGCGGGCCGCCCGCCCGAAGACTGGGCCGCCTACGACGAGGGCCTGTCCGAGCGGTTCGCCGAACTCTGGGACGAGGCCACCCGGGCCCTCCCCGGCGACGGGCTCTGGCCGGGCCGCCACCCCCGCGCCGGCGAGTACGACCCGGACCGGGACATCGCGCAGCTCACCGCCGAGACCGAGCAGTGGACGCTCCGCGCGCTCCTGCTGACCGAACGCCCCCGCAACCTCGGCGAGTACCGCCTTCCGCGGCTCACCCTGCTCTACCGCCACTGCGTCTCCCTGGACCGGGCCCGCTCGTGGCGTCCGGCCGTCCCCACGGTCCACGACACCGAGATCGAGGCCGCGCTCCTCAACGCCGGCTACGACCCCGCCGAGGCGTCGTGGATCGACCGGGCCCTCGCCGCCCGGCTGGCCTCCCCGCACGCCCCGGCCGACACCGGCGCCCTCCTCGCGCTCGCCACCGAGACCCTCCGAACCCCTTCTCCTGCCGGATCAGGCTTTTGATATCTGACTGATCCTGTAATTTCACAAAAGATCGACATTTCAATATCGGATGGCCTAAAAAAAGATCGTTTCTCGAATTGGTGGCGTTATCCGAAAATGCATTGACTCGAAGGTATCCGTTCCTATCCACTGTCCCTGGACTCGCCGGGGCCACGGGTGAGCAGGCTCGTCGTGGGGGACGGGATGGGTGAGGTCTGGCGGCTCGACGGCTTCGTCGAGCAGGGAGAACTCGGATCCGGGCAGCAGGGCCGGGTGGTGCTGGCACGGGGCGAGAAAGACGGGCGGATCGTCGCCATCAAGTATCTGCAGGGGCAGTTCCCCCTCGCGGAGAATGAGGAGGAGCGGACGCTGCTGCGCCATGAGGCGCGAATGCTGGTCTCGGTGCGGGACGAGCACGTGGCGCGGCTTTATGGCGTGGTGGAGGACCCGCGCGGGGTGGCGATGGTCATGGAGGCCGTCGACGGGGTCCCGCTCAGGCGGATCCTGAAGGAGTACGGGACGCTGGCGCCCGAGGCGGCGCTGGTGGCGCTGCGCGGATCGCTGCTGGGACTGCAGGCGGCGCACTCGGCCGGAGTGGTGCACCGGGACTACAAGCCGGCCAACGTGATCGTGAACGCGCAGGGGGTCAGCAAGCTCATCGACTTCGGGATCGCCGTCCCCGAGGGGCGCCGGTCCTACGCGGGGACGCCCGCCTACATGGCGCCCGAGCAGTGGCGGGGAGAGACGGTCACCGCCGCGACGGACGTGTACGCGGCCACCGTCACGTTCTTCGAGTGCGTCGCGGGGCGCCGGCCGTTCCGCGGACCGGACCGGATGGCGCTGATGAGGGGGCACCTGGAGGCGCCGGTGCCGGTGGGGGAGGTGGCGGAGCCGCTGCGGAGACTGGTGGCGCGCGGGATGGCGAAGCACCCCCTGCACCGGCCGGTGAGCGCGGCACTCTTCCTCGACGAGCTCGAAGCCGCGGCCTTGGCGGCGTACGGGGAGGAGTGGAAGCGGCGCGGGCTGCTGCTGCTGGGCACGGCCGCCGGATCGCTGGCGGCGTTGTTCCCGCCGGCCGTCACGGGGCTGATCGTGAGCGGTACGGCGGGCCTGGACGCCGCGGCCTCCAGCCTCGCCTCCACCGGGATGTCCGGGGGGAGCGCCCCCGGCGCCACAGGGGTCACGAGTGCCACGAGCGCCACGAGCGGCGTGCTGGGAACGGGGGTGCGGGCGGGCGTCAAGCTGCTGGGCGGGACCAAGGCGGTCGCGGTGTGCTCGGCCGCGTTGCTGGCGGCGGCCTCCACCGCGGTGATCGTGCTGGTGGGGGAGGAGGAGGCGCAGCCCGAGGCCAAGCCCCCGGCCGCGGTGTCGCAGCCCCTCGCCTCCGGCGAGCCGACGGCCGAACCCACGGCCGGGCCGTCTGAGCCCTCGCAGCCGCCGACGGAGCCGCCGCCGGTGCCGGTCGGCCCCGACGGAGCGGGGGATCCCACTCCGGTTCCCAGCCCGACTCCGCAGGCGGAGCCCCCCGCGCCCGACCAGGCGGAGCCGCCCGTGCCCGGCCCGGTCGACCCGCCTCCGGCGCAACCGGGCCCGACCGAACCTCCGGGGGTCCTGCCCGAACCCGAGACGGCGCCTCCGGCCGTCCCCGCGCCCGACCCCGAGGCCGTGCCCGTGGGGGCCGCTCCGGGCCCTGTCGTTCCGGTGCCCCAGCAGCCCGGACCCGTCGAAGAGCCTCCGCCCGCGGAGCCCGTGCCCCAAGAGCCCGTGCCCCAGGAGCCGGGGCCTGAGGAACCCGGCGCGCAGGAGCCGGAGCCCGAGCCGTCGGGGCCGGAGGAGCCGGAGCCCTCCGGTGAGGTTCCGCAGGATCCCCGGACCGAGAAGCCCGAGACCAAGGAGCCCCAGACGGTGGAGCCGACCCGGACCGTCGAACCGACCCGGACCGTCGAACCGACCCGGACTCTGGAACCGACGCGGACCGTCGAGGCGACGCGGACCGCGGAGCCGGTCCCGGAGCCCAGTCCGAGTCCGACGCCGCGGCCCGCTCCCGTACCGGAGCCGCCGGACTCCGCGCCGGCCGAGGAGGAGACTCCCGAACCGGCCCCGACCGCGACGAAGACCACGAGGGTTCCGCCGTCGAAGCCCGCGGACGAGTCGACGGGGCCGGCCGGGATCCCCCTTTAGGGGCGGATCTTGCGCCGGGTCGGCCACCACATCTTCGCCCCGAGGTCGTAGGCGAGGGCCGGGACGAGCAGGGAGCGCACGACGAGCGCGTCCAGCAGGACCCCGAACGCCACGATGAAGGCGAGCTGGACGAGGAAGACCAGCGGGAGCACCGCGAGGGCGCCGAAGGTCGCCGCGAGGACGACCCCCGCGGAGGTGATGACGCCGCCGGTGGCGACCAGCCCCTTCAGGACGCCTTCCCGCGCCCCGTGCTGGAGGGCCTCCTCACGCACGCGGGTCATGAGGAAGATGTTGTAGTCCACGCCCAGCGCGACGAGGAACACGAACCCGAACAGGGGGACGCTCGGGTCGGAGCCCGCGAAGCCGAAGACGTGGTCGAACACCAGCGCGGACACGCCGAGCGTCGCGGCGAACGACAGCACGACCGTCAGGATGAGCACGATCGGCGCGGTCATGGCCCGCAGCAGCAGGCCGAGGATGACCACGATCACCAGCAGCGCGACGGGGATGATGACGGTCCGGTCCCGTTCGGCGGTGAGCCGGGTGTCGTACTGGGACGCGGTGTAGCCGCCGACGAGCGCGTCCGCCCCGGGGAGCGGGTGCAGGGCCTCGCGCAGCGCGGCCACGGTGTCGATGGCCTCGTCGGAGTCGGGGGAGGAGGCCAGGGTCGCCTGGATCATGCCTCGCCCGTCGACGATCACCGGCATCCCGGAGTCGTCCGCCATCGGCCGGGCCGAGGACACGCCCTCGACGGCCTGCGCCGCCTGTGCGGTCGGCTGGAGGGCGTCGGCCTTCGCCAGGATGATCACGGGGTTGCCGGACCCGGCGGGGAAGTGCCGCCGCAGCGCGTCCTGCCCCTCGACCGAGGGGGTCTTCTCGAGGAACACGTCGGACTGGGCGATGCCGTCGGCCTTCAGCGTCGGCGCGAACGCCGCCAGCGCGCACAGCGCCAGGGCGGTCAGCACCCAGGTGCGGCGCGGCCTGCGGGAGATGACCCCGGCGAGCTTGTCCCACACCTTGTGCCCGCGGTCGAGGCGGCGTGAGGGCCAGTAGGCGGCGCGGCCGAGGAGCGCCAGCGCGGCGGGCAGGAAGGTGAGCACCGCGACCAGGGCGCAGCCGACGCCGATGGCGGCGACGGGGCCGAGGGAGCGGTTGGAGTTGAGGTCGCTGAGCATCAGGGTCAGCAGGCCTGCCGCGACGGTGAAGGCACTGGCGGAGATGGGCGCGAGGGAGCGCCGCCAGGCGTGCTTGATGGCCTCCCAGCGGTCGGCTTCGACGAGTTCCTCCCGGTACCGGACGGCCAGGAGCAGCGCGTAGTCGGTGGCGGCGCCGACCACCAGGATGAACATGATCCCCTGGGTCTGCCCGTCGAGGGTGAGCGTCCCGCGGTCGGCCAGGAAGTAGACCAGGGCGGAGGCCAGCGCGAGCGCCAGCACCGCGGTGACGATCACGACGAGGGGCAGCAGCACGCTGCGGTAGACCAGCAGCAGGATGACCAGCACGACGCCGAGCGCGACCATGAGCAGCAGCCCGTCGATGCCGGCGAAGGCCGCGGACAGGTCGGCGCCGACGGCGGCGCTGCCCGTGACGTACAGGTCGAGGCCGGGGACCGCGGCGAGCTCCCTGATCCGGTCGATCGGGGGGTCGTCCACGTCGGCGGGCAGGGGGAGGACGGCTTCCAGCGCCCTGCCGTCCTCGGATCTGATCGGCGGCGAGGGCGTCTCGGCGGTCAGACCCTCCTGCTGGATCCGCTGGATCGCCGCGGCCGCCCGCTTCTCGGCGTCTTCGCCGATCTCGCCTTCGGACTCCCAGACGAGCACGGCGGGCGTGGTGCTCCGGTCCTCGAAGCCCTTGCGGAGTTCGGCGACGCGGGTGGACTCGGCGGTGGTGGGGAGGAAGGTGCTGCTGTCGTTGCTCTGGACCTCGCCGAGCTTGCCGGTGAACTGGCCGAGGGGCCCGACTCCGACGATCCAGACGAGGAGGACGAGGGCGAGCGGCAGCCAGAGTCGGATCTTCTTCGACATATCGTCAGGCTCTTCTCGCAATAGTGTGTTCGCCGTCGTGGATCACGAGGCCGTCTACCGGAAGCGGCGGCCTCGTACCGTCCGTGACGGCACGGAGGGCTTGCGGCGTCACTATGTGTAGATAATCTAGTAGTTAAACAATCTAGTTAAATAGTCTAGCTAACGCAAAGGGGCGGAACGACCATGGACGACGAGGGCGCGGCGGAACGCCGTCGTCTGATCGTGCTCATGCGCAGGCTGAGCGCCGAGCTGGACCAGCTGGGCCACGCCTTCGCCAAGAAGCACGCCCTGCATCCCACCAACGTCCGCGCGATTTTCCTGATCATGGAGGCCGGGCTGGTAGGGGCTCCCATCACCCCCGGCGACCTGGCCCGCAAGCTGGGCCTGACCACCGCGGCGGTCAGCTCGCTGCTCGACCGCCTGGAGCAGGCCGACCACCTGGTCCGCCGCTCCGTGCCGGGCGACCGCCGACGCGTCCACCTGGAGGTGGCCCCCGAGGCCATGAAACTGGCCGCTACCTTCTTCCACCCCCTCAACACGCGGCTCACCCGGGCCATGGAGGACTATTCCCCCGAGGAGATGACCGCCATCGAGAGATTTCTCACCGACATGACCCGTGAGGTCTCGGGGTACCGCGAGGAGAACTCCTGACCCTCCGCCGGCCGGGGCCCCGGCGTCACTTCGCGGGGACCCCGGAGCCGCCCGCGACCCGGCGGCCGGGGCCCGGGTGGATGATGCGGTCCAGGCGCACCGCGGCGTAGCCCAGCACGGAGAGGGCGCCGACGATCAGGAGGTCCGGCAGGGCCAGGGGCTCGGTGCCCAGGAGCTCCTGCAGGGGCGGCAGGTAGAGGCCCGCCAGCTGGAGCAGCAGCGCCCCCGCGACGGCGGCCAGCAGCATCGGGTTGGCCAGGGAGCGCGGCCGGGCGCGGGACCCGAGGGCCGCTCCCAGCTGCAGGGCCCCCAGGGTGAAGAACGCCATGCTCTGCCAGGGGCGCCCGGTGTGCTCGGCCCACACCGCGACGCCGAGGGTGACGGCGGTGAGCACCACCGCGATCCGCACGATCCGCTGCCACAGGCCCGCGCCGAGGATGCTCTGCTCCGGCGGGCGCGGCGGGCGGCGCATCGCGCTCTCCTCCGCGGGCTCCCCGCCCAGCGCCACCCCGGGCAGGCCGTGGGTGAGCAGGTTGATCCACAGGATCTGGGCGGGCAGCAGCGGCAGCGGCAGCCCCACGAACGGGCCGATGAGCATGACCGCGATCTCGGTGACCCCGCCGGACAGCGCGTAGACCAGGAACCTGCGGATGTTGGAGTACACCCGCCGCCCCTCCTCGACGGCGGCCACCACGGTGCCCAGCTCGTCGTCGGCGAGCACCAGGTCGGAGGCCTGGCGGGCCACCTCGGTGCCCCGGTCGCCCATCGCCACGCCGATGTCGGAGCGGCGCAGGGCCGGCCCGTCGTTGACGCCGTCGCCGGTCATCGCGACGATCTCGCCGCTGTCGCTGAGGGCCTCGATGATGTCGAGCTTGTGCCGGGGGTTCGCTCGGGCGAAGACCGTGATCTCGTGGAGGTTCTCCGGGCGGGGACCCCGGCAGTCGACCACCTGATCCGGAGCGGACTCGTCCACGATGCCGAGCTCGCCCGCGATGGCGCGGGCGGTCCCCGGATGGTCGCCGGTGATGAGGACCGGGCGGATCCCGGCCGCCTTGCAGGCGGCGATGGTGCGGGCGGCGGCCTCGCGCGGCGGGTCGAGGATGGCGACGAGGCCGAGCAGGTGAAGGCCGTGCTCCAGGTCGTCGCCGAGCTCGTCCTTCCCCCGCTCGGACCGGGCGACGGCCAGGACCCGGAAACCGCCGCGGGCGTACTCGTCGGCCTTGGCGACGGCCTCGTCGACCACCGTCCGGTCGTCGGCGAGGAACTCGGAGTCCAGCAGGACCTCGGGCGCGCCCTTGCAGACGACCAGGTAGCGGTCGCCGGAGAGGCGGTGGACGGTCGTCATGCGCTTGCGGTCGCTGTCGAAGGGGAGCTCGGCGGTGCGGGGGAACTCGTCCTGCAGGTCCTCGTGGTCGAGGCCGAGCCTGGCGGCGGCGACGAGGAGGGCGGCCTCCGTGGGGTCGCCGAGCGCCGCCCAGTCCTCGCGCCCGTCGTCCGGCGGGGCCAGGCGGGCGTCGTTGCACAGGGCGGCGGCGGTCAGCAGGTCGGTGACGTCCGGTCGGTCGGACGGCCCGATCTCGCGGCCGTCCAGCAGGGCCTCGCCTTCGGGGGCGTAGCCGGTGCCGGTCAGCTCGATCTCCACGTCCGCGGGCGTCCAGGCGTGCTGTGCGACCATCCGCCCCTCGGTGAGGGTGCCGGTCTTGTCGGTGGCCAGGACGGTCACCGACCCCAGCGTCTCGACGGCCGGGAGCTTGCGGATGAGCGCGTTGCGCGCCGCCATGCGCCTCGCGCCCAGGGCCAGGGCCAGGGTGACGACGGCGGGGAGCGACTCGGGGACGGCGGCGACCACCAGGCTGATCGCGGTGACCACCATCAGTTCGAGCGGCTGCCCCCGCACCAGCCCGAGCACCAGGACGATGACGCACAGGACGACCGCGAGCACCGCCAGCAGCCTGCCGATGCCGGCGAGCCGCTTCTGCAGGGGGGTGAGGCCCACGTCCCGGCCCAGCATCGAGGCGATCCGCCCCGCCGCGCTGTCCTCGCCGGTCGCGGTGACGAGGGCCTGCCCCCGGCCCTTGGACACCACGGTCCCCGACGAGACCTTCGACGCCTCGTCCTCCTCCTCTTCGGGCGAGCCGGAGGCGACCTTGTCCACGGGCACCGACTCGCCCGTCAGGGACGACTCGTCCACCAGCAGCCCGCCCGCGTCGACCAGGACGCCGTCGGCGGGGACGATGTCCCCTTCGCCCAGCACCACGAGGTCCCCCACCACGACCTCGTCGCCGGGGACCTCCCGCTGCCTGCCGTCCCGCACCACCCGGGCGGCCGGGGCGGTGAGCTCCGTCAGCGCCGTGATCGCCTGGTCGGCCCGCACCTCCTGCCACACCCCGACCGTGGTGTTGGCGATGACCACCAGCAGGATCACGATGGTGTCGGTGTAGTCGCCGGTGAGCAGCGTCAGCGCCGCGGCGACCAGCAGCACGATGATCAGAGGGTCCCGCAGCTGCGCCGCGATCCGCCGCCACAACGGGGTGGGAGGCCGCCGTGGAAGGGAGTTGGGCCCGTCCCGCTCCAGCCGTTCCGCTGCCTCCGCCGCCGTCAGCCCCCGCGAGGCGACCCGCACCGTCCCAGCACCATCAGTCACCATTCCTCCTGGATCCCGCATAGCGTCCTGTTCACGGGCGTTTCCCTTCCCCATACGGTTATGCCCGATGCGGAATCCCCGAAAGGAGGAGACCGCGTTCCGCCGGAACTCATCCAGAACCCGTGGAGTCCTCATGGTGGACTCATCCTGGGCGCGCACCCTCGAGGAGACCGACCGTGGACGAGAGGATCCGAACGATGCACCACGACCATGACCACGACCGGGGTCTGGCCTTCGACCTGCCGAGGCTGCTGGACCGCCGCGGCGTGCTCGGCATGCTCGGCGGAGCGGTCCTGCTCGGCGCCGTCGGCTGCGGCGACGACGACCGGTCCGCCGCCACGACGTCCCCCGTCATCTCCGAGGGTCCCGGCGCCCCTCCGCCCGGGACGGCGTCGGCCGGCGGCGAGATCCCCGACGAGACCGCGGGCCCCTACCCCGGCGACGGCTCGAACGGCCCGAACGTCCTCACCGAGAGCGGCGTGGTCCGCGGCGACATCCGCTCCAGCTTCGGCTCGGCGACGGGAACGGCCCAGGGCGTCCCCCTGACCGTCGAGCTCACCGTCACCGCCGACGGGACGCCCTACAAGGGAGCCGCGGTCTACCTGTGGCACTGCGACCGCGAAGGCAGGTACTCCCTCTACTCCGAAGGCGTCACCGCCGAGAACTACCTGCGCGGCGTCCAGGAGGCCGGAGCCGACGGCAAGGTCCGTTTCACCACGGTCTTCCCCGGCGCCTACGCGGGCCGCTGGCCCCACATCCACTTCGAGGTCTACGCGACCCTCAAGGACGCCACCTCGGCCTCCGAAGGCGTCAAGACCACCCAGCTCGCCTTCCCCGAAGACGTCTGCAGGAAGGTCTACGCCACCTCCGGCTACGAGCGGAGCATCACCAACCTGTCCGGTTCCTCCCTGGAAACCGACAACGTCTTCAGCGACGGCCACGCCTCCCAGCTCGCCGCCCTCACCGGAAACACCAGGACCGGCTACACCGCCCGCCTCGCCGTCCCCGTCTGACCGCGCGGGGCGGCGGAGGTCACAGGCCGAGGGCGGCGGCGCGGAGGCCGGCCTGGAAGCGGGAGTCGGCCTGGAGGGTGGTCATCAGGTCGGCGACGCGGCGGCGGTAGGTGCGCAGGGACAGGCCGAGGCGGCGGGAGGCCGTCTCGTCGGTGAGGCCGGAGGAGAGGGCGCGCAGGACGGCGCGGGCGTCGGGTTCCAGGTGGGGGAGGTCGCCGGGGAGCCACGACTCGAAGTCGCGGGAGGCCTCCCAGGCCGCCTCGAAGAGGGAGAGGACGCCGCCCACCAGGCCGGGGGAGGCGGTGACGGTGTATTCGCGGGAAGGGGAGTCGGGGCCGGCCAGGATCATCAGGCGGCGGTCGATGATGATCGTCTCGTGGGGGAGAGGGGTGGCGGCGACGCGGACTTCGGCGCCCGCGGCGGCGACCTCGCGGAGGTGGGTGCGGGCCCGCTCGTCGGCCAGGACGGCGGGGCTGAAGAGCTTGCGGACCTCGAAGCGGCCGGGCCCCGCGGCGCGCATGCGGTCCCGGACGGCGGACCGGGCCGCAGGCTGGCTCCAGGTGCTCAGGTCGCGGGCGGCGCAGACGAACTCCTCGCGCACACCGGCGAACAGGTGGCCCGCGCGAGCCAGCAGTTCCTCGTCCCCGCGCACCGTGATGATGCGTTCGGTCTCCACCCGTCCAGTCTGACCTGGAGCCGGAGTCGAGGCAATCCACCGCCTTCCGCCCACGCGCGGGTGCTCTTCGATCCGGCGGCACCGTGGCCGTCCGGGACGTCTTCGGCCGACCCGGCGGGTGGCAGCTTGCTGCCAGGCGTTGGCGGGGAGGGGTGCCAGGGGCCAGGTTGGGGTCATGAACATGCAGACGAACGCCGCAGGACGGTTCCTGCTGGGCGGCGATCTCGAGATCAACCGGCTCGGGTTCGGGGCGATGAGGCTGCCCGCCTCGTTCGGTTTCGCCGGGGATGCCCGGGATCCGGAAGAAGGCGTCGCGGTGTTGCGCAGGGCAGTCGAGCTGGGCGTCGACCACATCGACTCGGCCGGCTTCTACCGGAAGGGGGACGTGCGGGCGCACGACCTGATCCGGCGGGCCCTGCACCCCTACGACGGGCTGGTCGTCGCGACCAAGGTGGGTCCGCTGCTGGGGGACAGGGGCGTCCCCGAGCACGAGGCTCCGCCCGAGCGGCTGCGCGAACTGGTGGAGCAGGACATGGAGGCGCTCGGCGTGGAGCGCCTGGACCTGGTCAACCTGCGAGTGGGCGGGCTGAACGCACCCGGCGGCATGCCGGTGGCCGAGCGCTTCGCCGTTCTGGCGGAGCTCCGCGAGGAGGGGCTGATCCGGCACCTGGGCCTCAGCAACGTCGACGCCGCCCAGCTCGCCGAAGCCCGGGGGATCGCCCCCGTCGCGGCGGTGCAGAACAAGTTCAGCCTGGTGGACGCCGGCCCCGCCGACGCGGAGCTGCTCGCCGAGTGCGAACGCGGCGGCATCGCCTTCGTCCCGTTCTTCCCGCTCGGCGGCGGTCTTCAGCCGCTCGCCGGGGCCGGTCTGGACAAGGTCGCGGCCCGGCACGGCGCGACCGTCCAGCAGGTGGCGCTGGCCTGGCTGCTCGCCCACTCCCCGGTGATGCTGCCGATTCCCGGAACCGGCTCCCTGGCCCACCTGGAGGAGAACATGGCGGCCGCGGACCTGGACCTCACCGAGGAGGACCTGGCGGACCTGCGGGCGTGACGTTCAGTCGCCGCCCGTTCCCTTCGAGGGGCGGGCGGCGCGCCGCATCTCCCGGGGCGTCGTGCCGTAACGGCGGCGGAAGGCGGTGCTCAGCGCGCTGGGAGAGGAGAAGCCGGCGGTGTAGGCGAGGTCGGTGATCGGCAGGTGGGCGTGGGTGGGGTCCTGGAGGAGGCGGCGGGCCAGCCGCAGCCTCTCCTCGCGGATCAGGTCGCGCGGCGTGGTGCCGACCCGCTGCAGGGCGAGCTGGATCTGGCGCAGGGACCAGCCGAGGTCCAGCGCGATGGTCGCGCCGTTCAGGTCCGGGTCCGCGGCGTGGGCCCGCACGTACCGGTGGACGAGGGTCGCGACCTCGGTGAGGCGGGCGGGGGCGCCGGAGAGGCCCTCGCCCGGGGAGAGCATGCGCAGCAGCTCCGTCAGCCGGTCGCAGGCCGCGTCGAACTGCGGGGCGGTCAGCGCGTTGCGTTCGCGGGCCAGGCTCTTCAGCAGGTCGGAGACGATCCGGCCGAGCCCGGTGCGGAGGTTCAGCTGGGCGGCGAGCGGCAGGGTGCGCCCGAACGGCTCGTCCAGCTGCCGGGCCGGGATGGTCAGGACGAGTCCGTGCGCGCCGGGCGTCTGGCCGAGTTCCAGCGGCACGGCGAAGGTGAAGAAGGCGCCGGTGCCGGGGGTGAGCCGGGTCAGCCGGCCGTCCTGGCGCACCGTCAGCTCGCCGGAGAGCGGGAGCAGGAACCGGTAGTCCTCGTCGGGCGCGTCGCGGATCTGCGCGGGGGTGCGCAGGTAGACGACCTCGTCGGAGCGGAACTCCACGAGGTGGTAGCAGGCGCTGCGCTGGTGGACGCTCGTCGCGCTGAAACCCGGCCGGAAGAAGCGGTGGTCCAGCACGGCCTGGGTGGCGGAGATGTGCTCGCGCCAGAAGGACGCGCGTTCGTGCGGGGGGAGTTCGTCGGTCGATACGGCTTCGACCGTGTAGGTGTTCCAGGGCAATGTTCGCGCACGCTCCAGCTGCCGCGGGGAGAACTTCGACAAGGCGGCCCCCGCCGCTTTCGGCAGATTAGTACAAGATCCATAAACAATCGGTGACTTGTCGCTGCGCCGGCTGGAAAGTTCTCTGCGCGTGTACACAAGTGCGCAGACAGCGGGGGTTCTACTGTCTCTTCATTCCACCGCATTCCAGACATTACTGAGAGTGACAGAGATCTGATGGAGCACCTGTCCCTCCTCGCGTTCCTCTGCGCGAGCATCGCCTTCTTCGCCGTCTCGCTGGTGCTGGTGCGCCAACGGCGCCTCACCGCGCGGCTGGAGGAGGAAGGCGCGCTGCTGTCGGCGCAGCTGACCGCCCGCGACCAGGCGCTGCGCCACCTCGTCACGATCGGGCTGCCGCAGATGACGGCCTCCTCCGGCCGCCCGTCCGCCGCCCCCCAGCGCGGGCTGCTGCAGCACACGGACTTCGCCCGCGACCTCGACGCGGTGACCGACCTGTTCGCCGCCGCCGCCGAGGAGGTCAGGGCCCGCGCCGACCAGTCCGCCAAGGCCACGCTCCGGGCGATGATGCGCACCGTGCAGAGCCTCGCCAACGAGCAGCAGGTCGTCATCACCCAGATGCAGGAGCGGCACGACGACCCCGACGTGCTGGCCGACCTGCTGCGGATCGACCACATGAACGCCCAGCTCGGCCGGCGCGTCCAGGCCGCCGCGGTGCTCTGCGGCTCCTGGCCGGGACTGCAGCGCCAGGCCTCCTCGCTCAGCGACGTGGTGCGCGGCGCGACCTCCCGCATCCGGGACTACCTGCGGATCAAGATCTACTCCGAGCCGAACACGGCGGTGGTCAGCCGGGCCGTGGAGCCCGTGGTGCTGGCCGTCGCCGAACTCCTCGACAACGCCGCGCGGCACTCCCAGCCCAGCACCTCGGTCGAGGTCAACTTCCAGCCCACCCACAACGGCATGGCCATCATGATCGACGACGCGGGCGTCGCGATGGACGCCGAGGAGCTCAAGCGCGCGTCCGCGCTCCTCGACGGCCGGCAGTCCGTGGACATCCACCGGCTCGGCGACCCGCCGCAGGTCGGTTTCGCCACCACCGGGGTCCTGGCGAGCCGCTACGGATTCCGCGTCTCGGTCGACAGCCGTTCCCCCTACGGAGGTGTTCGCGCGGTGGTCTTCCTGCCGTCGGAACTGCTCACCACGGTCCCCGCGGACGAGTCGCCGGCCGAGGCCCCCGCACCGGCCCCGGTGCTGACCTCCGGGGGTCTGCCCCGGCGGCACCGGCAGGCGGACGAACCCGCCCGGAGCCAGGACTTCCCCGCCTCCGCTCCCGCCCAGCCCTCCCGGCACAAGGCCGCCGGCCTCGGCGCCTGGCAGCGCGGCACCCGGTCGGGCCGGGCAGTCTCCCCGTCCGCAAGCGAAGAGAAGGACCAGCGTTGACAGAGGTCACCAACAACAAGCTCGGCTGGATGCTGGACGACGCGCTGCGCATGCCGGAGACCCGGGCCGCGATCCTCCTGTCGGCCGACGGGCTTCTCATCGCGCACTCCGAGGGCGTCGCCCGCGACGACGCCGAACGGCAGGCCGCGGGGATGTCCGGGCTGCAGTCGCTCGCCCGCAGCACCGCCGAGTTCTGCGGCCACCCCGACACCGTCTGGCACCAGACCGTGACCGAGTTCGAGCACGGCTACGTCTTCCTGGTCGCGGCGGGCGCGAACGCCTACCTGGCGGTGTCCGCGAGCCCGAACGTCGACATGGAAGTGGTCTCCTACCGCCTGCAGGAACTCGTGCAGCGCCTGGGCAAGGAGCTGATGAGCCCGACCAGAGGGGGCGGCGTCTCCTCATGAGGCCTCCCAAACGCCCCCTCGTCCGCCTGCACGTGGTGACCGGGGGCCGCGCGCACCCGAGCCGCAACGTGTTCGACCTGGTCACCCTCGTCGTCGCGGTCCCCACCGCCACCACCGTGGGGATCTCGCCGGAGCAGCGCCGCGTGCTGGAGCTGTGCCGCGGAGGGGCCCTGTCCGTCGCCGAGGTGTCGGGCCACCTCCAGCTCCCCGTCACCGTCACCAAGGTGCTGCTGTCCGACCTCGTCGACAGCGGCCACCTCGTCGTCCGCTCGCCCGCGCCGTCGTCCCAGCGGCCCTCGGCCGATCTTCTCCAGGAGGTGCTCGATGGGCTCCGCGCCCGCCTCTGAAGGGCTGTACCTCGGCGACTCGGTGAAGACCGCCGTGAAGATCCTGGTCGTCGGTCACTTCGCGGTCGGCAAGACGACGTTCGTCGGCACGCTCTCGGAGATCCGCCCCCTGCGCACCGAGGAGCGCATGACGAAGGCCGGCGAGTTCGTCGACGACCTGACGGGGATCGAGGACAAGACCACGACGACCGTGGCGATGGACTTCGGCCGCCTCACCCTCAGCGACCACCTCGTCCTCTACCTGTTCGGCGCGCCCGGCCAGCAGCGCTTCACGCAGCTGTGGCACGACCTGTCGCTGGGCGCGCTGGGCGCGCTCGTGCTGGTGGACACCAACCGCCTGGAGATGTCCTTCGACGTGGTGGACCTGCTCGAGAAGCGGGGACTGCCCTACGCCGTGGCCGTCAACCAGTTCGACGGCGCGCCGTCCTACCCGCTGCCGGAGATCCGCGAAGCACTCGACCTGCTTCCCCAGACCCCCCTCATCACCTGCGACGCCCGCGACCACGACTCGTCCGTGCGGGCGCTGATCGCGCTGGTCGACCATTTGCTCTCCCTCGGACAGGACAGTCATGACCGCTGAGACGCACCAGGAACGCGTCAGGATGTACGACGCGCAGTTCGCGGCGGACCCGGGGGGCGTCTACGAGGCGCTGCGCGCCAGGTACGGCAACTACGCGCCGGCCGAGCTGGCGCCGGGGGTGCCCGTGACGCTCGTCCTCGGCTACGACGCGGCGCTGGAGGTGCTGCGCGATCCGGGGACCTTCCCCAAGGACCCGCGGCGCTGGCAGGCGACCATGGCCCCCGACTGCCCGGTCCTGCCGGTCATGGGCTACCGGCCCAGCGTCCTGTACACCGACGGCGCCGAGCACGCCCGGTTCCGCGTGACGATCACCGAGTCGTTCGGCCAGGTCCCGTCCTCGGCCATGCGCGAGTACATCGAGCAGAGCGCCGACGCGATCATCGACGGGTTCGCCGCCGACGGGGAGGCCGACCTGTGCGCGCAGTACGGCGTGCGGCTGCCGCTCCTGGTGTTCAACCGGCTCTTCGGCTGCCCGCCCGACATCGCCGACCGGCTCGTCCGCGGCCTGTCCATGGTCGCCGAACTGGTGAACGCGGAGGCCGGCGGCGCGATGTTCGTCCAGGCCGCCCTGGACCTCGCCAAGCTCAAGCGGGCCCGGCCCGGCGCGGACATCGTCTCCGCGATGCTCGCGCACCCGGCCGGCCTCACCGACGAGGAGATGGGCAACCAGATCGGCATGCTCGTGGCCACGGGGACCGACGCCGTGGCCAACCTCATCGCCAACGCGCTGCACCTGCTGCTGTCGGACGACCGCTTCGGCGGCGACCTGTCCGGCGGGAGCCTCCCGATCGAGGACGCCCTGGACGAGGTCCTGTGGACCGACCCGCCCGTCGCCAACTTCGGGTTCACCTACCCGGTGCGGGACGTGGAGCGCGAGGGCTACGTCATGCCCGCCGACCAGCCGGTCGGCATCGCCTACAGGGCGGTCAACACCGACCCTTCCAAGCAGACGGACGAGCGGATCGGCAACCGCGCCCACCTGGCCTTCAGCGCCGGCCCGCACACCTGCCCGGCCAAGAACCCGGCCCGCATCATCGCGTCGGCGGCGATCGAGAAGCTCCTGGACCGGCTCCCGGACCTCGACCTGGCGGTCTCGCCGGACGAGCTGCAGTGGCGTCCCGGCCCCTTCCACAGGTCGCTGGCGGCGCTGCCCGTCCGGTTCACGCCCGTCCCCGTCCTGACGCCGACTCCCGAGCCCCTTCCCGTCGGGCCCCGGTTCCCGGTGCGCGTCCCGGCCCCGTCCGCCCCGTCCGCCCCGTCCGCTCCGGCCGTGGAAGACCGGGAGGACTCCTCCGTCCTGGGCCGTCTCACGGCCTGGTGGAAGGGCTGATCCGAGACCGTCCCACCACCCCTGAACAGGACTCCGCATGGCGGTCGAGACACACGAGGAACTCGTCCGGATGTACGACGCGCAGTTCGCGGCGGATCCGGCGGGCGTCTACGAGATGCTGCGCACGAGGTACGGGAACTACGCGCCGGTGGAGCTGGTGCCCGGGGTGTCCGCGACGCTCGTCCTCGGCTACGACGCGGCGCTGGAGGTGCTGCGCGACCCGGAGACGTTCCCGAAGGACCCGCGGCGCTGGCAGCGGAGCGTCCCGCCGGACTGCCCGGCCCTGCCGATCATGGGTTACCGGCCCAACGCCATGTACGCCGACGGCGACACGCACTCCCGGTTCCGCGGGGCGATCACCGACGCGTTCGGGCGGGTCGACGTCCTGGCGCTGCGCGAGTACGTCGAGCAGAGCGCCGACGTCCTCATCGACGGGTTCGCCGCCGACGGGGAGGCCGACCTGTGCGCGCGGTACACCGGCCGGCTGCCGATCCTGGTGTTCAACCTGCTCTTCGGCAGCACCCCCGAGATCGCCGACCGGCTCATGCGCGGGATCGAGGGGATCGCGGAGCTGGTCGACGTGGAGAAATCCAGCGCGATGCTCACCCGGGGCGTCGAGGACCTGATCGCGCTCAAGCGGGCCCGGCCCGGCGCGGACGTCGCCTCCTGGCTGATCGAGCACCCGGCCGCGCTCACCGACGAGGAGCTGGTCGACCAGATGACCCTCCTCATCGGCAAGGGCATCGCCCCGATCCACAACCTCATCGCCAACGCCCTGCGCCTGCTGCTGTCGGACGACCGCTTCGCCGGCGGCCTGTCCGGCGGGAGCCTCCCGATCGAGGACGCCCTGGACGAGGTCCTGTGGACCGACCCGCCCATCATCAACTTCGGGTTCACCTACCCGGTGCGGGACGTGGAGCGCGAGGGCCACGTCATGCCCGCCGACCAGCCGGTCGCCATCGCCTACAAGGCGGTCAACACCGACCCTTCCAAGGAGGTCGGGCAGCGCGCGGGAAACCGCGCCCACCTGGCCTTCAGCGCGGGCCCGCACACCTGCCCGGCCAAGAGCCCGGCCCGTCTCATAGCCGCGATCGCGATCGAGAAGCTCCTCGACCGCCTCCCCGACCCGGTCCTGCCCCTGGCCGCGGACAGGCTCCAGTGGCGCCCCGGCCCTTTCCACCGCGCTCTGGGTTCGCTTCCCGTTCGCTTCACCCCCGTCCCCGTCCTGACCCCGTCTCCGGCCCCCCGGTTCCCCGCGCCCTACAGCCCCGCTCCCCGTCCCGCCCCCGCGGAGCAGACCGGCCCTTCCTTCTGGAGCCGCCTGACCGGCTGGTGGAGCGTCTGACGGGGACTCAGCTCCTGGTCGTTCGGCCCTGCCTGATGGCATACCAGTACCAGGCGCCTTCCAGCCGGCTGTAGTTGATGCGCTCCGCGGCGTCGCCCAGGTAGCCGTCCGGCACGCCATCCGGCACGTAGAGGAATCCGCACTCCTCGGTGCGGATTCCGGCTCCCCGGACGGGGAGCCGGACGGTGCCCTTGCGCGTGACGGGCTCCTCGAGCGTAGCGAGGGGCCCTCAGCCCCCGGTGCCCTCCACCGGGATCCACAGTTCGGCGTCAGCGGTGGTGCCGTCCTCCGACACCACCACCTTCGAGATCTCCGGGCCGGGCCGGCTCCGGTAGGGGTTGGAGGGGAACCACTGGGTGAACACGTCGCGCCACAGGTACTGGAGCGCCAGCGGGAACTCACCGGAGTTCTCGAAGACCGCCCACCTGCCCGCGGGGACGATGAGCTCGTCCATGCCTTCGAGGGCCTCCGGATCCTCGGAGCCGGTGACGACCCCGCAGTAGTAGTCCAGTTCGGTGCCCTCCTCCCGGTTCTCGCCGAGCCCGGCGCTCACGTTGAGCAGGCCCTCGGGCTCCTGGTCGGACAGCGCCTCCATGCGCTGCCTCACCTCTGCCGGGATTCCCCGCAGGAACTCGACGATCGCCGGGTTCATGCCCTCGTGGACGAGGGGGACGCGGGCCTTCCTGCCGACGAGGCGGAACTCTTCCTTGTCCACGACGCGGTAACGCATGCTGCTGCTCCCTTCGACGATGAGACGGAAGGACATCCGGGGCTGGGAGTTCAGCACCGCGCCGGTTCGCCTGGCCTCGCCCGGTCCGACGCCGTGCACGGCGCGGAACGCCCGCGCGAACGCCTCACCGGAGCCGTAGCCGTGACGCATCGCGATCTCCAGCAGCGTGCGCTCCCCGGCGAGCACCTCGGCGCCCGCCAGGGTGAGCCGGCGCCGCCGCACGTACTCCGACAGCGGAATCCCGGCCAGCGCGGAGAACAGCCGCCGGAAGTGGTACTCCGACGTGAAGGCGATCCGTGCGAGCTCCTTCACCTCGATCTCCTGATCGAGGTTCCGCTCGACGTGCTCCATCGCCTGGTTCAGCCGCTCCAGCATCCCGGACTCCTTCCTCTTACGCCTTCCAAGCTAGGGAGGCGGCCCCCGCCCGGACCCGACATCCTGTGCCCGCCCCGGTCAGGCGGCGGAGGCCGTCCAGTCGATGTGGTGCGCGTAGACCTCGCGGGTCTGGCGGCCGCCGGCGGCCAGCCTGAGGATCGTCGGGAGGAGGGCGTCGATGAAGACGCGGCCGACGGGTCCGGCGGCCTTGCTGGAGTTGACGCGGGCGGCGGCCTTGATGATGCGTTCGACGCGGGGGCGGCGGAGCGCCTCGAACCGGGCGAGCGGGGCGTCGGGGACGTCGCGCAGGCAGCGGGCGAGCTCGACGGCGTCCTCGATCGCGAGCGAGGCGCCCTGGCCCGAGCTGGGGGAGGGGGCGTGGGCCGCGTCGCCGACGACGACCATGCGGCCCCGGTGCCAGCGCGGCAGGTGCGGGAGCAGGTGCAGGGGGCTCGCGCGCATCACGTCGGCGGGGGAGGTGGCCTCCAGGATCCGGACGGCGGGGCCCGCGTCGTCGGCGAAGAGCGCCTTCAGGCGGTGCAGCCACTCTTCGGCGGAGATCCCGTCGAGCTCCCCGCGGGCGGGTTCGGCCCGGCACGGGACGTTGGCGAACCACCAGACCTCGCCGTCGGGGGAGAGGACGTAGCCGAAGAAGGCCTTCCGGCCGAAGACCATGACGTAGGAGCCCGGGTCGGCGTCGAGCTTCACGCCGCTGGCGTGACCGCCCAGGTTGAGCAGCCTCCCGTAGGCGGGGGAGGGCGCCCCGGGGTCGATGAGCGGGCGGACGGCGGAGTGGACCCCGTCGGCTCCGACCAGCAGGTCCGCGGTGGCCTCGGAGCCGTCCTCGAACAGGGCCCGGACGGATGATCCGGTGTCCTCGGCGTGCACCAGGCGCTTGCCGTGCTCGAAGCGCACCCCCTGGGCCGCGGCCTCGTCGTAGATCGCCCGGTACAGGTCGGAGCGTTTGACGGTCCGGCTCACCGGGCCGTCCTGCGGCTCGGCGCTGATGCCGCTGATGCCCAGGTCCTTGCCGGTGCTGCTGCGCAGCAGGATGTTCGGCGTGGGGAATCCGGCGGCCGACGGGCCCGCGTCCGCGCCGAGGGTCCGCAGGGCGTCCAGGCCGTTGGAGCCCAGGGTGAGGAAGACGCCGACGCCGTCGGCGCGGCCGGGGCGCGCCTCGTGGACGGTCGCCTCCACGCCGATCTTCTGGAGTGCCATCGCGGCGGCCGGTCCGGCGATGCCGCCGCCGACGACCAGGGCGGTACGTGTCCGGTTCATGGATCCTGCCTTTCGTGGAACCGGGCCCACGCCGGGGCCCAGCCGTTCTCCGGGTCGGTGATCTGGGTGATGAACCGTTCGGTGAAGGCCTGGTCGGCCGTCAGGAGCGCGAGCCGGTACTCCTCCTCGACGAGGAACAGCGGGTGCACCCCGGCGGCGACCGTCCCGTCGACCATGGCGCGGATCTCCGCGCTCTGTTCGCGGAGCCGTTCCAGCCGGTGCCGCAGCAGTTCGACGGCCTCGTCCGGGTGCAGCGCGCCGATCAGCGAGAGGGCGGCCACGAACCTCGGGTACTCGTGCTCGGGCTCCTCGACGAGTTCGCGCAGCCAGTCGTGCTGCTCCTTCCTTCCGGCGTCGGTGAGCGCGTAGACGGTCCGTTCGGGGCGCCGGCCCTCCCTGGTCGTCTCCTGTTCGGTGACGAAGCCCGCTTTGGCCAGCTGCTGGACCACCATGTAGAGCGATCCGTGGTTGAACTTGATGCTGCGTCCGTCCTCGTTCTCCCGCAGCATCCGGCTCAGCTCGTAAGGGTGCTGCGGGCCCTGGACCAGGTACGACAGCACCGCCAGCCCCAGCAGGTTCCCGACCTTGCGCTTCTTCGTCTTCTTCTCCGTCACGGGTTCATCATAGCCACTATCAATTATCCGGCTCTGATCAGTCAACCCTGACTATTTGCTCGGGGATGTCCCTGAGAGAACTCGGGGACGGGCGCCTCAGGCGGTGAACCGGTAAGGAGGGCGCGGACGGGCCGGTGGATCCGGTTTGCGCGCGAGGCCGGTCAGGAGGACTGCTGCCGGCGGGCCTGGAGCTCGGCGTTGATGCGCTGGGCCTCGGCGAGCTGGTCCTCCAGGATGATGATGCGGCAGGCGGCGTCCAGGGGGGTGCCCTGGTCGACGAGTTCCCGGGCGCGGGAGGCGATCCGCAGCTGGTACCGGGAGTAGCGGCGGTGGCCGCCCTCGGAGCGCTGCGGCGAGATCAGCCTGGCGGTGTCCAGGCTGCGCAGGAACGCCTGGGTGACGCCGACCATCTCCGCGGCCCTGCCCATGCTGTAGGCGGGATAGTCGTCGTCGTCGAACTTGTTCTCGGTCTTGTCGCTGCTTGCTGAAGCCATGGTCACCTGTCCCATAGAACCTTCCGAAACGCATACGTGGCCCCGGCGCCTGAGCGCCGGGGCCTGACTGGGTCTAACACCATCGATCGGCTGGTGAGCCGACCTTCTTTTCCGCGTCTTCCGTTCTCTGTGAACGGGGTCGCGGGGATCGCGAATACGTGACCGTAGACCACCTTCCCGTCTGTGGAACTGCGGCACCCGGGCGGTTCGACTGCCGACCGGGCGATCCTGATGGCGCCGTTCACCCCTTTCTCTCGTTCTTTTATACGACCCTCGTCCGAGGAGTTCGTCCTCTACCCCGGCTTTTCGGATCTTTCGTCTTCAACAAGAAGAACTCTAGTCGGCCCGAACTCGAATGTCTACAGTGATCATGGGAGATTTCATGTCGCGATCGTCACAGGTGAGGCCGGGTCGTCCACCATCGTGCGGAACAGGCGGTCGTGGTCCAGGCCGGTGGTGATGAACGTGCGGGTCCGTTCGGCGGGGCGGGCGGCCCAGCCGCCGGGCTCGCGGGTGATCTCCGCTTCGGCCCAGTCGGCGATGGACGGGTCGACGGCGACGCAGGCGGCGGTCGGGTCGTGCAGGAGCTTGCCGGCCGGTCGCCGGCGCAGGTAGAGCTCCATGCCCTGGTGGATCAGGGCGAGTCCCGGCGTGTGCTCCCGGTACGGGGCCAGCCGTTCGTGGAACGCGCGGTCGTAGCGCACGCCGTGGGTGACGTTCTTGGAGACGAGTTCCCGCCGGGCGATCGGGGCGGAGTCCGCCAGTGCCATCAGCGCGGCCCGGGGATCCCCGTTGAAGTTGAAGGTGGGGCAGGCGGTCAGCCCGTCGAACTTCGCCAGCCGGCGTTCCTTCGGCACCAGGGGGTCTCCGGCGAATCCGCCCTGCGCCACCCACCGCGCCGGCCGCACCGGCGCGCCGGACTCCAGCAGCAGCCGCAGGTTCCGCAGCGGGCCGCCGGTCAGCAGGGTCGTCTCCGGATGCTCCTCGAGCACCGGGGCCAGGACGCCGACGACGTCTCCGTCGGGCCGGGCCGGGGCCCATCCGCCGAGCCAGCGCCGGTGGAATCCCGAGACGTATTCCTTGCCCGTCTTGGGATCGCACGCCCCCACCGGAACGTCGTCCCGCTCCAGCAGCCCCAGCACGTGGCGGACCAGCCCGACCTGCCCGGCGGAACCGGGGGTCACCGTCACCGCCCGCAGCCGCACCCGCGGATGCCGTGCCACCAGGCACAGGGTCAGCACGTCGTCGGGATCCTGGGTCTCCAGGTCGAAGCAGAGGTCGAGCATCGCGGTCCCCTCGTCGAGGCGGCGGGGGACGACCGACACGACCTTAGGGACCTTCCCTTCCCGCGCGCAACGCGTTAACGGGGCGCGCGGGAAGGGGGCGGTCAGCCGACCGGCTGCGCGTCGGGGCGCGCGTCGGGGTGCGCCTCGGCGAACCGGTCGTACACCTCGTCGTCGATCTTGCCCCGGCCCACCTCGATGCCCTGTTCGGCGGCCCAGGCGCGGACGTCGGTGTTGGTGTACCCCTGGAGCCGCGGCGCGGGCTCGGAGGCGCTCTTGCGCGAGCGCCCGGCCTGCTTGACCACGGCTGCCTTCTCGACGTACGGGGCGAGTTCCGCCAGCAGCTCGTGGAGCTTCTTGTAGTTGGCGTCGCCCAGGTCGATGGCGTACTTGCCGCCGCCGACCTCGAACTCGCGGCGAGTCACGTCCTCGCCGTCGTACCCGTCGATGTCGTCCACAACGATGGTCTTGGTTGCCACTGAGTATCCGCTCCCATTCTCTTGCCGGAGCAGGAGCATAGAGGTTCCTCCGGACTGATGCGGCCCGCTCGGCGCCGCCGGGCGGGTCCGGCCGGAGGCGTGGCGCCCATCGTGATCGAACCGATGGAGTAGGAGGTCCGCGGGGCTCCGCCGTCCGGGAGACTTGGGTCGAGGGGGCTCTCCCCGCGCGCACGAGACACCTTCGAGGAGCGATCTTGTCCAAGTGGACGCCGGCGGCCGGAGCCGTTCTCGCCCTGTTCCTGTCGGCCTGCGGGACCGGTGAGTCCGCGGCTCCCGCCCCGGCCGAGGCTTCCCCGGCCGCGACGGCCCCGGGCCCGGACGCCACCGTCACCGTCGGCGCGGCCACGCCGCGGGAGCCCGGGGCCACTCCCGCCAAGGTCCTGGGCGGGGTGAACGCGGAGATCTTCGGACGCGTAGAGCTGCTGGCCCCGGGTGAGATCACCGTCACTCCGCCGGAGGGCGCCGGTCAGGCGGCCTTCCTGTCCGACGACACGGTGCTCCTGGTCGCCTACGGCAAGTGCCCCGACGGGTCCGGGACGGAGACGGAGACCGTCGACGCCATGAACCGCGGCACGAAGCAGTGCTCGGTCAAGGGCCTGGAGGAGTTCCTGAGGGGCAATCCGCTGTCCGGTGACGTGGCCATCAGCGGGGGCGTCGTGGTGAAGATCGTCGAGCACAAGGGCGGCTGACCGGCGGCGGTCCGGGAGGCCGGAGTCGTTCCGGCCTCCTTCACCCGGCGCGGCGGTAGGCGGTGGCGGTGCTGTGGGCGTGCCTCCAGGAGACGTGGTGCGGGCTCGAGCCGACGGGGACCCATTCCCGGCCGAGCAGTTCGAAGAAGCCGTTGTCGGCGCAGTGGCCGTCGAGGCCTTCCCCGATGTAGACGAGCAGGTCACCGGTGTAGGCGCGCAGGGCGTCGGCGGCCCAGGGGTCGCCGGAGGAGGGCCAGCACAGCAGGAGGGCCCGGTCGGGGTGGTTCCGGGAGGAGCTGTGGCCGCCGGGCCGGATGGCGAGGTATTCGATGCCGTCGGTGTAGGCGTTGGTCGCGGGATCGGTGGGGTCGTAGGCGATGACGTCGATCCCGGCCTGCCGCGCCTGCCAGGCCCAGTAGCCCGAGCCCGCCCCGATCTCGACCAGGCCCCGCCCGTCGAGGACCTCGGCGAGCCAGACGAGGTCCCCCGGAGAGGGGATCGCCCACGCGTAGCGCTTGGTCAGCAGATGCTGGCCGACGGGCAGGCCGCGCGCGAAGCCGTCCGGCCGGAGGCCGAGCAGCCCGTCCCGCACCGAGGGCAGCTGCCGTACGAGCTCCCAGTAGGGGTTGTGGACGCCCGCGGGGGTGAGCTGGTCGTCCGGCCCGTCCGCGATCCGGTACATCCGCTCCCGCGTCTGGCGCCCGGCGGACTGCGCCCACCACTGGCGGATCTCCGCGAGCTCGGCCGAAACGGTCACCCAGACCTCCTCGGCGCGCTGGTCCCGGCCACTATCGCAGCTCGCCCCCGGCGGCACCAGGGGCCGGGGGCGGGGGCGGGCGTTCCGCGTCCGGTCAGCGGGCGCGGGTGCGCTGCCAGGACTCGGCGAGGGCGCGGATCTGGGCGCGGGTGAGGGAGCGGCCCTTGGCGAACCAGGTGTCGAACTCCTCGGGAGGGAGGGAGTCGCGGACGTGCCGGGCCTGGCGGGGGGCGTCCAGGGGGTCCATCTCGGCGGGGGAGAACCCGATGCGGGAGCCGTGGTGGGCGGCGGCGCCCAGGAGCATGGCGCCCTCCGTGGGGCTGCCGGTGAGGGCCAGCGCGGGGGCGAGGCTGTGCACGGCGACGACCCAGGAGGTGACGTCGCCGTTCTCGTCGAGGTGCAGCAGCATGTCCAGGCCCGTCTCCAGGGCCCGTTCGTGCTCGCCGAGATCCAGGTCGATCTTCATGATCAGCCACTGGGACGAGGAACGGATGAAGACGTAGCTGCACTCCTCGGCGATCGCGACGGACTCGGAGAGCGTGGCACGGGCCTCGGAGACCAGGCCCGCGAACCGCAGCACCATCCCGGTGATCATGAGGGCCTCGGCCTCCAGCCAGGCCATGCCGAGCGGGCGGGCCTGCTCCAGCCCCGCCCGTGCCAGTTCCAGGAAGTTCGTCTCCCCGCACAGGGCGCCGAACAGCGCGCGGTGCAGCACCGACTCGGCCTCCAGCTCCGGGTCGCGGAGCTTCCGCGCCGCCTGGACGGCTTCGTCCGCGGCGTCCCTGGCCGCGGGGAAGTCCCCCGCCAGGTACATCAGGCGGCACTTGGCGATGAAGGCCGGGCAGGTCAGCTCGGGGCCGGCGGACGGGCTGAGCTCGATCGCCGCGCTGATCCAGCCGAGCCCCTCGGCGACGATGCCCTGCCCGTACCAGAACCAGCTCAGCAGCCCCGCCAGCCGCAGGGCGTAGTCGCCGTCGCCCAGCAGCAGGGCGGAGGTCAGCGCCACCCGGTGCTCCGGCTGCTGGGCGGTCAGCCTGCGGGTGGTGACCGCCGAGCGGGGTCCGCGCAGCAGCGGGGCGGCGGCCTCGGCCTCGGCCAGCACCCAGGCGCGGTGCGCGGCCTGCGCGTCCGGGTCGATCCGGGCCCGGGTGAACTCCTTGATGGTCTCCAGCAGCCGGTAGCGGCGCGGGGAGGTCCCGGCCTCCACGCTCACCAGCGACTTGCGGACCAGCGCGCTCAGCTCGGCGAACACCGGCCGCTCGCACACCGCGGCCGCCGCGTCGAGGTCGAAGCCGGAGGCGAAGACGCCCAGCCGGTGCAGGACGTCCCGCTCGGCGGGGGAGAGCAGGTCGTGGCTCCACTCGACGGTGCGCCGCAGGGTCTGGTGCCGGTCGGGGCCCGGGCCGTCGCGGAGCACCGCGAACCTGTCGTCCAGGCCCGCGGCGATCTGCTCGACCGACAGGACCCTGCACTGGGCGGCGGCCAGTTCGATCGCCAGCGGCAGGCCGTCCAGCTCCCGGCAGAGCCTGCGGACGGTCAGCTCCTCCTCGGGGTCCGGAGTCCAGCCGGGGACGGCCGCGGCGGCACGGGAGAGGAAGAGGTCGCGGCCCTGCTCGACGGGCAGCGGCCCGACCTCGTAGACGGCTTCGCCCGGCAGGTTCAGCGACTCCCGGCTGGTGGCCAGGACCCGCAGCCCGCCCGCGCGGCTCAGCAGCGTCCGGACGGCGTCGCGCACCACGTCGACGAGGTGCTCGCAGTTGTCGAGGACGAGCAGGACCTCCCGGTCGCCCAGCACGTCGCCGAGGCGTTCGGCGGTCGTCGCGCCGGCGACCCCCAGCACTCCGGAGAGCGTGACGGCCAGCAGCGACGGGTCCTCCAGCTCGGCGAGCTCCACCAGCCACGGCCCGTCGCCGTCCGGGCGGGCGCGCGCCGTCTCCAGCGCCAGCCGGGTCTTGCCGATCCCGCCGGGGCCGGTGAGCGTGACGAGCCTGTGTTCGGTGAGCAGTGCCTCGACCTCCGCGGGCTCGGACGTGCGTCCGACGAACCGGGACAGGGCGTGCGGCAGGTTCCGCATCCGCGCGGGTGGAGGGGACGTCGCCTCCCGCTGTCGAGGAGGTTCCCGCCGGGGCGCGGGGGAGTCTCCGACGGACTCCTCCTGGGCGAAGATCGCCGCTTCGAGCCGGCGCAGGCCGGGCCCGGGGTCGATGCCCAGCTCCTCGGAGAGGACGCGGCGCGCGCCGCGCAGCGCCGCCAGCGCTTCCCCCTGCCGTCCGCTCCGGTACAGGGCGGTGGCCAGCAGTTCCCAGCCGCGTTCGCTGAGCGGGTGCTCCAGGGTGTGCTTCTCCAGGTCGCCGATGAGCGCGACGTGCCCGCCGAGCGCCAGCCTCGCCTCGAAGAGGTGCTCGGAGGCGGCGAGCCGCAGCCCGCCCAGCCGTGCCTGCTCCGGCACGGCGAATCCCGTCTCCCCGAACTCCCCGTAGGGCTCGCCCCGCCACAGCGCGAGCGCCTCGTCCAGCAGCGGCAGGGCCTCCTCGGGGCGGCCGTCCCGCAGCAGGCCCTCGCCGCGTTCGGCCAGCTCGCCGAAACGCTCGGCGTCGATCTCGACGGCGTCCGCCCGCAGGCGGTACCCGTTGCCCTCCCGGACGATCAGCCGCTCCGGGCCGCCGGTCTCCAGGACCCGCCGGAGCACGGATATGTAGGACCGGAGCGTTCCCGTCGCGGGGGCGCCTCCGCCCCACACGTCCTCCAGGATCCGCTCCTCGGAGACGGCGCGGCCCCGGGCCGCCACCAGCACGGCCAGCACCGCGCGCTGGCGCGGGCCTCCCAGCGCCACCCGCTCGCCGTCCGCCGTCGCCGTCATCGGCCCGAGCACGCCGATGGTCACCACGGTCAGCCTCCGCCCTTCGCGTCCTGCACCGCAAGGATGTCAGCTCACCAGGCTTATCTACCAGTGAGCCTTTTCCAGCAGCCTTTCGAGGCTGTTGATCACAGCATGGTCGCGGACGG
>NZ_BAAATZ010000005.1:120867-147767 GCF_039533685.1 Actinocorallia aurantiaca | reverse complement strand
GCCCCCGCCAGCCGCGGCGCCCCGTGCCGCCCGGCCCGGTGGGCGGCGACACGCTGCGGACCATGGAGGACCTGCCGCCGATGCCACGGCGGCCCCAGCCGCGCGGGCGCAGGCTGCGCCCGGTCCCCCCGATCCCGGACCCCTCGCCGCTGCTGCCCCAGCCCCCCAACGACGAGGAGAAGTACTCCTACGTCAACCGCCACACGTGGTTCCTGAACCTCTGCATGCTCGTCTGCATGATCAGCCTGGTGATCACCGGGCTCAAGTTCCTGACGATCGGCATGCTGTGGCTGGCCGTCCCGATGCTGTTCTTCACCATCCTCAACTCGCTGCTGACCCTGAGGCTGGACCTGTTCAGCAAGGACTACGACCTCAAGCACCACAAGCAGGTCGTGGAGAACTGGCAGCCGCGCCGGTACCCGAGCGTGGACGTCTTCCTCCCGGTGTGCGGTGAGCCGATCGAGGTCGTCCACAACACGTGGACGGCCGTGCGCAAGGTCGTCGAGCACTACCCCGGCAAAGTCGTCCCCTACGTCCTCGACGACGGCGCCAGCCCCGAGCTGGCCGCGATGGCCGCCGACTTCGGGTTCCGCTACGGCTCGCGGCCCAACCAGGGCTGGTACAAGAAGGCCGGCAACCTGCAGTTCGGCTTCCACAGCTCCGACGGCGACTTCATCCTGCTCCTGGACGCCGACTTCGCCCCCCGGCACGACATCCTCAACGAGGTCCTGCCGCTCATGGACGACGAGCCCGACGTCGGCATCGTCCAGACGCCGCAGTTCTTCCGGGTGCTGGACCACCAGACCTGGGTCGAGCGCGGCGCGGGCGTCACCCAGGAGTTCTTCTACCGCTCGGTCCAGGTGTCGCGGCAGATCCGCAACGGCTCGATCTGCGTCGGCAGCTGCGCGGTGTACCGCCGCTCGGCCCTCGACGAGAACAACGGCACCACGCTCATCGAGCACTCCGAGGACATCCACACCGGCTTCGACCTGCTGGGCCTGGGCTGGAAGACGAAGTACCTGCCGATCGCGCTGTCGGCCGGCGTCTGCCCCGACAACGTCGGCGCCTTCCACAACCAGCAGTACCGCTGGTGCATGGGCTCCTTCTCGCTGCTGGGCGCCAAGAAGTTCTGGCAGTCCTCGCTGCCCTTCTCCACCAAGCTGTCCTTCGCCTCGGGCATGGTCTACTACCTGCACACGGCGCTGTTCATCTTCGTCGCGCCGCTGATGACGATCCTCATGCTGATCGTCGCGCCCGAGCTGCTGAACATCGGCTACCTGCCGTGGCTGCTGCCCAGCCTGATCTACTCCACGATCATCTTCCCCCTGTGGCACCGCGCGACGTTCCGGCTGGAGGCCTTCTCCGCCGCCCTCATGCAGGGCTGGGCGCACGTGTTCGCGATCTGGGACATGGTGCGCGGCCGCGAGATGGGCTGGAAGCCGTCGGGCTCCAGCGGCGTCAAGAAGAACAAGATGCGCCGGGTCGTCGGCGCCTACTTCGTCTGGGGCGGCGGCTGCGCCGTGATCTGGCTGGGCCTGGCGGGCTGGCGCATGGCGACCATGTACCCGCCGGACGTGGCCATCGCACTGGCCGGCGCCCTGTTCTACGCCCTCGTGCTGGGGCGCGTGCTGGTGGAGCCGCGCGAGTTCCTGGTGGAGGAGGACTGATGAGAGCCTCACGCGGCCTGAAGGCCGCCGCCCTGCTGCTGGCCGGTTCCCTGGGCCTGGCGGCCTGCGGCGACCCCTCGCTGAACCGCAACGGCTACAAGGTCGCCCAGGAGATGGAGGACCTCGAGGCGATCAAGCCCGTGGACATCCGCAAGCTCATCTGGCCGGACAAGGACTACCTCGGGCTGGCCTACGACAGCACGATCACCTCGGGTATGGAACGGGCCCAGAAGTTCGGCGAGCGGGCCGACAAGCCGCACAACCTCCTGAAGTACTTCGAGGAGTTCGGCGCCACCTTCAACACCGCCGAGAACACGAAGCTCTGGGAAGAGGGCTTCCTGCCGTTCGTCGACGTCGAGCCGATGGACGGCACGCTCAAGGAGTTCGCCGCCGGCCACTTCGACAACGAGCTCAGGTCCTATGCCCTGCAGGTGAAGAAGGCCAACATCCCCCTCGCCTACTCCTTCGGCCACGAGATGAACGGCTGGTGGTACCCGTGGGGGTACTGCAGCAAGAAAGGCAAGGAGACCAACAGCGGCGAGGCCAAGACCGGTGAGAACCTGGGCCGGGCCTGCGTCGGAAAGTCCGAGGACAACAAGCCGGAGGACTTCGTCGCGGCATGGCAGCACGTTCACGACATCTTCGTCGACATGGGCGTGGGGAACGTGATCTGGGTGTGGAGCCCGAACACGGCCAAGGCCGATGACATCCCCCCGCTGGAGGAGTTCTACCCGGGAGACCAGTACGTCGACTGGATCGGTGTCAGCGGTTACATGAACGAGGACACGGACCCGAACTCGCCTCTCTTCAAGAGGAATGACAAGGCCTTCTCGGAGGTGTTCAGCGATCTCTTCACCGAGCTCAAGACGTTCACCAAGAAGCCGATCATCGTCGCGGAGACGGGTTCGACCGCCACCATCCGCAAGCAGTGGGACATCGTGTCCATGATCAAGGCCAGCGCCAAACGCCAGGACCTGCTGGGGTACGTCTGGTTCAACATCGAGAAGGAAGAGTTCGGCAAGAAGATCGACTTCCGCCTCGACGCAAGACCAGACTCGTTGAAGATGTACCGCAATATCTTCAATAGCCCCAAATGGGACGCGAAGTTCGGATTCGACCCTAAGCAGCTGACCAATGACGACTGAGACGAGCTTCGACATCCGCCCGGCGCAGGAAGAGGAAGCGGAGCAGCCGAACCGGTACCGGTCGAACGTCCGTCCCGCGCCCTACCGGATCCCGGCGGCCCCCCCGATCGCCTGGGCCGCGGGCAACAGCGCCCGCCGGGCGTGGGTGAGCCGCCTGCTCCTGGCGTGCCTGCTGATCCTGCAGGCCGTGCTGACGCTGCGGCTGCGCAACTCCGCCTCGCCCCTCGAGCTGAACGTGCTGCCCGACTACCGGTTCGGCGGGGACTTCACCGGCGGCTCGTCGCTGTACCCCTCGATCGCCCAGGCGCTGGAGAACGGCCTGGGGCTGCAGGGCGTGCGGTTCCTGAGCATGCTCTTCATGGTCTGCGCCACCGGGCTGCTCTACTCCTGGAGCACCAGGCTGTTCAACGAGCGGGTGGGCCTGGTCGCCGCCGGCGCGTTCGCGGTGATCGCGCCGACCCAGGTGCTGGGCGCGCTGGCCACCGAGGACGCCCTGGCGCTCTTCCTGCTGGCCCTGGCGACCTGGCTGGTGGTGCTCAGCCGCAGCGGCCCGTTCTGGCCCGCCGTCGCCGCCGCGCCGGTCGCGCTGCTCGCGGTGGTGGTGAAGTACGGAGCGCTGTTCTACCTGCCGTGGATCGTGCTGCTGGTGGTCCTGGTCTCGCTGCGGCACACCGCGGCGGCCCAGGCCGCGCTCCGGGCGCTGCCTCTCGGGCTGGCCTTCCTGGGCGCCGCCGGGTACTACGCGACCGCGGGGGCGAGCGCCCCCGAGGCGCAGCCGCTGACGGACCTCCTCCAGGGCTGGCTGAACTGGATCGGGATCTTCACGGCCTTCGCCCTGCTCGGCGTGGTGATGTACACCCGCCGCGCCCGGATGGGGGAGGTGCCCAACGGCGCCACCCCGGACCCCAGCCCGGTGTGGCGGCTGCTGCTCGGCGTCACCATGGTCCTGCCCGCCCTGCTGGCGCCGTTCTTCCTGATGGCGGCCCCGACCTTCGGGACGCTGTGGCGCCCGCAGTTCGCCTTCGGCGCGCTGCTCGCCGCCACGATGGTGGGCGTCGGCCTGGTCCGGCTGGTCGGAGCGCACTTCCACTTCCCGAACCTGGGCATCGCCGCGGCCGTCGCGCTGCTGTCCCTGGGCATGACCCAGTCGGAGTACGAGTACACCCTGTGGCCCAGCTACGAGAACGTGGCGAAGGTCGTGGACACCCAGATGAACGCCGAGGGCCGCTACCTCGCCTCCGACCCGGGGACCTTCAACTTCTACATGGAGAACTACCGGGCGTCGCAGTGGAACGCGACGAAGGACCTCAAGGGCGGAGCCGACGGAGTCGCGGTGGTCCTGCGCAAGCGCACCTACGACCTGATCGTCCTACAGACCCCCGCCGGTTCGGCCACCGACAAGAAGCTGCTCGAAGAGCTGCAGGACGGCACCGGCAACTACCGGATGCTGACCGGGCAGCCCTTCCGTCTCGGCTGGGCCGGAGGAAGCCACCAGCTCTGGATTCCAGACCTGGCGCATCCGGTTAAGTAACTATCCCCCCACTTGGAGCAAAACCTGTCATGACGTCAATTCGACCCCTGCTGGCACTGGCCCTCCCGGCGGTCCTGGCGGCCGGCTGCGCCGCCGGCTCCACCACCGAGGCCGCTCCGAAGAAGCCCACGTACACGATCGACAAGGAGGCCGACGGCAGGGACGTCTACACCGAGGAAGCCCCCCAGCCCCTGCCCATCGAGACCGAGCCCGCCGGTCCCGAGGCCGCGGCCCCCTCGTCCGAGCCGGTCACCGGTCCGGCGGGCGACATGGAGGAGGACACCGACTCCGACCGGTCCAGGCCGACCGGCACCAGCGGCACCAGCGGCGGCAAGATCGTCTACAACATGAAGCCGCCGAAGGGCTACAAGCGCTACAACGCCCCCGGCGCCTACAACGTCACCAAGCTGATCTACCCCCGGCGGGAGATCTTCGGCGTCTTCACCGACCAGCAGCGCAACCAGGTCGCGGACCGCACCGCGCTGGGCAAGAAGGTCGGCATGCAGCCGAACATGATCAAGAGTTTCTACGACTGGAACAACGGCTTCGACCCCAACTGGGCGAGGCAGATCTGGGCGGCGGGCGCCATCCCGCAGTACGAGCTCGAGATGCAGGACCCCAACGTCGCGACCATCGCCGAGGTGGCCAGGGGGCAGCACGACGAGTACATCCGCAACCTGGCCAAGGGCATCCGCCAGGCCAACGTGCCGGTCGTCTTCAGCCCTTGGCACGAGTTCAACGGCGACTGGTACCCGTGGGGCTTCTGCGGGTCGGCCTCCAAGGCGAACTCCAACGCCTGCCAGGTGAAGAACAAGGCGGGCGACTTCAGGAACGCCTGGCGCCGCATGCACAACATCTTCAAGGCCGAGGGCGCCACGAACGCCATCTGGCTCTGGCAGGCCAACCAGATCGGGGCCCGGCCGAAGGTGGGCCTGAAGCAGTTCTACCCCGGCAACTCCTATGTGGACTGGCTCGGCGTGGTCGGTTACTACTACGGCGAGAAGGGCTGGTACCACACGTTCGACAGCATCTTCATGCCGACGATCAAGCACTTCAAGAAGTTCTCCAACAAGCCGATCTTCATCCCCGAGATGGGCATGGACAACTACAACCGCCCGAAGGACATCCACAACTTCCTGTACGGCGTGGCGAAGCGTTCGGACGTCATCGGCTTCCTGTGGTTCAACTACAACAAGCCGTCCGAGATAGACTTCCGCATCGAGAGGAACGCCGCCTCGACCCGCGCCTTCAAGAAGTACATCCACAAGGCGGCCTTCGGCTTCAACCCCAAGTCGCCGGTGAAGAACCGGTACAACGCCAAGACGCACAAGTAACCCCCGCCAGGTGAGGAGAGGCCGGACATGAGCGCCCCCGAACCGCTCGGGCGTGTGGTCGTGGTGATCCCGACCTACAACGAGCGGCTCAACCTCCCGCTGATCGTGCGGCGGGTGCGGGCGGCGACGCCCGAGGCCGACGTGCTGGTCGTCGACGACAACAGCCCGGACGGCACCGGGGAACTGGCCGACTCACTGGCGTCCGAGGACGAGCGGGTGCACGTGCTGCACCGCACGGCCAAGGACGGGCTGGGCGCGGCGTACCTCGCCGGGTTCCGCTGGTCCCTGGACCGCGGCTACGACGTCATCGTGGAGATGGACGCCGACGGCTCACACCGGCCGGAGGAACTGTCCCGCCTCCTCGACGCGCTGCACGACGCGGACCTGTCCATAGGTTCGCGCTGGGTGCGCGGCGGCGAAGTGCGCAACTGGCCGCTGTCCCGCGAGGTGCTCTCTCGCGGCGGCAACACCTACGCCAGGCTCATGCTCGGGATCCACCTGCACGACGCCACCGCGGGCTATCGTGCTTTCCGGCGTACCGCACTGGAGAAGATCGGGCTGGACACGGTCGACTCCCACGGGTACTGCTTCCAGATCGACATGGCGTTGCGGGCCATCCGTGCCGGCCTGCACGTCGTGGAGGTCCCCATCACCTTCGTCGAGCGCGAGCTCGGCGTCAGCAAGATGAACGGCAACATCGTGGCCGAGGCGATGTGGCGGGTGACCCGGTGGGGCGTCCGCGACAGGATCGGCCCGAAGGGCCGCCCCTAGGGCGCACCCCCTTCCAAATCCCCCCGCCCCGACCATCCCACCCGATCGGCCTGGAGGCCTGATGCAGTTCCGGTACGCAGTGGCGACAGCCCTTCCGCTCGCGCTCATCGCGGGGTGCTCGTCGACCGGAGGCCCGGTGAGCGGCTCCGAGACGCCGCCCGCCGTGGAGACCCATGCGGAGGAGCACAAGACGGGGCAGACCGGCGGTCAGGACTACCGCAAGCCCAAGGGCGACTACCTCGGCATCTACGTCGAGGGCAAGTACAAGAACAAGCCCGCCCAGCAGGCGAAGCTCTTCAAGAAGAGCGTGGGGCGCAAGCCGAACATCGCCAAGTACTTCCACGCCTGGCCCGCGACCTTCCCGACGGCCTGGGCGAAGGCCGCCTACAAGGCCGGCGCGCTGCCGCAGCTGGAGATCGAGCCGCACGGCGTCGGCGCGATCGAGGACATCGCCGCGGGCAAGAGCGACGACGTCATCCGCGCGTACGCCCAGGCGGTCAAGGCCGCCAAGATGCCGATCTCGATCAGCTTCGCGCACGAGATGAACGGCTACTGGTACGACTGGGGCACCAAGAACACCAAGCCGAAGACGTTCGTGAAGGCCTGGCGCCACATGCACGACCTCTTCGAGGAGGAGGGCGCCACCGACGTCAAGTGGCTGTGGACGCCCAACGTCGTCTACCCGATGCCGAAGGTCAAGCTCAAGCAGTACTACCCGGGCAACTCCTACGTGGACTGGGTGGGTGTGATCGGCTACTACCGCAAGAACCAGAAGACCCCCACGTTCAAGTGGATCTTCGAGCCGACGATCAAGCAGATCAAGAAGTTCTCCAAGAAGCCGATCCTGCTGGCCGAGACGGGCGTCCAGACCGGACCGGGCCGTGACAAGAAGATCACGGAGCTGATGACGACGTCCGCGAAGCGCAAGGACATCATCGGCGTCATCTGGTTCAACATGGACAAGCGGAAGGCTGAGAAGGCGGATTACCGTCTGGAAGCCAACAAGTCGTCGCTGAAGACGTTCCGGTCCCTCGTCACCAAGTACTCTTTCGGTCGCCCCTAACGTCCGAGAGAAAATGACCACATGACCGAGCTGCTGCGGCTGGACAACCCGATCCGCGCCTATGACTGGGGTTCACGCGACGTCCTGGCCAGGCTGCTCGGCAGGTCCGTACCCAGTGCCGGACCCGAGGCCGAGCTGTGGATCGGCGCGCATCCCGGCGACCCTTCGCGGGTCGCCGGGGAGGGCTCCCTGCTGGAGCGCATCGACCGGGAGCCCGAGCACATGCTGGGCTCGGGCCGCGTCCGGCTGCCCTTCCTGCTGAAGGTGCTGGCGGTCGACGCCCCGCTGTCGCTGCAGGTGCACCCGGACGCCGAGCAGGCGGCCGAGGGGTTCGCGCGCGAGGAGTCCTGCGGGCTCCCGGCGGGCGACCCCAAACGCTGCTACCACGACGACTGGCCGAAACCGGAACTCATCTACGCGGTCACCGATTTCGAGGCGCTGTGCGGGTTCCGTCCGGGCGCGGAGTCGGCGGCGGCGCTGCGCGAGCTGGGCGGCGGCCGGCTGGAGCGGGTGGCGCGGGCGGTGGAGTCAGGCGGCCCGCGCGAGGCCCTGGAGCTGCTGGCGAACTGGCCGGCGGACGACCGCGGACCCCTCGTCGGCGAGGTGGTCCCGGGCGGCGGCTGGATGAAACTGCTGGCCGACCGCTACCCGCAGGACCCGGGAGTGGTCACCGCGCTGCTGCTCAACCGGGTGGTGCTCCGCCCCGGGCAGGCGCTGTTCGCCAGGCCCCGCACCATCCACGCCTACCTGCGGGGAACGGGCGTCGAGATCATGGCCAGCTCCGACAACGTGCTGCGCGGCGGGCTGACGCCCAAGCACATCGACCTGCCGGAGCTGCTGGCCGTCACCGACTTCACAGCCGGCCTGCCCGAACTGGTCTCCCCGGTGCCCCTGTCGGGGGGAGAGGACCTCTATCCGGCTCCGGTGGACCAGTTCCAGTTCACCCGGCTGCGCCCCGCCCCGGTGGTGGAGGTGGCCGAGCCGGGCCCCGGGGCGCTGCTGTGCCTGGAAGGCGAGCTGGTGGTCGAGCGCGGCCCGTGCCGGGAACGCCTGCGCAGCGGGGAGGCGCTCTTCATCCCGCACCGGGGCGGCGCGTTGCGGGTCACCGGGGACGGGCTGGGCTTCAGGGCCGCGGTGCCGTGTTGAACGAAAAGTTTTAAAAATCTGTGTCCATTTCGTTATCTATTGCATTCGGGACACGTTCCCGGGGGGTTCCGGGGTCCTCTGTCAGGCCGCTGGTAACATCCGCTGCATTGATAAATCCGGCACCAGGAGACTCCTGCGTGTGGCTCATCTGCCGAACATCCACGCCTTTCGCGTGGCGCGCGGAACCGTGACGGCGGTCACATTCTGAGAACCGGATCAAAATATTCGCCCATTCACGACAACCAAGGGCCCTCTTCGCGCATCCAATGCGGCGTGGCGCTTTTTGGTTCTGAAGGGCATGGAGCGTCGGTTGGGATCCACGGTCGATCGAAGGGGGTAGCCGACTTTGCGTTCGCACGTCGGCGAGCATCCGGTCCGCAAGGCGGCCGGACCTGACGTCACGCCGTGGGCCGGTACATGCCCTTCACCGTCCCCCGGGCGCGCGCCCCGTCCGCTGCCGCCCTGTTCCATGTCTGGTGATGAGTTTTGACACGCAACAAGATCATCGCGATCGCCGTCGCGGGAATCGTGGCCGTCGCCGTCGTCATCGGCGGCGTCCTCCTGTTCCGCGGCGGTGACGACTCCGGCCCCGCCGACGCCAAGAAGCCGGCCGAGATAGAGGACGTGCCGTCGGAGCGGCTCCCCGGGGAGACCGAGACGGCGGAGCCCGAGCCGCTCGCCCCCGAGGTGACGATGACGACTCCCGCTCCGTCCTCCGCGGATCCCTCGCCCGGTCTCGCCGCCGCGACGGTGCCCGAAAACGTCGACGGGTGTGATCACGCCTACGGCGCCACCATATGCGTTCCCTGGTCCTTCCCCGCGGGCGTCGACTCGCAGAAGGAGAAGTGCGCCTGGCTCAAGCAGCGCGGCTTCACCTATCTGCCGGTCCCCAATCGCGACCGGCATGGACTCGACCCGGACAAGAACAAGCTCGCTTGCGATAACTGAATGTGTTGTTGGGGGTTCAACCAATGAAGTTTCAGCGCTCCAAGGCCACAGCGGTGCTGTGCGCCTCCGTCCTGGGAGCGACCGTCCTCCCCGGCATGGCCTCGTCGGCCATGGCCGCACCGACCGCAAAAGTGCAGAACCCGGGGTTCGAGAAGGTCTCGGGAGGCTTCCCCTCCTGCTGGACCCGGTTCACCGTGGGAAAGAACACCGGCACCATCGCCGCGGCGAACGACGGCCGGAGCAAGCGCGGCGTCGCCGTGAACATCACCCAGTACGCCGGCGGCGCCAAGGCCGTGGTGCAGAAGCCGGGTTGCGCGCTCAAGGTCCAGGCCGGCAAGCGCTACGACCTGGAGCTGTCGTACAAGAGCACCTCCGGCAAGGTCGCCGTGATGCTCTTCCGGCAGAAGGCGAACGGCAAGTGGGTCAAGTGGAAGTACATGCCCTACCTGCCGGCCTCGAGGAAGTACCGGCTCGGGGTCGCCCGCACCCCCGTCGTGCCCCAGGGCACCAGGGCCGTGCGGTTCGCCATGGGCCTGGCCGGCAACGGCAGGCTGGTGACGGACAACTACAAGTTCAAGCTCGCCAGCGGCAAGGCGCGCTGCGTGGGCCCGGAGTGCACCAAGGGCCACTGGGTCGTGAACGACTTCGGCAACGGGGGCGTGCGCGCGATCCACAGCGTGATGCTGCACAACGGCAAGGTGCTGCTCATCGCCGGCTCCGGCAACGGCGCCGGCCGGTTCAACCGCGGTGAGTTCGTCACCTGGCTGTACAACCCGAAGAACAACAAGTTCAAGAGAATTCCGACGCCGTACGACATGTTCTGCGCCGGCCACGTGCAGCTCCCCGACGGCCGGGTGCTCGTCATGAGCGGCACCGAGGAGTACGCGCAGTACGAGTGGAACGCCCAGACCCAGCAGACCATCGAGACCATGGGCTGGATCGGGTCGAAGAAGTCCTACATCTTCAATCCCAAGACCGAGCGGTACACCAGGGCCAACGACCTGAACGACGGCCACTGGTACCCGTCGGCGACGATCCTGGGCAACGGCGACGTCTACTCCGTCGGCGGCTACGCGGCCGAGCGCAACGCGGGCGGCGGCAACAAGGTCTCGCTGGTGGCCGAGCGCTTCTCCTGGAAGAAGGGCCGCTGGCTGCCCGCCGGCCAGATCGCCCAGCCGAAGATCAACTGGGCCACCTACCCGTCCCTGGTCCTCACCGGCACCGGTCAGCTGTTCTACAACGGCAGCAGCGTGTTCGGCCACCCGGTGAACGGGAACGGCACGCTGCGCGGTCCGGGCTTCTTCAACCCGAACTCCGGCGCGTGGAGGGCCCTGCCCGGCAACGGCAACCTGCGCAAGCCCGCGGCGCGTGACATGTCGGCGGCGCTGATGCTGCCCCCGGCGCAGGACCAGCGGGTCATGATCCTCGGCGGCAAGAACTTCGCCGGCGACCCCAACACCCCCGAGGGCGCGAACGCGATCCGCGACACCGACGTCATCGACCTGAAGAAGGGGATGGGGGCCCGCTACCAGGCCGGTCCGGACCTCAACCAGGGCCCGGTGAACATGGGCGGGCAGGCCGCGGGGACCGAGCAGTTCGTGGCCCAGAAGGGCACCGCCGGCAAGACGTACGTGTCGGCGGTCATCCTGCCCGACGGCACGGTCTTCGAGACCGGCGGTTCGCAGACGGCGCGGTTCGAGCACGTGCACGAGGCCTCGATCCTCAACCCGCGCAACAAGAGGCCGTCCCAGATGAAGTGGAAGAGGGTCGCGGCCGACCCGGTGTCGCGGACCTACCACAGCACCGCGGTCCTGCTGGACGACGGCCGGGTCCTGACGGCCGGCAGCAACCCCGGCAACCTGGGCGCGGACGGCGACAGCTACTACGACACCCGCATCTCGATCTACTACCCGCCGTACATGTACAAGGACAACGCCGCCCGGCCGGCGATCACCTCGCTGCCGAAGAAGAACGGCAAGAAGCTGGGCTGGAGCTACGGCTCCAAGCCGGTGATCAAGGCCAACAGCCGGGTCGTCCGGGCGTCGCTGGTGCGGCCGGTCGCGGTGACCCACTCCTCCGACCCCAACCAGCGGTCGGTGGACCTGCCGGTCAAGTCCCTGGGCGGCGGCCGGTACCAGCTGGGCGTGACCAAGAACCCGAACATGGCTCCTCCCGGCTGGTACATGCTCAACATCGTCGACGGTTCGGGCATCCCGTCCGCGGCTCAGTGGATACACCTCGGCTAAACCCTTGCAAAACGGTCATTAGTTGACCTAAAGCGCCATTCATGCATTACGCATGAATGGCGCTTTTCTATTTCTGATAAGTAGCGTGCCATCCGATTATTCGCTGGTAATGAGTTTTGACCGGCATGACGGGGATCAGTATTGAATCAAGGTCGCTTGCGATGACCGACCGTCTGGGGGAGTGAGCAATGAGGTTCCGACGCTCCAGGGTGTCCGCCGTCCTGGGCGCCTCGCTGCTGGGGACGACCGTCCTGCCGGATCTTTCGGCCCGCGAGCTGTCCGAGCCGGTGTCGAGGCTCCGGAATCCCGGGTTCGAGAAGCTCACGGGCGGGTTCCCCGCCTGCTGGACCCGGCTGTCCAACGGCCGGAGCCGCGGGGCGGTCCGGTCGGTGAGCGAAGGCCGCCGGGGCGGCCGCGCGGTGGAGGTGAGGACCACCGGGCACGTCCGGGGGCTCGTGGCCGTCGTGCAGAAGCCGGACTGCGCCATCAAGGTCCGGCCGGGCGGACGCTACGACCTGGAACTGTCGTACAAGAGCACTTCCGGCAAGGCCTCGGTGGCGTTGTTCCGGCAGAAGGCCGGCGGCCGGTGGGCGCGGTGGCACACCTTCCCGTTCCTGCCGGGCTCGAAGAAGTACCGGAAGGCGTCCGTCCGCACGCCCGCCGTACCCGAGGGCACGACGGCGATCCGGTTCGCCGTGGGTCTCCGAGGAAAGGGCACGCTGGTCACCGACGACCACGAGATCCGCCCGGTCCGGGGGAGGGCCCGGTGCTCCGGACCCGAATGCACCAGGGGGCACTGGACCGTCCGCGACTTCGGCCGCGGCGGTGTGCGGGCGGTCCACAGCGTGCTGCTGCACAACGGCAAGGTGCTGCTCATCGCGGGCTCCGGCAACAGCGTGAAGCGCTTCAAGCGCGGCCGGTTCGTCACGAAGGTCTACGACCCGAAGAGGAACCGGTTCACCAACGTCCCCACCCCGTACGACATGTTCTGCGCCGGGCACGTGCAGCTCCCCGACGGCAGGGTGCTGGTCGTCAGCGGCACCGCCGCGTACGCCAAGAACGAGGAGGGCCGGACCACCACCGGCTGGACCGGGTCGAAGAAGTCCTACGTCTTCGATCCCGGGACCGAGCGGTACACCAAGGTCGACGACCTGAACGACGGCCACTGGTACCCGTCGGCGACGGCTCTGGGCAACGGTGACGTCTACTCGGTGGGAGGCTACTCGGCGACCCTCGCCGACGACGGCGCGAACAAGGTCTCGACGGTGGCCGAAAGGTTCTCCTGGCGGGAGGGCCGCTGGCTGGACCGGGACGAGGTGGCCCAGCCGGGCATCAACTGGTCGACCTACCCGTCGCTCATCCTCGCCGGGAACGGGCGGCTGTTCTACACCGGCACCAGCGTCTTCGGCCATCCGGTGAACGCGGACGGCTCCTTCCGCGGCCCTGGCTTCCTGGACCCGGACACGGGCGGCTGGCGGGCGCTGGGGGGCGGCGGCGGGCTGCGCTCTCCGAAGGCCCGGGACATGTCGGCGAGCGTGCTGCTGCCCCCGGCGCAGGACCAGCGGGTCATGGTCGCCGGCGGCAAGAACTTCTCCGCCACGGGCAAGTACGCGATCCGCCAGACCGACATCATCGACCTGAAGAAGGGCATGGACGCCCGGTACCAGGCGGGTCCGAACCTGCCGCGAGGCAGGGTCAACATGGGAGGGGTGGAGGCGGGGCGGCAGAAGTTCGTCCCGCAGCCCGCCAAGGCGGGCAAGACGTACGTGTCGGCGGTGATCCTGCCCGACGGCACCGTCTTCGAGACCGGAGGCTCCCAGCGGGTGCGCCTGGAACACGTCCACGAGGCCTCGATCCTGGATCCGCGGGGCAGGAAGCCGTCCCGGATGAAGTGGAAGCGGGTGGCGGCCGACCCGGTGTCGCGGACCTACCACAACACCGCCCTGCTGCTGCCGGACGGCCGGGTCCTGGCGGTCGGCAGCAATCCCGGCAACGCGGGTCCGGACGGGGACAGCTACTTCGACACCCGCATCTCCCTCTACAACCCGCCGTACCTGTACAAGGACGGCGGCGCCCGGCCGAGGATCACCTCGGTGCCCAAGGGCTGGTCCTACGGCTCCCGGCCGGTGATCACCACCGACGCCGCGATCACGGGGGCGGCCCTGGTGCGCCCGGCGGCGGTCACCCACTCCTCCGACCCCAACCAGCGCCTGGTCAGACTCCCGGTGAGCCCGCTGGGCGGAGGAAGGTACCGGCTGGCGATGGACCGGCGGCCCGCGATGGCCCCGCCCGGCTGGTACATGCTGTTCGTCACCACCAAGGGCGGCGTCCCCTCGCCGGCCCGGTGGGTGCATGTGAGCTGAGACTCAACGGTTACCCCACAGGACGAACTCCGTATACCGGAGGGGTGTCCAATCGACATGGCGTTTTTGTTTCTGAAGAGCAGAAAGCCACCGGTGGGGATTCTTCTGCCAGATGAGACGCCGGTGGCCGCCATACGGTTCGGGTGTGGGGAGTGCCGCGCATGAAGTTCGACCGCTCCAGGACGGCCGCCGTCCTGTGCGCGTCCATGGTCGGAGTGACGGCCCTGCCGGGGCTCTCCTCGTCCGCCATGGCCGCGCCCACCGGCAAGGTGCAGAACCCGGGGTTCGAGAAGGTCTCGGGAGGCTTCCCCTCCTGCTGGACCCGTTACTCCACCGGGAAGAACACCGGGACGGTCACCGTCGTGAACGACGGGCGGGGCGGCAGGCGGGCCGTCGCGGTGAGGATCACCCAGCGGGCCGGCGGCTCCAAGGCGGTCGTGCAGACGCCGGGCTGCGCGCTGAAGGTCCAGCCGGGCAAGCGCTACGACCTGCAACTGTCGTACAAGAGCACTTCCGGCAAGGCCGCGGTGACGCTGTTCCGGCAGAAGGCGAACGGCAAGTGGGTGAAATGGCACGCCCAGCCCCACCTGCCTTCCTCGAAGAAGTACCGGCTCGCGGTCGCCCGCACCCCCATCGTGCCCAAGGGGACCAAGGCCGTGCGGTTCGCCATGGCGCTGGAGGACACCGGCACTCTGGTGACGGACGACTACAAGTTCAAGCTCGCCGCCGGCAAGGCCCGGTGCGCGGGCTCGGAGTGCACCAAGGGCCACTGGATCGTGCACGACTTCGGCAACGGCGGCGTGCGCGCCATGCACAGCGTGATGCTGCACAGCGGCAAGGTGCTGCTCATCGCCGGATCGGGCAACGGCACCAACCGGTTCGACCGCGGTGAGTTCAGGACGTGGTTGTACAACCCGAAGAACAACACGTTCAAGAACATCCCCACGCCGTACGACATGTTCTGCGCCGGCCACGTGCAGCTGCCGGACGGCCGGGTGCTGGTCGTCAGCGGCACCGAGGACTACTCCGACTACAGCGGCCCCCAGGAGACCGGCTGGATCGGGTCGAAGAAGTCCTACGTCTTCAATCCCAAGACCGAGCGGTACACCAGGGCCAACGACCTGAACGACGGCCACTGGTACCCGTCGGCGACGATCCTGGGCAACGGCGACGTCTACTCCGTCGGCGGCTACGCCGGATACCGCAACAACGGGAACGTGGTCTCGCCGGTGGCCGAGCGCTTCTCCTGGAAGCAGGGCCGCTGGCTGCCCGCCGGCCAGGTCGCCCAGCCGAACATCAACTGGGCCACCTACCCGTCGCTGGTCCTCGCTCAGGACGGGCGCCTGTTCTACAACGGCAGCAGCGTCTTCAGCCACCCGGTGAACGCGGACGGCTCGCTGCGCGGTCCCGGCTTCCTCAACCCGAACACCGGCGCGTGGGGAGCCCTGCCCGGCAACGGCGGGCTGCGCGCGCCCCAGGCCCGGGACATGTCGGCGGGAGTGCTGCTGCCGCCCGCGCAGGACCAGCGGGTCATGGTCGTCGGCGGGAAGAACTTCGGCGTCGGCGACTACGCGATCCGCTACACCGACATCATCGACCTGAAGTCGGGGAACCCGCGCTACCAGGCGGGCCCGAACCTGCCGAACAACGGGCGGGTCAACGTGGGCGGGGTGGCCGCGGGCCAGGAGGTGTTCGTCCCGCAGCCCGCCCAGGCGGGCAAGACGTACGTGTCGGCGGTGATCCTGCCCGACGGCACCGTCTTCGAGACCGGCGGCTCGCAGGGCAACCGGGCGGACCACGTCCACGAGGCGTCGATCCTGGACCCGAAGAACAAGAAGCCGTCCCAGATGAAGTGGAAGTCCATGACGGCCGACCCGGTGTCGCGGACGTACCACAACAGCGCGGTCCTGCTGGACGACGGCCGGGTCCTGGCCATGGGCAGCAACCCCGCCAACTTCGGCGGCGACGGGGACAGCTACTTCGACACCCGCATCTCCATCTACAACCCGCCCTACCTGTACAAGGACGGCGGTGCCGGGCCGCGGATCACCTCGGTGCCCAAGGGCTGGTCCTACGGCTCCAAGCCGGTGATCACCACCGACGCCCGGATCACCAGGGCCTCACTGGTCCGCCCGGTCGCGGTCACCCACTCCTCCGACCCCAACCAGCGCCTGGTCGACGTCCCGGTGAAGTCCCTGGGCGGCGGCAGGTACCGCCTCCAGATGGACAAGCGCCCCAACATCGCGCCGCCCGGCTGGTACATGCTCTACGTCACGACCTCCTCGGGGGTCCCCTCGCCCGCCCGGTGGGTCCACGTGGGCTGACCCTCCGCGGTCAGCGGCGGCCGGTGCGGCGCCACCAGAAGGCGGACGCGGCGACGCCGGCGACGACCGGCAGCGCCAGCAGCAGGAAGCGGACCGGCTCGGGCGTCTCCTTCTCGTCCGACGCGGCGGGGGTGGCGCTCGAGCCGTCGTCGGCCGGAGACTGCGCCTCGGAGGACGAGGACGGGGTGCCGGACGGCGTGCCGTTCCGGTCCGGCAGGGGGACGCCCTCCAGGCCCGGGGTCGGCTGGGCGGCGGGGCCGACGTCCAGGGAGAACTCGTTGGTGCGCAGGCCGGTGCCGTTCCTGGTCACCTCGAAGCCGGCCTGCACCCTGCACAGGTAGGCCTCCCTGCTCTGGTAGCCGCGGGCGGCGGCGTCGTCGGCGAAGGGCTTGAGGGCGAAGTTCTCGATCCGGGTGGTCGACTCGCGCATGTCGTAGATGAGGCCGACCTGCCCGGTGGGGCCGGTGAACTTGTAAAGGTCGTAGACCCGGTCGCCGACCTGGACGCCGTCGGCGACCTTCCAGCCGGGGGAGGGGTCGATGCCGGGGCTGGTCAGCCAGATCATGATCTCCAGCGCCCCGCCGTTGGCCACGATGTGCGGGGTGGTGGAGCGGCAGGCCCCCTGGTCCGGGTGGTACCAGATGTCGTAGGAGGCGTTGTAGTCGCCCTCGGCCAGGGTGATGTCCCAGGTCGTCCGGATGTCCTGAGGCGAGTCGACGCGCAGCGGCAGCCGCTCCTCGGCGATCGAGGTCCCGATGTTGGGGTAGGCGCCGGGCGGGGCCCCGTTCTGCAGCGTGCCCCAGTCGAGGGAGCTGCGGCTGACCGTCCAGGAGGTGCCCTCCCCGTAGGTGACGCAGATCTCTCCGTGGGAGTTCCACCGGTTCGCCTGGACGGCGTAGCCCCCCGCCACGAAACCCGGCTCACCGGTGTTGCAGCGTTCCTCGAGCGCCCGCGCCCCGGCGTCCGACGCCGTCACCACCGAAGAGAGCAGCACCGCTCCCGTCACCACTCCCAGCAGGCTTCTCAACCGTCTTTCCCCTCCCCGAGATCCCCCATCGAAGCACATCTCACCTGCGGGAGCAGTGCGGATCACAGCTTCCTCGTTTCGTTAACGCCGGGGAAATCTGCTACGTTTCAAACATGCTGTATGGCCTGCTCCTCCTTAGCGGCCGCGACGGGGCCTAAAAGGCCGGCTTCCTCGTCGCGGTGCTGAGTGTCGCCTGTCGGCCGCGAGAGACTCACCACTCGGACCCAGGAGCAGGGGAAAACCCATGAACGACCAGAAGCCCAGCGGCATGCCCTTCGGCAGGTACCAGCCCTTCCAGCAGATCAAGCTGAGTGATCGTACCTGGCCGGACAAGGTGATCACCCAGGCGCCGCGCTGGTGCGCGGTGGACCTGCGCGACGGCAACCAGGCCCTGATCGACCCGATGGACGCCCAGCGCAAGCTGAAGATGTTCGAGCTGCTGGTCCAGATGGGCTACAAAGAGATCGAGGTCGGCTTCCCGGCGGCCAGCCAGACCGACTACGACTTCGTACGCAAGATCATCGAAGAGGGCCGGATCCCCGACGACGTGGTGATCCAGGTGCTGACCCAGGCCCGCCCCGAGCTGATCCAGCGCACCTTCGAGTCGCTGGAGGGCGCCGAGCAGGCGATCGTCCACCTGTACAACTCCACCTCCACGCTGCAGCGCCGGGTGGTGTTCGGACAGGACAAGGAGGGCATCACCGCCATCGCGGTCGAGGGTGCCAAGCTGTGCAAGAAGCTGGCGGCCGAGACCGAGACCGAGATCTTCTTCGAGTACTCGCCGGAGTCGTTCACCGGAACCGAGCTGGAGTACGCGGTCGAGGTCTGCAACGCGGTCAACGACGTGTGGCGGCCCACCCCCGACTGGAAGGTCATCGTCAACCTGCCGGCGACGGTGGAGATGGCGACCCCGAACATCTACGCCGACCAGATCGAGTGGATGAACCGGAACCTGGAGCACCGCGACTCCGTCATCCTGTCGCTGCACCCGCACAACGACCGGGGCACCGCGGTGGCCGCCGCCGAGCTGGGCTACATGGCGGGCGCGGACCGCATCGAGGGCTGCCTGTTCGGCAACGGCGAGCGCACCGGCAACGTGTGCCTGGTCACCCTGGGCCTGAACCTGTTCACCCAGGGCGTCGACCCCGAGATCGACTTCTCCGACATCGACGAGATCCGGCGGACCGTCGAGTACTGCACCCAGCTGCCCGTGCACGAGCGGCACCCCTACGGCGGCGACCTGGTCTACACCGCCTTCTCCGGCTCCCACCAGGACGCCATCAAGAAGGGCTTCGACCACCTGGAGCGCGACGCCGCGGCGGCGGGCGTCGGCGTGGAGGAGTTCACCTGGCAGGTGCCCTACCTGCCGATCGACCCCAAGGACGTGGGCCGCAGCTACGAGGCCGTGATCCGGGTCAACAGCCAGTCCGGCAAGGGCGGCGTCGCCTACATCATGAAGACCGAGCACTTCCTGGACCTGCCGCGCAAGCTGCAGATCGACTTCTCCCGGGTGGTGCAGGAGCACACCGACAGCGAGGGCGGCGAGGTCGTCGCCGAGGAGATCTGGAAGATCTTCGAGCGGGAGTACCTGTCGGGCGGCCCGCGCATCGGGCTGCTGGCCCACCGCACCTCCTCCCGGGTCGACGAGAAGGACCTGATCACCTGCGACGTGCGGATCGACGGCGAGATCCGCGAGATCCAGGGCATCGGCAACGGCCCGATCAGCGCCTTCGTCGACGCGCTGGCCCCGGTCGGCGTCGAGGTCAAGGTGATGGACTACCACGAGCACGCGATGAGCTCCGGCGGCGACGCCAAGGCCGCCGCCTACGTCGAGTGCCAGGTCGACGGCAAGGTCCTGTGGGGCGTGGGCGTCGACGCCAACATCGTCACCGCGTCCCTGAAGGCCGTGCTGTCCGCGGTGAACCGCGCGGCGAAGTAGTCTCCGGGAACGCGCGAAGGCCCCGGGTGAGGATCTCTCACCCGGGGCCTTCTCTCTGCTCGGACCGCGCCCTTCTCAACCCAGGAGCGAGGCGCCGTAGGCCACGCCCCACAGGGCGCCCAGGGAGAGGATGACCCGGTCGCCCAGCAGGACGTCCTCGGGCGCGCCGCCCTCGCCCCGGTCGACGACCAGCGCGTAGCGCAGCACTGCCAGGGTCATCGGCACGATGGAGATCATCCGCCAGGTGGCGGTGTCGGGGTCGTCGGACTCCAGCGCCCACAGGCAGTACGACAGCGTCATGAGGGCGGCGGCGCCCTGCCAGACGAACCGCAGGTAGCTCTCGCTGTACTCGCTGAGCAGCTTGCGGGTGTGCTGCGCCTGGTCGCCCAGTGAGGCCAGTTCAGAGGAGCGCTTGGCGGCGACCACGAACAGGGAGCCGAACCCGACGGTGATGAGGAACCACTGGGAGGGGGCGACCAGGGAGGCCGCGCCGCCCGCGATGCCGCGCAGCAGGAAACCGGAGGCCACCACCGCGATGTCCATCACGGCCACGTGCTTCAGGTGCACGCAGTAGAGGATCTGGACGACCGAGTAGACGAGCAGGACCAGAGCCGTCGACCCGTTCAGCAGCAGCGCCGCCAGGAGCGGCGGCACCAGGGACAGCCCGATCCCCAGCCCGTAGGCGACCTTCAACGGGACGATCCCGGCGGCGATCGGGCGCCGGCACTTGTCGGGGTGGGCCCGGTCGGCCTTGACGTCCAGGGCGTCGTTCAGGAAGTAGATGCCGGAGGCCGCCATGCTGAAGAGTACGAAGACGAAGAGGGTCCGGCCGGCCACCCCCGCTTCGAAGATCCTGCCGCCGGCCACGGGTGCGGCGATCACCAGGACGTTCTTGGTCCACTGCTTGGGCCGCGCGGTGCGCAGCAGGCCCTTCCAGAGGCGGGGGTCCGCTGCGGCGGGGGGGATGAGTCGTTCTGTCTGTCCGAGCAAGGTGGGGCGGCCCAAGGCGGGGGTCCTTTTCTTCAGGGTCAGCGCAGGTTTTCGGGCTTGAACCGGTAGAGCCGGGTGTCGGGCTTCTCACCGTTCTGCGGGATGACGCCGTACACGGGGGTGACGAAGGCGAAGGCGGGGTCGTTCTCGACGAGGTCCCGGACGGGGTCCCAGGCGGGAGCGAGGTCGATGAGGACGTGGTCGGCCTGGTGCGCGCGCAGCTGCCGGACCAGGTCGGGCAGGTCGCGGGGAGGCTGGACGACCACCAGGTCTCGCTGCAGGTGGGCGCCCCGCAACGGCATGATCAGGGCTTGGACGTTGCCCTCGACCAGGGCGATGGTGCTGCCGTCGGGGACGGGGTCGAGCTGGCGGAACTCCGTCCACGGCCAGACCCGCTGCGCCCGGTCGGGGGCGAGGCTCAGGGAGAGCAGTTTGAGCACGGGGGTGCCGCCGTGCTCGGCCACGGTCTTCTCGTCTTCGGCCAGGCCGGTGTTGATGGGAATGTGCAGGTGTCCGAGCACGGCGGAGAAGGCCACGCAGCAGACCAGGGCGAACTGGACGGCTCCATCGAGGGCGCGGGCGGGGGCCCGCCTTCCCTCGCCCAGCCTGCTCATGAACAGGACGCAGAAGACCAGCAGGCAGCCGTAGCCGAGCAGGACGTACCGGCCCCACCAGGGGGCGGGGCTGGGACCGAAGGAGACGGCGACGCCCAGCAGGAGCAGGAGCCCGGCCCCGATCCCCAGCCGCCGCCGGGCGCGGAGGAGCCACACCAGCAGGCCCAGGAGGGCGCCCGGCAGGACGATGAGGAGCCAGGACATGCCCAGGCCGCCCAGCCGGATGTCGTAGATGGGGGTCGTGAAGTCGTTGAACGGCTGGGTCCAGGAGGTCCACAGCTGCTCGGTCAGCGGCATCTTGCGGAGTTCCTCGGGGACGTTGGCCCCCATGACGATCTCCTGGACGGTACCTCTGCCCTCGAATCCGACCATGGTGATCGGGTAGAAGGGGTTGTCGTAGTTCAGCCAGGTCCGCAGGTACCAGTAGGCGCCGACGGCGACGACCGGCAGCACCAGCAGCGGGGCCGCGCGCACGAAGACGCCGAATCCCAGCCGGTGCCGCCGGGCGAGCCAGCTCACGGCGACGAGCGCGGCGAGGCCCACCACGCCCAGCACCGCCAGGTTGCTGCTCTTGGATCCGGCCGCCGCGCCCAGCGCGGCCCCCAGCGTCAGCATCCTGCGGGTGACCATGACGCGGGGGGTTCCCGAGAGCCGGGCGGCGCCGGGCAGCATGGCCAGGACGTGCAGGGCGGCCAGCGCGAACGCGGCGCTCTGCACGTCCACATAGAAGGTGTGGGCCTGGGCGAAGACGGCTGGGGTGAGCAGGAAGACGAATCCGGCCATGACCGAGAAGCCGCGTCCCGCGCCGACCCGCCGGGCGAGTCCCGCGATCGCGACGGCCGCCAGCAGGTAGCCGGGCAGCAGGAAGAGCAGGCTGTACTCGGCGGAGCCGAGGAAGACCATGGGCCAGCCGGCCACGGACTCGATGCCCATCGGATAGGTGTCGGCCCAGATGACCTCGGTGGCGCGGCCCACGGAACCGCTCTGCGCCCACTGGGCGGGGGCGGTCGTGTGGTAGCTCAGGCCGTCCCAGTCGGTGGGGGGGAGCCGCAGGCCCAGCCAGCCGCGCAGCGCGTAGGCGGTGAGCGTCAGCAGGGCGAGGACGCCGGTGACGGGGTGGCCGCCCCAGCCGCGGAAGGAGCGGCGGATCCAGACCGTCATACGTCGGCCGAAGACGCCGGGCCGGCGGCGCAGCTCGACGCCGGCGCACAGCAGTCCGGCGCCCGCCAGCACGCCGGACCCGCAGGCCAGCGGGATCGGCTGGTAGTAGCGCAGGAGCGCGCCCACCACGATGGTGATGAGCATGAATCCGGCGAGGGCGAAGGTCAGGAAGGTGACCAGGGCCTCGGCGGCCCGGACCGGGCGGGTCCAGACGGTGAGTCCGAATGCTCCGGTCAGGACGAGGAAAGTCGCCGCGACCAGCAGCAGTGCCTCCGCCATACCTCAGATTCCCCGTTAGTTTTCGGATACGTTACGTAATAGTTCGCTATATGGGACAGGAGAGTATCCGATGATGGCAGATCTTGCGGTGCATTGCTGATGTATGGGGGATTTGCTCTACCATCGTGCGGGTGCGTCGTTACCGGAAGTTGATCGGTGAGCTGGCCCGATTCGGCAGCGTGGGGGTCCTGTGCGTGGCGGTGAACGTCGCCCTGTACAACCTGCTGTGCCATGTGGGAATCGGGTCGCTGACCTCGAACGCCCTGGCGATGGTCGTCTCGACGAGCGTCGGTTATGTGGCTAACCGTTACTGGACATTCCGCGAGAGCGACGAGAGCGGGATGACCCGGGAATACGTTCTTTTCTTCGTTCTCAACGGGGTCGGATTCGTGATAACCGAGGCCGTCCTGTGGTCGGCGCACCTTGCGGGGTTCCACGGCAGGCTGACGTCGAACGCGGCGCTGCTGCTGGGCATCGGGCTGGCGACGGTTTTCCGCTACTGGGGCTACAAGCGCTGGGTATTTCGTGAAAGCACGGCGCAAGAGCCGGTGAAGATCGGGTGAACCCCGTGGTCAGGGCCTGATGGCACGAAGCCCCGGTGATCTTCCCCGGGGCTTCGTGCGGTGGCGGTGCTAACCCTTGAGCAGGTGGCCGACGAGCTCCCGCAGCGGCCCGGTCAGCTGGGACTCGCCGACGGTCACCGTCCTGCCGCCCAGGTCGATCTCGTAGACGAAACCGTCGTCCGCCCGGCGCTCCTCGCGCCTGGGAGGGAGCGATTCCAGCTCGCTCCGGGAGACCAGGGCCTCCAGTGCGGGGTCCTCGGCGGTGTCGGCCTCCGCCCGCCGTTCGATTCCGGCGAATCCACCCGAACGCACTACCTTCACCCTCATATTGGGACGCCTACCCCGTTCCAGGCATCGAGTACCGCCTGCCGTTCGGTGCTCTCCGCCCCGTAGCGGGTGCCCGCGAGCTCGGCGGTGGCCGCCGCGAAACCCGCGAAGTCCGTGTCGGGGTAGAGGAGGTCGCTGGTGAGGGTGTCGTACCAGATCCGGCCGGCGCGCTCCCAGGAGTACCCGCCCAGCGAGGCGGACAGCAGGTGGAAGGCGCGGTTGGGGATGCCGGAGTTGATGTGGACGCCTCCGTTGTCCCGGGAGGTGCGCACGTAGCCGTCCATGTGGCCGGGCTGCGGGTCCTTCCCGAGCTCGGGATCGTCGTAGGCGGTGCCCGGCTCCTTCAAGGAGCGCAGCGCCCTGCCCTGGACGGCCGGGCCGAACAGCCCTTCGCCGATCAGCCAGTCGGCCTCCGCGGCGGTCTGGCCCAGGTGGAACTGCTTGACCATCGAGCCCATGACGTCGGACACCGACTCGTTGAGCGCGCCGGACTGCCCGTAGTAGGCGAGGTTCGCGGTGTACTGGGTGATGCCGTGGGCCAGCTCGTGGGCGGTGACGTCCAGCGGCCCGGTGAAGGACAGGAACAGCCGCCCGTCCCCGTCCCCGTAGACCATCTGCTCGCCGTTCCAGAAGGCGTTGTCGTAGTCGACCCCGTAGTGGACGGTGGAGACCATCTCCAGCCCCGCGTTGTCGATCGAGTTGTGGTCGTAGACGTCCTCGAAGAAGCGGAAGGCGACCCCGAGCCAGTCGTAGGCCTCGTCGGCGGCCTTGTCGCCGGTGGGCTCGCCGCCCTCGCTCCGGACGGTCAGGCCGGGCAGCTCCTCCCGGCGACGCGCGTCCTTGACCGTGCGCCGGGGCTCGTCGCGGGTCCCGTTGCCCGCGCGCCGGAACGGGACCAGTTCCCGTTCGGTGCGCTGGGAGGCGTCGAGGACGAGCGTGCGGACGGCCCTGGCCCTCGTCTCGGGGTCCGTGCTGTTCGCGACGACCCGCTCGAGGAGGTGCGGAGGAACGATCGTGCATCTCATGGCGCTCATCGTGTCACTCTGCGTGCCGGTCGGACAGGACATCCTCTCGGTGGTTCAGCGCCTTTGCACACCGGGGCGTGCGGGACAATGGAGGGGTGACGGTCTACCGCGACGAAGGCATCGTGCTGCGCACCCAGAAGCTGGGTGAGGCGGACCGGATCATCACCGTGCTGACCCGGCGCACCGGGCGGATCCGGGCGGTGGCCAAGGGCGTCCGCAAGACGAAGTCGAAGTTCGGCGCCCGGCTGGAGCCGTTCACCCACGTGGACCTCCAGCTGTACGAGCGCCGCTCGCTGGACCTGATCACCCAGGCCGAGACGCTGCGGCCGTACGGGGAGCCCCTGGTCAGCGACTACCCGCGCTACACCGCGGGCACGGCCATGCTGGAGACCGCCGAGAAGCTCACCGCGGAGGAGGGGGAGCCCGCGTTGCGCCAGTTCCTGCTGCTGGTCGGCGGCCTGCGCACGCTGTGCGAGCGGACCCACGAGTCCCGGCTGGTGCTGGACGCCTTCCTGCTGCGCTCGCTGTCCGTGGCGGGCTGGGCCCCCGCTTTGGACGAGTGCGCTCGCTGCGGAGGCCGGGCCGGGATCCGCGGTTTCGCCATCCCGGCGGGCGGCGCGATCTGCCTGGCCTGCCGGGTTCCCGGCTCGGCCACCCCCGCTCCCGAGACGTTCACGCTGATGCTGGCGCTGCTGCGCGGCGAATGGGCCGTCGCCGACGCCAGCGAGGACAGGCACCGCGTAGAGTGCAGCGGCCTCGTTGCCGCGTATCTGCAGTGGCATCTCGAACACGGGATCCGTTCACTGCGCCACGTCGAGAGGAGCAAGAGTGAAGTTCCGCGCACCGGACCCGCACCCGAGTGGGGCCAAGCCACCGGAACTGCCCCGTGAGCTGATCCCCAGGCACGTCGCCATCGTCATGGACGGCAACGGGCGGTGGGCCAAGGAGCGCGGCCTGCCCCGCACCCAGGGGCACGAGAAGGGGGAGTTCTCGCTCTTCGACGTGATCGAGGGCGCGATCGAGCTGGGCGTCCCCTACCTGTCGACGTACGCGTTCTCCACCGAGAACTGGCGGCGCTCGCCCGAGGAGGTCCGCTTCCTCATGGGCTTCAACCGGGACGTGATCAGGCGGCGCCGCGACCAGCTCAACGAGATGGGCGTCCGGGTCGTGTGGGCGGGGCGCAAGCCCAAGCTGTGGCGGTCGGTGATCAGCGAGCTGGAGGACGCCGAGCGGATGACCGTCCGCAACGACGTGCTGACCCTGCAGTTCTGCGTCAACTACGGCGGCCGGGCCGAGCTGGCGGACGCGATGGCGCAGATCGGCCGGGACGTGAAGGCCGGGAAGATCAATCCGGACAAGATCACCGAGAAGACGATAGCCAAATACCTGTACCAGCCGCAGGTGCCGGACGTGGACCTCTTCCTGCGCCCGTCGGGGGAGCAGCGCACGTCCAATTTCCTGCTGTGGCAGTCGGCCTACGCGGAGATGGTGTTCCAGGACACGCTCTGGCCCGATTTCGACCGGCGCCACTTCTGGTACGCCTGCGAGGTCTTCGCCAGCCGCGACCGGCGTTACGGCGGGGCGGTGCCCAACCCCGTACCGGCGAATTGACCGCAAGGCGGGGTTTGGTGAGGAACTGAGTGGGAAGTGTCATAGGTTCCTTGTAAGGTGCCGAATCATGAGCTACCCCCCGCAGTACGGCCCCCAGGGGCAACCGCCCTACCAGCCCGGGCCGCCGCAGGGCCCGGGCTACCCGCAGCAGGGCCCGGGCTACCCGCCGGCTGCGGGTTATCCGCAGGCTCCCGGCCACCCCCAGACCCCGCCGCCTTTCGGGGCGCCGCAGCCTCCGCCGGGCAACGTCTTCGCGCCGCCTCCTCCGGGCCCGCGGAAGAACAACAAGGGTCCCCTCGTCGGCTGCCTCGGCGTGGTCGCGGTGGTGGTGATCTTCATCGCGATCAGGGTGGTCGGCAACATCGCGAGCGACGGCGTCTCCAAGGGGATCGAAGCGATCGACGACCCCGACCGGACCACCAGCGGTGAGATCACCGACCAGGGCAACCTGGACCCGCTGAAGCTGCAGGTCGGCGACTGCTACCACAACAGCATCTCCAGCGTGGACACCACCGAGACGGTCCGCAGCATCGACGCGATCCCCTGCACGGACCGCCACAACGCCCAGGTCTTCAGCGAGACCACGATGAGCGGCGTCTACCCGACGGCCACGCAGTTCGTCGACAAGTGCACCGAGCAGGCCAAGAGCTGGGCGGGCCGCTACGGCTCGGCCTACCAGGCCCTGGAGCAGCGCGACCCGAACTTCTCGGTGTCGGCGTTCTTCCCGCTGATCGGGCAGTGGAGCACCACCGGCGCCAACCGGATCACCTGCAGCCTGGTGAGCTCCACCGGAGACCTGGGCGCCAAACTGCCCACCCTCTGAGCC
>NZ_BAAATZ010000005.1:102044-120829 GCF_039533685.1 Actinocorallia aurantiaca | reverse complement strand
CGGCTCCTGTCAGGGCCTTGTCACGGCGCGACCGCCGTCATGTCAGGGACGCGTCGAGAGTGATCTCTGTACCGGCCAGCGCCTGACTCACCGGGCAGCCCTCCTTGGCCTTCCTGGCCGCCTCGGTGAACTGCTCGGCGCTCATTCCCGGCACCGATCCCCGGACGGTCAGATGGATTCCGGTGATGCCCTCCCCGGGTTGGAAGGTCACGTCGGCCGTGGTGTCCAGGTGGTCCGGCGGGTTGCCGGCCTGGGCCAGGCCGTTGGAGAGGGCCATCGAGAAGCAGGCGGAGTGAGCTGCGGCGATGAGTTCCTCCGGGCTGGTGCGCCCGTCGGGAGACTCGGCTCTGGAAGGCCAGTTGACCTCGAACCTGCCCAGTTTCGAGGACTCGAGGGAGACGGTGCCCTGCCCCCCGAAGAGCGGGCCCTCCCAGTGTGCGGCGGCGGTGCGGGTAGTTGCCATGCCCCTGATCTTACTTCCCTTTCTGATCTTTACCGAGTTGCCGAAACCCCTATCACGTAAGGGTTACAGGGGCATTTGCATACTGCTTGCGGCCCTCTGTTTGGGGCTTTCTTGACACATATGGTTAACTGGGGGCAATCCAGGCAATGGGGAGGCAATACCAGCCTCATCCAGGCCTACACGGAAGCGATTCACAGATCGCTTAGGCACCGCGTCGTATGCCCGAGAGCACGACCGCGTCGAGTGCCGGTCCCGACGGCGTCCCTCCAGTCCAGAGCCGTTCCGGGGCGTCCTGTCCACCGAGCAAAGGATCCGCGTTGCAGAAGCGTGCCCTCACCCTGTCCCTGGCCGGCGTCACCGCCCTCGCCGCCGTCTCCACCGGCATCGTCGTGAACGCCGACGACGTCTCGCAGGCCGCCAACACCGTCGCGGCCCCCCAGAAGGACACCTCCGCCGCGGCCCCCGCCGAGTCCGCCACCACTCAGGCCGCCACGGCCGAGCGCAAGGCCGACACGAAGAAGGCCGAGGAGACCAAGAAGCAGGCGGCCGAGAAGAAGGCCAAGGCCCTGTACGCCGGCACGACCACCGCGTCCTACTTCTGGGACGACGGCTCGGGCGTCAACGGCGACACCGGCGCGCCCGCGGGCGGCAAGCCCATGCAGAAGGGCCTGTTCGCCTCCCCGTCCTGGCCGCTGCACACCAAGGTGAAGGTCACCTACAACGGCCGCTCCGTCACCGGCTTCGTCGGAGACCGCGGCCCCGGCAAGCCGTCCCACCGCGGGATCATGCTCGACCTCGACACCTACACGTTCCGTTACCTGTACGACGGCAAGCAGCCCTCGAGCAAGTACAACGCGGGTGTCGGCGCCGGCCACCTCAAGGGCGTGAAGTACGAGGTCCTCCAGTGGGGCAAGGGCGCCGGCAAGAAGGGCGCCCCGCAGCCCTTCGGCAGCTGACCCACACCAGACCCCCGTACCAGAAACGCGAAAAGCCCCGGCGAGAGCCGGGGCTTTCCGCATGCGGTGGCGGGCGGGTCAGCAGCCGATCAGCTGGGCGGCCAGGAAGGACTCGACCTGGTCCAGCGCGATGCGCTCCTGCTTCATGCTGTCGCGCTCCCGGACGGTCACCGCCTGGTCCTCCAGGGTGTCGAAGTCGACGGTGATGCAGAACGGGGTGCCGATCTCGTCCTGGCGGCGGTAGCGGCGGCCGATCGCGCCCGCGTCGTCGAACTCCACGTTCCAGTGCCTGCGCAGGGCCGCGGCCAGGTCGCGGGCCTTGGGGGAGAGGTCGGCGTTGCGGGACAGCGGCAGCACCGCGACCTTGACCGGCGCCAGGCGCGGGTCGAGGCGCAGGCTGATCCGCGTCTCCATCTGGCCCTTGGCGTTGGGCGCCTGGTCCTCGGTGTAGGCGTCCATGAGGAAGGTCAGCATCGCCCGGTCGACGCCCGCCGCGGGCTCGATCACGAACGGGGTGTAGCGCTCGCCGGTGGCCTGGTCGAAGAAGTTGAGCTCCTTGCCCGAGGCCTTGGAGTGCGCGTTCAGGTCGAAGTCGGTGCGGTTGGCGATGCCCTCCAGCTCACCCCACTCCGAACCCTGGAAGCCGAACCGGTACTCGATGTCGACGGTCCGCTTGGAGTAGTGGCTGAGCTTCTCCGCGGCGTGCTCGTAGAAGCGCAGGTTCTCCTCGCGGATGCCCAGGTCGCGGTACCACGCCATCCGGGCGTCGATCCAGTACTGGTGCCACTCCTCGTCGGTGCCCGGCTGGACGAAGAACTCCATCTCCATCTGCTCGAACTCGCGGGTCCGGAAGATGAAGTTGCCGGGCGTGATCTCGTTGCGGAACGACTTGCCGATCTGGCCGATGCCGAACGGCACCTTGCGCCGGGCGGTCTGCTCGACGTTCTTGTAGTTGATGAAGATGCCCTGGGCGGTCTCGGGCCGCAGGTAGGCCAGGCCCGAGGCGTCCTCGACCGGGCCGAGGTAGGTCTTGAGCAGGCCGCTGAACTCCCTGGGCTCGGTGAACGCGCCCTTGGTGCCGCAGTTCACGCAGACCAGGTCGGCCAGGCCGTTCGCCGGCGGGCGGCCGTGCTTCTCCTCGTAGGCCTCTTCGAGGTGGTCGGCGCGGTAGCGCTTGTGGCAGTTCTGGCACTCCGTCAGCGGATCCGTGAACGTCTGGACGTGGCCGCTCGCCTCCCACACCTCGCGGTTGAGGATGACGCAGGAGTCGAGGCCGACGACGTCGTCGCGACCCTGGACCACGGCCTTCCACCACTGGCGCTTGACGTTGTTCTTGAGCTCCACGCCGAGCGGGCCGTAGTCCCAGGAGGCACGGAGTCCGCCGTAGATCTCACTCGAAGGGAAGACGATGCCCCTCTTCTGGGAGAGAGAGACGATCTTTTCCATCACATCGGAACGGCGGACCATGAGTATGTCTCCAGCAAGAAACCCCGGTAATTGACGGTTTTGAGTCTAGGGCACACGGGTAGACGACCACGTCTGTTAATGCCCGGATCCTGGTAACGGTCTGTCGCCATCCTGTGCCTTTCAGTACGCGGGGCCGTCGACGAAGTTGCTGTCGACCTTCATCCGGACCCCTCCGTGCTCCTCGAAGTGGCCTCCCCGGTACTGCTTGATCCGCTGGTGCTCGTACCAGAGGTCGGCGGGGACGTACCGCTCGTCGCCGTAGGGATCGGGGTCCCCGTTCCAGCGGGCGTACCAGATGGCGTGGGGCCGGGCGATGCCCTCGGCCTCGGCGAGGTCGCGGATGCCGCTGCCGGCGCTGCTGTAGACGCCGGACAGGTAGCCGAGCTCGTACAGGGTGGTGGTCCAGGAGTCCAGGAAGGCCAGGACGGCGTCCCTGCAGGAGCGGTCGCGGCTCTTGTAGGCCTCCATGTCGTAGTAGATGGGCTGCCCTTCGGGGATCCCGAGCCGCTGGGCCCGCAGCACCGCGCGCACGGCCTCGTCCGCGCCGCGTTCGAAGGCCCCTGCGGCGGTGAACCGGTGGCGGAAGCGGGTGCAGGGCGCCTGGGGGCCCACGTAGGTGGGGATCAGCCGGTAGCCGATCCGCCGCACCTCCCTGACCCATTCGGAGGTCAGGTGCGGTTGGTCACAGCTGCGCGCGGCCCCGCCGATGTAGATGTTGGTGACCGAATAGGCCTTCCGCCAGGCCCGCATCGCGCTCAGGGACGGGGCGGCGCAGGTGTCGAAGCCGTGCCCCGAGGCCCAGGCCTGGTGCTGGCCGCGCGGCGGGGAGACCGCGCGCGCGGCCGGGTCTCCTGGGGCGGCGCCGGCGGCGGCGCCGGTCAGAACGATGGCGAGGCTGAGCAGACCGAGGGCGAGCACGGCTCGTGGCATCGACGTCCTTCCGGTGATCGGGTGAGGCGTTGATCACCAGCCGGGAGCACCGGCAAACGGCCTGCTCGAAGCTTTACCCCTGCTTGACCACTTCGTAGGCGCCCGGCTCGTCGATGGCCAGGGCGGACAAGGGTATGAAAGCCAGTCGGACTTCGTAGGCACCCAAAGCGCGGCGATAGTAGCCTGCACCGTCCCATTCCGTGACCATCGCCCAGAGGTCCGGTTCGTCCACGCAACGGCCGAGCCTGCCGTAGCGGAAGCCGGGGGAGGCCTCCAGCGCGGCGAGCACGGGGGCGATCTTCGCCTGGAAGTCGTCGGCCTCGGGGCCTTCGGGGACGCGGTAGCGGGTAATGGCGATCACGGGTTCATCCTGGCACCCGGCGCCCGGTCGTGGAGTCGGGTGATCTAGATGACTTTGACAATCATTTTCATTTTCGTCATCATGGAGCTATGAAGAGAAGCGTCCTGGTTTCTGGTGTTTTGTCCGTAGCGTTGCTGGCCACCTCGGCCTGCGGCGGCTCCTCGGCGGAGGGCAGGACCGAGATCACCGCGTCCTTCTACCCGGTCGCCTGGCTCGCCGAGCGGATCGGCGGCGAGAACGCCGAGATCGCCACCCTCACCAAGCCGGGCACCGAGCCGCACGACCTGGAACTGTCGCCCCGGCAGGTGGCCGAGATCACGGAAACCGACCTGGGCCTCTACGTGAAGGGCCTCCAGCCCGCCGTGGACGACGCGTTCGCCCAGCACGCGGAAGGCCGGTCCCTGGACGTGTCCTCCCTGGTGGAAACACTCCCCGCCGACGGGCACGAGCACGAGGAGGGGGAAGGGGAGGCGCACGAGGGCGAGCACGACCCGCACCTGTGGCTCGACCCCGCCCGCATGGCCGCCGTGGCGACCGGGATCGGAGAGAAGCTGGCCGCCGTGGACCCCGACAACGCCGGGAACTACCGGGCCGGCGCCGCCAAGGCCGCCGGAGAGCTCAACGCGCTGGACGGCGAGTTCAAGGCCGGCCTGGCCGAGTGCGAGCAGGACACCATCGTGACCTCGCACGCGGCGTTCTCCTACCTGGCCGACCGGTACGGGCTGAAGCAGGTGCCCATCGCCGGGCTCGACCCGGACTCCGAGCCGTCCCCCCGGCGCATGGCCGAGCTGAGCGACCAGATCAAGGACCTCGGGGTCACCACGGTGTTCACCGAGACCCTGGTGAGCCCGAAGCTCGCCCAGACGCTGGCCGAAGGCGCGGGCGTCAAGACCGCCGTCCTCGACCCGGTGGAAGGGGTCAAGGAGGGGTCTGGCGACGACTACCTGTCCGTCCAGCGACGCAACCTCGAGGCGCTGCGGGCCGCGCTGGTCTGCTCCTGAGTGACAATGGAAACCATGATGGATGCCGTTTTCGAACTGCATGGCGGGCATGTCAGGTTGGGCGGCAGGGAGGTCCTGGACGGGATCGACCTGCGGATCCGCGCGGGCGAGGTCGTCGCGCTGCTGGGACCCAACGGGTCGGGCAAGTCCACCCTGGTGAGGGCCCTGCTGGGGCTGGTGCCCCTCAGCTCGGGACGGCGTCTGGTCTTCGGCTCCGAGAGGTTCCGCGACTGGGCCCGGATCGGATACGTGCCGCAGCGGCTGAGCGTCGGCGGGGGAGTGCCCGCGACCGTCCGGGAGGTCGTCTCCTCCGGCCGGATCGCCCGCCAGTCCCGCTTCCGGCCCACCTCCCGGGCCGACCGGGAGGCCGTGCGGCGGGCCATGGAATCGCTGGGCATCGACCACCTGGCGGGGCAGAGCGTGTCCCACCTGTCGGGGGGGCAGCAGCAGCGGGTGCTCATCGCCCGCGCCCTGGCTGGCGAGCCCGAGGTGCTCGTCATGGACGAGCCGCTGGCCGGGGTGGACGCCGAGAACCAGCGGGCCCTGGCCGAGACCCTGACCCTGCTGGTCGGAGAAGGCAAGACGATCGTGCTGGTCCTGCACGAGCTCGGACCGCTGGAACCGCTGATCACCCACAGCGTGGTGCTGGAGGACGGCAGGATCGTGCACCGGGGAGCGGCCCCCGAGCCCTCCGGGGAGTGCGCCAAGCCCGGCCACGACCACGTCCATCCGCACGCCGAACCCGAACCCGTCTCCCTGTGGCGGGCGCTGGTGGGCAGGACGGGAAGGCACTGACCCTTGCTCGCCTACGACTTCATGCAGCGGGCGCTGCTCGCCGCGCTGCTCATCGGACTGACCGCCCCGGCCGTCGGCACCTTCATCGTGCAGCGGCGGCTCGCCCTGCTGGGCGACGGCATCGGCCACATCGCGCTGACGGGCGTCGCGCTCGGCCTCGTCACCAGCACCTCGCCGCTGCTCGGCGCGATCGTCGTCTCGGTGCTCGGCGCGATCTGCATCGAGCTGCTGCGCACCCGCGGCCACACCGGCGGGGACGTCGCGCTGGCGCTCCTGTTCTACGGGGGGCTGGCGGGCGGGGTGCTGGTCACCAACTTCGCGCCCGGCGGCAGCACCTCCAGCCTGCTGTCCTACCTGTTCGGCTCGATCAGCAGCGTCTCCGCCGAGGACCTGCTGGTCATCGCCGTGCTCGTGGCGGCGGTGCTGGCCTTCCTCGTCCTGTTCGGGCGCGAGCTGTTCGTCCTGTGCCAGGACGAGGAGGTCGCGCGGGCCTCGGGGGTGCGGGTGAACCTCCTCAGCATGATGCTGGCCGTCACCGCCGCGCTCACCATCGTGGTGGCGATGCGGGTGGTCGGGCTGCTGCTGGTCAGCGCGCTCATGGTGGTGCCGGTCGCGGCGGCGCAGCAGCTCACCCGGGGGTTCAGGGCGACGGGGCTCCTGGCGATGCTCTTCGGAATGCTCTCCGCGGTCGGCGGTCTGGCCGGGTCGTACCAGTTCAGCACGGGGGGGGTGAACATCTCCCCGGGCCCCGCGATCGTCGTGGTGGCGCTGGCGGTCTTCGTCCTGACGACCGCCGGAGGGTTCCTGCTCCGCCGCCGTCACACCCCGCTCCCCGCGGGACCGGTAAGGTCTGGGGGCGGAACCCCGAGTGAGGAGACGCCATGACGACCGTCAGACGCGAGGTGGTACGCCGCGCCCTGGCCGCCGGCGAGGGCTTCCGCAGCGCCCAGGACATCTACGCGACGCTCCGCGCGGAGGGCTCGAAGATCGGCCTGACCACGGTCTACCGAGCGCTCCAGGCGATGTCGGAGTCCGGCGAGGTCGACGTTCTGCGCACCGCCGAGGGCGAGGCCGTCTACCGCGCCTGCGCCACCGAGGACCACCACCACCACCTGGTCTGCCGCTCCTGCGGCCGCACGGTCGAGGTGGAGGGCCCCGCGGTGGAGAAGTGGGCGGACTCCGTCGGCGCCGAACACGGCTTCACCGAGATGACCCACACCGTGGAGATCTTCGGCACCTGCCCCGACTGCGCCGCCAAGGCCCGGAAGGACTAGCCGAACAGGCGCTCCAGGTGCGCGTCCAGCACCTCCATCGCCCGCTCCTCGGTGTAGGCGCCGAGCATCAGCGGCACGACCAGCCCTGACACCGTGCTGTACAGGCTCCGGGCCTCCCGGTCCGCGTCGAGGTCCGCGCGGGCCTCTCCTCGTTCCCGCACCTCCTCCAGCTGGGTGCGGAAGAACCCGGTCAGCCCCTCGACGGCCTGGACGGCCAGCGCGGCGATCGCCGGATCGATCACGGCCCTGGCCTGGAGCGCCGCGTACAGCCGCGCGCCCGCCAGGCTCTCCTCCTCCAGCGGCAGCAGTTCCCGGATGAACAGCCGGAACCTCCCCCGGGCCGAGCTCGGAGGTTCGGCGAACCGCTTCTGGACGCGGACGGCCAGGAGCGCCTGGTTGTGCTCCATCGCGAACAGCACCATCTCCTCCTTGGCCTTGAAGTAGTGCTGGACGGCCCCCATGGACACTCCGGCCTCGGCCGCCACCGCCCGCAGAGTCGCCGCTTCCATGCCCCGGGTGCCGATCAGGCGCAGGACGGCTCCGGCGATGTGCCGCCGCCGCTCCTCGTGGTCCACCTGCTTGGGCAAGTCCGCCTCCTTTTGGCAGTGCAGATGCATTGCGACGTTTGTTACCATGCAGATGCATTGTAAAACGAGGAGGTGCCTGTGGAGACCATCGGGAAGGCCCGCAACGGGGACGTGGAGATCGCCTACGAGAGATTCGGGGAGCCGGGGGGAGAGCCGCTGATCGTGATCGGCGGGCTGGACGGCCAGATGGTCTGGTGGGACGAGGACCTCTGCTGCCGCGCCCTGGCCGAGCGGGGATTCGACGTCGTCCGCTACGACAACCGCGACGCCGGGCTGTCCACGCACTTCGGTCCCGGCAGCAGGCCCGCCTACTCGGCCAGGGCGTTCGTGGACGACCTCATCGCCCTCGAGGACGAGCTGGGCTGGGAGTCGACCCACCTGCTGGGCGTGTCCATGGGCGGCGGGATCGCCCAGCTCGCGGCGCTGCTGCACCCGGAGCGCGTCCGGACCCTCATCACCATGGGCGCCCTGCCGATGCGCCGGAACCTCGTCCCCACGTCGATTCGCCACATGCGCTTCCCCGGCCCGTTCCGGCACGCGTTCAAACGCTTCGGAGACTCCAGGGACGAGCAGATCCGCATGCTCGTGCACGTCACACGGATGTCCTCCGCCCCCGACCGCGCCGACGAGGAGTGGATGCTGAAGCGGGCCACCGAGTCCTACGACCGCCGCCCGCCGGACCCGCACGCCCGCCAGCGGCAGCTCTTCGCCCGCCGGTTCGACCTTCCCCCCGGAGGCATCTCCGGGATCAAGGCGCCGACCCTGGCCCTGTACGGGGAGGTGGACCCCCTGGTGAAGCCCTCTGCCGCCCGCGCGATAGCCGCGGAGATCCCCGGTGCGCGGATCGATGTCATCCCCGGCATGGGTCACGCCCCGGCTCCCGGCGACTGGCCGCTCATCGTCGACAGGGTCGACCGGTGGGTGAAGGCGCGGGATGACCGGTGAGAGCTCTCGCCCCCACCGCTCGGGGGCCGGGCTCGGGAGGGGTCGCCACCTCGAGGACGGGTTCCGGAAAGGGAAACGGGCCTGCTTCCGCACATGTCGGGTGAGCGGAGGGCAGGCCCGCGTCAGGCGTCGGGGGACGTCACCGGTTTAGGGGTAGGTGCCGGTGACCTTGAGGGACTGGCCTCCGCCCGTGAGCGCGAAGACGCCCTGCTTGATGGCGGCGCTGCCGGGGCAGAGGAAGCTGCCGCCGGTCTTGTTGATCGTGATGCCGGCCATGTTGACCTGGGCCTGGGAGTTGGCCGCGACCGGTCGGGCGGCGTTGCTCCCGTTGAATCCGTTCGCGACGGCGACGCCGCCGTAGGTGCAGCTCACGCCCGCGACGGTCGCGCTCACGCTGAAGCCGTTGAGGGTGAGGTAGCCGTCCCGTCCCGGCGGGCCCTGCGGGGCGTAGGTGACGCCGCCGCTCCACGGCAGGCCCAGGAAGGTGATCCCCGACGCGGAGCCCGAGCAGCCGCTGACCGAGGCCGCGCTGATGCTCAGCGGGCCGTTGGAGGCGACGGTGCCGCTCATGGAGGCCGTGGTGCAGGTGGTCGTGGTCGTGACGCCGAGGACCTTGGCCTCGACGACCATGCTCTGGATCAGCGTGGCCGCGGCGGGGCCGTTGTAGAGGCTGTTGTCGGACACCTTGCGGATCTCGGTGGTGCCCGCGTAGGCCGGAGAGCCCACCGCCGTGAGCGCGAGGGCCGCCGCTCCGGTGAGTGCGGCGATTTGTCTGATGCGTGGCATTTGCAGCTCCTTTGTCTAGATTGCAATGCCACCGTGAAAGTAAGCGCTGACTGATGTTGGGTCAACATGTGCACGGCTTCTGCGTCTGGCCGGATGGTGACATGGATCACAGAAGGGAACCAGGTTTTCGCCTTCGCCGACCGCCGTGATCTCCACATGTGGCCGTCGCTCTGGGTGGCCGCTTTGTGACATCCGACACTCCTCGGCCGGTGAAAGGCGATGTGATGGAGGAGAGGAAAAGTGACGGAGATCGTCTCTCGTCTACGCTGAAACGCGGTGGCCCGTCTCCGCCCATGTCGGGTGGGCGGAGACAGGCCACGCCTTTCCGCGGATCTCCGGCCGGACACGGCGAGGGCCGTGGCGGTGGAGGTCCACCGCCACGGCCCGGTGGCCGCGGCTGTTGAGGCCGATCAGGTGAAGGGGAACAGGCGCTGGCCGCGCTCGATCCCGATGACCTGCATCACGGCGTTGATCAGCGCCAGATGGGTGAACGCCTGGGGGAAGTTGCCCAGGTGGCGGCCGGTGTGCGCGTCGATCTCCTCGGCGTACAGCTGCAGGTGCGAGGCGTACGACAGCAGTTTGTGGCAGAGGGTCTTGGCGCGCTCGGTCTCGCCGATGGTCACCAGCGCCGACACCAGCCAGAACGAGCAGATCGTGAAGGTCCCCTCGTCGGAGGCGAACCCGTCGTCGGTCTCCTCCGCGCGGTAGCGCAGCACGAGATCGTCCTCGGTGAGCTCCTCGGCGATCGCCAGGACCGTCTCGCGGACCCGCTTGTCCTCGGCCGGCAGGAAGCCCAGGATCGGGATCAGCAGGACCGAGGCGTCCAGGGCCTTGGAGCCGTAGTGGGCGGTGAACACGCCCCGCTCGTCCACGGCGTTGGCCAGCACGTCGTCGCGGATCTCGTCGGCCGCGGTCTGCCAGCGCTCGGCGCGGGCGGCCTCGTCGGCGCCGCGCAGCCTGGCCAGCCGGGCGCCGCGGTCGGCGGCCACCCAGCAGAAGACCTTGGAGGAGGTGAAGTGCTGGGGTGCGCCCCGCACCTCCCACATGCCGCAGTCGGGTTCGCGCCAGTGCAGCAGCGCCTCCTCGACCTGGGTGACCACGATCTTCCACAGCCTGTCGTCCAGCCGATCGCGCTTGCGCACGAACAGGTAGATCGAGCTGATGATCGCGCCCCAGACGTCGTGCTGGGCCTGCGTGTAGGCCCCGTTGCCGATCCGGACCGGCTTGGCGTTGTCGTAGCCGCCCAGGTGGTCGAGCGTGGACTCCGGCAGTTCGGACCTGCCGTCTATCCCGTACATGATCTGGAGCCTGCCGTCGGACTTCTCCGCCACGTCGGTGATGAAGTGGAAGAAGTCGTTGGCCTCCCAGTCGTAGCCGAGGGTGTAGAACGCCCACAGCGTCATCGTGGAGTCGCGGATCCAGGTGTAGCGGTAGTCCCAGTTGCGGTCCCCGCCGGGGGCCTCGGGCAGCGAGGTCGTCGCCGCCGCGGCCACCGCGCCGGTGTTGGCGTAGGTCAGCCCCTTGAGGGTCAGGGCGCTGCGCTGGAGGTAGGACCGCCAGGGGTGGTCGGGGAAGTCGCCCCGGTCCAGCCAGTGCTGCCAGTGGTGGATGGTCCAGCGCAGGCGCTTCTGCGCCTCCTTGAGGTTCTGCGGCGCGCCGTGGGTGCTCCACGACAGCGCCACGAACCGGGACTCGCCCTCCTTCAGCAGGGTCCGGCTGGTGGCCAGCGACCCCTCGAAGCCGACGTTCATGTCGGTGGTCAGGTGCAGGTCGAGTCCGCCGCCGGAGGCCACCGCCTCGTGGTAGCCCTGCCCGGTGTACTCCCACCGGGCGGGGTGGAGGCCGTAGTCGAACACCGGCATGCAGTCCATGCGGACCTGGACGTTGCCGTTGACGCACTTCACTGTCCGCAGCAGGACGTGGTCGGCGTCGTAGTCCGTCGGCGCGCGCCGGTACGACTGGGACCGTTCCGTTTCATGGTGCCAGGGCCCCATGAGCAGGGCGTCCGTCACCACCAGCCAGCCGCCCCTGGTCCACCAGGTGGTCTCCATGACCATGGTCCCGGGAATGTACCGCTGGGCGGCGGGCACCTCGACGCCCGCCGGTCCTATGCGGAAGTAGCCGGCGTCACGGTCCAGGAGCGATCCGAAGACGCTCGGTGAATCCATCGACGGCAGGCAGAGCCATTCCACGTTCCCGTTGGGCGCCATCAGCGCGGTTGTCTCGCAGTCGGAGAGGAATCCGAAGTCCGCGATGGGCGCGAAAGGCTCGCTGCCAGGCCCCAGGGCCCCACGACGACGCACGGCCTCACCCCCCTCGTACCTTGCTTCCCCGGTTTTCACGGGCTAGCACGCTCCAATCCAGTGTGAAAAGAACGCAAAGTTATTGGAACAAGACTATTGGAATAGACCACGGAACCCACCCTGACCAGCGAGTTTGCTCTCTGGTTGAATGGGGCGACGGGGCCTGAACTGGGCAACCGGTACAGTCCACGCCCAAAGGGTGGAAGGGAGCTGGCCGTGCCGAAGTTCGTTTACGACTTCACAGAAGGCAACAAAGACCTCAAAGATCTCCTGGGCGGAAAAGGTGCAAATCTTTCCGAAATGACGAACCTGGGGCTTCCGGTGCCTCCGGGGTTCACGATCACCACGGAGGCGTGCCGCCACTACCTGGCCGAGGGCGCTGTGCCCGCCGGTCTGGCCGAAGAGATCACCGAGCATCTCACCGCGCTCGAGGGCACGATGGGCAAGAAGCTCGGCCAGGCGGACGACCCGCTTCTGGTCAGCGTACGTTCCGGTGCCAAATTCTCCATGCCCGGCATGATGGACACCGTCCTGAACATCGGGCTGAACGACGAGTCCGTGCTGGGTCTGGCGGCCCAGTCCGGCAACGAGCGCTTCGCCTGGGACTCCTACCGCCGGCTGATCCAGATGTTCGGCAAGACCGTCCTCGGCGTGGACGGCGAGCTCTTCGAGGAGTCCCTCGAGGAACTCAAGCACGCCAAGGGCACCACCGACGACCTGGACCTGACCGCCGCCGACTTCCAGAAGCTGGTCGGGACCTTCAAGGGCATCGTGCGCGAGCGGACCGGCCGGGAGTTCCCGACCGAGCCGCGCGAGCAGATGGACCTGGCGGTCAAGGCGGTCTTCGACTCCTGGAACTCCGACCGCGCCATCCTCTACCGCCGCCAGGAGCGCATCCCCACCGACCTGGGCACCGCGGTGAACATCTGCTCCATGGTCTTCGGCAACCTGGGCATGGACTCCGGCACCGGTGTGGCCTTCACCCGCGACCCCGCCAGCGGCCAGCAGGGCGTCTACGGCGACTACCTCCAGAACGCCCAGGGCGAGGACGTCGTGGCGGGCATCCGCAACACCGTCCCGCTCGCCGACCTGGGACAGATCAACGAGCCGGTCTACCGGCAGCTGCTCCAGATCATGGAGACGCTGGAGAACCACTACCTCGACCTGTGCGACATCGAGTTCACGGTCGAGCGCGGCAAGCTGTGGATGCTGCAGACCCGCGTCGGCAAGCGCACCGCCGCCGCGGCCTTCCGCATCGCCTGCCAGCTCGCCGACCAGGGCCTGATCGACCTGAACGAGGCGATCCACCGGGTCAACGGCGACCAGCTCGCGCAGCTGATGTTCCCCCGCTTCGACGCCGCCGCCCCCAAGGAGCAGATCGCCAAGGGCATGAACGCCTCGCCCGGCGCGGCCGTGGGCAAGGCGGTGTTCTCCTCCGAGGCCGCGGTCGAGGCCGCCGCCAGGGGCGAGAAGGTGATCCTGGTCCGCCGGGAGACCACCCCCGACGACCTCACCGGCATGATCGCCGCGCAGGGCATCCTCACCTCGCGCGGCGGCAAGACCTCCCACGCCGCGGTCGTGGCCCGCGGCATGGGCAAGACCTGCGTCTGCGGCGCGGAGGACCTCGACGTCGACGTCAAGGCCCGCCGCCTGAAGACCGGCGACGTGGTCGTCCAGGAAGGCGACGTGCTGTCCATCGACGGCAGCACCGGAGCCGTCTACCTGGGCGAGGTGCCCGTCAGCGCCTCCCCGGTGGTGCGGTACTTCGAGGGCGAGCTGGCCCCCGCGGACGGCGACGAGCTCGTCCAGTCGGTGCACCGGCTGATGGTCCACGCCGACGCCGCCGCCCGCCTGGCGGTGCGCGCCAACGCCGACACCCCCGAGGACTCCGAGCGGGCGCGCCGCTTCGGCGCCACGGGCATCGGCCTGTGCCGCACCGAGCACATGTTCCTCGGCGAACGGCGGCAGCTGGTGGAGGACCTGATCCTCGCCACCTCCGACGCCGAGCGCGAGGCGGCGCTGGACGCGCTCGCCCCGTTCCAGAAGGAGGACTTCCACGGCATCCTCAAGGCTATGGACGGTCTGCCCGTCACGATCCGGCTGATCGACCCGCCGCTGCACGAGTTCCTCCCGGATCTGACGGAGCTTTCGGTCAAGGTCGCCCTCGCCGGGGCGGATGCGTCCGACAAGGATCGCAGGCTGCTGGAGGCGGTCCACCGCCTCCACGAACAGAACCCTATGCTCGGTCTGCGTGGGGTGAGGCTGGGTCTGGTGATTCCCGGCCTGTTCGCGATGCAGGTGCGGGCCATCGCGGAGGCGGCGGCCCAGCGGCTGTCCGAGGGGGGTGACCCCCGTCCTGAGATCATGATCCCCCTCGTGGGCTCGATTCAGGAACTCGAACACGCCAGGGAAGAGGCCGAACAGGTCCTGCGGTCGGTGGGCGGCGAGGTGAAGGCGCTGATCGGCACCATGATCGAGCTGCCGCGGGCGGCGCTGACCGCCGGGCAGATCGCCGAGGGCGCGGAGTTCTTCTCCTTCGGCACCAACGACCTCACCCAGACGACGTGGGGCTTCTCCCGCGACGACGTCGAGGCCTCGTTCTTCAGCCGCTACCTGGAGCTCGGCGTCTTCGGCGTCTCCCCGTTCGAGACGCTGGACCGCGACGGGGTCGGCCGCCTGGTGCGGATCGCCGTCGAGGAGGGCCGCAGGACCCGCCCGGACCTCAAGCTCGGCGTCTGCGGCGAGCACGGCGGCGACCCCGAGTCGGTGCACTTCTTCCACGAGGTGGGCCTGGACTACGTGTCCTGCTCGCCGTTCCGAGTACCCGTGGCCCGCCTGGAGGCGGGCCGTGCCGCGGTGGAGACCGACGGGAGCGACAGCCGCTGACCCCGAGGTGAACGGAGTCCGGCCCGGCGCGGGCGATGCCACGCGTCGGGCCGAACCCAACGATCTCCAGGCCCGTCTCACCTAGTGTGAGTGCCACGATGGTGACGGACAGGGATGAGCCACTGACCCGGGACGAGCACGAAGAAGAGGAAGCCGAGCGACGGGAGAACCGGAAGAGGAAGCGGCGCGTGCCGCGTCCGCTGGCGTGGATCGGACGGCTGCTGTTCGTGGTGATCGCGGTGGTCGTGCTGACCCCGGCGGTCGTGGGCTGGCGGGTCTGGTACGAGGCCCGGCAGGACGAGCGGCCCAGGTCGGACGCGATCATCGTGCTGGGCGCCGCGCAGTACGACGGGCGGCCCTCGCCCTACTTCGAGTACCGGCTGCGGCACGCCTTCGCGCTCTACCGGGACGGCGTCGCCCCGGCGATCGTCACCGTGGGCGGCAAGCAGACGGGGGACCGGGTCACCGAGGCCGCGGCGGGCCGGGACTTCCTGATCAAGCTGGGGGCGGAGGCCGGGGACATCGTGGCCGTGGAGACCGGCCGGGACACCCTGCAGAGCATGGTCGCGGTCGGCGCGGTCTACCGGGAGCGGAGCTGGGACAGCGGGGTCGTCGTGACCGACCCGTGGCACAGCCTGCGGTCGAACAAGATGGCGCAGGACAACGGGATCGACGCCGTCTCCTCGCCCACCCGCAGCGGCCCCAGCGTGCGCACGAGGGACACCCAGTTCCAGTCGATCGTCCGCGAGACGGGCGGGTATCTCTACTACGTGTTGCTCGGCCGTAGCCGACACACGATGTGAAAGTCACGTACGCGCCACCTGGGAGTCCTATCCTCTGGAGATGAACGGCTATTCCCCGCAGGACATCGAACGCTGGTCGGACGAGCCGCCCAAGCGCCGTGACCGGACGGCCTTCGAGCGGGACCGCGCCCGGGTGCTGCACAGCGCCGCGCTGCGCAGGCTCTCGTCCAAGACCCAGGTCGGCGACCCCGGCCAGAACGACTTCCAGCGCACCCGGCTGACCCACTCGCTGGAGTGCGGGCAGGTGGGCCGGGAGCTCGGCAAGTCCCTGGGCTGCGACCCGGACCTGGTGGAGACCGCCTGCCTGGCCCACGACCTGGGACACCCGCCGTTCGGGCACAACGGCGAGACGGCGCTGGACCTCTTCGCCCTGGAGTGCGGCGGGTTCGAGGGCAACGCCCAGAGCCTGCGGCTGCTCACCCGCCTGGAGCACAAGTCGTTCGCCGCGGACGGGCGCAGCGTGGGGCTGAACCTCACCCGGGCCACGCTCGACGCGACGATGAAGTACCCCTGGCGCAAGCGCGACAACCCGATCAAGTACGGCGTCTACGACGACGACCTCGAGGTCGCGCTGTGGGTCAGGCGGGACGCCCCGGTGGGGCGCGTCTGCTTCGAGGCCCAGGTCATGGACTGGTCGGACGACGTCGCCTACTCCGTCCACGACCTGGAGGACTCCCTGGTCACCGGCACGGTCGACCTCGGCATGCTGGCCGACCCGGTGCTGCGCCGCGACGTGTGCGAGGTCGCCGCCAAGCTGTACGGGCCGGCCGAGGTCGCCGAGCTGGAGGAGCGCTTCCAGGTCCTGCTGGCCGAACCCTTCTGGCCGCAGGCGATCGACAACACCGCCAGCAGCTACGCGGCGCTGAAGAACCTCACCAGCTGGCTGATCGGCCGGTTCTGCCTGGGCGCGGAGGACGCCACCCGCGAGGCCTACGGGCCCGGACCGCTGACCCGGTACGCGGCCGACCTGATCGTCCCCGTCCAGGTGCGCCAGGAGGTGGCGCTGCTCAAGGCGATCACCGCGCACTACGTGTGGGTCAGCTACGAGCACAGCCGCGCCCGCCAGCGCGAGGTGATCGCCGAGCTGGCCGAGGCGATCTCGGCGGGCGCCCCCGACACCCTCGACCCGATGTTCCGCTGGGCCTACGCCGACGCCGCGGACGACTCCGCCCGCCTGCGCGTGGTGGTCGACCAGGTCGCCTCGCTCACCGACACCAGCGCGCTGGCCTGGCACGCCCGTCTCGTGGCCTGAGGCCGGATCGGGGCGCTCCGGTCGCGGAGGCCCTCATCGCGAGCCGAGCGGCTCCAGCGCCTCCTCGGCCCGCAGCAGCAGCCTCCGCAGCGCGGCGGAGTCGGGCGCCACGGCGTTGGCCAGGGTTCCGCCGGCGGCCAGGGGCAGCACGGCCAGGCCCTTCTGCGCGTGCGGGGGGAGGGCGGCGTCGGTGCGCACCAGCGATCCGACGGCCTTGGCCCCGCCCAGCACCGCCCGGCTCCGGGCCGAGGAGTCCAGCCGCAGCTCATGGCGGAGCAGGGGGACGCCCAGGCGGGTCACGTCGATCCGGCTGACGTGCCGTCCGGGCTCCTCCCGGTGGCGGCCCAGCACGAGCTCCTCCAGCCAGCGCACACTGCCCTCGGCGCCCAGTTCGATTCGGCTGACGGCGCGATGGGAGCAGTTCTTCACTGCGATGGTCGGTTCGGGCGCGAAGTCCAGGTGCCCGTCGACCCGCGCGTCGATCGTGTAGACGGACCCGCCCGGTCCCGGCATCACCATCGCGGTGGCCACGGACCTGATCCGCAGACTCGCCCCCGCCCCCACGACGATGTCCAGCCGCAGCCGGTCGCCGCCGACCGGCCCCGCCGCCGCCCCGACCAGGTACAGCCCGTCGGGCGTCTCCCGCAGCGCGATCGGCCCGTCCGACCGCAGCCGCGTCAGCCGGGTCCGCCCGTACGGCCCGAGCTCGGCGGTGACGGCCGCGTGAGCCGCGTAGCCCGTCACCGGGCACCGGCCCGGCGGAACGGCCCGGCGATCTGCGGCGAAGGGGTCTGGAAGGCGCCGGCCATCAGTGGTGGAGGAAGTCGTGGACGGAGGAGCGGACCCAGTCGGCGATCTTCGGCACGTCGGGCTCCTCGCGGATGGAGCTGAAGACCACCGGACGGCCTTCGCGGACCTGCGCGGAGTCGCGGTCCATGACGCCGAGGTCGGCGCCGACCAGGGGAGCCAGGTCGGTCTTGTTGATCACCAGGAGGTCGCTGGCGGTGACGCCGGGGCCGCCCTTGCGGGGCACCTTGTCGCCGCCGGAGACGTCCAGGACGAAGATCTGCCTGTCGACCAGGCCCTGGCTGAACGTGGCGGTCAGGTTGTCGCCGCCGCTCTCCACGATGACCAGGTCCAGGCCCTCGTGGCGGTCCTCCAGGTCCTCGACGGCGTCGAGGTTGGCGGAGATGTCGTCGCGGATGGCGGTGTGGGGGCAGCAGCCCGTACGGACGGCCATGATGCGGTCGTCGTCCAGGACGGCGTTGCGGCGGAGGAAGTCGGCGTCCTCCGTCGTGTAGATGTCGTTCGTGACGACCGCGAGGTTCAGCTCGTCCTTGAGGACCTTGCACAGGGCCGCCGTCAGGGCCGTCTTGCCGCTGCCCACGGGGCCGCCGATGCCCAGGCGCATGGGGCGGCCGTGCTTCGGCGCGGCGTGGTGCTGGTCGGGGCCGTGGTTTCCGCCCATGGTCGTCTCCTTAGGACTCGAACAGTCTGAGGTCGGCGCGCAGGTGGAGCTCCGCCCACACGTCCAGGAGCGGCGCCGACGCCGCCGGGAGGTCGGCCCACTCGCCGTCGGCGTACTCCGCGGCCTCCCGGGCCACGGCGTCCACGTCGGGGGACAGCTCCGCGAGGGCGCGGTGGACGCTCAAGGGGTCCAGGCCCAGGAGCCGGACGGCCGCCGAGGCGGAGCCGCTCACCGCGCCGTAGGCGGCGATCGCGGCGGCGTCGTAGGGCGTGCCGTGCGCGGCGAAGGCGGCGATGCCCAGGACCACCGGATGGTGCGGGCCGCGGCCGTCCGGGGTCCGGTGTTCGCGGTGGACGCCGGACAGGGCCTCCAGGACGGGGGAGGGCCAGGTGGTCAGCGCCGCGCGGAGCAGGGCCTTGCCCTGCGCCCGGGAGGCGGTGCGCTGGGCGGGAGAGGGCGTGCGGGCGTCGGCCTCGGCGTCCAGGACGAGCCAGGACTCCGGAGCGGG
>NZ_BAAATZ010000005.1:99412-102008 GCF_039533685.1 Actinocorallia aurantiaca | reverse complement strand
GTGCAGCCTGCCGTGCAGGAAGTCCGCCAGGTCGGCGACGGTCCGCACCGCGCCGGACGTGACGGCCGGCTCCAGGCCGCCGGAGTGCGCGTGGCCTCCGGCGGGGAGCCTGGAATCGGCGAGCAGCAGCAGGTCGGTGCGCATCAGAACAGGAAGTAGCGCTGGGCCATCGGCAGCGAGGCGACCGGCGCGGGCGTGATCTCCTCGCCGTCGATCTTCACGGTGAAGGTGTCGGGGTCGACCTCGATCCGGGGCAGCGCGCCGTTCAGCGGAAGGTCGGCCTTGCCCAGCCGGCGGGTGTCCTTCACCGGGACGAACCGCCGCCGCACGTCGAGCTTCGAGGCCAGGTCGTCCTCGATCGCCGCCTCGGAGACGAAGTGCACCGAGGTCGCCGCCGCGGCGGCCGGGGCCGCGCCGAACATCGGGCGGGGCAGCATCGGCTGCGGCGTGGGGATCGAGGCGTTCGCGTCGCCCATCTGCGCCCAGGCGATCATGCCGCCCTTGAGCACGACGGCGGGCCGCACCCCGAAGAAGCCCGGGTCCCACAGCACCAGGTCGGCGAGCTTGCCGGTCTCGACCGAGCCGACCTCGCCGTCCAGGCCGTGCGCGATCGCCGGGTTGATCGTGTACTTGGCGACGTAGCGGCGGGCCCGCAGGTTGTCGGCGGGCCCCTCCAGGGCGCCGCGCCGGGCCTTCATGACGTGCGCGGTCTGCCAGGTGCGCAGGACGGTCTCGCCGATGCGTCCCATCGCCTGGGAGTCCGAGCCGATGATCGAGATCGCGCCCAGGTCGTGCAGGACGTCCTCGGCGGCCATCGTCGTCGGCCTGATCCGGGACTCGGCGAACGCCAGGTCCTCGGGCACCGACGCGCTGAGGTGGTGGCAGACCATCAGCATGTCGAGGTGCTCGTCGAGGGTGTTGACGGTGTGCGGCCTGGTCGGGTTGGTCGAGGACGGCAGCACGTTGGGGTGCGCGGCGACGGTGATGATGTCCGGGGCGTGCCCGCCGCCCGCGCCCTCGGTGTGGTAGGCGTGGATGGACCGGCCGCCGATCGCGCCGAGCGTCGACTCGACGTACCCGGCCTCGTTGAGCGTGTCGGAGTGCAGCGCCGCCTGGACGCCCGAGGCGTCGCAGACCCGCAGGCAGGCGTCGATCGCCGCGGGCGTGGTGCCCCAGTCCTCGTGCAGCTTGAAACCGGAAGCCCCGGCCTTGAGCTGCTCCCACAGGGCGGGCTCGGAGACGGTGTTGCCCTTGCCGAGCAGCGCCACGTTCACCGGCCAGGAGTCCAGGGACTCCAGCATCCGGTGCAGGTACCAGGCGCCGGTGACGGTGGTGGCCTTGGTGCCCTCGGCCGGGCCGGTGCCGCCGCCGACGAGGGTGGTGACGCCCGCGCCGAGCGCCTCCTCGATGAGCTGCGGGCAGATGAAGTGCACGTGGGAGTCGACCGCGCCCGCGGTGAGGATCTTGCCGTTGCCGGCCAGGATCTCGGTGGACGGGCCGATCACGAGGTCCGGGTGCACCCCGTCCATGACGTCGGGGTTGCCGGCCTTGCCGATGGCGGTGATCCGACCGTCCCGCACGCCCACGTCGGCCTTGACGATCCCCCAGTGGTCGAGGATGACCACACCGGTGATGACGAGGTCGGGGGCGCCCTCGGCGCGGGTGGCGCGGGCCTGCCCCATCGACTCGCGGATGACCTTGCCGCCGCCGAAGACCGCCTCGTCGCCGGCCCCGGCGCCGCGCGCCAGGTCCTCGGTGACCTCGATGAACAGGTCGGTGTCGGCCAGCCGGATCCTGTCCCCGGTGGTCGGCCCGTACAGCGCGGCGTAACGCGCGCGCGAGATCTCAGCCATCGAGGCCCCCTTCAAGACGCAGGCCGGGCACGATCCGGTTCCCCGCCAGCGGCACCAGGTCGACGTCCCGGGTCATGCCCGGCTCGAACCGCACGGCAGTCCCGGCGGGCACGTCCAGCCGGTACCCGCGCGCGGCGTCCCGGTCGAAGCTCAGCGCCGGGTTGGCCTGGGCGAAGTGGTAGTGCGACCCGACCTGGACGGGCCGGTCGCCGGTGTTCTCGACGGTGAGGGTCAGCCGCTCCCGTCCCGGGTTCAGTTCGACCGGCCCCTCCCCGACGACGATCTGGCCGGGCGCGAACCCGCCCGCCTCCGCGCCGCCGCTCACGGGATCGGCCTGTGGACGGTGACGAGCTTGGTCCCGTCGGGGAACGTCGCCTCCATCTGCACCGAGTCGAGCATTTCGGGGATGCCCTCCATGACGTCCTCGCGCGTGAGCACGGTCCGTCCGGACTCCATGAGTTCCGCGACGGTCCGCCCGTCCCGCGCCCCTTCGAGCACGTGCACGGCGATCAGCGCGGTCGCCTCGGGATGGTTCAGCAGCAGCCCCCGCGCCCGGCGCTCGCGCGCCACCTGCGCGGCCACGTGGATGAGCAGCCGTTCCTGCTCGTGAGGAGAGATCAGCACGTGGCGACGTTAACGCAGCTCAGGGCGGTTTTATTCGTTTGAATTGCCGATTTAACTGCGAATTAACGGGTGTTGTCGGCCTCGATGGCCGACCGCAAGCACGACGTCCGGGCAGGCCC
>NZ_BAAATZ010000005.1:86302-99389 GCF_039533685.1 Actinocorallia aurantiaca | reverse complement strand
GGCCGTCAGGGGATCAGGCGAGGTCGAAACGGTCGAGGTTCATCACCTTGTCCCAGGCGGCGACGAAGTCCTTGACGAACTTCTCCTTCGCGTCGTCGCTCGCGTAGACCTCGGCGAGGGCGCGGAGCTCGGAGTTCGAGCCGAAGACGAGGTCGGCGCGGGTTCCGGTCCACTTGACCTCGCCGGAGGCGTCGCGGGCCTCGAAGGTGTCCGCGTCCCCGGACGACGCGGTCCACGTCGTGCCCAGGTCGAGCAGGTTGACGAAGAAGTCGTTGGTCAGCGAGCCGGGGGTCGCGGTGAGGACGCCGAGCGGCGACTGCCGGTGGTTGGCGCCCAGGACGCGGAGTCCGCCCACCAGGACCGTCAGCTCGGGGGCGCTGAGGTTCAGCAGGTTCGCCCGGTCGAGGAGCAGGTACTCGGCGGGCAGCCGGTTGCCCTTCCCGTAGTAGTTGCGGAAACCGTCGGCGGTCGGCTCCAGAGCGGCGAACGACTCGACGTCGGTCTCGTCCTGGGAGGCGTCCACGCGGCCCGGGGTGAAGGGAACCTGGACGTCGAAACCGGCGTCCTTGGCGGCCTGCTCGACGGCCGCGCCGCCGGCGAGCACGATCAGGTCGGCGAGCGAGACCTGCTTGCCGCCGGTCTGGGAGGCGTTGAAGGACCCCTGGACGCCCTCCAGGACGCGCAGCACGGTCGCGAGCTGGTCGGGGTCGTTGACCTCCCACCCGTTCTGCGGCTCGAGGCGGACGCGCGCGCCGTTGGCGCCGCCGCGCTTGTCGCTGCCGCGGAACGACGAGGCCGACGCCCAGGCGGCGGACACCAGCTGGGACACCGTCAGGCCGGACGCGAGGACCTGGGCCTTGAGGGCGGCGACGTCCCCGGCGTCGACGAGCTCGTGCGTCACCGCGGGGAGCGGGTCCTGCCACAGCAGCGTCTCGGACGGGACCTCCGGGCCGAGGTAGCGCGCGACCGGGCCCATGTCGCGGTGGGTCAGCTTGAACCACGCGCGGGCGAAGGCGTCCGCGAGCTCCTCGGGGTGCTCCAGCCAGCGCCGCGTGATCTGCTCGTAGGCCGGGTCGAAGCGGAGCGCGAGGTCGGTCGTCAGCATCGTCGGGGCGTGGGTCTTCGCCGGGTCGTGGGCGTCGGGGACGGTGCCCGCCCCGGCTCCGCCCTTCGGCCGCCACTGGTTGGCGCCGGCGGGGCTCTGGAACAGCTCCCACTCGTAGCCGTACAGGATCTCGAGGAAGCTGTTGTCCCAGGTGGTCGGGGTGTTCGTCCAGATGCCCTCGAGGCCGCTGGTGATCGTGTCGCCGCCCTTGCCGGTGCCGAAGGAGTTGCTCCAGCCCAGGCCCTGCGCCTCGATGGGGGCGGCCTCGGGGTCGGGGCCGACGCTGTCGGCCGGTCCCGCGCCGTGGGTCTTGCCGAAGGTGTGCCCGCCCACGATCAGGGCGGCCGTCTCCTCGTCGTTCATCGCCATCCGGCGGAACGTCTCGCGGATGTCGCGGGCCGAGGCGATCGGGTCCGGGTTGCCGTTCGGGCCCTCGGGGTTGACGTAGATGAGGCCCATCTGGACCGCGCCGAGGGGGCTCTCGAGCTCGCGGTCGCCGGTGTAGCGCCGGTCGTCGAGCCAGGTGGTCTCCGGGCCCCAGTAGACGTCCTCGTCGGGCTCCCAGACGTCCGCGCGGCCGCCGGCGAAGCCGAAGGTCTCGAAGCCCATCGACTCCAGGGCGACGTTGCCGGTCAGGATCATCAGGTCGGCCCACGAGATCTTCTGGCCGTACTTCTTCTTGACCGGCCACAGCAGGCGGCGGGCCTTGTCGAGGTTGCCGTTGTCGGGCCAGCTGTTGAGGGGGGCGAAGCGCTGCTGGCCGGCCCCGGCGCCGCCGCGCCCGTCGCTGATCCGGTAGGTGCCGGCGCTGTGCCACGCCATCCGGACCATGAACGGGCCGTAGTGGCCGAAGTCGGCCGGCCACCAGTCCTGCGAGGTCGTCAGCACCTCGGCGATGTCCCGTTTCACGGCCGCGAGGTCGAGGCTCTGGAACGCCTCGGCGTAGTCGAAGTCCTCGCCGAGGGGGTTGGCCACGGCGGGGTTCTTGGCGAGGATCTTCAGGTTGAGCCGCTCCGGCCACCACTGGCGGTTCCCGCCGCCCTGCGTCGGGTGCGGGGCGCGCTCGTGCGCGACCGGGCAGCCGCCCGCGTCCTCGGTCTTGGCGTCGGTGACGATCGCGTCATGGTTCTCGGTCACAGGGATCCTTCCGGAAGGGGGATATCACGGTGCTCAGGAGTCGGGGTGGGGGAACAACCGGGACACAGGCCCCAGTAGATGACCTCGGCCTCGTCGATCGAGAAGCCCCGGTCGTCGGACGCCGTCACGCAGGGCGCCTCGCCGACCGCGCAGTCGACGTCGGCGACGAGACCGCACGACCGGCACACGAGGTGGTGGTGGTTGTCTCCGACGCGCCCCTCGAACCGGGCCGCGCTGCCGGCCGGTTCGATGCGGCGTACGAGCCCCGCCGAGGTGAGCGCGTGGAGGCCCTCGTACACGGCCTGCACGGAGACGTGGCCCACGCGCTCGCGCACCCCGGAGGCGATCGCCTCGACCCCGAGGTGGTCGCCCTCCCGGACGGTCTCGAGCAGCGCGACGCGAGCGGCGGTCACCCGCAGTCCGACCCCGCGCAGCTCTTCGGCGGTGGACGGCGTCCGGGATGCGGTCATGGCGCATACCTAACCACCTAAACACGAACTACACAAGATAGTGATTCGTCCAAGTTTTGGGTAAGGTCAGAGCGGTCGGGCCCGGGGACGGGGCGGATCGGCTTCCCGGTCAGGGCTCCCGGCGCGCGATGAAGGCGTCGACGTTCGACTCCAGTTCGGCCAAGCCTTGCTTGAGAGGAGCCAGCACCGCGGAGTTCCGGTCGATCAGTTGCCGCTCGTAAGCGATCTGGACGGCCAGGGAGACGCCCAGGAGCCCGGTCTCCCGCTTGCAGGCGACATCGGCCTTGGCGGTGGCGATCTCCCTGGGGGTGGTCGTGTCCCGCCAGGCGGGGTCTCTGACGGCTTTCTGCGGATCGGGGTAGGAGAAGCCTGCCCGTCGCATGCAGTCGTGCCATTGAAGGTTGACGGCTTTGACGCGCCGGTCCCGGAGCGCGTACTCGAGGGCGACCTGCGGCAACCGCTGGACGTCTTCTCCGTAGAACGCCCAGCTCCAGCCGAGTTCACGCCGTGCCTCGCCCAGGCAGCCCTCCTCCGGGACGGGCTTGTCCCCGTAGGCCGTCACGAGGCCGTGGAACACCGAGGCCTCGGCCTCGTTCATCTCCCGGAATCCCTGCATCTCCGGCGGCTCCATGGAGGTTCCGTCGTCGCCGGGGATCGGGGCGAACCCGTAGCCGTAGGTCGCGGCACGGGAGGGATCGATGACGCCGTAGGCCCTGATGAGCACGGCACCCGGAGTCCCCTTGGGGATCCGGCTGTTCGCCTTGGGCATGTCCAGCCCGAACCGGCGCAGGCAGGCGCGCGCCAGCCGATTGACGGCCCAGTCGATCCTGCGTTCGGATGCGTTGACCGGATGGTAGCGGTCGAAGGGCAGCGGGAAGTCGACCTCGCCGTCCACGGTGGGGAGGGTGCCGATGGCCGGTTCCGGGCCCTTCCTCAGGTCGAGTTCGGGCCCCGGATCCTGCGTCCGGGAAGGCGCGGCGGGCCGGCCGTCCCGGGACGGTTCGAGAACGGGCCCAGTGCCGTCCCCCCGCATCGTCAGGGGGACGGTGAGGACGGCGACCGCGGCGGCGACGGCGGCCACCGTCGAGACGCGGCGCCGCCGGGTGTCCCTGCGGGCGCGGCGGGCGAGGCGGAGGAGGAGGTCCGGGTCGTCGCGGTGGCCGGCGACCGCCTCGTCGAAGACGGACCGCAGATCGTCGAGGTCGAGGCTCATCGGGCTCCTCCGGCGGCGGGCGAGGTGATGCTGGGATCGATGCGGAGCTTGGCGAGGGCCTTGCTCGCCTGGGACTTCACCGTGCCGACCGAGCAGCCGAGGACGGCGGCGACCTGGGGTTCGGTGAGGTCCTCGTAGTAGCGGAGCACCAGGACGGCGCGCTGGCGGCGCGGGAGGCGGCCGAGGGCGGGCCAGAGCTGGTCGCGGCGGTCGACGGCCTCCACCGCGTCGCGGGAGTCGGCCGAGTCCGGCGGGGACGAGGTGGAGATCTCCCCGTGCCACCTGCGCCTCATCCAGGACGCGTGGGTGTTGACCAGGATGCGGTAGACGTAGGGGTCCGGGTCGTCCTCGATGCGGTCCCACACCCGCCAGGCCTTGGTGAGCGCGGTCTGCAGGAGGTCCTCGGCCAGGGCCCAGTCGCGGCACACGAGATAGGCCGTCCGCCGCAGGCGGGGCGCCCGTGCGGTGACGTAGGCGGTGTAGTCCACGCGATCGAGCACCGGTGTGCCTCCTTCGTCCTTTGTGAGAGATACCTCTCGGGGCGAGAGGACGGTTGCCCGTGATCGGGAAGTGCCGGGCGGAGGTCCCCGCGCGGCCCGGGCCTTCAGGGGGATGTGATGGGTTTTGTAACTTTGTGTGACTTGTTAGTTGCTCAGGGGAATGTGTCCGGGCATGGGGTTTTCTCCGAACGATGGTGCCGGGGTGCGGTTGCGCGGTCTCCTGAGCAGGCTCTCGTGGGTCGCCGCCGTCCGGGCCGGGGGCGTGATCGTGCTGTGCGCGGTGGCGGCCGGGCGGCGTCCGTGGTGGCCGCCGGACGCGCTGTGGCTGGTGGCGCTGCTGGCGGCCGGGTTCGGATCGAGGGTGTTCCTGCGGCATCTGGCGCCGTTCCTCGCGTTGTTCGTCCTCTACTTCGTGCTGAGCGGGCTGGCGGACGACCTCAACCCCGTCGTCAACTACCTGCCGATGGTCCGCTTCGACCTGTGGCTGGCGGGGGGAGGGGAGCTGCCGACGAGGTGGCTGCAGAGCCATCTGTGGGACGGGAGCCTGCGCTGGTACGACTTCGGCCTCTACCTGCTCTACACCGCGCACTTCGTCGTGCCGCTGGTGGTCGCGGTGCTGATCTGGAAACGGCGGCCGCGGCTGTACTGGACCTACGTCGGCGCGATCATGGGGCTGTCGTTTGCGGCTTTCGTCACTTATGTTCTGTTTCCTGCCGCCCCGCCGTGGCTGGCGTCCGACCACCGCCTCATCCCGCCGATCCACCGGATCTCCCACGACATCTGGCAGGCCGTGGGGATCGCCGACCCCGACCTCCTCTACAGCAGGCTCTCGCCCAACCTCGTCGCCGCCGTGCCCTCCCTGCACGCCTCCTACCCGCTCCTGATCCTGGTCTTCCTGGTCAGGGCGTTCGGCGCCCGGCGCGTCTGGTGGGTCGCGGCCTACCCGGCCGCCCTCTGGATCGGCATCGTCTACATGGGCGAGCACTACGTCTTCGACATCGTCGCGGGCGTCGCCTACACCCTGGCCGCCTGCGTCCTCGCCTTCTGGACGGCCGACCTCGTCTCCCGGCGCCGGGACGCCGTCCCGCCCGCCGGAGGACCCGGACGGGCCGTCGAAGGCCCCGGGCGGGCCGCGCGGGAGGCCGGGCCGTACGAGCCTCCCATCCGGGACGGCCCGGCCGGAGAGGGAGCCTCCTTCGCGGAGAGGGCTCTTCCGCTCCTTCCGCCGCGGGCGTCCCGCGTGGCGGGAGGCGCGGGTCGCGGTGGCTAGACTCGCGGACATGGCAGGCCGCATCCGACAGGACGACATCGCGTTGGTGCGGGAGAGATCACCGATCGACGGGGTGATCGGCGAGTATCTCCAGCTCGTCAGCGCCGGAGGGGGCAATGCCAAGGGGCTGTGCCCCTTCCACGACGAGAAGTCGCCGTCGTTCAACGTCACGCCGAGCCGGGGGCTGTACTTCTGCCACGGGTGCGGGGTCGGCGGGGACGTCATCAAGTTCATCCAGGAGATCGAGCACCTGAGCTTCGCCGAGGCCGTGGAGCGGCTGGCGGCCAAGGCGGGGGTGCAGCTCCAGTACGAGGAGGGCGGGTACGTCCCGCGCAAGGACGGCGGCAAGCGGGCGCGGCTGATCGAGGCGCACCAGGTCGCGGCGGAGTACTACGCCGCGCAGCTGGGCACCGCGCAGGCCGAGCCGGGACGCCGCTTCCTCATGGAGCGCGGGTTCCGCGCGGCCGACGCGGCGCACTTCGGGATCGGGTACGCGCCCGACGAGTGGGAGGCGCTGGTCCGGCACCTGCGCGGCAAGGGCTTCACCGACCGGGAGATGGTCGAGGGCGGCCTGTGCGTCGAGGGGCGGCGCGGCCCGCGCGACAGGTTCCGCGGCCGGCTGGTGTGGCCGATCCGCGACGTCTCCGGCGACGTGATCGGCTTCGGCGCCCGCAAGCTCCTGGACCGCGACGAGGGGCCCAAGTACCTCAACACCCCCGAGACGCCGATCTACCACAAGAGCTCCGTCCTCTACGGGCTCGACCTGGCCAAGAAGGAGATCGGCCGGGCCAAGAAGGCGGTGATCGTCGAGGGGTACACCGACGTGATGGCCTGCCACCTGGCGGGGGAGACCACGGCCATCGCCACCTGCGGCACCTCCTTCGGCGACGAGCACATCAAGGTGCTGCGCCGCATGCTCATGGACCAGGCCGAGGGCCGCGGCGAGGTGATCTTCACCTTCGACGGGGACTCGGCCGGGCAGAAGGCCGCCCTGCGCGCCTTCGAGGCCGACCACAAGTTCGGCAGCCAGACGTTCGTGGCCGTCCAGCCCGACGGGCTCGACCCGTGCGACCTGCGCGTCCAGCAGGGCGACGCGGCCGTCCGAGACCTCGTCGCCTCCCGGGTTCCGCTGTTCGAGTTCGCCATCCGCAGCCGGATCGAGCGCTTCGACCTCGACACCGTCGAGGGCCAGATGAAGGCGCTCGACGCGGTCGCGCCGATCATCGCGGGCATCAGGGACGCGGGCCGCCGCAAGCTGTACGCGGTCAACCTCGACCGCTGGCTCGGCATCATGGACGAGCAGCTGGTGCTGCGCCGCGTCAACGAGTACATGAAGGGCGCGACCCCGGCCCCGCGGTCCCGCCCGAAGGCGGACCCGAACGACCCCTCCCTGGAGCTGGAGCGCGAGCTGCTGAAGATGGCGCTGCAGCGTCCCGCCACGCTCGGCCCCGCCTACGACACCCTGGCCCCGGACGCGTTCTCGCTGCCCGAGCACAGGGCCGTCCACGAGGTGATCCTGGCCGGGGGAGGGGTGGCGGGCGCCGTCGCCCCGCTGGAGTGGTCGGCGCGGCTGCGGGACCTGGCCCCGAGCGAGGAGACCAGGTCGCTGCTGACCCGGTTCTCGGTGGAGCCGCCCAAGGCTGACGGAATTTCGGACGACACCTATTCCCGGGCACTTCTGGCCCGTTTTATGGAAGTGCAGCTCACCGGGCATGTGGCCGCTCTGAAGTCCAAACTCGGGAGGCTGAATCCGGTCTCAGAGGCTGAGGAGTACAACCGCCTCTTCGGGGACCTGGTGGCACTTGAGCAGCAAAGACGGCGTTTCCGTGACCCCGGGTCGCAGGAGTGGTGACCCCGCGTAAGTGAATTAGGCCCTGCTATTTCAGTGTGTTCTGAAGCACACTGTTCATGTGGGCCCTTTGGTAATGCCCGGTGAGGCACCGTCGGTCGAGCAGGTGGCCGACCTCGTCGCACGTGGTAGGGAGCGCGGAGGCGTCACCGTCGACGACGTCGCCGCCGCTCTGGATCGCACTGAACTGCCGGCCGACGCCCTCGAACGCGTCGTCCGCATGCTCGCCGAGCAGGGAGTGGAGGTCCTCGAGTCGCGCGTCGACGCCGAGGAGCTCCGGCGGGCGGATGAGGGAGACCTCAGCAGGAAGGCGACGCCCACCAGCGACCTGGTCCGGATCTACCTGCGCGAGATCGGCCGTGTCCCGCTGCTGACGGCAGAAGACGAAGTAGAACTCGCCAAGTCGATCGAGGCGGGACTGTTCGCCGAAGAGAAGACGGCCAAGGCCGTCATCCTCTCTCCCGGCGAACGGTTCGACCTCGAACAGCTCGCCCGCGACGGGGCGCGCTCCAAACAACGCCTGATCGAGGCCAATCTGCGCCTGGTGGTGTCCATCGCCAAGCGCTATGTGGGACGCGGGATGCTCTTCCTGGACCTCATCCAGGAGGGCAATCTCGGCCTGATCAGGGCCGTTGAGAAGTTCGACTACACGAAGGGGTACAAGTTCTCGACCTATGCCACCTGGTGGATCCGGCAGGCGATCACCCGCGCGATCGCCGACCAGGCCAGGACCATCCGCATCCCGGTGCACATGGTGGAGACGATCAACAAGCTGATCAGGGTGCAGCGCCAGATGCACCAGGACCTCGGCAGGGAGCCGCTGCCCGAGGAGATCGGCGAGGAGATGGGGCTGACGCCCGACCGGGTGGTGGAGATCCAGCGGATCGCCCAGGAGCCGGTCTCGCTGCAGTCGCCGATCGGCGAGGAGGACTCCGACCTCGGTGACTTCATCGAGGACGCCGACGCGGTCGTGCCGATCGAGGCGGCGGCGTTCATCCTGCTCCAGGACCAGCTGGAAGGGATCCTCTCCAACCTCTCGGAGCGCGAGCAGCGCATCATCCAGCTGCGTTTCGGGCTGGCCGACGGGCACCCCCGGACGCTTGAGGAGGTCGGCCGGGAGTTCGGAGTCACCAGGGAGCGCATCCGCCAGATCGAGTCCAAGACCCTCGCGAAACTGCGCCATCCGTCCCGGGCGCAGATGCTCCGCGAGTATCTGGACTGACCGGGAGGAACACGCGGAACCGCCCCGGCGCGCGTTCGCGCACGCCGGGGCGGAACGTCGTCTACGGTGTCTTCATGCTGATCGTAACTACCGACACCATTCCGGGGTATGAGGTCCGGTACGTCCGAGGCGCGGTGTCCGGGGCGGGGATCGCGCACGGCGGGCTCAGCGCGGCCCGCCGGGAGGCGATCGAGCGGCTCAAGGCCGACGCCGAGCGGTACGGCTGCAACGCCGTTCTGGGCATGCGCTTCGCCAACTGCGCGATCGGGGACGGCTCCTTCGAGGTCTACGCCTACGGCACCGCGGTGCTGATCGAGCAGTCCCAGGGCGAGCCGGGCCGGGACAGCCAGGTGGCGCAGACGGCGCCCCCGCCGGTCTCCCCGCCGCCCGCCACCCCCTCCGGGGGCATGCCGATGGTCGGCCGCAACCTCACCGTGCAGGTCCCGGGCCGCTGAGGCCGCACGCCGCCGCCGTCAGGGGGAGCGCTCGTCGCGGATGATCTCCACCACGTCCCGGGCCCGGGCGGAGATCGCGCGCAGCTCCCGCAGATACCCCCAGTAGTCCGGGTGCGGACCCTGGAGCAGCCCGGGCGCCCGCTCCAGGCGTTCGACCAGCGCGTCCAGGGCCTGTGCGTGCCGGGGGGCGGGCCCGCCGGGCTCGGCCACGGCCAGGCGCTGGGCGTCCCTGATGGCGAACCGGGCCTGCTCCAGCGGGCGTCCGGGATCGCGTTCGGCCTCCTCCAGCTCCTCCACCCGGCCGGTGACCGCGCGGGCCCGGCGCTCGGCGTCCTTGAGCTCGGCCCTGGCGGCGGAGAGGCCGCGCGAGACCTCCCGCCACTCCTGGGCGCCGGCGGCCCGCTCGGTCTCGGCGATCCGCTCGAGCGCGCGCTCCAGCGCCTGGGCGATGGCGTTCGGCGCGCCCTGCAGGTCCTGCCAGCAGGCCGCGGAGTAGCGCCGCCGCAGGACGCTCATCGCCTCATCGACGCGCTCCCGCCGGCCTGAGACCATCTGCACCCGGGTGCGGACACTGGCCAGGTCGTTGCGGGTCTTGCGCACCGCCACGGCCAGGCCGCGGGCCTCCTCGGCCAGCGCGGCGGCCCTGTCCCGGGCCTCCTCGGCCCTGGCCATCGCCCCCTGCAGGCCCAGCCCGCCCAGGCCCGGGGCGGCGAGCTCGGCCAGGAGCGCCTGCACGGAGGCCAGGTCGGCGGTGACCTCCTCGGTGCGCATCCCGGCCTCCTCGGCCGCCGCGACCGCCTCCTGGGCCTCCTGGAAGGACTCGCGGGCGGCCCTCAGGCGGGGCGCGAGCTGCTCCAGCCGGCCCTCCAGCCGCGCCATCTCCGGGACGATCGCCGCGGTGACGCCCTCCAGCTCGGAGGAGGCCCGCTTCAGCGTGGCGGTGGCCGCCTCCAGGGCGCGGCGGGCCGACTCGTAGTCGGCGGCCGCGCGCTCCTCGTCGTCCAGGTCGTGGGAGTCGACCACGGTGATGTAGTCCAGGGCCGCGGTGTTCGCGCCGCCGTCGGCCCGCTCGGCCCGTGGCCGGAGCCGGTCGGCCGCCGCCCGGTCCAGGTCGCCCAGCAGCGTCAGCCTGCCCGCGAGGTACTTCTGGGCCTGGTCCATCTCGTAGAAGGCCTGGGCCGCGTCGTCCCTGGCGGCCAGCGCGGCGGAGCGCGCGTCGGCCGCCCGCGGGTCCCGGCGTCCACGGCGGCGGGGCTCACCGGATCGGTACACCGGACCTCCTTTGGAACCGTTCTGCCCAGGTTCACAGCCAATCATCTCCCCCCTCGGACGCAAATCCGGCATGACCTTGGGTGATCAGGTGGAACCGATAGCATCGCTCGCACGTCTGTCAGGGCGAATCGTGTCGTGCGGTCTCCCCGTCCGGTGCGGTTCTCCGAAGGATTCCCTACACATTCCTGGAGGCAAAGATGCCGGTCAGTCTGAGCAAGGGCGGCAACGTCTCGCTGAGCAAGGAGGCCCCCGGCCTGACGGCCGTGATCGTCGGCCTGGGCTGGGACGTGCGCACGACCACCGGCACGGACTTCGACCTCGACGCCTCGGCCATCGTGGTGGACGCGAGCGGCAAGGTCCTGTCCGACGGCCACTTCGTGTTCTTCAACAACCTGAAGACGCCGGACGGCGCGGTCGAGCACACCGGCGACAACCTCACCGGCGCCGGCGAGGGCGACGACGAGCAGGTCAAGGTGGACCTGGCGGGCATGCCGCCGAACGCCGAGCGCGTCGTCTTCCCCGTCTCGATCTACGACGGCACCAACCGGGGCCAGAGCTTCGGCCAGGTGCGCAACGCCTTCATCCGCGTGCTGAACGCGGCCGGCGGCACCGAGCTCGCGCGCTACGACCTCACCGAGGACGCCTCCACCGAGACCGCCATGATCTTCGGCGAGCTCTACCGGAACGGTGCGGAATGGAAGTTCCGCGCGGTCGGACAGGGGTACGCCTCAGGACTGCAGGGCATCGCGCAGGACTTCGGCGTCAACGTCTGACGCCCGGAGACCCCACCGAGAACAGCGGAGGAGAAGGAGAGCCATGGGCGTCAGCCTGTCCAAGGGCGGGAACGTCTCACTGAGCAAGGCAGCCCCCGACCTGACCGCGGTCACCGTCGGTCTGGGTTGGGACGTCCGGGTCACCACCGGCGCGGACTTCGACCTCGACGCCTCGGCGCTGCTGCTGGGGGCGGACGGCAAGGTACTCTCTGACCAGCACTTCGTCTTCTTCAACAACCTCACCAGCCCGGACGGGACCGTCGAGCACACCGGCGACAACCTGACCGGCGAGGGAGAAGGCGACGACGAGGCGGTCAACGTCGACCTCGCGAGGATGGATCCTCGGGTGGACCGCATCGTCTTCCCGGTGTCGATCTACGACGCGGTGAACCGCGGCCAGGCCTTCGGCCAGGTGCGCAACGCGTTCATCAGGGTGGTGAACCGGGCCGACGGCTCGGAGCTCGCGCGCTACGACCTCACCGAGGACGCCTCCACCGAGACCGCGATGGTCTTCGGCGAGCTCTACCGCTACAACTCGGAGTGGAAATTCCGGGCGATCGGCCAGGGCTACGCCTCAGGACTGCACGGAATAGCCCAGGACTTCGGGGTCAACGTCGGATGACGCCCCCTGACAGCGGTCTGCCGGCGTGGCAGCACGTCGGCAGACCCGAGGACATACAAAAATCATGATTTTTCGCACGTTCGGCTGGTCTTTCGCCATCACTATCGCCGGTCTGGTGGCCGCCTTCTTCTACGGCGGCACAGCGGCACTCCTCCTGGTGGCCGTCCTGGCCGTCCTGGAGATCTCGCTCTCCTTCGACAACGCCGTGGTCAACGCCAAGGTGCTGGAGAGGATGAGCCCCTTCTGGCAGAAGATCTTCCTCACCATCGGCATCGCGATCGCGGTGTTCGGCATGCGGTTGGTCTTCCCCGTGGCGATCGTGGCGATCACCGCTCAGCTAGGCCCCATCGAGGCCGTCAACCTGGCCCTCAACGACCATGAGGAGTACCAGGCGCGGATGGAGTTCGCCTATCCGATGATCGCGGCGTTCGGCGGGATGTTCCTGCTGATGCTGTTCCTGGACTGGATCTTCGAGGAGCGCTCGGCGCACTGGCTGCCGTGGCTGGAGCGGCCGCTGGCCCGCATCGGCAAGCTCGACCAGCTCGCCGTGGTCATCGCCGGCAGCGTGCTGGCGGGGGCGGGTACCTGGCTCGCCGACGACGCCCACCGCTCCAACGTGCTGATCTCCGGCCTGCTGGGCATGGTCGTCTACATCCTGGTCAACGGGCTGGGCGAGCTGTTCGACAAGACCGACGAGCTCGACGAGCAGGTCGAGGAGCTCACGGACGGCGCGCCCCAGCGCGGCCCGAGCGGGCTGGCCGTGGCCACGGGCAAGGCGGCGTTCTTCCTCTTCCTCTACCTGGAGGTCCTGGACGCCTCGTTCTCCTTCGACGGCGTGATCGGCGCGTTCGCGATCAGCACCGACCCGGTCATCATCGCGATCGGTCTGGGCGTCGGCGCCATGTACATCCGGTCGATCACCGTCTTCCTGGTCCGCCAGGGCACGCTTCAGGAGTACCGCTTCCTGGAGCACGGCGCGCACTGGGCGATCGGCGCGCTGGCCGTCTGCATGGTGATCAGCATCGGCAGCCACGTGCCGGAGTGGATCACCGGCGGGCTGGGCGCGGGCCTGATCGTGGCCTCGCTGATCAGCTCGATCGTCCGCAGGAAGCCGGGCGGCGAGGAGGAGAGCGAGATCAAGCTGGAGTCCAGCTCGGTCTGACCCGCTGCCCTTCGCGGGTTCGGACGCCTCGGAACGT
>NZ_BAAATZ010000005.1:31396-86282 GCF_039533685.1 Actinocorallia aurantiaca | reverse complement strand
GATCCGGCCGGGGCCCCGTTGTTTCCGGATGCGTTCTGTTAACCGAGCGCTAACAGCGTTTTCGGGAAGTTAATAACCCTTTGGGTAGAATCTCGGCCGTTGGCCTGCGAAGGCGGAACTGCGAGCGTGGTCCCTACGTTGTGCGGCCAGAACGAACGGGAAGGTAGCTGAGCCGTGCGTCATTTCGACCATATCGACGCCGCGCGCCGCGCGGAGCTGTTCCACCTCCAACCCCGCGAGTTCGACCGGAACGCGAATCCGGACGTGCTGGCGGTGGCGCTCGGCGCGACCCTTTACAGTCCCGCCACCCGTCCCGCCCTCGCCGCCGACATCGTCAAATGCGCCCGCCAGGGGGTGCGCAGCATGGTCGTCTGCCTGGAGGACTCCATCGCCGACGCGGAGGTGCCCGGCGCCGAGGACAACCTCGTCGCCCAGCTGCGCGAACTCGACCCCGACGAGGCGCCGCTCCTGTTCGTCCGGATCCGCGAACCCGGCCAGATCACCGCCCTCGCCCGCCGGCTCGGCCCCGCCGCCGCCCTGCTCAGCGGGTTCGTCCTGCCGAAGTTCGAGGCGTCCGGCGGCAGAAGGCACCTGGACGCGTTGGCCGAGGCCTCGGAGCTGAGCGGGGTCAGGCTGCTGGGGATGCCGGTGATCGAGACCCGCGACGCCCTCTACCGGGAGAGCCGCAGGACCGTCCTGCAGGACATCGCGCTGCTGCTGGCCGGGCACCGCGAGCAGGTCCTGGCCGTCCGGCTCGGCGGCACCGACCTGTGCGCCGCCTACGGGCTGCGCAGACCCCGCGAACTGACGATCTACGACATCAAGCTGGTCGCCGGGCTCATCTCGGACGTCGTCAACGTCTTCGGCCGAGCCGACGAGACCGGCCACATCGTCACAGGTCCCGTCTGGGAGTACTTCTCCGCCGGGGAGCGGATGTTCAAACCGCAGCTGAGATCATCGCCCTTCGACGAACACGACGCCGGCCCGCTGCGCCGCCGGCTGCTCACCGCCGACCTCGACGGGCTGATCCGCGAGGTCACCCTCGACAAGGCCAACGGGCTGACCGGCAAGACCGTGATCCACCCCAGCCACGTGGGGGCCGTCCACGCCCTGTCGGTGGTCACGCACGAGGAGTACAGCGACGCCACCGACATCCTCGGGGTCGTCGCGGGAGGGGCCATGGCCTCCAGCTACGCCAACAAGATGAACGAGGCCAAACCACACCGGGCCTGGGCGGAACGGCTGCTGCGCCGCGCCGAGGTGTTCGGCGTCGCCGCGCCGGACGTCGGCTTCGTGGACCTGCTGGAGGCGGCCGTGGGAGCGCAGACGATGAATCCGGTGGGCCGGTGACCGCCCCCTGGACGGGCGGCTGGGTCACGTCCCGGCTGGACCTCGCCCTGACCGGCGGGACCTCCGAGGTGGGGCTCACCCTGCCGCAGCTGGTCGGGCTGGCCGTCCGCCGCAACCCCCGCCGGGCGCACCTGCTGGTCTCCACCGTCCTGGGCAAGCACGTCCCCACCGACCCGCGGCTGGTCTACGGCAGCGCGCTGCTGCTGGGCCGCCTCGTCGCCGACGCACTCCAGCCGGGGCACGCCGGGCCGGGGGAGAAGGCCGGGGCGTTCGTCGGGGCCGCGCTGCGCGGCGAACCGGGCGCGGCGGCCGGGCTGCGAGACCTCCTGACGGCCCACCGGCGCCCGATCGGCGCCGTGGTCGTGGGATACGCCGAGACCGCGACGGCGCTGGGGCACGGGGTCGCCGACGGCATGGGCGAGGCCGTGTACCTGCACTCCACCCGGCGGCCCGTGGCGGAGGTGACGCCCTACGGTGGCTTCGAGGAGGAGCACAGCCACGCCACGAGCCACCTGCTGCTGCCGGTGCCGGCGGGGCTGCTGGAGTCCCAAGGCCCGCTGGTGCTGGTGGACGACGAGCTGTCGACCGGCAAGACGGTGCGCAACACGCTGCGGGCACTGCACGCGGTGCGGGCCCGGAGCCACTACGTGGTGGCCGCGCTGACCGACCTCCGCGACGAGGCGGACAGGACCGCGATGCGTGATCTCGAGCTGGAGCTCGGTGCCCGCGTGGACGTCGTGGCGCTCGTCACCGGCGGCGTCGGACTGCCCCCGGACGTCCTCGAGGCGGGGCAGGACCTCGTCGCACGGGTCGAACGGGAGATGGCGGAGACGCCGCGTGCGAACGGACGCCCGCCGGGCGGCGCGCGGAGGGTTCCCCTGGGCTGGCCGGCGGGAGTGCCCGACGGCGGACGCCACGGCTTCCTGCCGGAGCACCGCGAGCAGCTGGAGAAGGCGCTCCCGGCGATGGCCTCCCGGCTGGAGGCCGCGCTGCCCGACGGCGCCCGCCGGGTGCTCGTCCTGGGCTTCGAAGAGCTGATGTACGCTCCGCTGCGCCTCGCCGAAGCGCTGGCCGACCTGCTGGAGGACACCGACGTGCGGTACTCGACGACGACGCGCTCACCCGTCCTCGCCGTCGACGACCCCGCCTACGCGATCCGCAGCAGGCTGGTCTTCCCCGCGCACGACGACCCCGCCGACGGGCCGGGGGAGCGCTACGCCTACAACGTCGACCAGGGCTTCGACGCGGTCGTCGTGGTGGTGGACGAGGCCGGGGACACCCCCGGGCTCGAACGGGGACTGGTGCGCCGGATAAGCGGGCTGGGAACCGAGGTGCTGGTGGCGGTGGTGCCGTCGTGAGCGCGCACCCGCTGAGGGGCCCCGGGTTCGGCAGCTACCGGCCCGACGACGTGGCCTGGCTGCTGACCGACCTGTCCGACGTGGAACTCGAGGCGCCGACCGAGGAGCGCGAGGAGGCGATCCAGTCGGGGGCCGCGCACTACGCCGAGTCGCTGCCCATCGAGTACCAGCCCTCGCCCGAGTACCAGATGCTCTTCCACGCCGCGCTGGAGGAGTCCGCGGCGCGGATCGCCCAGGCGGTGGCGGTGATCACCGAGCGGATCCTGGAGGAGCGCGGCCCGGACGCGGTGCTCGTCTCGCTGGCCCGCGCCGGGACGCCCGTCGGCGTCCTCGCCCGGCGCTGGGCCGCCCACGCCCACGGGCTGGACCTGCCGCACTACGCGGTGAGCATCGTCCGGGGACGGGGCATCGACACGGCCGCGATGGCCCACCTGGCCCGCCACCACGACCCGCGCGACGTGATGTTCGTCGACGGCTGGACGGGCAAGGGCGCCATCACCCGCGAGCTGGCCGAGGCCGTGAAGGGACTGGACGGCGGGTTCTCCCCGGAACTGGCCGTACTGGCCGACCCGGGCAGGTGCGTGCGCGTCTACGGGACGCGGGAGGACTTCCTCATCCCCTCCGCCTGCCTGAACTCCACCGTCTCCGGCCTGGTCAGCCGGACGGTCCTCAACCGCGACCTCATCGGCCCGGCGGACTTCCACGGCGCGAAGTTCTACAAGGACCTGGCCTACTCGGACGTCTCGAACCTCTTCCTCGACAGGGTGTGCGCCTACTTCACCTCGGCGGACCCCTCGGACCGCCCCGCGGTCGAGGAACCCGACTGGTCGGGCTGGGAAGCGGTGAGCCGCATCAGCCGGGAGTACGGGATCGGCGACGTGAACCTCGTCAAACCCGGCGTGGGGGAGACCACCCGGGTGCTGCTGCGGCGCGTCCCGTGGCGGATCCTGGCCCGTTCCGACGCCCGCGCCGACCTCGCGCACATCCGCATGCTGGCCGCGGAGAGGGGCGTGCCCGTCGAGGAAGTGGACGGCGACCTCCCCTACGCGTGCGTGGGGCTCATCAAACCCAGAGGAGCCGGTTCTTGACCGTCGTGGCCTGTGCGGACCTGGACCGCACGCTCATCTACTCCGCGAACGCCCTGGCCCTGACCGGCCCCGACGCGGAGCTGCCGCGGCTGCTGTGCGTGGAGATGTACCAGGCGCGCCCGCTGTCATTCGTCACCTCGACGGCCGCCACGAGCCTGGAACTGCTCTCCCGGACGGCCTCGCTCGTCCCCACCACGACCCGTACGCCCGAGCAGTACGCGCGCGTACGCCTGCCCGGCCCTCCGCCCGCCCACGCGATCTGCGCGAACGGCGGGTTCCTGCTCGTCGACGGCGAGGAGGACGCGTCCTGGTCGGCGTCCGTCCGCAAGAAGGTCGCCGACTGCGCGACGATGCTCGACGTGTACGAGCACGTGCGCTCTCTCAGCGGCGACTTCACCCTGAGCGTGCGGACGGCCTCCGACCTGTTCGTCTACACGGTGGTGGAACGCGACCGCCTCCCCGACGGCTGGGTGGAGGCGCTGGCCGCCTGGTGCGCCGCCCGGAACTGGAAGGTCTCCCTCCAGGGCCGCAAGGTCTACTGCCTGCCCGTCCCGCTCACCAAGTCCGCGGCCGCCGTCGAGATCGCCCACCGGACGGGCGCCTCCCGCCTCCTGGCGGCCGGCGACTCGCTCCTGGACACCGAGCTCCTGGAGGTCGCCGACGCGGCGGTCCGCCCCGCCCACGGCGAACTCCACGAGCAGTCCCACACGGGTACGGCCGTCACCGGAGCCGCCGGGATCCTGGCGGGCGAGGAGATCATCTCCTGGCTCCTGGCCAGGGCCCTGTCGCCTTCGTTCGTCCCCCCGACGGGCTCCTGGCGCGACGTGCCCGCCTGACCCGCCCGGCCTTCTACAGTCCGACCTGCCGCCTCACGGCCTGCAGCAGCTGCTCGGCCTCGGCCCGGGTCCCCGGGTCCTCCGAGTCGGCGCCGTCGTCGAAGACCATCGCCCACATCAGCTCTTCGCGGGCCGGCGACGGCCGTTCGTGCGTGGCCCGCCGCCCCACGATCCGCACCCCGCCCCGCCCCAGGTCGAAGTGCCGGCTGACCACCACGGTGGACGTCACCCTCTCCTGCACCACCTCGGGCACGGATCCGGGCTCCACGAGCCGCACATGGTGCTCCGCGTCGTCCCCCCACACATGGAGCCAGTCCCCCTGCCAGGAGGCCCGCAGCACCCTCTCCCAGGGCACCCGCGTGAACCCCCCGCCCCCGTCGGGCACGTACAACGCGTGCCCGGTGGTCACCACCACCGACCCTCCGCGCGTGGGAGCGTGCGCGAGCACCTTCTCACCACGCTCCAACCGGAGCATTTCACGTACAGGACGAGGCAGCCGCGACATGCCCCCAACCTACCTCCCAGGTGATCACGCCCACCACGAATTCCCCCACCCCCACCCGCAACCGGCCTTCTCCACCCCCGAACCGCCCTCCCCCGAGGGTGAGATCCCCCACGCCCCGCCCCCCGTTTCAACGTCGGCCCCCGGGGAGAGCCCCCCCCGTACTTCCGAATTCCCCCGGAAACACCTCAGGCCCCGCCCTCCGAAACGGAGAGACAGGGCCTGAGCTGCGTTTTCACTTGCTCCCGCGATTGGACTCGAACCAATAACCTGCCGGTTAACAGCCGGCTGCTCTGCCAATTGAGCTACGCGGGATCGCTTCTGGCTGGGGGCTTCGGTCCCTGCCAGCGCGTCTACATTAGCGCATCTTGGCGGGTGCTCGTGCATCGTTATCGGCAGGGCGGGTACGGGGGTGTAGGTGAAGCCGACTGAAAGGGAGTGATCTCCGTATGAAGCAGTTGATGTTCCTCACCGGCGCCGCCGTGGGGTATGTGATGGGATCGCGTGCCGGGCGTGAACGGTACGAGCAGATCAAGAAGACGGCCCAGGAGCTGTGGGCGCACCCGTCGGTGCAGTCGGCGGCGGAGAGCGTGCGTGAGCAGGCTTCTCTGGCGGCGAGCACCAGTGCCCAGAAGGCAGGGTCGGTCGCCGGTTCCGCCAAGCAGAGGGTCAACGACCGGCTGCACCGGGACCGGGAAGAGGAAGTGCTGATCACCTGATCGGGAGACTGGCCAGGACACGATCGCGGGGTCACGCCACGCAGATGGGCCCGCGACTGAACGGTGACGAATCCTCCCTCTGGCAGGCGGCCACTCGGGTGCTGGACGCCAACTGGACGGGGATCGCGACGACGCCGTCGCCCGGTCTCTACCCCCACCAGTGGGGCTGGGATTCGGTGTTCGTCAGTCTCGGGCTGGCCCGGTACCGGCCGGAGAGGGCACGGCAGGAGATCGCCGGCCTCCTTCGCGCCCAGTGGGCCGACGGGATGGTTCCGCACATCGTGTTCAACGCAGGCCTCGTCCGGCAGGGTTATTTCCCCGGACCCGAGCTGTGGCTCAGCAGCCGTCAGCCGGGCGCCCCCCGGTCGGTCGAGACCTCTGCGCTCACGCAGCCTCCGCTGCACGCCTTCGCGGCACTGCGGCTGCACGCCGCCGCCTCCTCGGGCGGCGCGTGCAGCCGCGACTTCCTGCGCTGGGCCTACCCGAAGCTGGCGGCCCAGCACGAGTACCTCGCTGACGTCCGCGACGTGGGAGGCGAGGGGCTGGCCTCGATCTGCCACCCCTGGGAGTCGGGGATGGACAACAGCCCCGCCTGGGACCGCCCGCTGGCGGCGGCCCAGCCTCCCCCCACCTCTTACGCGCGCCTTCCCGTCCCGCGCTCCATCCCAGCCGGCGTCGACCACGACCGTTACGTCTGGCTCGTCACCACCTTCAGGGATTCCGGATACGACGCGGGGTACCTGCGGGACGAGCACCCGTTCCTCGTCGAGGACCCCCTTTTCAACGCCGTCTACCTGGCCTCGACCCACGCGCTGGCCGAGATCGCCGAGGTGGTGGGCGCGGATCCCGTCCCGCACCGGGAGGCCGCCGAGCGGCTGCACGACGCCCTGGTCCGCCGCCTGTGGGACGACGAGCAGCGCTGCTTCCACCCGCTGGACCTGCGGACCGGCAAGCTGATCAGGGTCGCCACCGCGGCTTCCTTCGTCCCGCTGCTGGACCCGTACCTGTCCGCGCCGATGGCCCGCAGGCTGGCCGACCTGATGCTGTCCGCGCGTTTCGCCGGGGCGGCGGGCTATCCGATGCCGACCTGCGACCTGCAGGCCTCGGCCTTCGACCGGGCCGCCTACTGGCGCGGCCCCACCTGGGCCTGCACCAACTGGCTGCTGTGGGCGGGCGCCCTCCAGCAGGGTTTCGGCTCGATCGCCGACCTGCTCTACGACGGGACGCTCCGGCTGGTCCGGCAGTCCGGTTTCCGGGAGTTCTTCGACCCCTTCGACGGTTCGGGGCGCGGCAGCCACGACTACAGCTGGACGGCGGCGCTGCTGCTGGACCTGCTGGCCGCCCGCGACGCGGTCCCCGAGGCGCTCACCGCCACCGAATGAAGCTAATGGTGCTATCTTCATTAGCACCATGTTGCTGATTCTGGAAGCAGAAGACCCCCGGCCCCTGCACGAGCAGGTGGCGGCGGCGCTGCGCCGCGCCATCGCGGACGGCAGCGCCCCCGAGAGGCTTCCCCCCGCCCGGGATCTGGCGGCGGCCTTCGACGTCAACCCCAACACCGTGCTGCGCGCCCTGCGCGAGCTGCGCGACGAGGGGCTGCTGGAGTTCCGGCGCGGTCGCGGCATCCGGGTGATCCCCGGCGCCGACCGCAGGGGCGAGTTCATCGACCGGGTGCGGGAACTGGTCCGCGACGCCGAGAAGGCGGGGCACACCCGTGCGGACCTGATGACCATGATCGAGGAGATGTGAAGAGACTTCTGATACCGGGCGCCGTCGTGGCGCTGGCCCTCGCCGCCCTCCCCGCCGTGTGGTGGGGGAGGCTGCCGGACCCCCTGGCCTCGCACTGGAACGCGGCGGGCGAGCCCGACGGCTCCCTGTCCAAGGCGGCGGCGCTGGCGCTCCCGCTCGTGATCTGGATCGCGGGCGTCCTGCTCAGCCGTAAGAACCCGCCCATCGTGGCGGGCCTGGGCTTCCTGGTGCTCGCGCTGCAGGGCATGACGGTCTGGGCGAACCTCGACCGGGCCGACTGGCAGGACGCCCGCCACCTGCCCGTGTGGATGCCGGTCCTGCTGGTCGCGCTGCCGCTGCTGGGCGGCTGGCTGGGCCTCCGGTTCACCACGTTCAGGGACGTCCCGTCCGATCCGGTCGAGACCCTGGACCTGCCCGCCGGCGAACGCGCCGTGTGGGTCGCCCGCTGCACCAGCCCCGTGCTGCTCGCCGTGGGCTTCCTGTGCCTGCTGGGCGGCGCGGTCTCGCTGCTGCTCGGCGGGTCGGCGGGCCCGCTCTCCCCGGTGCTGCTCCTCGTCGGGCTCCTCGTGGTGCTCCTCGGCACGATCCGGGTGCAGGTGAGCGAACGGGGGATCGCCGTCGCCTACGGGCCCTGGGCGTTCCCGGTCTGGCGGAAGGGCCTGACGAAGATCACCGCCGCGCGGACGGAGGAGCTGCGCCCCTCCCAGGTCGGAGGCTGGGGCCTGCGCGGGCTCCCCGGCAGGGCCACGCTGATGCTGCGCGGAGGGGAGTGCCTGGTGCTGGAGTACCCGAACGGCGGCAGGTTCGCCATCAGCGTGGACGGCGCCGCGGACGGGGCGGCCCTCCTCAACACCCTGAAGGCCCGCTGACCGGGGCGGACCAGGGCGCTGATCAGCGGTTTGGTAGCGTCATCGGCTGATCCTTCCTGTTCCGCCCATGCGAAAGCCCCGCTGTGACCCTTCCCTTCGCCTCCGCGGACGAGCGAGCCGGTACGAGCCCGTACGTCAGCGTCACCACCGACTTCGGCGCCGCCTACACCGGTGTCTGCGCCGGAGTCGTCGCCCGCATCGCGCCGGATGCGCGCGTCCAGGTGCTCAGCGACGAGGTGAGCAAGTACGCGGTCATCGAGGGCGCGATGCTGCTGCGGCAGGCGCTGCCCTACCTGCCTGTCGGGGTCCACCTGGCGGTGGTGGACCCCGGGGTCGGCACCCCCCGGCACCCGGTGGCCGTACGGACCGGGCGCGGGGACTTCCTCGTCGGCCCGGACAACGGCCTGCTCGTCCCGGCCGCCGAGGCCCTCGGCGGAGTGGCCGAGGCGCGGATCCTGGAAAACCCCCGACTGCGGCTGCCCACTGTCTCCAGCACCTTCCACGGCAGGGACATCTTCGCCCCGGCCACCGCCCACCTGGCCAACGGTGTTCCCCTCGCCGAGTTCGGCCCGGAACTGGCGCCGACCCCTCTGGAACTGCCGGAGCCGCGCACGGGGGAAGGCGAGCTGAGCGCGTCCGTGCTCTACCCCGACGACTTCGGCAGCCTGATCCTCGGCGCGGGCCCGCAGGACCTGGCCGCCGCTTTCGGCCCGCTGGAGTACGGCGCCGAACTGGAAGCGGACGGCGTCCGCGTGCGCTGGGCGGCGACCTTCGGCGCCGTGCCGGAGGGCGAGCCCCTGCTGTTCACCGACTCCTCCGGCCGGCTGGCCCTGGGCGTCAACCTGGGTTCGGCGGCGGCCCGGTTCGGGCTGTCCGCGGGCGGGATCGTGACCCTGCGTGACATCCGGCGAAGCTAGAATCCCCCTTATTTCCCCTGTTTCCCCCTGAAGAACAATGAAAGGCCCGGAGGTCGTCTTGCTGCGCCGTCTCCTCGTCCTGCCCGCCGCGGCCGCCGTCCTGGCCGCCTCGGCCTGCGCCCCGGCCGACAACACCGACACCAAGGCCGCACCGTCCGGCGCCGCCGTGAACTGCGCCAAGGACCGGCTGCCCCTCAAGACCGCGGGCAAGCTGACCGTCGCCACCGACACCCCCGCCTTCGAGCCGTGGTTCAAGAACGACGACCCGTCCAACGGCGAGGGCTTCGAGAGCGCGGTCGCCTACGCCGTCGCCGAGGAGCTCGGCTTCACCAAGGACGAGGTCGTCTGGGAGAAGGTCGGCTTCGAGCAGTCCTACGCGCCGGGCGCGAAGACCTTCGACTTCGACGTCAACCAGATCTCGATCACTCCCGAGCGGCAGAAGGCCGTCACCTTCTCCGACGGCTACTACACCGTGGCCCAGGGCGTCGTCGGCCTGGCGGACGGGAAGTTCGCCGGGGCCACCGCCAAGGAGCAGCTCAAGGACGCCAAGATCGGCGTGCAGGTCGGCACCACCTCGCTGGACGCCGTCCAGGGGCAGATCAAGCCGGCCACGCAGCCCAGCGTGTTCAACAACCAGATCGACGCGGTCAACGCGCTGAAGAACGGGCAGGTGGACCTGATCGCCGTCGACCTGCCGACCGCGTTCTACGTGACCGCCGCCCAGATCGAGGGCTCCAAGATCGTCGGACAGCTCGCTCCGGCCGGGGCGAAGGAAGAGTTCGGAATGCTGCTGGAGAAGGACAACTCCCTGGTCGGCTGCCTGAACCAGGCGCTCGGTGAGCTCAAGTCCGGCGGGAGGCTGCAGCAGATCACCGATCAGTGGCTGTCGTCCGCCGCTGGAGCACCCGTCCTGAAGTGAAGTCACGTCTTGAAGTGAGCCGGGCTGAGGCGAGCCGGGTCAAGAGCGAACGGCAGCTGGCCCGGGAGGCCCGGCGCCGCCGCAAGGCGGTGGTCTCCGGAGCGGTCGCCGGAGTGTCCACCGCGGTGGTGCTGGGCCTGCTGGCCGTCGGGCTGCCCTCCTCGCCGGGCTGGCCGAGGGTGCGGGAGACCTTCCTGTCCTGGCCTCACTTCACCGCGGCGTTCCCCGACGTCCTGTCGGGGTTCTGGGGGAACGTCAAGATCTTCCTGATCGCCGAGCCGATCATCCTGGCGCTCGGTCTGGCGGTGGCTTTGGTCCGCACCGTGAAGACCCCCGCGTTCTTCCCGCTGCGGGCGCTGGCCGTGGCCTACACCGACGTCTTCCGCGGCATCCCGACGATCCTGCTGATCTTCCTCGTCGGGTTCGGCGTTCCCGCGCTCAACCTGCAGGGCGCCCCCGGCGACCCGATGGTCCTGGGCGCGATCGCCCTGGTCCTGTCCTACGGGGCCTACGTCGCCGAGGTGTTCCGCTCGGGCATCGACTCCATCCATCCCAGCCAGCGCGCCGCCGCCCGTTCGCTCGGCCTCTCCCAGGCGCAGTCGCTGCGTTACGTGGTGCTGCCGCAGGCCGTCCGCCGGGTCGTCCCGCCGCTGCTGAACGACTTCGCGTCCCTGCAGAAGGACACCGCGCTGGTCTCGGTGCTCGGCGTCATCGAAGCGCTGCGGCAGGCGCAGATCCACTCCACCAAGACCTTCAACTACACGCCCTACCTCGCGACGGCGCTGCTGTTCGTGCTGCTGACCGTGCCGATGGCGCGGTTCACCGACTGGCTGGCGGCCCGCGCCGAAGGCCGCCGCGCCCCCGGAGGACGCTGATGCCGCTGCTGCAGATCGAGGGCCTGTGGAAGGACTACCGGGGACGGCAGGTCCTGCGCGGGGTGGACCTGGCGGTCGAACCGCACGAGGTCGTCTGCCTCATCGGGGCCTCCGGCTCCGGCAAGTCCACGCTGCTGCGCTGCGTGAACCTGCTGGAGCAGGTCGACGACGGGGCGATCTTCCTGGACGGCATGGAGCTCACCGCGGTGGACGTGGACGAGGACGCCGTCCGCCGGAAGATCGGCATGGTGTTCCAGCAGTTCAACCTCTTTCCGCACATGACCGTCCTGGAGAACATCACCCTGGCCCCCGTCAAGGTGCACGGGACTCCCCGCAAGAAGGCGCGGGAGCAGGCGCGGGAGCTGCTGGCGCGCTTCGGCCTGGCCGACAAGGCGGCGGAGTACCCCGACCGGCTGTCGGGCGGCCAGCAGCAGCGGGTGGCGATCGTGCGGGCGCTGGCGGTCCGCCCCCAGGTGCTGCTGCTGGACGAGGTCACCTCGGCGCTCGACCCCGAACTGGTCGGGGAGGTGCTCGACATCGTTCGCGAACTCAAGCAGCAGGGCATGACGATGATCCTGGCCACCCACGAGATGTCCTTCGCCCGCGACATCGCCGACACCGTCTGCTTCCTCGACGACGGCGTCCTGCTGGAGCGCGGCTCCCCGGAGCGGATCTTCACCGCTCCCGAGCAGCCGCGCACCCGCGAGTTCCTGGCCAGGCTGCGCTAGACGGGCGGGGCCTTGAGCAGCTCGGCGATCCCCTTGCCGATCCCGGCGGTGAAGACCGGGAGGTCGGGCTGCCCGTCGAAGTCGGCGCTCACCCCGAAGTTCAGCCGGCCGTCGTAGCTGAAGATCGCGGTGCCGACCTGGATGCCGCCGGTCAGCGGGACGTAGGGGAACAGGTTCTCGATCCGGCGGCCGAGCACGTACAGCGGGAAGTCCGGGCCCGGCACGTTGGTGGTGATCGTCTGGACGACGGGGTTGCGCAACCGGACGGGGATGCGGGCGCCCAGCGCCAGGAGGGCGGGGGCCACGGCCGCGTCGGTGATCCGGGTGAGCTGGGCGCCGACCACCTCCTGGCTGGTGGCCTTCAGGTCGTCGGTCTGCTCGCGGATCAGCCGGAGGCGTTCGGCGGGGTCGGCCACGCCGACCGGCAGGTTGACGAAGATGGCCGAGACCCGGTTGTTGAGCACGCCCCGCTCGCCCTCGGCCCGGACGGACACCGGCACGCCCGAGCGGACGACCATGTCGGGCGTCAGCTCGCCCCGTCCGGCGAGCTGGTCGCGGAATCCCCGGGTGACGGCGGCGAGCACCACGTCGTTGACGGTCCCGCCGTGCTTCTTGCGGATCCGCTGGACGTCGTCCAGGGGGAGGCTGGCCCACTCCCAGCGCCGGTGCGGCCCGAGCGGCCCGTTGAGCACGCTCGCCGACCTGCGGGTGAAGCGCGCGAGCTGGCGCGTGACCCCGCCGACGTAGTCGAGCAGCTGAGGGGCCCTGCGCAGCGAGCCGGCCAGGCGCGGCAGCGAGGCGGCCAGCCGCAGGGGCTCGAGCGTGTTGTCCACCAGGGCCTCGCCGAACAGGCGCAGCCCGGAGGGGCCGCCGCGCGGGACCCACTCCTCGGCCGGGGGCTCGGGGACGGGCGCGTCGGGGTCGAGGTCGAACATCGAGGCGATGAGGTCCATGCCGGCGACGCCGTCGACCATGCAGTGGTGGACCTTGCCGATCAGGGCCCACCTGCCGCCCTCCAGGCCCTCGACCAGCCACAGCTCCCACAGCGGTTTCTTGGGGTCGAGCCGCTGGGCGAGGAGGCGGCCCGCGAGGTTGCGCAGCTGGTCCATGGTGCCCGGCGCGGGGACGGCGGTGTGCCGCACGTGGTAGAGGATCTGGAAGTGCGGATCGTCCATCCAGACGGGTCTGCCCAGGTGCAGCGGAACGGAGCGGACGCGCTGCCGGTAGCGCTCGATGGACGGCAGTTTGGCGGCGACCAGCCGCACGATGTCGCCGTAGCCGGGCACCGGACCTTCCATGATGATCGCGGCCGCCACGTGCAGTGGCGTGTTCTCGTCCTCGATCAGGTAGAAGCTCGCGTCCAGTCCGCTCATTCGCTGCACTGTGTCCCGTCCCTCCTCGGCCGCCCTCAGGGGGTGAAATGTAGTGATGCCACTACATACGGCCAGGACTAGACGTAACCACCGTCGCAGCCCCGTGGCAACGGGGTGGCGGGATTCAGACGGCGAGCTCCTTGGCCGGATGCGGTAGGTCGGACGGGGGCCTCCGGACGCCAGCGGCCACCACCGCGCCGAGCAGGCAGAGCCCGGAGGTGATGAGGAAGATCTCGCGGTACTCGGTGTGCAGCGCCTCTTTCAGGCCTACCTGGTACACCTCGAACTCGGCCTTGAAGTCCGGATTCCCGAAGGGGATCGGGACCGTCAACCCGGCCGTGAGCGACTGCAGACGGTGGAAGCCGTATGCCGACAGGGCAGAGATACCCAGCAGCATCCCCATCATGCGGGCGACCACGACGGCGGCGGAGGCCACCCCGTGCTGCCCGGCGGGGACCAGCCGCAGGATCGCCGAGGAGACCGGCGCGATGGCCAGGCCCAGCCCGGCACCGGCCAGCGCCAGGTCGACGTCCATGCGCGGCAGCGGACCGTACGAGGCGGCCGTCGGGTCCAGCGGCCAGCCGGAGACGAGCAGGTACCCGGCGGCGGCCAGCGCCATTCCGGCCGTCAGCGGCCACCGGTCGCCGTACCGGTGGGCGACGAACCCGCCGAGGACGGCGGCGAGCGCCAGCGCGACGAGGAACCGCGCCAGCAGGAACGCGCCCTCGGTCGGGGTGCGCTCCAGCAGGGTGGTGGCGATCAGCTGGACGTCCACCAGGGTGACCATGAGCGCAGCCCCCGACAGCAGGCTGACGGCCAGGACGGCGAAGACCGGGCTCTTGCGCACTCCGGTCAGGTCGAGCAGCCGGGCCTTCGTCCGCGACTCCCACCACCCGAACAGGACGAGCAGCACCGCCCCGGCCGCGATCATCTGCGCGCCGCCCGGCGGCAGGACGCCGTTCTCCGGCTCCTCGTTGTAGGTGCCGACGACCAGCAGCCCGAGTCCCGCGGCCAGCAGCAGCCCGCCCGGGACGTCCACGCGGGCCCGCTCGGCGGGCCGGGAGGACGGGACGGTGAAGTGGATCGCGGCCATCGCGATGAGCGTCAGCGGCACGTTGACCCAGAAGATCCCGCGCCAGCCGATCACCGCGGCGAGTCCCGCGCCGTACAGCGGGCCCAGGACGCTGCCCAGTTCCTGGAGGGCGCCCACCGCGCCCAGGACGACCGGCCGGCGGTTCTGCGACCACAGGTCGCCGGCCAGCGCCATCGTGATGGGCAGCAGGGCGCCGCCCGCGACGCCCTGCACGACCCGTCCGGCGACGAGCAGCGCGAAGTCCCCGGCGACGGCGGTGACGGCCGAGCCGATCGCGAACGCCAGGAGGCAGGCGTGCAGGACGGTGCGCCGCCCGAAGCGGTCCGACAGCTGGCCCAGCAGCGGCATGGCCGCCACGTAGCCGAGCAGGAAGCCGGTGACGATGGGGGTGATGCGCTCGGGACGGTTGGCGGGGATGCCGAGGTCCTTCGTCATCTCGGTGAGGACGGTGACGATCACATAGGCGTCGAGGGAGGCGAGCAGGACGATCGCCCCGCCGGCTCCGATCGCGAGGCGACGGTTGCCCATGACCGCTACTTCGGCGCCTGGATCGTCGGATCGGCGTTGAAGTCGGAGAGCGACAGGGTCGCCGACCCGCCGTCCAGGTTCATCTTGACCTTCGAGAGCCGCTTGTCCTCTTCGTTGATCCACACCTGGCCCTGGAGGGTCTGGGAGGTCTTGATCCCCAGCCCGGCGACGGCGCTTCCGGGCAGGCTGGCCGAGATCCGGACCAGGCCGTCCTCGCGGGCCTCGGCCTTGGCGCCGGTGGCCTGCTCGAGCATCAGCGCGATGCCGCGCTCGGGGTCGAGGATCGCGGACGGGTCCAGAATGCTGGTGATCATGGACTTGTCGGTCTTCTGGTAACCGCCCATGAGGTTGAAGTAGAGGTCGGGGCCGACGATGACGAACTTGGCCTCGATCGTCAGCCCGGCCTGGACGGCGGTCACGTCGCCCTGCGCGTCGCCGTTGCGCAGCAGTTCCCCGTTCATCGCCTTCACCGGGAGCCCGGCGGGCGTTCCCTCCGTGGCCAGGACGAACCCGACACTGGTGACGTCCTTCATGGCCGTGGCGGACTCCCGCAGCAGGGCCTGTCCGTCGGGCAGCGGGCCGCCGGAGCCTTCTTCGGAAGAGCAACCGGACATCAAAGTCACGGCGAGGACCGCCGCCAGGAGGGTGCGAATTCGGGACATGGCGGTGAGCCTAGCCACTTCGCCTCAACGGTGGACAGGCCTCCCCAGCCGACTTCTTTGCCGGCTCCGTCGGCCCGCCGGGGGAGTGTGGAGAGAGCGCATCCCCCTGGAGGATGACTCAGGGCCCCTGGACGACGGGACGGGCGCGCAGCCCCTCCGGCAGACGGCGGCCCGCCCGGAAGAGCTCGATACCCAGCAGCTCGCCCGAGCGGGCGAAGTCCAGGACGGCGGCGAGCTCGCCGTTCCGGTCGCCGACCTCGATCTGCTCGACCGCCTCCTGCGCCTGGTCGAACACCCCGGCCAGCGCGATGTAGGCGCTGTCGGAGGAGGCTTCGTGCAGCACCCTGATCCGCTGGAAGGGGGACGGGAAGCCCAGGTCGGGCTCGCCCCACAGGCGCAGCAGGTGGCTGCGCTCCGAACCCGTCAGGATCCCCCAGATCACCCCGTGGACCAGCTGGAGCGCCTGGACGGAGTCCTCTCCGGCGACCTGGTACCGGCCGTCCCAGTCGCCCAGGCCCTCGATCTCGTAGGGGCAGATCCACTCCCCGCGCCCGTCCGGATCGCGGTGGGGCTGTCCGATGGAGATCACCACGTCCCGGACCCCGTCGCCGTTATCGTCGTGCAGCTGAAGAACCCGCCGTGCGATCACGTTCACACGGTCGATCTACCGCGTTCACCCCACCCGGAAACGAGGAGGATGCGGACCAGGCCAGACGCATACCGGGAGACGACCACGCCTCTAACCCGTCTTGGCCGACCCGCCCCGGACGGGCGTTCGCCCGGTCTCATGGGGCCCCCTTCTCCAGGGCGGGTCCGGGGACGGAGGGGCGCGGGCGTGCGGGGATCTGGCTCGCGACGATGGCGGCGAGGGCGAGCGCGAATCCGGTGAGCTGGATCGGGCCGAGGGTCTGGCCGAGCAGGACGGCGCCGAGCAGCGCGGCGACCAGGGGCGTGATCAGGCCGAGGACCGCGACCGAGGTGACGGGCAGGGAGGTGACGCCGCGGAACCACAGGACGTAGGCGAGCAGGCCGCCGACCAGGCCCAGCCAGAGGTAGCCGAGCACGGCGGCCCCGTCGATCGCGGGCGGCGCGCCCTCGAGGAGGAGGGCCACGGGAAGCAGGAAGAGGCCGCCCGCGGCGAGCTGCCAGCCGGCGAACGCGGTGGGGCCGACCCCGTCGGGGCGTCCCCACCGCTTGGTGAGCGTCACCCCCAGGGCCATGGTGACCGTGCCGCCGAGCCCCGCCGCGACCCCGACGGCGTCGAACGCCGCGCTCGGGCCGGTCACCACCAGCCCCACCCCCACGACGCCGACCACGCCCCACAGGAAGCGGGAGGCCGAAGGGGGCTCGCGAAGGACGGCGACGGCCAGGACGGCGACGATGAGCGGCTGCACCGCGCCCAGGGTGGCGGCGACGCCTCCCGGCAGGCGTTCGGCCGCGATGAACAGCAGGGAGAAGAAGAGGCCGATGTTCAGCACGCCGAGCACCGCGGCCTTCCACCACCAGGCCCCGCGCGGCAGGGTCCGGGTGAGCGCCAGCGCGATCAGGCCCGCGGGCAGCGCCCGCAGCAGCCCCGCGAACTGGGGGTGCCCCGGGGGCAGGAGTTCGGTGGTGACGACGTAGGTCGTGCCCCACACCATGGGCGTGAGCGCCGTCAGGGCGGTGCGCGACAGGTCTCCGCGGGCAGGTTCCGTCCGTGCTGGTGGATTCGCCATGGGACCAGTCTCCGCGCACGAAGATCAACGAGTCCACCACATGGCGGCGGGCCGGGGTGTGGCGTCCCTCGGCTCCCCGCGGCCTCCCGCAGGCGGTTACGGAAGGTCCGGGTTCGGGGAGGAATGCCGGTGCGCAGGTCAAGAGGTTGAAAGAAGGTGGGGCGGGTGGGGCTCGAACCCACGACCGGCGGATTATGAGTCCGCTGCTCTGACCGGCTGAGCTACCGCCCCTGGCCTCGTGCTCGGGCCTGCTCCGGCTGTGCCGGGGACCCAACAAAGAAAGTGTAGAGCGTGCAGGGGGGCCGGTGAACACTTCGCGGGAACGGAATGCGAAGGCGAATTCCAGGGGGATGCTCGTGATCTGCTGGTTGACGGGTTGACGATGGCGAAATCATCCAACGAGCTGCTGGTCGGGGTGGAGGAGGAGTTCCACCTCGTCGCCCTGGACAGCGGGCGGCTGACGCCCGCCGCCATGGCCCTGCTCGAGCTGCTGCCCGGCGACAGGTACAGCGCCGAGCTCCAGGAGACGTCGATCGAGGCGCACAGCGCCCCCTGGGCGGAACTGGGCGACCTGGCGGACGACCTGACGGCCACCCGGCGGACGCTGATCGGGACGGCCGAGGAGCAGGGCCTGGGCGTGGTGGCCTCCGGCACGGTGCCGCTGGGCGAGGTCTCCGGCTGCGTCGTCCCGCCCGTGCCCAGGTTCAGGCGCATGCACGACCTCTACCGCACCCTGGCCGGAGAGCAGCTGATCTGCAGTGTCCAGGTGCACGTGGACGTGCCCGGCCGCGACCGCGACCTCGCGGCGCGGGTGCTGCGGAGGCTGGCGCCCTGGCTGCCGGTCTTCCTCGCGCTCAGCGCCAGCTCGCCGTTCTGGCGGAGGTCCGACACCGGCTACGCCAGCTACCGGTCGCTGCTGTGGCAGCGCTGGCCGACGGCCGGGCCGCCCGGATCCTTCGACAGCGCCGCGGAGTACGACGCGCTGGTGGCCGAGCTCGTGGCCCAGGGGACGATCCTCGACCCGGGCATGGTCTACTTCGACGTCCGCCCGTCCTCCCACCTGCCCACGCTGGAGCTGCGCGTCTGCGACGCGTGCCCCAGGGTGGACGACGTCGTCCTGCTGGCCGGGCTCTTCCGCGCGCTGGTCCGGCGGGAGTGCGCCGCCGTCGAGGAGGAGTTCCGGCCGGTGCGGGCGGAGCTGCTGCGCTCGGCGACGTGGCACGCGGCCCGGTCCGGGCTGGGCGGGCCGCTGATCGATCCGGCGACGGGGCGTCCCGCGCCGTCCGGCGAGGTGGTCCGGGACCTGCTGACGGGGCTGCGCCCGCTCCTGGAGGACGCCGGGGACTGGGACCTGGTCTCGAGCCTCACCGCGGACCTGCTGGAGCGGGGGGACTGCGCGGCCAGGCAGCGCGCCGTCCACGCGCGCGGGGGCTCGCTGCGGGCCGTCGTCGCGGGGCTCGCCACCGAGACCCGGGGCTGAGCGGGGAGGTATCGATACCGGCGATACCGAGAGCGACGTCAAATACCCCATAGGGGAGTGAAACTCCGGTTCATGGTGCAGTAAAAATGGTTTCATGCCCCCCGAACCCGACGACACCCTCCAACGCAAGCTCCGCACCGCCGTCGCCGACGAACTCCCCGCGGCCGTCGAGCTGCGGCACCGCCTGCACGCCGACCCGCGCGTCTCGGGCCGGGAGGAGGACACCGCCCGCGCGGTCGTGGAAGCGCTGGACGCCGGGCCGGGAGAACGCGTGGCGGGGACCGGCCGCCTCCTGCGGATCGGCGGGGACGGCCCGGGCGTGGTGTTGCGCGCCGAACTCGACGCCCTGCCGATGACCGAGCGCACCGGCGCGCCCTGGAGCGCGACCGGCGCGGCCATGCACTCCTGCGGCCACGACGTCCACCTCGCCGCGCTCGTCGCCGTCTGCCGCGCCGCCGCCAGGATCGGCCTGGACGTCCCGGTGCTCGCCCTCCTGCAGCCCCGGGAGGAGACCCACCCGTCCGGCGCCGAGGACGTCGTGCGCTCAGGGGTCCTGGAAGGCGCCCTCGCGGTGGTCGGCGCCCACGTCCAGCCGAGGCTGCCCGCCGGAGTCGTCGGGGCGACCTCCGGGCCGGTCAACGCCGCCGCCGACGAGTTCGAGATCACCGTGACCGGCTCGGGCGGCCACGCGGGCTACCCGCACCTGACCCGCGACCCCGTCCTCGCCCTGTGCCAGGTCGTCGTGGCCCTCCAGCACCTGGCGTCCCGCCGGTTCGACCCCGTGCTCGGCGCGTCCTGCACCGTCGGCCACATCAGCGGCGGCAGCGCCCCGAACGTCATCCCGGACACCGCGGTGGCGCGCGGCACCGTCCGGGTCATGCGGGACGAGGACCGCGCCGAGGCGACCGGGCTCATCACCGAGATCGCCGCGCACACCGCCGCCGCCTTCGGCTGCGCCGCCGAGACCCGCATCCACCCCCTGGAGCCGGTCCTGCGCAACGACCCGGATTTGGCCGACCGCGCGACCGCCGTCCTCAACGGCTTCGGAGTCCCCGTGGACCGCTCCTTCCGCTCCTACGGCGCCGACGACTTCTCGCACTACTGCCGCGACACCCGCGGCCTCATGCTCTTCGTCGGCACCGGCACCGACCCGTCGGCCCCCGGCCTGCACCACCCGGCCTTCCTGCCCGGCGACGAGGTCATCGGCCAGGTCGCTGAAGCCCTGGTGGCCGGCTACCTGGCCGCCGCGACCTGACCCCCGCTCACCTCGCGGTCACTTCACGGGGCCGCGGGTCGAAGCCGTACCGCGGCCCGGAGACGCCCTTCCGGAAGGCGTTGTTCGCCTTGCCGGTCAGTGCCGGGAGGAGGAGTAGAGGAAGGCCGAGAACAGGGCGGCGGCGAGCGGCCATGCCCAAAGGACCGGACGGTCGAAGACCATCGTGCTGATCAGCGGGCAGACCACGGAGATCACGGCGGACCAGGCCAGGATCCACAGGATTCCGGCGGAGAGGGCACCGCGTCCCCTCCCGCCCGGCGGGCGGGACCGGGAGCCGGGCGACGGGGGACGCTCTCCCCGTCGTGCCCGGTGTGGACCGGGTCCGCGGTGGGGCGGGGAGTGGTGCACGAGGTCGTGTGCGGTCCGGCCGGGGTCGTCCGCGGCGGGCGGGCGCGGGCCCGCGGGGCGCCCGTACGAAGACCCCGGCCGGGCGACGACGGGGCTCGGGGCGGGCGGGCGCTGGGCGGGAGGACGCCGGCTGAAAGCAGGCGGCGGCGCGGAGGGGAAGACGGGGCGGAGCGGCCCTGAGGGGTTTCCGCTTGGCACGTTCCCGGGAATCGTTGGATCGCTCACGGTGGCTCCACTCAGTGCGACATGCGACAGACCAAGCCTTATCAGATGAATAGGCGGAATTCACCTTTATCTGGAGCATCTGGAGCTTTCGGGATGCACGGGTGCCCGAGGCGCGCACGGTGCTCTCGGTGCGCCGAAAACGCCGGTCCCCGGGCCCTCCCCGCTGGGAGGGCCCGGGGACCGGCGTCAGCCCGGGTGCTGCCTCAGATCTGGGTGCGGCGCGGGTTGGCAGTGTTGGTCGGCCAGTTGGCGAGCGCGGCGGCCACTTCGTCGTCGGCGGCGACGGGCGTCTCGATCTCCTCGTTCACGGAGGTGGGCGACTGGTCGGTCACGGCTGCTTGTTCCCTTCGCTCTTCGGACTCCGATGCGCGGCCGGAGGCCGGGCGGAGACGACGGATGCTACCAGTCAAGGGTATCCGCCCTCCTGCCGCACTCGGGAGCGGTCAGAACAACCCCAGGGCGTCCGTTTACCGCCATATACCAAAAAACTAGGATTTACCCAGAGATAAGGCAAGGGGCGAAGGCGGGAAAGGCCTGGAGGGGCGGCGGGGCGTCACCGTGAGTGACCGGATTCACCTTCTCTGAGCCATTACTCCGGCATGACCTTTTCCCGAAGACTTCGCGGCGTTCCTCAGAAGCCCGCCACGTTGAGGAGCTTCTCCTTGATGCCGTCGGGGTCGTCCGAGTTCGTCCAGTTGGTCGTCCCGGCATTGCGCAGGGCCGTCTTCACCGCGGCCGGGGAGGCCGACGGACGGGCCGCCTTGTAGAGGGCGGCGGCGCCCGCGGCGTGCGGAGCCGCCATGGACGTGCCGGAACTGAGGCTGTAGCCGCCCTTCAGCCAGGTGGAGCGGATGCAGGCGCCGGGAGCGATGAGGTCGACGTCACGGCCGTGGTTGGAGAAGTTCGCGAAGGTGTCGTCCTGGTCGGTGAGGCAGGTGGACTGGGCCTTGCCCCCGGGCAGGCCGTCGAAGTCCGCCAGCGCGCTGACGGTGATCACCTCGTCGTAGGCGGCGGGCACCCTCTTGGCGGCGTCGACGGAGGAGTTGCCCGCGGCCACCGTGTAGGTGACGCCGGCCGCCACCGAGGCGCAGACCGCCTGGTGCAGGGCGTCGCGGCTGGTGTTGCCGCAGTTGCCGTCGTCGGTGCCGGCGGCGCCGAGGCTCAGGTTGGCGACCTCGATCTCGCCGGCGTGCGCCGTCACGTGGTCGATGCCGCAGATGATCGAGGAGAAGGTGCCGTTCCCCGAGTCGTCGAGCACCTGGACCGGCCACACCCGCGCGCCCGGGGCGACACCGACCACGCCCTGGTCGTTGTCGAGGGCGCCGATCGTCCCGGCGACATGGGTGCCGTGCCCGTTGCCGTCCACGGCCCCGGTCCCCCCGGTGCAGCTCTTGGCCCCGGCGGAGTGCACGTTGAGGTCGGGGTGGTCCGGCTGGATCCCGGTGTCGATCACCGCGACGTCGACGTCGACGCGCCCGTCGACGTTGTCGAGGCCGGAGGTGGGGCTGGCCTCGGCGTCGACGCGGTCGACGCCGGTGGGGGTGGTCTGGGCCTCCAGGCGGACGCTCCGGTCGGGCTGGACGAACCGCACCCGGGGGTCCTTGGCCAGCTTTCCGGCGACGTCGGTGGTCATGGCCGCCGCGTAGCCGTGCAGGGCGTGGCCGTAGGTGTACAGGACCTCGGCCTTGTACTCCCCGGAGTGCTGCTGGGCGATGGAGGCCGAGTCGCTGCCCTTCTTCAGGACCACGATGTAGCCGGTCGGCGGGTCGGCGCGGACGGCGGGGGAGACGAGGGCGGCGAGGACGGCCGTCGCCAGGACGGTCGGGACTGAGCGGCGCATGCGGAATTCCTTCGGAAGTGAATCCGTCACGGTGTTTTCAGCCGCTCATGATAATCAGTCATATATTCTGTCGAGGCTTTTTTCGCGCTCCCGGTAAACACGTGTTGAACGGAAGATCCGCCATTCACGGCATATCGGGAGGGAAGCATCGTGGGAAGGCCCGTACGAACGGAGCCGCCCGGGCCGAGGGCCCGGGCGGTGAGGGGGCGGGTGGTCAGAAGCCGGTCACGTTGAGGAGCTTCTCCTTGATGCCGTCGGGGTCGTCCGAGTTCGTCCAGTTGGTGGTGCCGGCGGTCTGCAGGGCGCTCTTCACCGCGGCGGGCGAGGCGGTCGGGTGGGTGGCCTTGTAGAGGGCGGCGGCGCCCGCCACGTGCGGGGTCGCCATCGAGGTGCCGGAGATGGTGTTGTAGCCGCTGCCCGTCCACGTCGAGTAGATGCAGACGCCGGGGGCGATGAGGTCGACGTCGGAGCCGTAGTTGGAGAAGCTCGCGAAGGTGTCGTCCACGTCGGAGCGGCACGTGGCCGCGGCTCCGCCGCCCGGCAGCCCGTTGAAGTCGGCCAGGGCGCTGACGGTGATCACTTCGTTGTAGGAGGCGGGCACGTAGCCCGAGGAGTTGGCGGAGCTGTTGCCCGCGGCGACCGCGTAGGTGACGCCGGCGGCCACCGAGGCGCAGATCGCCTGGTGCATGGCGTCGCCGTTGGTGTTGCCGCAGTTGCTGTCGTCGGTGCCGGAGCCGCCGAGGCTCATGTTGGCGACCTCGATCTCACCGGCGTGCGCCGTCACGTAGTCGATGCCGCAGATGATGGACGAGAAGCTCCCGCTGCCGGAGTTGTTGAGCACCCGGATCGGCCACACCCGCGCGCCCGGCGCGACGCCGACGACCCCGCTGGTGTTGTCGAGGGCGCCGATCGTGCCGGCCACGTGGGTGCCGTGGCCGTTGCCGTCGGCGGCGCTGGAGCCGGTGGAGCAGTTCTTGGCCCCGGCGGTGTAGACGTTGAGGTCGGGGTGGTTGAGCTGGATCCCGGTGTCGATCACCGCGACGTCCACGCCGACGCGCTGGTCGACGTTGTTGATGTTGGCGGTGGGGCTGGCGTCGGCGTCGACGCGGTTGATGCCGGTGGGCAGCGTCTGGGCCGCGACCGTCACCTCCTGGTCGACCTGGACGAACTCGACGCGGGAGTCCTCGGCGATCTTCTTGGCGGCGGCGGACGTCATGTTCGCGGAGTAGCCGCGCAGGGCGTGGCTGTAGGTGCGGCTGAGCTTCGTCTTGTGCTTGTTCCCGTGCTCCTTGGCGACCTTCGAGGGGTCGCTGCCCTTCTTGAGCACCACGATGTAATCGACGGATTCTGCGGCGGTCTCGGCTTGGACGGCGGGGGAGGCGGCGACCAGGAAGGCCGCCGCCAGGACGGCCAGTACTGAGTGACGCATGGGGGATTTCCTCCGATGTGGGGGATTTCGGGAGCAATCGCATCCTCGGATCCTCGCCATGCGGGTACCAGGGCCCGAATAGATCTGTTATTGCTTTTTGACTGATTCCTAATAAACCGTCAGGGCCCTTGCCAGGGGTGTAATGAGGGAGTACGAGGCCCTTCTGGGTGACAAGGAGTTAACGCATATGACATGCATGCGTCATATTGCAGAACCCTGTGATGTCCGAAAATCGGGCCCGGCGTGTGATTCGGGCCCCCTGATCCGTTGCAGGTTTTTGGCGGATCGGACACCATTGCGGTGAAGTATCGACATCCAAGCCGTTCGTGGCGTGCGAAGGAGCAGCATGGCCGATACCGAGCCCGTGATCGACAGGAGCGTTCCGCACTCGGCGCGGATCTGGAACTACTTCCTGGGGGGCAAGGACCACTACCCCGTCGACGCGAAGGCGGGGGACGCCTATCTGGCGGCCTTCCCCGGAATCGCGGACGTCGCGCGGGAGGGCCGGCACTTCTTGGGCCGCGCCGTGCGGTACCTGGTCCAGGAGGAGGGCGTCGGCCAGTTCCTCGACGTCGGGACGGGTCTGCCGACCGTCGACAACACCCACGAGCTGGCGCAGCGGGCGGATCCGTCCGCGCGGATCGTCTACGTGGACAACGACCCCCTCGTGCTCTCCCACGCGAGAGCGCTGCTGACCAGCACCGCCGAGGGCGCCACCGACTTCGTCGACGCCGACCTGCACGAGCCCGCGTCGATCCTGGAGCGGGCGTGGAAGACGCTGGACCCCGGCCGGCCCGTGGCCCTGACGCTCATGGGCGTCATGGGGCACGTGAGCGATGACGAGGAGGCGCACGCGCTGGTGGCGGAGCTGCTGGCGGGCCTGCCGCCGGGGAGCTTCCTGGCCCTGTACGACGGCCACGACGAGAACGCCGCGCTGAACGAGGCGCAGCAGGGCTACGACGACACCGGGGCGGTTCCCTACAGACTCCGGAGCAAGGCCCGGCTCGAGGCGTTCTTCTCCGGACTGGAAACGGTGGAACCGGGGATCGTCCCGTGTCCGCTGTGGCGGCCCGAAGCGGATCTGGGAGAGCTCTCGGAGAGCCCTACACTGTGCGGGGTCGGGCGGAAAATGTAGATAACTGATGGTTTTCTCTATCGTTGTCTCATCGCGAGGCGGGTTCGCTGGATCCCCGTCTCGGGACGGCCCATGATGGAACCGGAATCCGCTGGGCGAAGGGGCTGTCCGATGACGAGGAACCTGATGGAGAGCGGGCCGGCCGTGACCGACGAGTGGCGGGCCGGGCCCACCGCGCCCCGCATGATCCTCGGGGCCCAGCTGCGCCGGCTCCGGGAGGGCCGGGGCATCACCCGGGAGGCGGCGGCCGACGTCATCCGCGGCTCCGAGTCGAAGATCAGCCGGATGGAGCTCGGCAGGCACAAGTTCAAGTCCCGCGACCTGGAAGACCTGCTGGAGCTGTACGGGGTCCTCGACGAGGAGCGTTCCGTCCTGCTGGAGCTGGGCCGCCAGTCCGGCCTGGCCGGCTGGTGGCAGCCCTACAGCGACCTGGTCCCGTCGTGGTTCGAGCCCTGCCTCGGCCTGGAGCAGGCCGCCAGCGTCATCCGGGGCTACGAGATCCGCGCGGTCCACGACCTGCTGCAGACCCCCGACTACGCCCGTGCCGAGCTGGTCCGCCGCCATCCGGGCGAGACCAGGGAGCGCATCGCCCGGCGGGTGGAGCTGCGGCTGCACCGCCAGGACGTGCTGGCCAGGCCTGGGGGCCCGCGCCTGTGGATGATCCTGGACGAGGCCGCGCTGCGCCGTCCGGCGGGGGACGCGGCGCTCATGCGCGCCCAGTTCGACCACCTGGCAGAGCTCTCCGCGTGCCCGAACATCCGGGTCCAGATCCTGCCGTTCTCCTACGGGGTGCACGCCGTGGCCGGCACCCCGGTCACCCTGCTCAGGCTCCCCGCCGGGGAACTCCCCGACGTGGTCTTCCTGGAGCGCCACAACGACGGCGACTATCCCGACCGCCCCGTCGACGTGCTCCGCTACCGCCAGCTCATCGACGAGCTCGCCACCAACGCCCTCGCCCCGGACCGGACCCCGGAGTTCCTCGACCGCGTCCTGCGCGATCTCTGAACCCGGGGGCCCGGCTCCGTCCGCCGGGCATCAGCCCTCGGCGAGGCAGCCGCGGATGCCGTTGGCGCGGCCCTGGCCGAAGGCGGTGACCCGCTCGACGGCGTCGCCGTGGGAGCTGGTGTCGGTCCACGGGTAGCTGTCGCCGAAGGAAGACAGCGCGGTCCCGATCTCGGTGGTGTCGCCTTCCTCCCAGGTGAGGGTGCCGTCGGTCTGGGCGCCCCACAGGACGGCGCCGGCCAGGCAGTCGGCCTGGAGTTCCTTGCGCTCGGCCACCAGGTTCATCTGGAGGCGGTTCTGGATGGCGTGGCCCCACTCGTGCGCGATGACGAGGTAGATCCAGGCGTCGCCCTGGGCGTAGCCGGTCTTCATCAGCTCGAAGTCCCAGGCGACGTAGTCCTCGGGGTTGCAGTAGTAGGCGTTGAACGCCTCGGCGATCTGGCCGCCGCAGGTGAAGCGGTTGGGGTCGGTGCCGTTGTAGGCGCCCAGGACGCGCGGCGGGGTGTAGGTGCCGGTGAAGAGCTCCGGCCAGTGGGTGTTCCAGTAGGTGTCGACGACCTGGACGGCGTCGTTGATCTCCTGGGTGACGTCGGCGTCGGAGAAGTTCGCGTTGGGGTCGGGCTGCCCGCTCTGCGTGGGGACGGGATCCCCTGCGTTGGGCGCTCCGGTGTTGGGGCCGGGCTTCATGGTGGGGGCGTCGGCGGGCGGCGTCTGGATGTCACCCACCTGGAACCCGCAGCCCGCGGTGGTGGCCATGACGGCGGCCAGGGCGAGGGGGAGGAGGCGTTTGAACATGTCGTTCTCCGTGCGAAGTCAGGGCGGGGGAGCATCCATGTCTTCTGACTCCGCAAAAGGGAAAACGGTTCGCCTTTCGGGCGGCTGTGTGACGCGCTCTCAGCCGAGGGAGGCGGGGTCGGCCAGGACCCGGCGCAGCACCCGGGCCGCGGCTCCGAGCACCGCCGCGTCCGGGCCGGTGGCGGCGGGAAGCAGGACGGGCGGTGCGGGGCGCAGGGCGCCGAGCCGCTCGTCGAGCACGGCCCGGACGTGCGGCGCCAGCCAGGGGAACAGCGGGACGTAGCGGCCGCCGAGCACGATCGCGCCCGGGTCGAGGAGGTTCACCGCGGAGGACAGGGCCAGGCCCAGGGCGCGTCCCGCCCGCGCGCACGCGGCCGCGGCCCCCGGGTCGTCCGCGGCCAGGGCGGCGGGACCGGGCAGGACGTCCTGCCCCGCGTACGCCTCCAGGCAGCCCCGGCTCCCGCACCGGCAGGCCGGGCCGCCGTCCGCGACGACCACGTGGCCCAGCTCGCCCGCCAGCCCCGTCGCGCCGCGCAGGAGCCCGCCGTCGCGGACGAGGCCCGCGCCGACACCGGTCTCGCCGGAGACGTAGAGGAAGTCCCGGGGCGCGGAGCCGAACTCCAGCTCGCCCAGGGCCGCGAGATTCGCCTCGTTCTCCACCGCGGCGGGCCGGTCGGCGACGCGGATGGGGTCGGTGAGGTCGGTGATGCGGACGTCCCGCCAGCCGAGGTGCGGCGCGTGGTGGACGCGGTCCTCGCCGACGGTTCCCGGGACGGCCAGGACCGCCCCGGCGATCCGCAGGGACGGGACGTCGGCGAGGGTCTCGTCCGCGAGGCGGTGTAGCGCGGCCAGCACCGGCTCGGGGCGGCTCGCCCGGTTGTCCGCGCGGACGGTGCGCCGCGCCCGGACGGTCCCGGTCAGGTCGACGACGCAGGCCGCGAGGTAGCCGACGTTGACCTCCAGCCCCAGGGCGGCGACGTGTTCGCCGCTCAGCCGCACCTCTACGCCGGGCCGGCCGCGCTCGCCGGCGCGGGCGGCGGGCGCCTCGGCGACCAGCCCGGCGGAGAGCAGGTCGGCGACCAGGCTGGAGACCGTGGTCTTGGTCAGCCCGGTGAGCTCGGCCAGGGCGGCGCGGGTCAGCGGGCCGCCCCCGGCGACCTCGCCGAGGACCAGGGCCAGGTTGCGGGCGCGCATGGCTCCGTGGCGTACGGGCTGGTTCACGGTCTTGACGATGCCACCTCTCTGTGATGACCTTTAGTTCAGATTATGGATTAAATGCGGAGGAGTAAAGATGAACGCCTACACGCCCAGGCCGGAAGACCGCTTCACCTTCGGCCTCTGGACCGTCGGCTGGCAGGCCCGCGACCCCTTCGGAGACGCGACGCGGCCCCCGCTGGACCCCTCGGAGGCCCTCCACCGCCTCGCCGAACTGGGCGCGTACGGCGTCACCTTCCACGACGACGACCTGACGGCCGTCGAACCGGACCGCGACAAGGCCGTCGCGAGCTTCAAGCAGGCCCTCGCCGACACCGGCCTCAAAGTGCCGATGGCGACCACGAACCTCTTCACGCACCCCGTCTTCAAGGACGGCGCGTTCACCAGCAACGACCGCGACATCCGCCGGTACGCGCTGCGCAAGGTCATCCGCAACATCGACCTGGCCGTGGAGCTCGGCGCGACCACCTACGTCTGCTGGGGCGGACGCGAAGGAGCCGAATCCGACGCCGCGAAGGACGTCCGCGTCGCGCTCGACCGCTACAAGGAGGCCCTGGACGTCCTGACGTCCTACGTCATCGACCGCGGATACGACCTGCGTTTCGCGCTGGAGCCCAAGCCCAACGAGCCGCGCGGCGACATCCTGCTGCCGACGATCGGCCACGCCCTGGCCTTCATCAACGAACTGGAGCACCCCGAACGCGTCGGCCTCAACCCCGAGGTCGGACACGAGCAGATGGCCGGGCTCAACTTCACGCACGGCATCGCCCAGGCGCTGTGGCACGGCAAGCTCTTCCACATCGACCTCAACGGACAGCACGGCCCCCGCTACGACCAGGACCTCATCTTCGGTCACGGCGACCTCAAGGGCGCCTTCTTCCTGGTGGACCTGCTGGAGTCCGCCGGCTACGACGGCCCCCGGCACTTCGACTACAAGCCGCTGCGCACCGAGATCGACGTCTGGCCGTCCGCCGCCGCGAACATGCGCACGTACCTGATCCTCAAGGAGAAGGCGGCGGCCTTCCGGGCCGACCCCGAAGTCGCCGAGGCGCTGGCCGCGTCCCGCACCCCCGAACTGGCCGTGCCCACGCTCGCCCCCGGCGAGGGCCTCGACGCGCTGCTGGCCGAGGAGTTCGACCCGGACGCCGCGGCCCTGCGCGACAGCCACTACACCCGGCTGAACCAGCTCGCCCTGGAACACCTCATGGGAGTGCGGGGATGACCCTCGTCGCCGGGGTGGACTCCTCCACCCAGAGCTGCAAGGTGGTGATCCGGGACGCGGAGACGGGCGCGCACGTGCGCGAGGGCTCCGCCCCGCACCCGACCGGCACCGAGGTCGCGCCCGCGGCCTGGTGGGACGCCTTCGAGCGCGCGGCCGAGGCGGCGGGCGGCCTGGCGGACGTCGCGGCACTGAGCGTCGCCGCGCAGCAGCACGGCATGGTCTGCCTGGACGAACGCGGCGACGTCGTCCGGGACGCGCTGCTGTGGAACGACACCCGTTCGGCCTCGGCCGCGGCGGGGCTGGTCGCCGAACGGGGAGCGCGTTGGTGGGCCGAAGCGGTGGGCAGCGTGCCGCTCGCCTCCTTCACCGTCGCCAAGCTGCGCTGGCTGGCCGAACACGAACCGGACAACGTCCGCCGCACGGCCTCGGTCTGCCTGCCGCACGACTGGCTGACCCGGCGCCTCACAGGACGGCTGACGACCGACCGGGGCGACGCCTCGGGCACCGGCTACTGGTCGCCCGCCACCGGTGAATACCGCCGCGACGTACTGAAGGACGCGTTCGGCACGCTTCCGGAACTGCCGCGCGTGCTCGGCCCGCGTGACCAGGCGGGGGAGTGGGAGGGCCGCGCCGTCGCCCCCGGAACGGGCGACAACATGGCGGCCATGCTGGGCGTGGGAGGGGCTTCCGGATCATCCGGAGAAATCGTCGTGTCGATCGGCACGTCGGGGACGGCCTTCGCCGTCGCGGACACGCCCAGCGCGGACCCGTCGGGGAAGATCGCCGGTTTCGCCGACGCGACCGGACGCTACCTGCCTCTGGTCTGCACCCTCAACGCCGCCCGGGTTCTGGACGCCGCGGCCTCCCTGCTCGGGGTGAGTCTCGAACGCCTCTCCGAGCTTGCCCTGAGCGCTCCGGCGGGTGCGGACGGCCTGGTGTTGCTGCCCTATCTGGAAGGGGAACGCACCCCTGACCTGCCGGACGCCACGGGCTCCCTGCACGGGCTCCGGCTGGCCACCGCCACACCCGCCCACCTGGCCCGCGCCGCGGTCGAAGGGCTGCTGTGCCACCTGGCCGACGCCGTGGACGCGCTCGGACTCGCCCCGGAACGGATCCGCCTCATCGGAGGCGGTGCGCGTTCCGAAGCCGTACGGCGCATCGCCCCCGCCGTCTTCGGCCGTCCCGTCCTCGTTCCGGAACCAGGGGAGTACGTCGCGACGGGCGCGGCCCGTCAGGCGGCGTGGCTGCTGGCGGAGACTCCCGAACCGCCGGAATGGGCTCCCGCAGGGGAGGCGCGTTACGACGCCGAGCCCGTCCCCTGGATCAGAGAGCGCTACGCCGAGGTCAGCGGGCCCTTCTTGTCGGCGGAGGTCGGCCCGTAGGACTCCAGGAGGACGGGCGTGTCCAGCGCTCGTCCTATGTCCTCCGGGCCGGTCACCATCCCGTCGTAGAGGGGACGTGCTTGCATGAGGCGTCGGGTAAGCCGCTCTTGTGCTTCCAGATCATTCGTGTAAAGGGGTATTCGCTCCATCGAATCGTAAGAGCCACACATGCGTACCGGGGGAGCGTCCAGGTGGGTGACGGCCAGGCCGTCCACCCCGCCGACGACGTCCAGGGCGTAGCGCAGGGCGACGGCGTCGAAGTGACCCACCCGGAAGCCGCCCTGCCAGTCGCCGTGGGCGTTGTGCGGCTCGGGCAGGTCGAGCTCGGGGTCCTCGGTGACGAAAGGACCCGGGCCGTGGCGCGTCAGGTACTTGCGGACGACCCCGAGGCGCAGCGCGTCCGCACCCTCCAGCAGCTCCAGGGCGTTCGCGAACGTGGTCGTGGACCAGGTCGTGTACGGGTGGAAGCCGTGCCACTCGTCCAGCAGGACGCCCTGCGCTCCCTCGAAGACGGCCGGCCCTTCCCGGAGCAGGCGGGGCAGGAACTCCCCGCCCACGATCCGGACGCCCGCGCCGAAGGCCAGGAACGCCTCGGCGCAGTCGTCGACCGGCGGTACGTCCACCGCGGGGAACAGATCGAGCGCCCACTCCCGCACCCGCCGGAGCACCTTCCGCAACCGCAGAGGCGAACGGCAGTCCCCCACACGGGGCGCTTCGGCATGCCGCAACGCGTACGCGGCGGTCTCCCCGACGCCCATCCCGCACGAACCGTGCCGCCCGTCGCCGCGCGCCAGCTCGCGCGCCCGGTTGACGGCCCGGTGGTACGGAGTCGTCAGCAGCGCCGAGGCGTCCACCGTCAGCCGGTCGAACGCGTCCGGCACGCCGAGGGAACGCAGGTGCGCGGCCTCGGCGGCCAGCGCAAGCGGATCCACCAGCATGAAACGCGACAGGTGGGTCCGGACGCCCGGAGTGAACGTGCCGGACCCGAACTGCGCGAACGTGTGGTGCCGCCCGTCGACGGTCACCACGTTGTGGGCCGCCTGGGCACCGCCGTTGAACCGCACGACCGCCCGGGCCGAGCCCTGCGCGCACAGCCGGTCCACCACGGTGCCCTTGCCGGAGTCGCCGAACCCGAGATCGACGACGACGTAATGGTTCACAATTACAGCCGCGTCGTGCCGCGCGGCAGGTCGTCGGACAGGTCCAGGGGGGCGCTGGCCTTGGCCACCGAACCGCGCCGCAGCGGGGCCAGGGCGCGGGAGACGACCTCGCCCGCGTCCGAACCGACCTCCTCCAGGTGCTCCAGGCCCTCGTCCAGGTCGATCGCGTCCTCGGCGAGGCCGATGGTCAGGGCGATGGTCTCGCAGACGGCGTTCAGGTCGTCCAGGCGGATGACGTTCTGGCCCAGGAGACCGCGCCAGAACTCCAGCAGCTTGGGATCCTCGCCGTGGAACGTCCCGGCGGGGATGAGGTAGTAGACGTCGAAGCGCTCCTTGAGCTCCGCGACGATGTCGGCGATGGGGATGTCCCGCCGCAGGTCGTCGCCGATGATCCGCTTCACCTCGGCCTTCTTGACCTTGGCGTAGGCCAGCTCGTCGCCCATGAGGAAGAGGTAGCCGCGCTTGCCGCGCTTCTCCCAGCAGTCCATCGCGGTGTGCCGGGCCATGAAGTACATCGCCAGCTCGTAGGACTCGGTCATCTGGCCGCCGCCCCCGCCCTCCAGCAGGATCCGGCCCAGGTCGTCGTCCATGCGGTTGTCGGCCTCGAACTGCCCGATCTGGAGCGGGGCGCGGTCGCAGGTGGCGTCGCCGATCGCGCCGAAGAGGATGTGCGGGTCGGTGACGTAGCCCTTGCGCAGGATCAGTCCGAGCAGCTCGGGCAGCTTGGTCTGGAGCACGCGGGGCACCGTCCGCATCGAGCCGGTGACGTCGAACAGCACTCCGATCGCCAGCGACTCGGGGTGCTCGTCGCCGTCCCGGCTCTCCCGGAAGGCCACGCCGTGCGGGTCGAGCGCCGAGTGGACGTGCCTGGCTCCGCTGTCGGAGTGGGCGAAGGCGCTCGCTCCGGTGGCCGCACGGTAGTCCGCCGCGGCGGCGTAGACGTCGGTCGACCAGATACCGCTTCCCATGAGGGTCTCCTTGAGTGCGAGGGGTTGAGGTCTAGAGCGTGAAAGGACGGAAGACGCGCGGTCCGTACAGGCGTTCCAGGAGCTCGTCGAACTCCTCCAGGAGGCGCCAGGCGTCGGAAGGCCGCTTCTTCTGGGAGCCGAGGGTGCAGCCGCGGGCAAAGCTCCGCAGCGGGCCCGGGATCTTCGGGCCCATCAGGTAGGTCATGCAGCGGGCGGCCAGGAACAGGTCGGTGGCGGGGGACGCGGGCTCCCGTCCGGGAACCTCCGGCGGGTACCAGGACGCCCTGCCGCTCACCAGCGCGGGCACCCGGCCGCTCGGGTCGGCGGCGGAGCGACGGACGGACACCGAGTAGCACCAGTCGACCAGGACGAGCCCGTGCCGCTCCGGGTGGATCATCACGTGCTCGGGCAGGACGGCACCGTGCAGGACGCCCGCACGGTGCGCGAAGCCGAGCGCGACGAGCAGCCTGCGCCACATCCACGCCGCGTCACGCGGATCCACCCCGTCCGGATACGCGGCCTTCACCTCGGCGAGCGTGTGAAAACCCTCGAGCAGGGTGATGACGTTGCCGCTGCGGCCGTCGTAGCGCAGGCTCTCCACCAGTTCCGGGACGTACGGCAGGAACTGCGGGTCGCCGTCCTCGCGGAGCTGCCGCAACGCCACGGTCTCGCGTTTCAGCAGGTCGTTGTCGGCGCTGTCGCGGGGAAGCTTGAGGACGGCGGATCCGCCGTCGAAAGCCACCTCGAACAGGTCGGCCAGGTCGCCCCGGGCCAGCTTCGACCCCACCTCGTAGGTGTGCCGCCTGGTGGTGATGGTCACGGTCTCCCCGCCGCCGTACGAGTGCCACTTGGCCGCCAGCCGGGTGAACGCGGCGCCGTCGGCGCCGGTGTCGGGGTGCAGCAGCCGGGCCATCCGGTGGTAGACCCGCACCGCCTCGGCCGGGTCCGAACCGAAGATCTCCCCGGCCGGACGGTCGAGCAGCGCGAGCGCGTCCTCTCTGTTCACGGGGTCTCCTGACGAAGGTCGTCCTCGCTGCCGGGCCGCAGCAGCGCCGGGTGCAGCAGCCGCGCGTCCCCGGCGCGGTAGAGCCGGGCCCGGGGACCGCCGCGCCGCCCTCCGGTCGCGGTGGTGTCGCCGGTGCCCTCCACGAAGCCGGGCACCGACAGCACCTTGCGGTGGAAGTTGCCGGCGTGCAGCGGCTCGCCCCAGACCGACTCGTAGACCGCGCGCAGTTCCGGGATGGTGAAGACCTCGCCGAGGAAGGCGGTGGCCAGCGGGGTGTACTCGAGCTTGGCGCGGGCCCGTTCCAGCCCGTCGGCGAGGATCCCGGCGTGGTCGAAGGCGAGCCTGCGGGTGGTGCCGGGGGCCTGGGAGGCGGTCGAGGTCAGCCCGAGCGCGTCGACCGGCGCCCAGACGGCCTCCGCCGCGTCGCTGCCGGCCCGCGGGTCGGGCAGGTCGGGCCCGAACGCCAGGTAGGCCACCGAGATGACCCGCATGCGCGGGTCGCGGCCCGGCGCGCCGTAGGTGCCGAGCTGTTCCAGGTGGACGCGGCCCAGCGCCCCGGCGGTGAGCCCGGTCTCCTCGGCGAGCTCGCGGGCGGCCGCCTCCCGGAGGCCCTCCTCGCCCTCGACGGCCCGCACGAATCCGCCGGGCAGCGCCCAGCTTCCCGCGAACGGGGGATTGGCGCGCCGGATCAGCAGGACATGGAGCACGCCGTCGCGGATGGTCAGCGCCACCACGTCCACCGTCACCGCGATCGGGTCGTAGCTCCGAGGGTCGTACTCCGCGAGGAATTCCTCGTCCGTCATGTCGTCATCCTCCGGACTCCTCGGTGGGGACTCATAGTCTCAGTATGAGTAAAACTCAATATGAGTACAACATAACGCGGGTCGCCCGGCCTGTCCAGCGGCTACGATCATTGATGCGGGGAAGGAGCCCTTGATGGCGCAGGCTTACGTGCAGGTGACCACCACGACCGACGAACGGGCGGAGGCGGCGGAACTGGCCGCCTCGGCGGTGGCCGAAAGGCTGGCGGCGTGCGCTCAGGTCCTCGGCCCGATCGCCAGCACCTACTGGTGGGAAGGGGAGATCGAGACCGCCGAGGAGTGGATGGTCATGTTCAAGACCACCGCCGACAGGTTCGAGGAACTGGCCGGTCTGATCAACGAGCAGCACTCCTACGAGACCCCGGAGATCATCGCCACCCCGGTGGTGGCCGGCAGCGCGGAGTACCTCGGCTGGGTGAGCGAGCAGACCGTCGAGCCCGCGGTCGAGGAGGACGAGTTGGAGATCATCGACTGACGCTCCCGGCGCGGCTCGTGCGCGGCTCCCGGCGTGGTGCGCGCACGGCCCCTGAGGCGGTCAGCCGCGGCGCATGAGCCTGCCGACGGCGGCCATCAGCTCCTCGGACATCTCCTCCGACCTGCCCTCCTGCGCGCTCTGGGCCACGCAGTGCCGGACGTGGCCGTCCAGCAGGCCCAGCGCGACCTTGTCGAGGGCGGCCTGGATCGCGCTGATCTGGGTGAGCACGTCGATGCAGTAGCGGTCGTCCTCGACCATGCGCTCGATGCCCCGCACCTGGCCTTCGATCCGGCGCAGCCTGGTCTGGAGCTGGTCCTTGGTCGCGGTGTAGCCGCGGGTGGTCATGACGGGCCTCACATTCGCCGGGCGGGTGCCCCATCAGCGTACCCAGCCCCCGGAGGGTATGCTGATTTCCTGTCGGGATACCCATACGGGGTATGCCTATGAGACGCGCCCGTGAGACGCATCGGAGGAGGACGCCGTGTCCGATCGCACCTACACCGTCAAGGGTATGACCTGCGGCCACTGCAAGGCCTCGGTCACCGAGGAGATCAGCGAGCTCTCCGGCGTCACCGGAGTGGACGTGGACCTGCAGACCGGCGCGGTCACCGTCGCGGGGGAGGGCTTCACCGACGACGAGATCCGCAAGGCCGTCGAGGAGGCCGGGTACCAGGTCGTCTGACCGTTCGGCGGGCCTACGCGTCCGGCGGGACGTTCCAGGAGGTGATGACCTCCCGGCCGTGCTCCAGGCCCAGCGTGGAGGAGGTGCCCGTCTGCAGGGCGAACAGCCTTCCGTGGTCGGCGGGCAGGCCCAGCCACCGCGCGGCCAGGATGCGCAGCACATGGCCGTGCGCGACGAGCGCCACGTCACCCTGCTCGAGGTGGGGGCGGGCCGCGGCGATCACCCGGTCGCAGCGCTCGCCCACCGCCCGGACGCTCTCGCCGGGCGTGGCGCCCGGGACGATCTCGTGGGTCCAGACCGCCCAGCCGGGGATCTCCTCGCGGATCTCCGCGGTGGTGCGGCCCTCGTACCCGCCGTAGTCCCACTCCCACAGGTCCTCCAGCGGCTCGGCCCCGGCGAGCCCCGCCAGGCGGGCCGTGGCGCGCGCCCGCAGGGCCGGGGAGCAGAAGGCGCGCACGACGTGGTGCGCGGCCACCCGGGGGGCCAGGGCCGCGGCCTCCTCCTCCCCGCGCGGCGTGAGGAGGAGGTCGGTCCGGCCGGTGTGCTTGCGCACCCGGCTCCACTCGGTCTCCCCGTGGCGCAGGATCAGCAGTTCCCCCATGGGGATCACGTTACGGGACGGGGCCCCCGTTCAGAAGATCCCCGACGGGGGTGAAGGGCAGCCCGTGCGCCTCGGCGACCCCGCCGTGCGCGAGCCGCCCCGCGTGCGTGTTGAGGCCGAGCGCCAGCGAGGGGTCCTCGCTCAGCGCCTTTCGCCAGCCCTTGCCGGCCAGCGCCAGCGCGTAGGGCGTCGTGACGTTGGACAGCGCGTGCGTCGAGGTGTGGGGCACCGAGCCCGGCATGTTGGTGACGCAGTAGAAGACCGACTCGTGGACCCGGTACGTGGGGTCGGTGTGGGTGGTGGGGCGGGAGTCCTCGAAGCAGCCGCCCTGGTCGATCGAGATGTCCACCAGCACCGAGCCGGGCAGCATCCGGCCCACCAGCTCGTGGGAGACCACGGTGGGCGCCTTGGCGCCGGGGATGAGCACCGCGCCGATCACCAGGTCCGAGCGGACGACCTTCCGCTCCACCTCGTAGGCGCTGGAGACGAGGGTCTGGATCCGGCCCCCGTACACGGTGTCGATCCGGCGGAGCCGCTCGACGTTCACGTCCACGACCGTCACCCGCGCGCCCAGGCCCGCCGCGATCCGGGCGGCGTTCAGCCCGGCCACCCCGCCGCCCAGCACGAGGACCTCGGCCGGGGGGACCCCCGGCACGCCGCCGAGCAGCACCCCCCGCCCGCCGTTGAAGTTCAGCAGGTGGTGGGCGCCGACCTGGGACGCGAGCCGCCCGGCCACCTCCGACATGGGCGCCAGCAGCGGGAGCGCCCCGCCGGGCGTCTGCACCGTCTCGTAGGCGATGGCGGTGGTCCCGGAGGCCAGCAGCGCGTCCGTGCACTCGCGGGAGGCGGCCAGGTGCAGGTAGGTGAAGAGGATCTGACCGGCGCGCATCCGGTGGTACTCCGAGGGCACCGGCTCCTTGACCTTGAGGACCAGCTCGCCTTCGGCCCACACCTCGTCGGCGGAGTCCAGGAGCTTGGCCCCCGCCCGGGAGTACTCCTCGTCGGGAAGGGACGAACCGGTCCCCGCGCCGCGCTCGACGAACACCTCGTGGCCCGCGCGCGCGAGCTCGTGCACCCCCGCCGGGGTGATCGCCACCCGGTCCTCGTGATCCTTGACCTCGCGTGGAACGCCGACCTTCACCGCTGCCTCCCGGGACGCGGGACGCGGGCCGCGTCCCTCCCCTCAGGGTGCGCCGCCGCCCGCTCTGCTCGCCAGCCGCACCGTGTACGGCTCCGCGCGGCCTGGGCGACACAGTGTCAGCCGCACGGTGTCAGCCGCGCTCTGGAGAAGGCTTCCCGCTCCGGCTCACAGCCACTCCTCGGCGATGGCGAAGGTGAGGCGTTCCAGCAGCGGGCCTGCGGCGCTGATGCAGCGTTCCACATCGGGCTCCAGGTCGGTGAGCGGGTAGGCGGCGCTGATCCTCGCGCGGCGCAGCTGCTCCCCGGTGAGCGTCCTGCGGCCGCAGACGGCCACCACCGGGACGTTCGCGCGGGCCGCGGCGCGGGCCACGCCGACCGGGGCCTTGCCGCGCAGGGTCTGGGCGTCCAGCGAACCCTCGCCGGTGATCACCAGCCGGGCGTCGGCGAGCCGGCGGGTGAAGCCCAGGAGGTCCAGCAGGTAGCCGATGCCCGGCTCGACCCGGGCGCCGAGGAAGGTCATCGCGGCGAAGCCGACCCCGCCGGCCGCGCCCGCCCCCGGACGGTCCCGGGCGGGCCGCCGCGTGGCGGCCTCGGCCAGGTCCGCCCAGCGGCGCAGCCCGGCCTCCAGCGTCTTCACGCCGTCCCGCCCGGCGCCCTTCTGCGGCGCGTAGACGGCGGCGGCGCCCTCCCTGCCCAGGAGCGGGTTGTCGACGTCGGAGGCCACGACGATCTCCAGGTTCGCCAGGTCGTTGAACCCGCGCAGGTCCAGCGCGTGCAGCAGGCGCAGCGCCGCCCCGCCGGGCGGCAGCTGGTGGCCCTTGGCGTCCAGGAGCCGGGCGCCGAGGGCCTGGATCATCCCGGCGCCGCCGTCGGTGCAGGAGCTGCCGCCCAGGCCCAGCACGATTTTGCGGGCCCCGCCCCGGACGGCGGCGAGGACGAGCTGGCCGGTGCCGAGGCTGGAGGCGGTCATGGGCTGGGGCCTCCCGCCGGGCAGCCGGTGCAGCCCGGAGGCCTCGGCCAGCTCCACCACGGCGGTGTCGCCGCGGACCGCGTAGACGGCTTCGACCGGTTCGCCCGTCGGGCCCGCGACCCGCGCGGTCCGCCGTTCGAATCCGGCGGCGATGGCGGCTTCGGCGGTGCCGTCGCCGCCGTCGGCGACGGGGAGGGTCACCAGCGGGATCTCGGGCCGGTGCCGGGCCAGTCCCGCGGCAAGGTGGTCGGCTGCCTGGGACGCGCTGAGCGAACCCTTGAACTTGTCCGGGGAGATGAGAACGTGCCCGGTGGGTGAAGCCACCACATGCCTTTCTGGCCGTGAACGATGAGGGAGGCCTCCATTCAAGCCCACACGGGCCGTCGGCAGGTGGGAGTGTCCTAGCCGATACACAAACGACTACCCGGCGCCCCTTGCCAAGGAGCCGGGTAGTCGTTCCCGCGGAGTTCTAGAGCCCCAGGAGCTGCTGGATGGGATCGAGCGCGAAGAAGATCGCGAAGATCGCGGTGATGAGCCACAGCAGCCAGCCCGTGCGGCGGCCCAGCGCGGTGCGCACGACGGTGTAGGCGACGACGCCGGCGCCGATGCCGGTGGTGATCGAGTAGGTGAAGGGCATCATCACGATGGTCACGAACGCCGGGATGACGAGCTCGGGGTCGGACCAGTCGATCTTGGACACCTGGGCCATCATCATCGCGCCGACGATCACCAGCGCGGGGGCCGCGGCCTGGGTCGGGACCACCGAGGCCAGCGGGGTGAAGAAGAGGGTGACCGCGAACAGGAGGCCGGTGACCAGGTTGGCCAGGCCGGTCCGGGCGCCCTCGCCGATGCCGGCGGCGGACTCGACGAAGACGGTGTTGGCCGAGGAGCTGGTGACGCCGCCCAGCGCGGCGGAGACGCCGTCGACGGTGAGGATCCGCCCCAGGCCGGGGACCTGGCCGTCCTCCCTGGCGGTCCCGGCCTCCTCGCTGAGGCCCACGATGGTGCCCATGGCGTCGAAGAAGCCCGACAGGACCAGGGTGAACAGGACGACCAGCGCGGTGACGACGCCGGCTTGGCCGAAGCCGCCGAACAGGTCGAACTGCCCGAAAAGGGAGAGGTCGGGGACGGCCAGCAGCTGGTCGGGCAGCTCCGGCACGACCAGGCCCCACTGCGCGGCGGGGACGGTGGCGACGGAGTTGATCGCCGCGGCCAGGCAGGCCCCGACGACGATGCTGATGAGGATGGCCCCGGGAATCCTGCGCACGTGCAGGACGAACATCAGCAGCAGGGTGACCACGAAGACGAAGATCGGCCAGCCCTTCAGCTGCCCGCCCTGGCCGAGGGTGAGCACGGTGCCGTCGCCCGAGCTGACGAATCCCGCGTCCACCAGGCCGATGAGGGCGATGAAGGCGCCGATCCCCGCGGTGATGGCGTACTTGAGCGCCAGCGGGATGGAGTCCATGATCAGCTGCCGGACCCCGGTGACGGCCAGCAGCACGATGATCACGCCCTCCAGCACCACCAGGCCCATGGCCTGCGGCCAGGTCATCTGGGGCGCCGCCTGGTAGGCCACCACGGCGTTGATGCCCAGGCCGGAGGCGACCGCCATCGGGACGTTCCCGACCAGGCCCATGAGGATGGTGGCGATCGCCGCGGACAGCGCGGTCATCGCGGTGAGCTGGGGGATCGAGAGCTGCGCGCCGGTGATGTCGGTGGAGCCGCCGAGGATGATCGGGTTCAGCAGCAGGATGTAGGCCATCGCCACGAAGGTGGTGATGCCGCCGCGGATCTCGCCGCCCACCGTGCTCTGCCGCTCCGACAGGGCGAAATACCGATCCAGCACCGAGCTTGCCGCCATTACGGTCCTTCCATAAAAAAGTGAACCGTTGTCCGTATCGGTTCACGGCAAATTATGGCGTGAGCAGGAAGGCCGAGTACCCGGTGGGGGCCACCTGGAGCTCGAGCCGGTCGCCCGGCGTCAGGTCGAAGATCACCTGGATTTCGGGAAACTTTGTGGTGAAGTACTGGCCGGTTCCCAGCCGTGCCCGGTGCAGGCCGCCCTCCGCCACCGCGAGCTCGACCTCCCCGGATCCTCCGGTCAGTCCCTCGGCCACCGCCTGCCAGGTGTTCCCGTCGTAACGGTCGAGGCGGACGGGCAGTTCGGCGGCGGCCCGGCCGCGCACGGAGTCGACGACTCTCAGGGTGAGGTTCATGACCACATCCTGCCGGGTTCGGAGGATCCTCCAAACTCCGGCACTAGCCTGGGGGAGTGAAACTCCGGGATCTTCTGAACATCGGCGAGCTGGGCCTGCGCCTGCTGTCCGGCGAGCACGCGCTGGACCGCCCCGTCCGCTGGGTCTACCTCACCGAGCTGGTGGAGACCGGACGCTACCTGTCGGGCAACGAGCTGGTGCTCACCGGGCTGATCGGGCCCCAGCTGCGGGAGTCCCCCGAGGCGCTGGTGGAGGAGCTGGTCGACGCGGGGGCCACGGCGCTGGGCGTGGGTCTCTCGATCCAGGACGAGGTGCCGCCGCGGGTCAGGGAGGCGTGCTCGCGCAGCGGGCTGCCGCTGGTGGAGGTGCCGCGGGAGCTGTCGTTCGGCACCATCAGCGAGGTGGTCACCCGGCGGCTGACCGCGGAGCGGGCGGCGGGGCTGGCCACCGTGCTGGGCCGGCACCGCAGGCTGATCTCGTCGGTGGCCGAGGGGTCCGGGCTGCGGCGGGTCTTCGAGCTCACCCGCGCCGAGCTGGGCCGGGCCTGCTGGGTGGTGTCGCCGACCGGGCGGGTGATCGTGGGCCCGGGTCCCGACCTGCCCGAGGCCGGGCGGCTGGCCGCCGAGTACCTGACCGCCGCGCGGCTGCCCCATGTGACGGACGCGGTGGACGGGGAGCCCGGCGGCTCCTACACGCTGCTGCCGGTCAACACCCGGGCCGCGCACCGGGTGGCGGGCTGGTTCCTGGCCTGCGAGGGCGCGCTGGTGGACGTGCCGGAGGAGGGCCGGGAGTCGGCCTATGAGCTGGCGGCGCTCACCGCGCTGGAACGGGCGAGGCTGGAGGAGGGGCACCGGGTCGAGCGGCGGCTGCTGAACGCGCTGCTGGACCAGACGGTGACCGAGCCCACGGAGGTCGCGGCCCGGATGCGGGCCTGCGGCCTGGACCCCGAGCGGAGGTTCGTCGCGGTGGCCTGCGAGTTCGGGGGAGCCGACGACGGGGTGGCGGTGCTGCGGGAGCTGATGCCGGAGGCCGCGGCGGTGACGGCGCTGGAGGGCGAGGCGGTGACCGTGGTGCCGGACGGGGACCCGGGCCTCGTCGAGCGGCTGCGCGCGTCGGTCGCGCTGCTGGAGACGGCGCTGGTGCGCGAGCGGCTGACCGTCGGGGTCAGCGCCCCGGCGACCGGCCCGTCGCTGCTGCGCGGCGCGGTCGAGGAGGCCAGGCACACCCGGAGGCTGGCCGCGGCCCGCCGGGCGGGCCGGGCCCACGTGGTGACCAGCGACGAGATCCACTCCCACGCGCTGCTGCTGGCGACGGTCCCCGACGGGGTGCGCCGCTCGTTCCGGGACCGGCTGCTGGGCCCGCTCCAGGTCTACGACGCCGAGCACCACTCCGATCTCGTGCGGACGCTGTCGGCCTTCCTGGACCACTCCGGCTCCTGGAACCGGTGTGCCGGGGAGCTCCATCTCCATGTCAACACCCTGCGTTACCGGATGCGGCGGATCGAGGAGCTCACCGGCCGTGACCTGTCGACTTTGGAGGATAGAGTCGACTTTTTCCTGGCACTCCGCGCGATGTGATGCTTCTCTCCGCCACAATCAACAACAATGCACACGTGGCCCGGCGCTCGCCGGGGGTGCGGCGTGGACGGCGGGCGCGGATGCGAGGAGTCCCAGGGCTCCAAGCATCACCATAAAAGTAATGACTTTGTGCAAGCGGGGCATGACTCCAAGTTAAGAGGAGCGGGTGTCAGTGAGTCAAGAGACTCTGGGAGACCGGATCAGGAATCTCCGTATCAAGCAGGGCATAAGCCAGGCCCAGCTGGCCTTCCCCGAGCTCTCCGACAGCTATATCTCCCTGATCGAGAGCGACAAGCGGGTACCCGCCCCCAGCGTGATCGACCTGCTCGCGCGCAAGCTCAACTGCTCTCCCACCTACCTGGTCAGCGGCGTCAGCGAGGACATCGTCGACGAGCTCCGGGTCACCCTGGAGTACGCCGAGATCGCCCTGCAGAACGGCGCCGCCGCCGAGGCGCGCGACCGCTTCGCCGAGGTCCTCTCCCACTCCGACGCGCTGGCCCTGCCCGAGATGCTGCGCCAGGCCCGCTGGGGCCACGCCCTGTCGCTGGAGGCCGGCGGCGAGCTGGAGGAGGCCATCGCGGCGCTGAAGGAGATCGCCGAGGGCTCGTCCCTGGAGTACGACCGCGACCACTGGACCCGCGCCCACGTGGCGCTCAGCCGCTGCCTGCGCGAGCGCGGGGACACCAGCGCCGGCGTCCAGGTGGCCGAGGAGGCGCTGCGCCGCCTGTCGGTGGCCGGAGGCGAGTACACCGACGCCGCCGTCCACCTGGGCGCGACCCTGCTGGGCTGCTGCATCGAGCGCGGCGACCTCGTGCGGGCCGGGCAGCTCGCCGACGACCTGGTGGTGCGGGCCGAGCGGATCGGCACCGTGCAGGCCAGGATCGCCGCCTACTGGGAGGCCGCCTACGTGGCCGAGATGCGCGGGGAGTACGAGCGCGGCGTCGCCCTCGCCGAGCGCGCGCTGAGCCTGCTGGGCGAGGACGAGGACCCGCGCAACCTGTCCAGGCTGAAGCTGGCCTACGCCTCGCTGCTGCTGCGCGCCCGCCCGTCCGAGGCGGCCCGGGGCAAGGAGATCCTGCTCAAGGCCCGCAAGGAGATCGAGGGCAACGCCGCCGGCGAGGTGGACACCGCCTGGTGCCTGGCCGAACTGGCCCGCGCCGAGACCCTGCTGGGCGCTCCCGCCGAGGCCGTCGAACTGGCGCAGCAGGCGCTCGACCTGCTGGGCGACGCGCCGCGGCGCACCTCCGCCTGGGCGCTGACGGTGCTGGGCGAGGCCTACGTGCGGCTGGGCCGCCGGAACGAGGCCCTGGACGTGCTGACCCGCGCCGCCACCCACCTGGAGGAGATGGAGTCGACCCGGGACGCCGCCCAGGCCTGGTTCGACCTGGCCGAGCTCATGGGCGAGACCGGCGAGGAGACCCACCGGCGCGACGCCTACCGGCGGGCGCTCGTCTGCGTCGGGCTTTAGAAGGCAGGTCTTCAGGAGGAGGACTCCTCCTGAAGAAGGAGAAGGCCCCGGCCGTCACGGCCGGGGCCTTCGTCGTCCGGGGGCGGACGGCGAAGGATCAGGCGGCCAGGACGACGGAGTTCCTGCCGCCGCCCCGGCGGCCGAAGCGGCCGAAGACGACCAGCCGCAGCACCAGGAAGCGGCAGGTTCCGGCGACGCCGGAGGCGACGATGTAGACGCCCTGGTCGAGGAAGGCGCTCGGATGGGCGACGGAGTGGTGCAGCGCCAGCATCGCCCCGGTGGTGACCAGGTAGGCGGCGAGCGCGGTGAGCGCGGACTCGCCGTGCATGCGCCAGCCCCGCCTCTCGCTCTTGAAGGACACGCGGCCGTGCAGCTCGTTGACCAGGAGGGTTCCCAGGGCCGTCACCACCGCGTTCGCGAGGACCAGGCTCATGGCGGTGTCCAGGAGGACGAGCGCCCAGCTGGAAAGCAAGGTGACGCCGCCGCCGCAGATGGCGTAGCGGATGAGGGAGGAGAGCGGCCCGGGCGTACGGGCGGCACGCGGCTCGGCCGGGTGGTCGCCGGATGTCCGGAGACCCTCGGGGTCGGTGGCCTGAAGCCCTGTCTCTTCTTTCCTGCCGCTCATGTCCGCACGCTATCGTCAGTCACTGACACTTTTAACTCCCCGCTTACCTTAGCCAGGGAGCGCCTTGATTTATAGAACCGTGTTCTGTCTCCTACGTCACTCCTGCGCAGGGGTGATATCCGGACACGACCTGGGGGGGAGGCCGGAACACGGGTCGGCTGAGAGGATGAGGGCGTGCTCAGGTCCGCGTTCCGCCCGCTCTACTCGACGGTGACGTGGCGTCGCTGGGCGTTCATGATCCTCGGCGGGATGATCTCCACCCCCTACCTGGCCATCGCGATGTTCGCGGGCGGCGGCGGGGCCGAGGCCAGCGGGTCGGACTCGCCCTGGCTGGCGCTGCTGCTGTTCCTGCTCAGCCTGGCGGGCGGGCTGGTCGTGACCGGCCTGCTGCCGGTGGCGCGCCGCATCGAGTGCTCGATCTCCCTGGAGATGCTGGGCGCGCCGGAGCAGCCGGGCCGGGACACCCGGTGGCCGGCCAGACTGCGCGCCGCCCTGTGGTTCACCGCGCACGTGCTCGCCGGCGCGGCGGTCGGGTTCTTCAGCGTGATGATCCCCCTCCTGGCCAGCTGGATCCTGAGCCTGCCCTTCACCGGATCCGACGAGATGCACTGGCTGCCGAGCGGCTGGATGATCGTGTGGACGCTTCCGCTGGGGCTCCTCCTGCTGCTGGGCTTCGGGTACGGGGTGGCCCTGCTCGGCGGGCTGGCCGCCAGGGGCGCGGCCTGGGCGCTGGGGCCCTCGCCCGAGGAGCGGATCGCCGCGGCCGAGCGGCGGGCCGACGCCCAGGCCGAACGCACCCGGCTCGCCCGGGAACTGCACGACTCCGTCGGGCACGCGCTCAGCATCGTCACCGTGCAGTCCGCCGCGGCGGCCCGCGTGCTGGAGCGGGATCCGGTGTTCGCCACGCAGGCTCTGCAGGCGATCGAGGAGTGCGCGCGGACCGCGCTGGAGGACCTCGACCACGTCCTCGGCCTGCTCCGCGACGAGGAGGCGGGCAGCCGGCACACCCCCCAGCGGACCCTGCGCGACCTGGAGGAACTGCTCGGCAAGACCGGCCTGGAGATCGACCTGCGCCGGGAAGGAGACCTGGACCGGCTGCCGGCCGCGGTCTCCAGGGAGGCCTACCGGATCGTCCAGGAGGGGCTGACCAACGTGGCCAAGCACGCCGGGCGCGTGCCGGTGGACCTGCTGCTGTCCGTCGGCCCCGCCGAACTCGACCTGGAGCTGAGCAACCCGACGGGCACGCGCACCCACGGCGGCGCGGGAACCGGCGGCCGGGGACTGGCCGGACTGGGCGAACGCGTCCACGTCCTGCGGGGCAGGCTGAGCGCCGGCTCCGACCAGGGCCGCTGGTGCCTGCGCGCCTCCATCCCGATTCCGAAGGGGAACACATGACCACGGTGCTGATCGTCGACGACGAGAGGCTGATCCGCGCGGGACTGCGGGCCATCGTGGCCGCCGAACCGGACCTGGAGGTGGTCGGCGAGGCCGCCGACGGGGCGGAGGCGCTGCGGGAGACGCTGCGGCTCGCTCCCGAGGTGGTGCTCATGGACGTGCGGATGCCGGGCGTCGACGGCATCCAGGCCACCCGCGACCTCCTGGCGAAGGTCCCGGACCCTCCCCGGATCCTGGTGGTCACCACCTTCGAGAACGACGACTACGTCTACGATGCCCTGCGCGCCGGGGCGAACGGCTTCCTGCTCAAGCGCTCCCGCCCCGAGGAGATCCTGCAGGCCATCCGGATGGTCGTCCAGGGGGACACCCTGCTCTTCCCCGCGGCGATCAGGGCGCTGGCCGCCGAGCACGGCCAGCCCGCCCCCGCCCGCGCCGACTGGCACGGCCGCCTGACCGACCGCGAGGCCGAGGTGCTGCGGCTGATGGCCGCCGGCCTGTCCAACGCCGAGATCGCCGACTCCCTGGTGGTCAGCCCCCAGACCGTCAAGACGCACGTGGGCAACCTGCTGGCCAAGCTCGGCGCCAGGGACCGCACCCAGGCGGTGATCTTCGCCTACGAGAGCGGCTTCATCCAGCCGCGCTAGTCGGTGCCGGCCCTGGCCGAGGAGCCGGCCTGTCCGGAGTCGCCGAGCTGGGAGAGCATCGTGTTGTAGCGGGCGAGCTCGGCGTCCTCGTCGCGGGCGGCCTGGCGGTCGCCGCGGCGGGAGATCCGCTGGTCGGAGACCGCCCACTGGACGACGATCGCGATCAGCACGATGAAGGTCGGGATCTCGCCGAAGCCCCAGGCGATGGCTCCGCCCGTCTGCAGGTCGTGCACGGCCGAGACGCCCCACGGCGGCTGGACCGACTCGTACCAGGAGGGGGCCAGCGGCTGGCCCATGTTCATCAGCGCGATGCCGAAGAACGCGTGGAACGGCATGGTGACGAACAGCATCAGCAGCCGGCCCACATGGGGGATCTTGTGCGGCGAGGGGTCCACGCCGATGATCACCCAGTAGAACAGGTAGCCGCTGAGCAGGAAGTGCATCAGCATGCCGATGTGCCCGAGGTGGTTGCGCATCATCCACTCGAACGCCGGGCTGAAGTACAGGGCGTAGGTGCTGCCGATGAAGAGCACCCCCGCCACCACGGGGTGGGCGACGACCTTGGTGAACCGGCTGCCGAGGAAGGCGGTCAGCCACTCGCGCGGCCCCCGGTCGCCGCGCACCTCGGCGGGCCTGAGCGCGCGCAGCGCCAGCGTCACCGGGGCGCCCAGCACCAGGAAGATCGGCGTCAGCATCGCGAGCGTCATGTGCTGGGCCATGTGCACGCTGAACAGGATCGGGGCGTAGGTCGAGACGCCGCTCAGGGTGACGATGACGATCGAGACGAGCGCGACGCACCAGGCGGTCGTGCGGCCCGCCGGCCAGGAGTCGCCGCGGCGGCGCAGCCGCAGCACCCCGGCCAGGTAGAGGCCGCCCAGCACCAGGACCAGCACCACCCAGAACAGGTCGAACCGCCACAGCGAGGCGAGTCTGGCCACGGTGACCGGCGCCGGCATCTCGTAACCGATCAGCGCCTCGACCGTGCTCACCGCACCGGTCTCGGAGGGCGGGGGAGCGGTCTGGGCCAGCGCGACCGCCACTCCCATCGTCGCGCCCATGATCGCGGCCTCGACGACGGCGAGCCGGGTGAACGCCAGGGGCCTGCCCTCGCGGATCGCCGGGACCGTGCGCTCGCGGTGCCGCCAGCCGATCCAGCCCAGGGCGGCCAGCAGCACGATCTTGGCCAGGATGATCCGGCCGTAGTCGGTGGTGAACAGCTGCAGCGGGTCGGGCAGCCGGGAGATGGTGTTGACCAGCCCGGACAGGCCCGTCACGGCCAGGCACCAGACGGCCAGCCGGCTGAACCGGCCGACGGCGGTGTCCAGCAGCCGGCCCCCGCTCAGCGCGTGCCAGACCAGGACGGCCAGCCCGCCGACCCAGGGCACCACGGCCAGCAGGTGCAGGGCGAGCCCGACCATCGCGACCGAGTGGTTGGGGGAGGAGGCCGAATGGCCCGTCACCGCGGGCGGCAGCAGCGCCACCAGAGCCAGCGCCAGCAGGCCCAGGGAGGCCGCGGGGGTGGAGATCGTGCGGGACAGCAGAGCCACCATCACGGTCATGAGGATGACCAGCAGCAGCGCGGTCCCCTGCGGGATCTGCCCGGCGTAGCTGGACAGCTCGTGGCCGCGCAGCAGCCCGGTGACCGGCAGTCCGAGGATCTCGGCGACGGTCAGCACCAGGGTGGCGCCCGCGGCGGAGGCCCACACGGCGGCGCACCAGGACGCCGCCCGCAGGTAGTTCTGGGCCGCGGAGGTCAGGCCGTCCTTGATCAGCGGGATCAGCACGATCGCCATGACCAGGCAGCCGACGGTCAGCGCCGCGGCGATGTCCATCACCGTGCGGGCCACGGGAAGCCCCCAGCGGACCAGCACGCCCGCGTCGCTGATCCCCGGGATGACCCGCTCGGCGACGGCCCCGCCGACGTAGAGCGCGGCGACCAGGCCCGCCGCGGTCGCGAGGACCGCGAGCGCGGCGGCCTTGGCGACCTCGCGGATCACCGCCGCCGCCGCATGGCGAACAGCAGGCCGATGCCGACTCCGGCGGCCAGGCCCGCGCCGACCATGAGCCAGCGGGTGGTGCCGCCCTCGGACTCGGCGGCGGCGTCGTCGGAGTCGGTGGGCGCGGCGATCCCGGTCTCGGCGGGCACCGGGCCGTCCTCGGCGAGGGCCGCGCCGGTCACGGTGAAGGACAGCACCCCGGTGACCGGGTGGCCGTCGGCGGAGATCACCCGGTAGCCGATCGAGTACTTCCCGGCGGGCAGGGTGCCCTTGATCTTCTGGACGACCTTCTCGCCGTCCAGCCGGGCGGAGCCCTTCTGCACCTCGACCTCGGACTTCTCCGGGCGGACGACGACCCGGGCCGAGCGCAGGGCCTCGTTGAAGGTCAGCGTCACCTGGGACGGCGCGGCGACCTCGGCTCCGTCGGCGGGGGTGCTGCCGGTGAGCGAGGTGTGGGCGGAGGCGGGAGCCGCGGAGAAGAACAGCAGCAGGAGCGGCAGGACCGCCAGGAGTGCGGCCGGCGCGGTGAGTGAGGCGATCCGTCGAGCAGGCAAGGTCATGATCTTCTCGGTTCGGGGCTGGAGACCCTTCCACCTTATTGACCCCCCGGGGCGGACGGTGCCCGCCCGCCCCGAAGCGGCGGTCAGCAGTCGCAGCCGCAGTCGCAGCACCCGCCGTCGCCGCAGCAGTTGCAGCATTCGCCGCAGTTCGAGCAGCCGTCGCCGCAGCCGTCGCACCGGGTGCAGGCGCACCGGTCGGAGCACGAGGACTCGTGGTACTCGCTCCACTCCGGCCGCCACAGGCCGCAGGTGCAGCCGACCAGGGCGCCGGCCAGGCACAGCTCGGGCCCGCACCCCGGACGCCGCCTGGGCGGCTTGTAGCCCGGCGGGACCTGCCCGGGCGGGGGGTAGTACCCCGGGGGGTACTGGCCCACGACCGGCAGGACGGGGAGCCCGCCCCGATCGGAGGCGGAGGGCTCGTCGAACACCGCGTACGGGTGGCCCTGGAACGTCCGGTCCACCGCTTTGCGGACTTCCCGCTCCAGAAGGGCCGTCACGAGGGTGCGGTTCTCGAACTCGGCGTCGGCGAGGGCGAGGCGCAGCCCGTGCAGGGACGCGTCGCACAGCCGCCGGGCCTCGCGCAGGGGGGTGTCGGTGGCGGTCAGGGGGTTGAAGGCCCCGGCGGCGTGGTCCTCGGGCAGGTCCTCGACGGCGTCCAGCAGGTGGGCGAGCCTGCCGAAGAAGCGGCCCGCCTCGGCGAGGGGCTCGGCGTTGCCCGGCCTGCCCGCCAGCACCGCGGTGTGCGCGAAGGCCGCCGCCACGGCGGTCTCGGTCGGCTCCAGGAGCTCCAGCAGGGTGAGGCCCGGCGTCCGCTCCAGCACGGCCTGGCGGGCCACGGCGTCCCGCAGCACGGCCGCGTCGAAGCCCAGGACCTCCCCGGTCCTGCCGCCCGCGGCGTCCCAGCGGTCGGCCACCCGGGAGGCGGCCGCGGCGACCGGCCTGCGGGCGTAGGGGCCGTCGCCGTCGGCTATGTGGTCGCGGGTCTTGCCCGCGGCCAGCAGCAGGGAGACCGCGGCGGCCAGCCGCGCGCCCTCGGCCTGCGCGCTCACCACGTCGGCGCCCTTGAAGCCGCGCAGCGCGCACGCGCCGGCCTTGCGGCGCGGCGCCGACGCGGCGAGCTGGGCCTCGGTCAGCACCGAGACGAGGAGGCCGTCGTAGTTGGTCACCAGCCGGGCGCGGTGGCCGTGCTCGTCCCGCAGCGTGAGGCACAGGCCGCAGAGGTGGGCCATCCAGTCCTTGAACAAGGTCGTGCACATGCCGTGCCGACAGGGTCGTACCACCCCGAACATTGTGTTCCCTTCGCAAAGCGGACAGCGCATTATTCACCGACGCCGCCGTTCGCGCAGTTGTTCAGGTGACACGCAAGAAAAATCAGCCTCCCGGCAGTTCGCCGAGCTTGACCTGGAAGGTCTGCTCCTTGCCCTCCCGGCGGACCTTCACCGGCACGGTCTGCCCCACCTGCAGGTTCGCCAGGATCTCGGCGAGCGCGGTGGTGGTCGGGGTCGCCTGCCCGTTGACCTCGACGATGACGTCTCCCTTGCGGATGCCCGCCGCGGCCGCCGCGCCGCCTTCGGCCGCCGAGACGACCGCGACCCCGTCGGCCTTGCCCGTGGTGATGCTGAAGGTCTGGGCGATCGTGACGTTCAGCGCGGCCCGCCCGGAGCTGGTGACCTTGCCGGAGGAGATCAGCTGGGGGGCGATGGTGCGGACGGTGTCGCCGGGGATGGCGAACCCGATGCCCGCCGCCAGGTCGCCCGAGCCGGTGCCCGCCGCCAGCGTGGGGATGCCGACGACCGTGCCGTCCAGGGTGACCAGGGCTCCGCCGCTGTTGCCGGGGTTGATGGCCGCGCTGGTCTGCACCGCGTCGGAGATGGTGGCGCCGGGGAAGGCGCCCTCCCGCTGGGAGGTCACCGTCCGGCCGGTCGCCGAGACGATGCCGTTGGTGACGCTGCCCGACAGCCCCAGCGGGCTGCCCATGGCCAGGACGATCTGCCCGACCTTCAGCCGGGTGGAGTCGCCGAAGCTCGCCGGGGGCAGGTTCGCCCCGTCGACCTTCACCACGGCCAGGTCCCCGGCGTCGAAGGTGCCGACGAGCCGGGCGTTCAGCGGGCTGCCGCCGCTGGAGGGCACCACCTGGAGGGAGCGGGCCCCGGCCACCACGTGCGCGTTGGTCACGATGTGGCCGTCGCCGTCGTAGACGACGCCCGACCCCTCGCCCTGGTCGGTGTTGATCTGCACGACGGACGGCAGCACGGCCGCGACGATCCGCGTGTAGGCGTCCTCCAGCACGGCCGCGGCCGAGGCGTCCACGGGAGAGGGCGCCCGCGTCGCCGTCGTCCCGTTCCCGTCGCCGCCTCCGGCGCATCCGGTCAGAAGTGCGGCGGCCAGCGCCGCCGCGCAGAACTCTCGTTTCCCCACGAACGCTCTGTTCCCAGCCCGCGGCCTCCTAGACGGCCCGCCGGAGGTGGCCTCGGGGAGAGCATTCTCTCTCTACCGGAGATTTGCCGGGCCGTGGCACTGACCTTCTCCCTCGGCACGGCGTACGCTCGAAATTGCCTTATCGGCATGAATAAGGAAGAGACGGTGAGGAAATGGACATTCTGCCGGGCTGTGGCCAGTGCAGTTGCTCCGACGAGACGCAGAAGGTGGACGTCGCCCTCCACTCGGTGACCGCCAAGGACTGAGCCCGCGGGCGACCGGGCCGCGAGGAACAGGGCCGCGGGGAGCGGGCCCGCCCCGGCGGGTCCGCTCAGGCCAGGCCGTCCAGCCAGTCGGTGAGCTCGTCGCCCACCGCGGTGCGGATGACGAGGATCACGGCGCTCAGGGTGAGCAGGGGCGCGATCACCCACTTCTCCGCCCTGCCGTTCGTCCGCGGGATCAGCGGCAGGCCCAGCCGCCAGGGAGCGGGCCACAGCACCGGGCAGCCCTGCGGGGTGCAGCAGTCGCCGACGACGTGGATGACGCAGCCCAGGGCGACGGCGTAACCCGCCCACCGCATGTCGACGTCGTGCAGCCAGTAGACGAGCCCCGCCGCGACCAGCGCGTTGAGCAACCCGGTGAAGGCGTCGCTGGTGCCGATCCTGATGCCCAGGCCGCGCAGGCCGAGCCCGATGAGCAGGAAGAGCAGCACCCACCAGGCCGGCTCGTAGTGGGTGGCCAGCCAGTCGGCCCCGTAGCCGGCGCCCAGCGCGAAGAGGATCGAGTGGGTGGCGTTCCGGTGCCCTCCGGAGATCTTGCCGACCACCGTGCAGAGCACCTTGGTGAAGACCCCGAAGGTGTTGGCGATGGTGCCGTCGTGGTGGTCGATGTCGGGGAGCATCGCGGCCCCGGCGCACACCACGGTCCCCGCGGCGATCTGTGCGGGGGACAACTGCACCGCGTATCCCTGCAGCAGGGCGGTGTCCTGGATCAGCGGCACGGCGGCCAGCCAGGCCACCGCCCCGGACAGGGCGTGAGTGGGGCCCATCATGCGGCATGCACCTCGAAGTTCGGCGGGGGCGGGTTTTCCTCCGCACTTACCCCGAAGTAATGACCTTGGTGCTGTTCGTACGGAATTGTTACGGCAGAGTAAGGATCTCCGCGCCGGTGTCCGTCACCAGGAGGGTGTGCTCGAACTGGGCGGTGCGCCTGCGGTCCTTGGTCACCACCGTCCAGCCGTCGCCCCACATGTCGTAGTCGTGGGTCCCCAGGGTGAGCATCGGCTCGATGGTGAAGGTCATCCCCGGCTCGATGACCGTCGTGGCCTGCGGGTCGTCATAGTGGGGGATGATCAGCCCGGAGTGGAACGTGGTGCCGATGCCGTGGCCGGTGAAGTCGCGCACGACCCCGTAGCCGAAGCGGCGGGCATAGGCTTCGATCACCCGGCCGATCACGTTGACGGCGCGGCCGGGGCGGACCGCCTTGATGCCGCGCGTCATCGCCTCGCGGGTGCGCTCCACCAGCAGGCGAGACTCCTCGTCGACGTCGCCGACCAGGAACGTGGCGTCGGTGTCGCCGTGGACCCCGCCGATGAAGGCGGTGATGTCGACGTTGACGATGTCGCCGTCGCGCAGGACGGTGTCGTCGGGGATGCCGTGGCAGATCACCTCGTTGACCGAGGTGCACAGCGACTTGGGGAAGCCCCGGTATCCCAGGGTGGAGGGGTAGGCGCCGTGGTCGAGGAGGAACTCGTGGCCGATGCGGTCGAGTTCGTCGGTGGTGATCCCCGGGCGGACGGCGCGGCCGACTTCGGCCAGGGCCCGCCCCGCGATCCGGCCGGCCACCCGCATGGCCTCGATGATCTCGGGCGTCTTGACGTCGGGCTCACCGGTCTTGGGGGACTTCTTCCCGACGTACTCGGGCCGCTCGATGTTCGCCGGGACCTTGCGAGGAGGCGAGACCTTGCCGGGCGTGAGATACGTCGTCGTCATGGGAAGAGAGTTTAGATGCCAGGCTCGGGGCAGGATTCGTACAGGAGGGGTGATCATGTCTGATGAGGGACACTGGTTTTTCTGCCTTAAGCACATGCGGGTGGAGAAGGGACCGGGCTGCGCGGACAGGCTCCGGATGGGCCCGTACGACTCCGAGGAGGCGGCGCGGCTGGCCCTGACCACCGCTGAGGAGCGCAACGAGGAGTGGGACGCTCAGGAGAGCTGAGGCCCGCTGACGGCGTCCAGCAGCCGCGCCAGCCGCTCGCGCAGCCCGCGCCTGGGGCTCTCCTCGGCCGCCGCGGCGCTCACCAGGTGCTGGGCCTGGTCGAAGGTGACCGGGCCGCCGGAGGCGACGGTCAGCGCGTCATGGGCCAGCCCGGCCAGCTCCCGGTCCCCGCCGTCCAGGGTGAGGATCACCGCGCCGGTGCGCCGGGCGTCGTCCACCCGCTCCAGCAGCGGGTCGGGCGCGCGCTCGGGCGCGACCACGAACAGCGCCTCGCCGCGCCGGGCGTCGGCCAGGCGCTCCAGCCCGACCGACAGGTGGGAGGGCGCGCCCGGCGGCGGGTCCCAGCGCACCAGGGTGGGCTTGAGCTCGGGGACGAAACGGCTCTCGTCGTCCAGGTGGGCGGCCAGATGCCAGGGCTCGTCCTCGGGGGTGCCCAGCAGCAGCAGGTCCTCGCGCGCCGAGGAGCGCAGGGTCCGGGCGAACCTCCGGGTGTCGGCCATGAGTTCGGTGGAGGAGAGCAGCTCCCTCAGCAGGTTCACTTGACCGGCGTCCATCCCCCCATCCTGACGCAGGGAACCCGGTCCCGCCCCCGGATCGCCACAGGCAGGGCCGATGGAATCCCGCCGGGGCGCACCTGGCAGGATCTCGCACATGAGCGATCTCCCTGACGTGAGCGGCCTGACCATCGGCATCCTGGGCGGAACCGGGGACCAGGGCAAGGGCCTGGCCCGCCGGTTCGCCCTCGCCGGGCACCAGGTGATCATCGGTTCGCGGGCCGCCGACCGCGCCCAGGAGGCTGCGGCGGAACTCGGCGAAGGCGTGCGCGGCCTCGACAACGCGGCCTGCGCCGCCGGGTCCGACATCGTGATCATCGCGGTGCCCTGGGGCGGGCACCAGGCGACCCTGGAGTCGTTGAAGTCCGAGCTGGCCGGGAAGGTCGTGGTGGACTGCGTGAACCCGATGGGCTTCGACAAGCAGGGCGCCTACGCGCTGCCGGTCGAGGAGGGGAGCGCCGCCCAGCAGGCGGCGGCCATCCTCACCGAGAGCCGCGTCGTGGCCGCCTTCCACCACGTGTCGGCCGTGCTGCTCCTCGACCCGCAGGTCGAGGAGATCGACCTGGACGTGCTGGTGCTGGGCGAGGACCGGGAGGCCACCGACCTCGTCCAGGCCCTGGCGTCCCGGATCCCCGGCGTCCGCGGGATCTACGGCGGCCGGCTGCGCAACGCCCACCAGGTCGAGGCCTTCACCGCCAACCTGATCTCCATCAACCGCCGCTACAAGGCCCACGCGGGCATTCGCCTCACCGACGTGTGACC
>NZ_BAAATZ010000005.1:981-31345 GCF_039533685.1 Actinocorallia aurantiaca | reverse complement strand
GTTCCTTTTCTCCTCCAGGGGCGGGAGGAAGGTCAGCGGTAGGAGTGCTCCGCCGCCGGGAAGGCGCCGCCGACGACGTCCTCGGCGTAGGAGCGGGCGGCCTCGGAGAGCACGTCGCCGACCGAGGCGTACTTCTTCACGAACTTGGCGGTGTGCGGGACCAGCCCGGCCATGTCCTGCCAGACCAGCACCTGGGCGTCGGTCGCCGCGCCCGCGCCGATGCCGATGGTCGGGATGGACAGGGCCGTGGTGACCCGTTCGGCCAGGTCCTCGGGCACGCACTCCAGCACCACGGCGAAGGCGCCCGCGGCCTCCATCGCCTTGGCGTCCTGGATCAGCTGCTCGCCGGCCTCGCCGCGGCCCTGCACCCGGTAGCCGCCGAAGACGTTCACCGACTGCGGGGTCAGCCCGAGGTGGGCCATCACCGGGATCCCGGCCGCGACCATGGCCTCGACCTGCGGGAGGATCCGGCGGCCGCCCTCGACCTTGACCGCGTGCGCCCCGGTCTCCTTGAGGAAGCGGGAGGCGGTGGCCAGGGCCTGCTCCACCGAGGCCTGGTAGGAGCCGAACGGCAGGTCGGCGACGACCAGCGCGCGCTTGGAGCCGCGGACGACCGCGGCGGTGAGGGGGAGGAGGTCGTCGACCGTCACCGGGACGGTGGAGTCGTATCCGTAGACGACCATGGCGGCGGAGTCGCCGACCAGGAGGACGGGGATGCCCGCCTCGTCGAAGATCCGCGCGGTGAGCGCGTCGTAGGCGGTGAGCATCGGCCACTTCTCGCCGCGGGCCTTGGCCGCTGCGATGTCGCGTACGGTGATCCGCCGTGTTCCCTGGCCGCCGTAGAGCATGGTCGACCGGTCCTGCGCTGCTGTGGACATGCTTGATCTACCTCCAGTCTCGAGGCGCCCCTTCGGCGTACCCGGACGGAATCGATGATCCCACCAACTCAACGACAGGGGAAGAGTCACCATTCCCAGCTTTTTGTCCGATCGTGAATAAAATCTCACCCCCGGCCTGGGCCGGAGCGGGGAGCCGTGACACCGGAAACCCCGCCCGGATCCCCGCGCGATGACGGTCTTGAGTGAGTAGCCACGCACGAAACGCTTCGGTACTCCATACTTGGGCGCAGGACTTTGCAGGCGGAGGCGGGAGCGGCAGACGTGAGAACCGCGATGGCGCGACGGGCCACTGCGTCCATTTCCGATTCGGCGTCCAGGACGCTCGTCCTCGGCCTCGACGCCGACGGCAGGATCGTGCAGTCGGGCCGGAACGCGGCCTCGGTGCTGGCGGTGGAGCCCGCCGAGCTGCTGGGGACCCCGCTGGCCGAGCTGATCGAGGAGGGCGCCGAGCAGCTCGAGAGCATCCTCGCGGCGGTCGCGGAGGGGCAGGAGCGCACCGCGGTCTGGCGGCTGCGCGGTCCCGGCGAGGCGGTGGTGACGGTCCAGCCGATGGTCGGCGGAGCCGGCCTGGCCGCGCTGGCGCACATCAAGATCGCGCTGCCCGCCGCCGAACGCTTCCAGGACCCGGTGCAGGTGCGCCGTGCCCTGTTCGACGACCCGCTCGCCCGCTTCGGCGCCAACCTCGACCTCGACCAGTGCGCCCGCGAGCTGGCGGACGTCGTCGTGCCGCACTACTGCAACGTCGCGGCGATCGTGGTCCTGGAGAGCCTGGTCGCCGCCGACGAGTCGCCCGTGGCGTCCGGCGGCTCCGCCGTGCTGCGCCGGATCGCGCTGGCCACCGACAACCACGACCTGGACTGGGTCTCGGCGTTCCCCACCGGCGAGGTGCTCGTCTACCCGCCCGACACCCCCTACCGCGAGTGCCTGGACCGCAGGGAGGCGGTGCACCTGCGGCAGATCACCGAGGAGCAGGCGGGCGAGATCGCCTCGGCCTGGCGCCGCGACCCGGTGAAGGAGCTGCTGAGCGACGTCTCGATGGTGATGCTGCCGCTGATCGCCCAGGGCTCCCTGCTCGGCATGATGATCTGCACCAGGACCGCGGGCTTCCGCCGGTTCGACGCCTACGACGTCGAGATCGGCATGGAGTTCGCCTCCCGGGCCGCCATCGTCATCGACAACGCCCGCCGCTTCAGCCGGGAGCGGGCCACCGCCCTCACCCTGCAGCGCAGCCTGCTGCCCAACCGGTTGTCGCACCCGTCCTCGGTCGAGGTCCGGCACCGCTACCTGCCCGGCAGCAAGCTGGTCGAGGTCGGCGGCGACTGGTACGAGTCGATCGCGCTGCCCGGCGGCCGGGTCGCGCTGATCGTCGGCGACGTCGCGGGCCACGGCGTCAAGGCCGCCGTCACCATGGGGCGGCTGCGCACCGCGCTGCACACGCTGGCCAACCTGGACTACCCGCCGGCCGACGCCCTGCACATCCTGCACGAGCTGATGACCGAGCTGGGCGAGCAGGAGCCGCACTTCGCGACCTGCGTCTACGGGGTCTACGACGCAACCAGCGGCCTGCTGGAGATCGCCTCTGCGGGCCACCTGCCTCCGCTGCTGCTGCGCGCCGACGGCACCACCGAATACCTCGACCTGCCCGACGCCCCGCCGCTGGGCGTGGTCGGCGGCAACCCGATCGAGAGCCGGGAGTTCGCCGTCGAGGACGGCAGCATGTTCGTCATCTACACCGACGGGCTGGTCGAGAGCCGCGGCCGCGACATCGACGACGGCCTGGCCCGGCTGCGCGGCATCTTCGACGCCTCCGCGCTGGAGCGCCCGATGGAGGACCTGGCCAAGGCCTGCCTGGCGGGCGTCTACGACGACCACCACCGCGACGACATCGCGCTGCTCATCGCCCGGCTGCGGCGGCTGCCGTCCGACACCCACGAGTCCTGGACGCTGCCCAACGACCCGGCGGCCGTGCGCCGCGCCCGCGGCCTGGTCCGCGCCCAGCTGGAGGAGTGGGGCCTGGCCGAGCTGTCCTACACCGCCGAGCTGCTCGCGTCCGAACTGGTCACCAACGCGGTGCGGTACTCGCCCGGCGCCCTGGAGCTGCGGCTGCTGCGCGAGCGCACCCTGGTCATCGAGGTGATGGACCGTTCGGCGGCCCTGCCCAGGCTGCGCCGCGCCGCCGACGACGACGAGGGCGGCCGGGGCCTGCTGGTGGTCAGCGAGTTCGCCCGCCGCTGGGGCACCCGCAGGACCGCCCTGGGCAAGGTCGTCTGGTGCGACCTGCCGCTGCCCGGCGCCGACTCCGACGACGCCGACTTCGGCGAGCAGTGGCCGGGCCAGCACCACCACACCGACGAGTTCCCGCTGCCTCGGCTGCCCCGCGACTGACCCCGCCTCAGGGCCGCCGGTCGTTCAGGACCACGGTCTTGGCCATCTTGTCGTGCCAGGCCTGGCGCCTGGGCCGGTCCCACAGGGGCGAGAAGGAGTTCAGCGTGGAGATCAGGCCGATCATCGGCAGCATGCCCAGGAGCGTGAAGCCCATCGGGTAGAGGGCCGCCCGGCCGAACGCGATTCCCTTGGACAGCGGCAGGTGGGGGGCGTCGGCGGACGCCACCCGCAGGCGCATGAGGCGCTTGCCCAGGGTGCGCGACCACAGCGCGTTCTGGACGCCGTCGTAGAGGAAGTAACCGCCGAAGACGATCAGAAAGGCGACGGCGACGGCAGAGCTCCCCACGGAGGTCTCCATCTCCGGATCCCGGTCCCGGGCGGCCACCACGATCGGGACGATCAGGGCGACCGCCGTGGCGATCACGATGAGGACGTCGACGACCCTGGCCAGGAGCCGTTTGCCGAGGTGGGCCACGGCGAAGCAGCCCGGAGGCGCGTCGGGCGGCCCCCAGGGGGGCTCGGCGTAGTAGTACCGGTCGTGCGGGCCGTCCGGATCATAGGTCGGGTGGTATCCCTGCGGGAGGTACCCACCGTACTGGCCCGGCTGCCCGTACTGCCCGTGAGAACCGGGCGGCGGCGGGGACTGCGGGTTCTGCCAGGAGGGCTCGCCCTGCCATCCGGGGGGAATCGTCACGAGGCTCCTCTGGTGTCCGGAGCCGAGATCATAACCGGACGGACCAGTACGGTCAGTGCTTTTCCCTCCATAGGGAGGTCACCTGGGCGGGAGCGACGCGCAGACGTGCCGAGCGGACCGACCCGGATCACCGCTCCGGACATCCCCGGCCGGGGAGAGCGGCCTGAACCGCTCTCCCCGCCTCCCGACGTCCTTCGACGACGGCGGAGCCGTCAGAGCACCTCGATGTAGCGGCGGCGCTCGTACTCCGTCACCTGGCGGCGGTAGTCCTCCCACTCGGCGCGCTTGTTGCGCAGGAAGAAGTCGAAGACGTGCTCGCCCAGGACGTCCGCGAGCAGCTCCGAGCGCTCCATGGTGCGGATCGCCTCGTCGAGTGACTGGGGGAGCGGCTGGATGCCCAGCACGCGGCGCTCGGCCGGGGTCAGCGCCCACACGTCGTCCTCGGCGCCCGCGGGGAGTTCGTAGCCCTCCTCGATGCCCTTCAGGCCCGCGCCCAGGATGGCCGCGAAGGCCAGGTAGGGGTTGCAGGAGCTGTCGAGCGAGCGGAACTCGATCCGGGTGGCGTGGCCCTTCTGGGGCTTGTACATGGGCACGCGGATCAGCGCCGAGCGGTTGTTGTGGCCCCAGCAGACGTAGGAGGGGGCCTCGCCGCCCTGCCCGGCGGCGGATCCCGGGCCGCCCCACAGCCGCTTGTAGGAGTTGACCCACTGGTTGCAGACGGCGGTGATCTCCGGCGCGTGGCGCAGCAGGCCCGCGATGAAGGCGCGGCCGACCTTGGAGAGCTGGTACTCGGCGCCCGGCTCGTAGAAGGCGTTGCGGTCGCCCTCGAAGAGGGACATGTGGGTGTGCATGCCCGAGCCCGGGTACTCGGTGAACGGCTTGGGCATGAACGAGGCCCAGACGCCCTGCTCCAGCGCGACCTCCTTCATGACCAGGCGGAAGGTCATGATGTTGTCGGCGGTGGTGAGCGCGTCCGCGTACCGCAGGTCGATCTCCTGCTGGCCGGGCGCCCCCTCGTGGTGGCTGTACTCCACCGAGATGCCCATCGACTCCAGCATGGTGATCGCGTTGCGGCGGAAGTCGTGCGCCGTGGAGTGCGGGGTGTGGTCGAAGTAACCCGCCTGGTCGACCGGCTGAGGAGCCTCTCCGTCGGACGGAAGGCCCTTGAGCAGGAAGAACTCGATCTCAGGGTGGGTGTAGAAGGTGAAACCGAGGTCCGCGGCCTTGCCCAGGGTGCGCTTCAGCACGTACCTGGGGTCGGCGAAGGACGGGGTGCCGTCCGGCATCAGGATGTCGCAGAACATGCGGGCCACGCCGGGGGCCTCCGCCCGCCAGGGCAGCACCTGGAAGGTCGAGGGATCGGGCTTGGCCAGCATGTCGGCCTCGTGTACCCGGGCGAAGCCCTGGATCGAAGAGCCGTCGAAGCCGATGCCCTCGGCGAAGGCGCCCTCCAGCTCGGCCGGAGCGACCGCCACGGACTTCAGGAAGCCGAGGACGTCGGTGAACCAGAGCCTGATGAACCGGATGTCCCGCTCTTCGAGGGTCCGGAGCACGAACTCCTGCTGACGGTCCAATGCCATTCTCCTTACAAGCCTGTGAACCGGGGCCGGGGCTGATCAGCCGCCCACACCGGGCCTTGCCGTCAGTCTGCCCTGTAGGTGTTTCCCCAGCGTTACAAACCTACCCGCCGGGTGCGACCTGGGTAGTGGCCCCGTCCAGGGTCGAAGTCCTCGAACGATCGCACAGTTCCGGGATACCTTCATCCCGTGAGCGTTATCTGTGTGCCCTATCACCTCGACGAGCGGCTGCCGGACTTCGAGGCGCCGATCGAGGCCGACGAGACCATCACGCTGCTGCTCCCCGAGGCGGGGCACTGGCGGCGGATGGCGGTGCTCTACGACACCGTCGCGGACTCGGTGGCCAAGCTGGCGGGCGAGGGGGACAGGCCGGTCGTCGTCTCGGGCGACTGCACCACCTCCCTGGCCGTGGTGGCCGGCCTGCAGCGCGCGGGGATCAGCCCCTCCATCGTCTGGTTCGACGCCCACGGAGACGTCCACACCCCGCAGAGCACCCTGTCGGGCTACCTGGGCGGCATGCCGCTGCGGCTGCTGGTGGGGGCCAACCCCGAGGTGATCGCCGACCTGCTGGGCCTGGAGCCGGTGCCCGAGCGCCGGGTCACCCTGGTGGATGCCCGCGACCTGGACCCGCCCGAGGCCGAGTACCTGGCCGGCGCCGAGATCGTCCGCTGCCAGGTGGCCGACGTGGACGAGCCGGTGCTGCCCGACGGGCCGATCTACCTCCACCTGGACTTCGACGTCATCGACGGCGAGGAGCTGCCGGGCCTGCTCTACCCCGCGTCCGGGGGCCCGTCGCGCAAGAAGGTGCTCAAGGCGATCCGCCGGGTGCTGGACACCGGCCGGGTCGTGGCGGTGGGCGGCGCCTGCACCTGGGTGCCGGGCCGCGGCACGGCGGCTCTGGTGGAGCCCATCATGACCGGACTTTGACCCGGAGTACCCGGAAGCCGCGGCGGCGCTCACCTAACGTGAGCGCATGCTTACCTCCGAGCTGCTGTTGCCCCTGACCTGGAGGGTCCCCTCCCTGTCCGCCCCCTGCCGGGTCCACGAGGGACTGTGGGCGGTCGGGGAGGAGACCACCGCCTGGGCGAGGTCCCGGGGGCTGGTGTTCGGCGACACCGACACCTCGCGGCTGGGCCGCGGCCGGTTCGAGCGGCTGGCCTGCCGCCTCTTCCCGGACGCCCCGCAGGCCCGGGTGGCCCTGTTCACCCGGTGGCTGCTCTGGCTGTTCGCCTTCGACGACCTGCGGGACGAGACCCCGTTCGGCGGCTCGGCGACCGAGGTGGACGCCCTGTACGAGGAGATGACACGGGCGGTGCGCCGCGGGTCGCCCCGCGCGGGCGCCGGGCCGCTGGAGATCACGCTGGCCGAGCTGTGGCGCGAGACGTCCGGGGGGATGAGCGGCGAGTGGCGCCGCAGGTTCCGCATCCACCTGGAGTGGCACAGGCAGGGCTGCGTGGACGAGGCCGTCGGCCGCCGCACCCGGGCGCTGCCCTCCCTGGAGGACTATCCGCGGCTGCGCCGCCGCACCAACGGCCCCTTCATGCTGGACCTGGTCGAACCGGTCCTGGGAGTGGAGCTGCCCGAGCCGCTGGTCCGGACCCGCGCCTGGCAGCGGCTCTTCGACCGGGTCAACGACGTGACGGCGTGGTGCAACGACGTCGCCTCCTACCCGCACGAGAGCGGGCTGGGCGACTCCTGCAACTACGTCGCGCTGGCGGTGGGCGAGCTGGAGCTGGAGCCGCTGACGGCGATCACCTGGGTGAGCGAGCGGATCGAGGAGGGTCTCGCCGGGATGGCGGAGGCGGCCGAGGCGCTCGACTCGGAGCCGGCCTGGCGGGAACTGGACCCGTCCGTGCGCGAGGAGGCCGACCGGGTGGTCGACACCCTGCTGGCGGTGCCGCGGGCGCAGTTGGACTGGCTGGTGGAGAGCGGGCGCTACAGCCCCATGCCCGACACCTCGGTCCCTTCACCGAGACGCCGGATGAGCGTAACTTTGGGGTGAGGTCTGTAACGTTCCGGAGACCTTGAGTACAGTGATCCACTCCCGGCGGTCCCTGGACGGTTAGTTTGACGAGTGTGAGTGAACGCCGTACATCCCTCACCGCAAGGCTCGCGCGGCTTGGTTTCACCGACGCGTCCGCGGCTGAGAGGGCTCTTTCCTCTTCCCCTGTTCCTCTCGACGATCCGCTTCTCGACGCCCTGGGCGGGACGGCGGATCCAGACCTGGCCCTGAGCGGCCTCCTCCGGCTGCTGGAGGCCGATCCGGGCCTTCCAGAACGGATGGCGGGCGACTCCCTCTTCACTCGCAGGCTCCTGGCGGTCCTGGGAGTGAGCGCGACCCTGGGCGAGTATCTGGCGCGCCACCCGGAGCAGTGGAACGTTCTCACCGGCCCGCCGGAGCGGCCCGCTCCGGACCGGCTGCGCGCCGAACTGCTCGCCGCGGTGGGCGCCGACCCCGGCGACCCGCTGCCCGTCGGGCTCGCGGACGGGCAGGACGCGCTGCGCGTCGCCTACCGGGCCAGGCTGCTGGACCTGGCGGGCCGCGACCTGACGGGCGAGGCGGACGTGCGGGAGGTGGCCGGGGAACTGGCCTCCCTCGCCGACGCGGCGCTGGAGGCGGGCCTGGCCATAGCCCGCGCCCAGGTGCCCGAGCACACGCTGTGCCGTCTGGCCGTCATCGGCATGGGCAAGTCCGGTGGAGGCGAGCTCAACTACGTCTCCGACGTGGACGTCGTCTTCGTCGCCGAGCCCGTGGACGGCCACGAGGAGGAGGCGCTGCGCGCGGCGACCAGGCTGGCCGCCGCGATGATGCGGGCGTGCTCGGACACCACTCCCGAGGGCTCCCTGTGGGAGGTGGACGCCAACCTCCGCCCGGAGGGCAAGTCGGGGCCGCTGGTGCGCACCCTGGCCAGCCACCGCGCCTACTACGAGCGCTGGGCCAAGACCTGGGAGTTCCAGGCGCTGCTCAAGGCCCGTCCGGTCGCCGGCGACCTGGAGCTGGGCCGGGACTACCTCGACGCCCTCTCCCCGCTGGTGTGGAAGGCCGCCGCGGGGGAGAGCTTCATCTCGGACGTCCAGACGATGCGCCGCCGGGTCGAGGAGCACCTGAAGGAGCGGCACGGCGAGGTCGAGCGGCAGCTCAAGCTCGGCCCCGGCGGTCTGCGCGACGTGGAGTTCGCGGTGCAGCTCCTCCAGATGGTCCACGGCAGGGCCGACGAGCTGCTGCACAGCCCCAACACCCTGGACGCCCTGGCGGCGCTGTCCGAGGGCGGGTACGTGGGGCGCGACGACGCCGCCGAGCTCGCCGAGGCGTACCGCTTCCTGCGCCGCACCGAGCACCTCATCCAGCTGCACCACCTGCGCCGCACCCATCTGGTCCCCGCGGACGAGGCGGGGCTGCGGCGGCTGGGCCGGGCGCTGGGGCTGACCGGCGATCCGGCCGTGCAGTTCACGGAGCTGTGGCGGCGGCACTCGCGCGGGGTCCGGCGGATCCACGAGAAGCTCTTCTACCGGCCGCTGCTGGTGGCGGTGGCCAACCTGCCGGGCGAGGAGGCCAGGCTCACCCCGGAGGCCGCTCGGGCCCGGCTGCTGGCGCTGGGCTACAACGACCCGGCCGGGGCGCTGCGCCACATCGAGGCGCTCACCCGCGGGGTGTCGCGGCGGGCGGCGATCCAGCGCACGCTGCTGCCGGTGATGCTCGGCTGGTTCGCCGACGCGCCCGACCCGGACGCCGGGCTGCTGGGCTTCCGCCGGGTCAGCGACGCGCTCGGCGCCACGCCCTGGTACCTGCGGCTGCTGCGCGACGACGTGGCGGTCGCCGAGCGGATGGCGCGGCTGCTGGCGTCCAGCGCCTACGTCACCGACCTGCTGCTGAGGGCTCCCGACGGGGTGAAGATCCTGGGCGACGAGGCGTCGCTCGCCCCCCGCCCCCTGGCGGACCTGCGCGCCGAGGCCCTGGCGGTGGTGGGCAGGCACGGCGACCGGGAGAAGGCCGAGCACGCCGTCGCGGCGGTCCGGGCGATCCGGCGGCGGGAGCTGTTCCGGACGGCGGTGGCCGACCTGCTGGGCCTGGCCGAGGTCAGGACGGTCAGCGAGGCGCTCAGCGACATCACGGCCGTCACCCTGGAGGCGGCGCTCACCGCGGCGGTCAACAAGATAGAGACCGAGCGGAGGGAGCCGATCCCGGCCCGGCTGGCGATCGTGGCGATGGGCCGGTTCGGCGGGCGCGAGCTGGGCTACGGCAGCGACGCCGACGTCATGTTCGTCTACGAGGCGGTGGAGGGGGCCGAGGACCGGCAGGCGCACCTGGCGGCGCACTCCGTCGTCGAGGAGCTGCGCCGGCTGCTGGCGCTGCCGGCGCCCGAGCCGCCGCTGGGCATCGACCCCAACCTCCGCCCGGAGGGCAAGTCGGGGCCGCTGGTGCGCAGCCTGTCGTCCTACGCCGCCTACTACGGGCGCTGGTCGTCGGCCTGGGAGAGCCAGGCGCTGCTGCGGGCCGCGCCCGTCATCGGCGACGCCGGCCTGTGCGAGCGGTTCGCCGAGGTCATCAACCCGATCCGCTGGCCCGAGGGCGGAGTCGGCGAGCAGGACGTGCAGCACATCCGCCGGCTCAAGGCGCGGATGGAGGCCGAGCGGCTGCCGCGCGGCGTCGACCGCAGGCTGCACCTCAAGCTCGGTCCGGGCGGGTTGTCGGACGTGGAGTGGGTGGCGCAGCTGCTCCAGTTGCGCCACGCGTTCGAGGTGCCGGAGCTGCGCACCACCGAGACGCTCAGCGCGCTGGAGGCGGCGGTGGAGTACAAGCTGCTGACCGCGCAGGACGCCAGGACGCTCATCGACGCCTGGTGCCTGGCCACCCGGATCCGCGGCGCGGTGATGCTGGTGCGCGGCCGGGCGTCGGACCTGCTGCCGACCGACCACCACCGGGAGCGCACGGCCGTCAGCAGGCTGCTGGGCTATCCCGGCAGCGGCGACCTGCTGGAGGACTGGCGCAGGCACGCCCGCCACGCCCGCGAGGTCACCGAGCGGGTCTTCTACGGGACGGTCTGACCTTCGCCGGGCACGGCGGCCCCTCCGTCGGCCGTGCCCGGGATGCCGTCAGCGGCGGGCGGTCACCTTGGTGGGCAGCGAGATGAAGCCGCGGTTGATGGAGGTGTGCACCCGCTTGGCCGCGGTCTCGTCGATCTCGTAGTCGGCGACGGTCGCGACCAGTTCCTTCAGGGCCAGCTTCGCCTCGAGCCGGGCGAGGGGCGCGCCCAGGCAGTGGTGGCGGCCGTTGCCGAAGGTGAGGTGCTGGCGGGTGTCGCGGTCGAGGTCGAACCGGTCGGGGTCGGGGAAGACCTCGGGGTCGCGGTTGGCCGCGCCGCTCAGCAGCAGGACCTTGGCGCCGGCGGGGATCGTCACCCCGTGCAGTTCGACGTCCTCGGTGGTGACGCGCGGGGACGACTGGGAGACCGGGTCGTAGCGCAGGGTCTCCTCGACCCAGTCCTCGATCCGGCCGGCGAAGGCGCGCTCGCGCTCGGCGGGGTGCTTCCACGCGGCGTGCCAGGCGTTGCCCAGCAGCAGCATCGTGGTCTCGGAGCCCGCGCCGATCAGGAGGATCAGGATCCCGATGATCTCCTCGGGGGTGAGCCGGTCGTCGTTCTCGGTGGCCTGGAGCAGCCCCGACAGCAGGTCCTCCCGGGGATTCTTGGCGCGTTCGGCGGTCAGCTGCGCGTAGTAGCCGATCAGCGCTCCCATGGCGTCGGTCGAGCCCTCGTGCATCTCGCCGTCGCCCTCCTCCGGAGCGTGCATGACGGCGAAGCTGATGTCGCGGACCTGCGCGCGGTCGGACTCGGGCACGCCGACCAGCTCGGAGATGACGTCGGTGGGGTAGGTCTTGGCGAAGTCGATCAGGTCGAACTCGTCGCCGTCCAGCAGCGGTTCCAGGTGGGTGCGGGCGATCTCCAGCAGCCGGGGCTCGAGGGCCGCGACCCGGCGGGGGGTGAAGACCTTGTTGACCAGCCCGCGCATCCGGGTGTGCTTCGGCGGGTCCATGGCCACGAAGGAGAAGAACTGCTCGGCCTGGGGGCCCCAGAAGGGCTCCTCGATCCGGATCCCGTTCCGGCTGGAGAAGCGCCGGTCGTCGCGGAACGCGGCGAGGACGTCGGCGTGCCGGGAGAGGGCCCAGAACCCGTCCTGCTCGTTGTGGTAGACGGGAGCCTCCTCCCGCAGCCGCGCGTAGAACGGGTACGGGTCTTCGTGGACCGTGAAGTCGAACGGGCTGTAACGCAGCTCCATCGCCGCACCTTTCGCATTGTTTATGACCACCAAGACGATCATGTCGCGAAAATCTCGAGATGTCAGGGAATCGTGGGGCACAATGAGGTTTTGTGAGTGCTGAACGCGTTCCGCGAGGAATCGACCCCACCAGGGCCCACCCCGCACGCCGGTACGACTACTGGCTCGGCGGCAAGGACAACTTCGCCGCGGACCGGGAGTCGGCCGAGATCCTCGCCTCGGGGTTCCCCACCATCAGGCTCGCCGCTCTGGAGAACCGCAAGTTCCTGCAGCGGGCGGTGCGCCACCTGACGGCCGAAGTGGGGATCAGGCAGTTCCTCGACGTCGGCGCGGGGCTTCCGTCCGCGGGCAACGTGCACGAGATCGCCCAGGGCATCGCCCCGGAGTCGCGGGTGGTCTACGTCGACAACGATCCGATCGTGCTGGTGCACGCCCGCGCGCTGCTGAACAGCTCTCCCCAGGGAGCGACCGCGTACGTGGACGCGGACCTCCGCGAGCCCGAGAAGATCCTGGACTCCCCCGAACTCTCCCGGACGCTGGACCTGTCGCGGCCGACGGCGCTGATCCTGGTCGCGACCATGCACTTCATCACCGAGGCCGAGGACGCCCACGGGCTGCTGAACCGGCTGCGCGAGACACTCGCTCCCGGCAGCTACATCGCCCTGACCCACGCGACCCTCGACTACCTCTCCCCGGAACGGCGGGCCGAGGTCGTCGAGGCCGACGAGAAGAGCGGCGTGCGCTTCCAGATGCGGAGCAGAGAGGAGTTCGCCCGGTTCTTCGAGGGACTCGACCTCGTCGAACCGGGGATCACCTCCATCGTCGACTGGCGTCCCGACGTTCCGCCCGAGCAGCGGCCCTCGGTCGAGGACGTCTCGATGCTCGGCGCCGTGGCCCGCGTGCCCTGAGGCGGTACCGCCGCGGCGCGTCCCCTTCGTGTCATGACGAGGCTGTGTCGCCCCGCCGCCTGCGGTGGACCAGCCAGGACCCGCCGACCCCCGCGGCGATCAGCGCGACGCCGGCCACCGCGTCCAGGACGTAGTGGTTGGCCGTCGCCATGATGACGAGCACGGTCGCCGCCGGGTAGAGCACGCCGAGCAGCCGCGTCCACCGGGCGCGGCCCAGCAGCAGCAGCGCGAAGCCGCACCAGACGGCCCAGCCCGCGTGCATGGACGGCATCGCGGCGTACTGGTTGGCCATCGCTGTCGAGGCGCCCGAGGAGTACAGGCCGGGGGTGTCGAAGAAGACGACCGGGTCGACGAAGCCGTGCTCGGGAAGGAACCGCGGCGGTGCCAGCGGGTACAGCCAGAAGCCGACCAGCGCCAGCCCGGTGGCGGCCATGATGCCGGCGCGCAGCCAGGCGTAGTGGCGGGGCCGGTGGCGGTAGAGCCAGACGACGACGCCGATCGTCACCGCGAAGTGGGCGCTCAGGTAGAAGAGGTTGGCCGCTACGGCCAGCCACTCGTGGTGCAGCAGCGCCTGGTTGAGACCCAGTTCCACGTCCAGGCCCATCGAACGCTCCAGCAACAGGATCTGCCGGGCGTGCAGGAACGCGTCCCGGGGTCCGTCCGGGTCGTTGAGGATGACCCGGGTCGCCATGTAGGCCGCGTAGAACAGGACGATGAGCAGGAGTTCGCGCCAGACGGGGGGTCTGCGGACCGCCGGGGGCTCCCGCCGGACGTCCGCGCCGCCACCCGTTGCCGAGACTGCCCGGGTTTCAGGGGGAAGGGGGGCGATCTGGACCATGGATTAACTTTGTCGGAAATTCACACTTTTGAGATCACCAAGCCGGATGGTCTTCATCTCAGACTTTTGGAGTAGGACCCCGACGACCCGCTCAGGGGAGGGGTCGGGGTACGGGCTCCGCGTCCCCCTGCGGGGGGATTTTCGTCCCCGAGCCGCGAGTGGCCGTTGGGACGAAGGGTCGGCTGGTGAAGAGATGTCCACAGAATCCCGGAAATCATCAACCGGGGCTGTGCGTAGTCGTACGGTGACTCCGACAGGTCCTCACCGATCCAAGGAGCACATGTGAGCACCGACGGACAGCCGCACATCCTCGCCATCGGCGGAGGCAGCTTCCAGCTCAACTCCCGTCACGGACTCGAGCCCAGCCCCCTGCTGCGCTACGCCTTCGACCTCACCGGGCAGGACCGTCCGCGGGTCTGCTTCCTGGCCACCGCCACCGGCGACCCGGCAGAGCGGCTGGCCCTGGCCTACGACGCCTTCAACCGGATGGACGCGGAGGTCAGCCACCTGGCGCTGTTCCCCATGCCCAACATCGAGGACGTGCGCGGCCACCTGCTCGCCCAGGACCTCGTCTACGTCTTCGGCGGCAGCGTGGTGAACCTGCTGGCGCTGTGGCGGGCGCACGGGCTGGACGAGGTCTTCGAGGAGGTCTGGCGCGCGGGCGTGGTGCTGGCGGGGCAGAGCGCGGGCGCGCTGTGCTGGCACTCCGGCGGCAACACCGACTCCTACGGGCCCGAGCTGCGCCCGCTGAAGGACGGGCTGGGCCTGCTTCCCCACTCCTGCGGCGTGCACTACGACAGCGACCCGCAGCGGCGCCCGCTGCTGCACGCCTCGGTCGGCTCGGGCGAGCTGCCCGCCGCCTACGCCGCCGACGAGGGGGTCGGGCTGCACTACGTGGGCACCGAGTTCGTCCAGGCGGTGACCTACCGCGAGAACGCGATGGCGTGGCGCGTCGAAGGGGACGGCTCGGGCGGAGTGAAGGAGACCCCCATAGAGCCGCGCCAGCTCAAGTAGGCTTTGCGATGTGATTTTCGTGCATGCGGGCTTCGGTGACCAGGCTGTTCCCTACGAGGACGGGTGGGCGCTGCAGCGCCGCACCCACGCGCGCCGGGTCGCCGGCGAGATCGAGGACACCGTCATCCTGCTGGAGCACGAGCCGGTCTACACCGCGGGAAAGCGCACCGAGCCGCTGGACCGCCCGATGGGCGACCCGGGCGCCCCGGTGGTCGACGTCGACCGCGGCGGCAAGATCACCTGGCACGGCCCGGGGCAGCTGACGTTCTACCCGATCGTGCGGCTCTCCGACCCGATCGACGTGGTGGCCTTCGTGCGGCTGCTGGAGGAGGCCATGATCGGCGTCCTGGCGGAGTTCGGCCTTCAGGGGGTGCGGGTCGAGGGCCGCAGCGGCGTCTGGCTGGTCGACGGGGTACGCCCGGACCGCAAGCTGGTCTCGGTGGGACTGCGGGTCTCCCAGGGGGTGACCATGCACGGGGTGCAGATCAACTGCGACTGCGACCTGTCCTGGTTCGACAAGATCGTGCCCTGCGGCCTCAAGGACGTCTCGTCCACCTCGCTCACCGAGGAGCTGGGCCGTGGGGTGCGCGTCCGCGAGGTGCTCCCGCTGGTGGAGAAGCACCTCGCGGAGCAGCTGGGCGCCACCGAGACGGCGCACCGGACGCTCGCCCAGCTGTAGGCCTTCAGCCCATCGTCTTGAAGATCGCCTCTCCGTGCACGGAGGCGTCGGAGAAGAACCGGCCCAGGGTGTTGTAGCTGGGCTTGAACAGGTTGTCCCGGGCGGCGTCGGTCCAGCTCGACACGCCCTGGACGTCCGCCATCGCCATGGCGGCCAGGTCGAAGCGCCGGGAGGGGAAGGGCGTGTTCGCCAGGTGGTCGGCGGCGATCTTCACCCGGTCCTGGGACAGGAAGATGACGTCGAAGCCGAGCGCCTCGGTACCGTTCTCGGTGAGCAGCCGACCGCCGCAGACGACGTCGGCCTCGGGGGAGCGCCCCTCCCAGGGGTCACCGGTGATCAGGTAATGCAGCCCCTGCCAGTTACCGGCCAGGTCGAGCACCCTTCCGGGGTGGGCCTTGCGCCAGTCGGGGGAGCCGAACACCTGCCGCGCCATCTGGCCCGGGTCGGCGCCGCCCTCCACCGGCAGCCTCAGATAGGTCATGGCCAGCGCCACGGCTGTTCCTCTCTCATTTGTTCATGTGCGACTCGTTTGACAACAGCGAGTCACCCTAGAGAGATCAGCCCACGTGCGGGAGCCAAAACCGGGAATCGGCCTGATGGACCACCCGATTGTTATACAGACTGTACTTTTCTGCCACTCAGTCCACCTTCTGGACACGTACGGCAGTGCCGTAGGCGCAGATCTCCGTCCCCAGATCGCGCAGGTCGTTGGCCTCGTAACGGACGGCGAGGACGGCGTCGGCCCCCGCCTTCTCGGCGGCCCTTATCAGTCGCTTGCGCGCCTCCAGACGGAAGTCGTGCAGCTCCTTGACCATGCCCCTCGGCTCGCCGCCCAGGAAGGACTTCAGGCCCGCCTCGATATTGGAGGCTCCGCTGCGAACCAGGACGGTGAGCCCGAAGACGTCGCCGAGGACCTCGGTCACCCGGTATCCGGGCAGGTCGTTCATGGTCGAGACGATCATGGGGGGTGCCTCCGCTGCGGATGAAGAACGTCGATCCGAGACGTACCCTAGCCATGTGAGTGCTGTTGCCCCAGAGGGACGGAAGCTGCTGCGGTTGGAAGTCCGCAACGCAGAGGTTCCCATCGAACGCAAACCGCCGTGGATCAAGACCAAGCTCAAGATGGGCCCCCAATACCGGGAGCTCACCGAGCTGGTCAAGGACGAGGGGCTGCACACCGTCTGCCAGGAGGCCGGCTGCCCCAACATCTTCGAGTGCTGGGAGGACCGCGAGGCCACCTTCCTCATCGGCGGCGACCAGTGCACCCGCCGCTGCGACTTCTGCCAGATCGACACCGGCAAGCCCGCCGAGTACGACACCGGCGAGCCCGTCCGGGTGGCGGAGTCCGTCGCGGCCATGGGCCTGAAGTACGCCACCGTCACCGGCGTCGCCCGCGACGACCTGCCCGACCAGGGCGCCTGGCTGTACGCCGAGACCGTCCGGCAGATCCACGCCCACGTCCCCGGCTGCGGGGTCGAGCTGCTGGCCCCCGACTTCAACGGGCAGCCCGAGCTGCTCGGCGAGGTCTTCTCGGCCGCCCCCGAGGTGTTCGCGCACAACCTGGAGACGGTGCCGCGGATCTTCAAGCGGATCCGCCCCGCGTTCCGCTACGAGCGCTCCCTGGACGTCATCACGCAGGCCCGGCGGGCCGGGCTGGTCACCAAGTCCAACCTCATCCTGGGCATGGGGGAGACCCGCGAGGAGATCTCCCAGGCGCTGACCGACCTGCACGAGGCCGGTTGCGAACTGATCACCATCACCCAGTACCTGCGGCCCACGCCCCGGCACCACCCCGTCGAGCGCTGGGTGAAGCCCGAGGAGTTCGTCGAGCTCCAGGAGGAGGCCGGGGAGATCGGCTTTGCCGGCGTCATGTCCGGTCCGCTGGTGCGCTCCAGCTACCGCGCGGGCAGGTTGTACCGCCAGGCGGTCGAGGCCCGCGCCGATCACTAGAATGGGTGACATGGCAGAGAACGAGGACAAGCCCGGGCGCTTCCGGCAGATTCGTATGGTGGCCAAGCTGGTCCACCAGTCCAACCCGAAGGCGCTCCCGATCGTCTTCGCCTCGGCGCTGGGGACCCTGGCGCTGTTCACGGTCCTCGGCTTCTTCATCAGCAGCCTGTGGTTCATGATCCCGCTGGGCGTCCTGGCGGCGATCGTCGTCGGCATGGTGGTCTTCGGGCAGCTGGCCCAGCGGACCCAGTACAAGCTGCTGGAAGGCCAGATCGGCGCCGCCTACGGGGTGCTCGACACCATGCGGGGCAACTGGGTGGTCACCCCGGCGGTGGGCGGCAACCGCAACATGGACGTGGTGCACCGCGTGGTCGGCAGGCCCGGCGTGATCCTGGTCTCCGAAGGGCCGTCCTCCCGGGTCGCCTCGCTGCTCGGCGCGGAGAAGAAGAAGATCTCCCGGCTCGCGGCCACGGTGCCGATCTACGATTTCCAGGTGGGCGAGGAGGAGGGCCAGATCCCGCTCTCCAAGCTGCAGGGCAAGATCATGAAGCTGCCGCGCAACCTCAACAAGGCCCAGGTCAACGACCTGAACGACCGGATGCGCGCCCTTCCCTCCAAGCCCGCCATGCCCGGCGGCCCGATGCCGCGCAACGCGCGCATGCCCAAGGCCCCCCGGCCCCGCTCCCGCTGACGTCCGGGAGCACGGCCGCACGACGTGACGAAGCCCGCGGAGAGGTCTCCGCGGGCTTCGGTGTCTTCTCTGGCTTCTCTGTCTTCTCGGAACGGTGAGGAGCTCAGCGGCTCTCGATGACGATGCTCGCGGCGGCCCTGTCGTGCAGGCCGCGGTGGTCGCGATCCCACAGCAGGGCGGGCACCACCAGGAGCAGCAGCACCGTCCGGGCCAGCGCCCACACCGGGCCGACCGGCCGGCCGTCGAGCCGGACCACGTGCAGCCCGGCGGCGAGCTTGCCGAGCGTGGTGCCGGTGAAACCCACCAGCAGCCAGGCCTGCACCCCGAAGACGACCAGGGTCGCCAGGTTCTTGGTCTGGTCCGTCCAGTCGAAGGCGTTGGCCATGCCTCCGGCGATCAGCATGCACAGGAACCAGTCGATCAGCAGCGCGACCAGCCGCCGCCCGTAGCTGGCGACCGAGCCGCGGCCGGTTCTGGGCAGCCCGAGCTGTTCCCCCGGGTATCCCAGCTCGGCTCCGGCCGCGCGGGCTCCGCCCAGCCACGTCCCGGTCCAGCGGGGTCTGTTCTCATTACCGCTCACCCCACAAAACTACCGGCAGCGGCGCGGGGCGCGATCGCCCGGTGGCCCTGCGGGGTAGGACGTAGGCTGGATCGCGGTCACCGCTTCGCAACACATGGGAAACAAGCGGGATACGGCCGCGATCTAAGATCAGTGACAGTGGGAAACGCCCTGGGAGGCCGGATGTTCAACAGCGCCGAGGAAGTCCTGACCTATATCCGCGACGAGGGGGTGGAGTTCGTCGACGTGCGGTTCGTCGACCTGCCCGGCACCGTCCAGCACTTCACCTTCCCCGCCTCGAACTTCGGCGAGAACGTCTTCAGCGACGGCCTGATGTTCGACGGCTCCTCGATCCGGGGCTTCCAGGAGATCCACGAGTCGGACATGCTGCTGCTGCCGGACCCGACGACCGCGGTCGTCGACCCGTTCCGCCAGCACAAGACGCTGAACATCACGTTCTTCGTCCACGACCCGCTGACCGGCGAGCCCTACAGCCGCGACCCGCGCAACATCGCCAAGAAGGCGCAGGACTACCTGATCGGCACGGGCATCGCCGACACCGCCTTCTTCGGCCCGGAGGCGGAGTTCTACATCTTCGACGACGTGCGCTTCAAGACCTCGGCCAACGAGGGCTTCTACTTCCTCGACTCGATCGAGGGCGCGTGGAACACCGGGCGCAAGGAGGAGGGCGGCAACCTGGGCGCCAAGCCCCCCTTCAAGGGCGGCTACTTCCCGGTCCCCCCGATGGACCACTACACCGACCTGCGTTCGGAGATGTCCAAGCAGCTGATGGCGGCGGGCATCGAGGTCGAGATGCAGCACCACGAGGTGGGCACCGCCGGCCAGTCCGAGATCGACATCCGGTTCTCGACGCTGTTGAACTCCGCCGACCAGCTGATGCTCTACAAGTACGTCGTGAAGAACGTGGCCCGCGAGCACGGCAAGGCCGTCACGTTCATGCCCAAGCCCATCTTCGGCGACAACGGTTCGGGCATGCACTGCCACCAGTCGCTGTGGAAGGACGGCAGCCCGCTGTTCTACGACGAGGTCGGCTACGCCGGCCTGTCGGACATGGCCCGCTTCTACATCGGCGGCCTGCTCAAGCACGCCCCGGCCCTGCTGGCCTTCACGAACCCGACGGTCAACAGCTACCACCGCCTGGTCCCCGGCTACGAGGCCCCGGTGAACCTGGTCTACAGCCAGCGCAACCGCAGCGCCTGCATCCGCATCCCGATCACGGGCACCAACCCCAAGGCCAAGCGCATCGAGTTCCGCGTCCCGGACCCGTCCTGCAACCCGTACCTGGCCTTCTCCGCGATGCTGATGGCCGGCCTCGACGGCATCAAGAACAAGATCGAGCCGATCGAGCCGGTCGACAAGGACCTCTACGAGCTCCCGCCCGAGGAGGCCCGCAACATCCCGCAGGTCCCCGGTTCCCTCGAGGCCGTGCTCCTGGCCCTCGAGGAGGACCACGCCTTCCTCCTGGAGGGCGGTGTCTTCACCGAGGACCTCATCGAGACCTGGATCGCCTACAAGCGCGAGCACGAGCTCGACCCCATCCGCCTGCGCCCCCACCCCCACGAGTTCGAGCTGTACTTCGACATCTGATCGAAAAGCGCCCTGACCGGCGGCGGAGAAGGCTCCAAAGCCGATCAGGGCACTTACGGGGCACAAGGCTCAGGCAAGGCCGTCGTCCGTCTCTCCACCGAGAGCATGGTCGACGGCCTTCCTCATGCGCTCGAACCCGGACGGCATGAGATGGGTGTAGGTCCGCAGGGCGAACCCGGGATCGCTGTGGCCGAGGCACTCGGCCAGAGTCCGGACGTCGACGCCGCCGACCAGGACCGCACTGGCGAAGGAACGGCAGCTGGCAGGCACGGGAACCGCTCCCCGGGAGTCCTTTGATCAGGCGGCGTACTGGTCGGCCGTCACGGGCCGGATCTGGGTGACCGAGAACGACAGGCCCTGACGGCCGTTGGCGTCCCACCAGAACCCGGCCAGGTCCACCAGCTCCACCGCCATGCCCGCGTGCAGGTCCGGCAGCTGCGGCGACGGGAACGACACCGTCATCAGCTCCGCCCGACGCACCATCACCGTCGCCTCGTACACCGGCACACCCTGACGGTTGATCTTCATCTCGCCCGTCTCGCGGTTCTTCATCTTGGGCTGGACGTCATCCGCCAGCCGGAACTCCATGTCCGTCGTGTCCACCGGAACGTTCTTCACTCGTTGACTCCTTATCGTCGCCGCCGACCGCTACACCCTGGCCTACAAGGTGCCGATCCTGCCTGCAGAGAACGTCTAGCGTGTCCGGTTGCCTAAAGACCGAGCCTCTTTCGGTTCGGTAACCGCCTGAGGCTGGTAAGTCCTGTAGCTTCCTAATGTCTGGCATGATCCGCACGTGCACTTCTCGGGGTTCGCGGCAATCGGTATAGGTGTCTTGGTTCTGTTGCTCATATTCGTAGTGCAGAAACTAGACCCCAAAAAGGAAGATGCCGACGTCACCCTGGTGTTCACCGTCCTCCTCGGAGGGCCTCCCATCGTCGTCGGCATGGTCCAGCTTTTCGTTGCGAAATTGGGTCTTGCCATAGTGATCTGGGCGGCGGTGTACCTGCTCGGTTCGGCGATCTTGATTATCGTCGGCTACTTGACCGACAGAACCATGCTGTACAGATACGCGATACTGATTGCGATATTTGCACTCTTGTGCGGCTTGGTCTTCGGGCTCCCGTTGCTATACGGTCGGCCCACCCACTCTGGCCAGTTCGTCTGGCCTTGATCCACGCTGCAAGCAGAGATGAAGAACCGGACACTCACGCCAAAGACCGGCTGTGTTACAAGTTTCTTCACGTCATCGAGCAGCTGGAGGGACCTGGTGCTGACCGGGGGCTTCTCTCAGGAGTTCGGTGGGAGCAGGGACACGGGAGGCAGACGCGTTCGAGTGCACGTGTTCGTGACCAACCCTGCTAGGGGGTTGCCGCCGCTCGCTCCCCGCCGCTTGGCCTCTTCGGGCCCACGGCGGGGGCGGCTGCGGCCCGCGCCAAAGGCGCGGAACGGAGAATCGCTCCTGACGCTCAGGCTCCCCTCTTCACCGGGAGAGAGAAAGCCTTGCCGACACTACCCCAGGCGCCCGCGGAGAAGACCTCCTGCATCGTCAAAGCCTGGATGTTCGGAAAGCAGGCTGACACCTGTCCGACGAACTGGGCCTTCGGCTCCAGGGGGAGAGCAGTGCCTCCGGCGGGGAATTCCGGCTCTGGGATGGGCGAGAGGCGAAGACGTGCAGCAGGTCACGGGGCGGGTGGCTGGGGCTTCGCACTTCCCGTCTGCCGTCTTCCCATCCCAGGGGACTACCAGACGGGCCCTGAGGGGCGAAGGTCGTTCGTCCAATGGGGCGCTCCATCTTCGCCCCTCAGGGCCCGCCCGGTTGCGCGGAGCGTGGGATGACGGCAGACGGGAAGGGCTCAGGAGCAGGACTGACGGCTAGCGCCGGGGAACAAGGGTTGGTCGAGCTCGAAGCGGGGGCCTCGAGGACTCCAGCCCCCCGCGGGCCGGAGCACTCATCCGCGCGAATCCCTCCATCACAACGTCTCGCCGTTCGCGCAGATGAGCGCACCGGGGCGTCGTATTCGGTGATCGCTATACGGTAGAAAACTTGAATTTATCGAGACCCGAGTGCCTCAGTTGAAAGTTCTCTGTTTGGCCCCTTGGGAAGGATGGCTACGAATTTTTCCCCTCCGTAGAGTGATTCGTAATGAATCTCAAGGTCGAGTCGATGCCTGATCAGGATCCAGAAATCCATGTTCTGTTCAATATCGAAATTGTCCAGATACAGAATAAGTTCGTTGTAGCCTGCCGCAAGGATGTGGCCAGGTAGGAAGGTTCTTGCGCCGGGTACTGGCCGGAGTTGTTCGCGGAATGTATTTACTGTCGACTCATCCCAGGCTCCGAGAAGAACGCCATCCAACTTCAGTATGGTTTGAGTAATGACCGCAGGGCCGATGCCACAATTGGCAAGCCCGATGCCGGTCCCGCCACCTCGGCGTCGAATATGTGATAGTTGCAGGGCGGGTCTGATTGACTGTCTATTGTGTTGCCTCACTGCGCGTGATTCTTGCAGCGAGATCACTAGGGAGAGCACGGCAATCACGGTCGCGCAGACCGCTGTGATCGATTCAGCACTCAATGGATGCCTCTCGCGCTACCCGGGGAATCACTCCGTTGTTGAGACCAAGTTGATCTTGAAACGGTTCCACCTTCGATCCTCTGGGGCGCATCCTGTTCCGTCGGTTTTCCGTGAGGCCTAAAAGACGCTGGAAGACGGCTACAGGTGAGAAAATCTCTTCCTGCAGGTCAGAGTGCTGATTCGTGGTTCTTGCGCAGGTCGTGATCCAGCAGAGAGAAGATCTTCACCTTCTTCGAGGGGCCAGCAAGGCCTGATGACGGGTGGCCGAGCACGCCATAACAAGCCAACTACTTGATCGTGCGGGTCGTGGGTCTACGACAGACGGAGATCTTGGAAGCGGAAGAGACCTTGGGATTGGCCGAGCTCGAAGCAGGGGCCTTGCGGCCCCAGCTCCGACGAATCGGCGTACTCACTCATTCGCGCGAATCCCTCTATCGCAGCCTCTCGCCGCATCGGATGCAACAGCTCATGCACGGCACGATGCCATTAGATGAGGATGAACCTTAGGTGAATTCTTATTCGCCGATATAGGGTCGACTATCAAAGCTCAGATTTAGGCGCCCCTATCTCTCTCCTCTGAGGAGGATACGATCCGTCGTTGCCTCATCCAGTCCGGCTCGTTCCAGGATGGGCGGTCCTGGCGTAGCCTCCGTATTTTTCGACGCGTTACACGTCTCATTATCCATCCCCAAGGGGTGAGCTCTCGGCGCATTGCCAAAAGGCATATTTCTAGCTCAGGATTATTGTCATAGGGGTAAAAAATAACCCCAGATATCTCCTCGTCACTGGCGATTATCGGCGAACCCCAGGCCTCTTTCCTGTATGGACCGCCTGTTTTTCTTGTTTGTTTAAAAAGTTCGGTATAGGCTTCGCTTACGACAAGCGATTCCATCCCAAGGAGGGTTTGATAATAGCTAATCCTTACAAATACTTCACTTATCTTTTCGGAGAGTTCTGCCCTGATCTCGTTGCTGGCCCCGGGTCTGCGTCTGATCACGTAAGGGAGTTCTTCGTAGCGATGAATTGCCTGGAGCGCTTCGGCGTAGACTTGGGATTTGGTTTCACGTCGCTTAATAAACTGATTCGACCAGTATCCGATCAGGGCCACAAGCGCTGTCGCTATGCCCAGTATAAGGGTTATGTTGCTAGGGTTTTTCATGGAAACTCCATTGATCCGATCTCTCCCATGTTGCATCTTGGCAGGCCTAGAGGCGACTTGGCACTAGCACGCTAGGTCATTTCTTTGTTGCTTGCAGTGGCCGAATCCGGCCACTATTACCCTGTGGCGTTAGAAGGCAACTGCAGGCAAGGAGGTTTCTTTTTGTAGCCTAGAAGGCAGATCCGCAATCTTCCCCAGGTCGCGATTCGGCGAGAGAAAGATCTTCACCATCTTTGATGGTCGCAGCGGCACCAGCGAGGCTTGGTGACTGGTGGCCGGCCATGTCGTGACAGGCCTGCTGGCCGCTGGTCCAGCCTGCACCGCTGTGGTTGAGAGTGGCTGGCTGACGTACTGCTTGACGATCGGGGCGGAAGGCGGCAGATCTCGGGGGACAGCCGTGGACGGCCGCAGGCCGGGCAAGCAGGCGGTTGGCCTGGTCCATTGGTTCTGGAGGTCCCCTTACAAGCGAGGGGTCGCCGACTTGGAGCATCGAATGATGGCAAACCTGAAGACCTCGGAGAGCGTGGTGAGGGAGGGTTTTGGGGCTGGTCGAGCTCGAAGCGGAGCTTCGCAGTTCCCGGTCCCTCCACGGGCCAGCGCACTCCTCCGTGAATCTCCCCGTCACAGCGTCTCGCCGTTCGCACGGACGAGCACCACGGACGAGCAACAGCGAGCCGTTCTCACCGCTTCGCATCCATCCTGAGCTTCCCTGCGCGAGTTGTTGGACGGGCGGCATGAGTTCAGGATGGGGTCCGGAAGAATCGGCGGTCACTCCTACTTCGTCTGAGACGATCACGGCATGAGTCTGGGGCAGAACGGGACGGTCGGGCGGGCGCTGGTGGCGGGGCTGTGCGGCGGGGCGGCGACACTGGCCGGTGGGGTGGCAGCCGTTGCGGTCTATCTCGTGGTTTATGGCGTAGAAACGAGCTTCACCTATGAAGCGCCGGGTGGTGACATGGACTTCACTGGCTTCGCTTCTTTCTTTTCGGCGCTTCCGAGCGGGATCTTGGCGTTTCCCGTCGCTGGATGGCTGTTGCTGCGCCGCTTCGGTTTCAGCCCGGTGGCCGACATCCAGATTCCGGCCGCTTCCGCTACCTTCCTTGCCTGCTGGGCGGCCTTTATCAGCCCGATCGGCGACCTCGTGATCGAAGGTCGGACCGGTGTACTTCTGTCCGCCGTCTTCGCCTGCGTCGTCGGAGGTCTCTGCTATGCGGTCGCCGCCATCGCAGTGGACCGCCGCGGGCATCTTTTGTGGCAGTTGATAGCGGGCGGCCTACTGCTCGCCACCGCGGTCCCCGTGCTCAGGGAGGTGGTTTCCGGCTGGTCTGCCGAAGCCGCCATCCATGCAAGCGAGGGGCCGCCGACTTGCATCCTGTTCCGTCGTTGCTCCGTGAGGCCTGGAAGAACGTTGGAAAGCGAATACAGGTCAGGGAAGCTCTTCCCGCACGTCAGAGCGTCGATGGAAGGTCGTCGTACAGGTCGTGGTCCGGCTGGGAGAAGATCTTCACCATCTTCGAGGGCGCCCGGGAGCCCCGGTGACCGGTGGCTGACTCCAGACCAGTTGCGGGGACTACTGAACCGAGGCAGGGCACAGGCAGGGCACATCGCCGTGAGAAGCAGTGGAAAACGATCACTAACAGCGGAAGCGTCAACGCCAGGTCAGAACTAGGTGCACCGGAACGTCCCAGCTCACGGATATGCCCGGTCAGAACTTCGACATCTGATCGAAAGTCCTCCGGTCGGCGGGTGGGGAAAACGCGTCCGGCCGGGGGCTGGCAGGGTGAGGTTCAGGCCGCCGTTCGCCTCTCCGTGGAGGGCGCGTCCGGCGGCCTTTTCCGTGCTCGAAGCCGTGCGGCTTCGGGGCGGATCACGGCTGACGCCCGCCGTTCGGGGGGGTGATGATGGGCGCCAGGTGGCGGCGGGCGAAGTCGGCGACGGTGGCCGGGTCGTGGAGGTCGACGGCGCCGCTGCGGGACAGGCAGTAGGAGACGACGACGCGGGCGAGGACGTCGGCGGAGGCCTCCATGGAGTCGTACTCGACGTTCGAGTCGCGCAGGATCTCCAGGTAGTAGGCGCGCAGCAGGACGATGAGGGGCTCGCCGCGGGTGGTGAAGGACGGCAGGAACTGGCCGGGGTCGTTGAAGAGCAGTGGGGACAGCCTGCCGTGGCGGGCGTAGTCGAGGAGGAAGGCGAAACCGGCGGCGATCTTGTCGGGGAGGGTCGCCTCGGCGCGGGCGACGACGCGGCCGCGGGCGTACAGGTCGCGGGCCTCCTCGATGAGGACGGCCGTCACCAGGTCCTGCTTGCTGGGGTAGCGGCGGTGGACCGTCACCCGGGAGACGCCCGCGCGGCGGGCTATCTCCTCCATTCTGGCCCGGCGGATCCCCCGGTCCAGGAACTCCTCCAGGGCGGCGCGCAGGATGCGGGCGGTGGTGGGATGGTGCTCGGGGGAGTCCGTGCCGGTGATCTCGTCAAGCACCTTCGCTCCTCTGCCGAATTAGATTCGGTTTCCTCTTCCCTTGATTGCGTCGATGTAACACAATTCGGAAAACGTAACATCGCTTCAACGTCAGGGTGGACGTATGGAACTTGGGACTATGGCCGAGCGGTTCCCGGACAAGGCCGCGGTGATCATGGGAGGCACCGGCCGGGTCGTGACGTTCAAGGAGCTCGACGAGGCGTCCAACCGCCTCGCGCAGGTGCTCCACGAGGCGGGGCTCCGGCCGGGCGAGCACATCGCGTTCATGCTCGAGAACCGGTGGGAGTTCTTCGCCGTGGCCTGGGCCGCGCAGCGCTCGGGGCTGTACTACACGGCCATCAGCACGCGTCTCACCGCCGACGAGGCCGGGTACATCGTCGAGAACTGCGAGGCGAAGGCCTTCATCGCCTCCGCCGCGGTCTCGGCCATCGCCCAGGAGATCACGACCGGCAACGAGAAGCTCGTCCTCAAGCTCGCGCTGGACGAGGCCGTCCCCGGCTTCGACTCCTACGAGGACGCCGTGGCCGCCGCTCCGGCCGTCCCGCTGGAGCAGCAGTACGAGGGCGCGGACATGCTCTACTCCTCCGGCACGACCGGCCGGCCCAAGGGCATCAAGCCGGCGCTGGCGCTGTCCCCGTGGGGCACCCTCCCGACCGTGTCCGTGATGGTCCAGCTCCTGTTCGCACCCGACGAGACCTCGGTCTACCTCTCCCCGGCCCCGCTCTACCACGCGGCCCCCCTGCGCTACACGATGGCCTTCCACCGGTTCGGCTCGACCGTCGTGGTCATGGAGAAGTTCGACCCCGAGCAGGCCCTGGCGCTCGTCCAGGAGCACGGCGTGACGCACAGCCAGTGGGTCCCGACGATGTTCATCCGGATGCTCAAGCTGCCGAAGGAGGTCCGCGACTCCTACGACGTGTCCAGCATCAAGTTCGCCGTCCACGCCGCGGCCCCCTGCCCCGTCCCGGTCAAGCAGCAGATGATCGAGTGGTTCGGCCCGGTCCTGCACGAGTACTACGCCGGGACCGAGGGCAACTGCTTCATCTACACCGACAGCCCCACCTGGCTGGCCCACCCCGGCACCGTGGGACGCCCCGTGCTGGGCGAGGTCCACGTCCTGAACGAGGAGGGCGACGAGCTGCCCGCCGGCGAGACCGGCCTCCTGTACTTCGGCCAGGGGCCGGAGTTCGAGTACCACGGCGACCCGGACAAGACCGCCTCCTCGCGCGACCCCAAGGGCCGCGGCTGGACCACCCTGGGCGACATCGGGTACGTCGACGCGGAGGGCTTCGTCTACCTCACCGACCGCCAGTCCCACATGATCATCAGCGGCGGGGTCAACATCTACCCGCAGGAGGCCGAGAACCTCCTGGCGGTGCATCCCAAGGTCGCCGACGTGGCGGTCTTCGGCGTCCCCGACCCGGAGATGGGCGAGCAGGTCAAGGCCGTCGTCCAGCCGACCTCGCCGGAGGACGCGGGCGAGGAGCTGGCCGCCGAGCTCATCGCCTACTGCCGCGACAACCTCGCGCACTACAAGTGCCCCAGGAGCGTCGACTTCCGCGAGGAACTGCCCCGCCACCCCACCGGAAAGCTGCTCAAGCGCGTCCTGCGCGACGAGTACGCCGCGAAGGCCTAGAGAGCGGAGAACCCCATGTCACCGATCGCGGAGAACGTCGAGCGGCTCCGCAGGACCTTCGCGTCCGGCAGGACCAAGCCGCTCGCCTGGCGCAAGGCGCAGCTGGACGCGATCCACCGGCTGATCACCGAGCGCGAGGACGAGATCGTCGAGGCCCTTGCGGAGGACCTCGGCCGGGAGTCCTTCGACTCGTGGTTCGCCGACCTGTCGTCGACGAAGACCGAGGTGCTCGACGCGAAGAAGAACCTCGCCGGATGGGTGAGGCCCCGCAAGGCGGGCACCCCGCTGGCGATGCTGCCCGCCCGCTCCTGGGTGCAGTACGAGCCGCTGGGCACCGTTCTGATCATCGGGCCGTGGAACTACCCGGTGTACCTGACGCTCAGCCCGGCGGTGGCCGCGGTCGCCGCCGGCAACTGCGTGGTCGTCAAGCCGTCGGAGCACGCGCCCGCGACGTCGGCGCTGCTGGCCCGGCTGATCCCGCAGTACCTGGACCAGGACGCGGTGTACGTCGTGGAGGGCGCCGCGGACGTCACCCAGGAACTGCTCGACCAGGGCCTGGACCACGTGCTGTTCACCGGCGGCCCGCAGATCGCCAAGGCGATCATGGCGGGCGCGGCCAAGCACCTCACCCCGGTCACGCTGGAGCTGGGAGGCAAGTCCCCGGTCATCGTCGCCGCCGACACCGATGTCGCCACCGCGGCGCGGCGGATCGTCTTCGGCAAGCAGCTCAACTCCGGGCAGACCTGCATCGCGCCCGACTACGCGCTGGTCGACCGGAAGGTCCTCGACCGGTTCACCGCGGAGGTCGTCAAGGCCGTCGACGAGATGAGCGGCGGCGAGGGCGGGCGGGCCCGCCGGATCGTCAACGAGCGGCACGCCCGTCGGCTGGCGGGGCTGCTGGACGGGCACGGCGGCAAGGTCGTGCACGGCGGCGAGAGCGACCCGGACGCCAGGACGGTCGACTTCACCGTCGTGGTCGACCCGGACCCGGACTCGGAGCTGATGACCGAGGAGATCTTCGGTCCGATCCTGCCGGTCGTCGGGGTCTCCTCGGTCGCCGAGGCCGTCGAGTTCGTCCGGGAGCGCCCCAAGCCGCTGGCCGCCTACCTGTTCACCGGGAACAAGGCGGACGAGCGCCGCTTCCTGGCCGACGTCAGCGCCGGTGGAGTCGTGATCAACCACGTCGGCTACCACGCGCTCAACCCGAACCTGCCGTTCGGCGGCGTCGGCAACAGCGGCATGGGCTCCTACCACGGCGAGTACGGCTTCAAGACCTTCAGCCACGCCAAGGCCTGCCTGCGCAAGGGCATCAGCCCCGACCCCGGATTCGTCTACCCGCCCTACACCGAGTCCACCAAGAAGCTGCTGCGCCGCCTCCTCTAGTCACACCGCTCCCCCCCGCGAGCGGTGTCTCCCCACACGCAGGCCCCGGCCCTCCCCGGCCGGGGCCTGCGCGTTCCCGCGAGGACCGCGCCCCCCGCAGCGGCATCGGCGGAACGAGGCGCCCGGCCGTCACCGTCGGCACGTCCTCACAGGGTGCGGCCCGGTCGGGGAAAGCGACGCGACGGGTCCGGACATCGGACTGCATGTCCGGCCTGGAGGCGTGGAGGCCGACGGTCAGCGGGGTTCGGCCAGGACGGCGGCCAGAGCGGAGGGGAGGGCCTGGTCGGTGAAGGCGAAACCGGAGTCCAGGAGGCGGGCGGGGAGCACGCGCTGGCTGATCAGGGGGCCCTCGGTGGCGAACTCGCGCAGGGCGAGCTTGAGGAGCGGGGCGGGAGCGGCGAGGAACGCCGGGCGGTGCAGCGCGCGGGCCAGCTCCCGGGTGAACTCCGCGTTGGTCACGGGCCGGGGGGCGGTGAGGTTCACCGGTCCCGCCAGGGGCGAGGCGATGAGGTGGCGCAGGGCGCGGACCTCGTCCCGCAGGGAGATCCAGCTCGTCCACTGGCGGCCGTCGCCGAGCCTGCCGCCCAGGCCGAGGCGGAACAGCGGGAGCATCCGGCCGAGGATCCCCCCGTCGCGGGACAGGACGATGCCCGTGCGGGGGTGGACCACCCGGATGCCCGCGGCGGCGGCCGGGCCCGCGGCGGCCTCCCAGTCGGCCGTCAGATCGGCCAGGAAGCCGGTGCCCTTCGGCGCGCTCTCGGTGGTCTCCGCCGAGCCGGTGTCCCCGTAGAAGCCGATCGCGGAGCCGCTGACGAGCACCTGCGGGGGAGACTCCAGGCCCGCCAGGCCCTCGGCGAGCAGGCGCGTCCCGCCGATCCTGCTCTGGTAGATCTCCCGCTTGCGGGACTCCGTCCACAGCCGGTCGCCGATGCCCGCGCCCGCCAGGTGCACGACCGCGTCCGCGCCCTCCAGGGCGGCCCGGTCGAGCTCGCCCGCGGCGGGATCCCAGAAGACCTCGTCCGGGCGGGCAGGCGGCCTGCGCACCAGCCGGAGG
>NZ_BAAATZ010000005.1:0-958 GCF_039533685.1 Actinocorallia aurantiaca | reverse complement strand
CAGATGCGCGGCGAGGGCTTCACCGATCAGACCTGAGGCACCCGAGATGATCGCTCGCACGCCCCCAGCCTAGAGGGGGGAACCGCCTCAGAGCCCGAGCTCGGACTCGAAGTGGCCCTCCTCCAGCCTGTTCTTGACCGTGGTGAGGAAGCGGGCGGCGTCGGCGCCGTCCACCAGCCGGTGGTCGTAGGTCAGGGACAGGTAGACCATGGACCGGATGGCGATGACCTCGCCCAGGTTCGGGTCGTTGACCACGACCGGGCGCTTGACGACCGCGCCGGTGCCCAGGATGGCGACCTGGGGCTGGTTGATGATCGGCGTGTCGAACAGCGCGCCGCGGCTGCCGGTGTTGGTGATGGTGAACGTGCCGCCGCCGAGCTCGTCGGGGCTGACGTTGCCGGTGCGGGTGCGCTCGGCCAGGTCGGCGATCTTGCGGGCGAGCCCGGCGAGGTTGAGCTCGCCGGCGTCCTTGATCACCGGCACGGACAGGCCGCGCTCGGCGTCCACCGCTATGCCCAGGTGCTCGGTGTCGTGGTAGACGACCTCGTTGTTCTCGGTGTCGATGACCGCGTTGACGACCGGGTGGGTCTTCAGCGCCTCGACGGCGGCGAGCGAGAAGAACGGCAGGAACGACAGCTTGACGCCCTCGCGGGCCAGGAAATCGGCCTTGGCGCGGTCCCGCAGCTGGGCGACCCTGGTGATGTCCACCTCGACGACCGAGGTGAGCTGGGCGGAGGTCTGCAGGGACTCCACCATGCGCCGGGCGATGGTCTGGCGCATGCGGCTCAGCTTCTCGGTCTTGCCGCGCTTGGCGGCGGCCGCGGCCGGAACCGGAGCGGGCGCGGCCGGGGCGGCCGGAGCGGCCGGGGCCTGGACCGGGGCGGCGGCCGGAGCCGGAGCCTGGGCGGCCTTGGCCTTGGTGGCGTCCTGGACGTCCTGCTTGCGGATGCGGCCGCCG
>NZ_BAAATZ010000004.1:74794-83511 GCF_039533685.1 Actinocorallia aurantiaca | reverse complement strand
CCGTGGCGAACGCGGTGATCGCGGCGGCCAGCAGGGCGGCGACCGGCACGAGCGCGGCGAGCGCGGCGACCGGAGCGACCGCGGCGGCCAGCAGGGCGGCGACCACGACGACGAGCGGGGCGGACGCAGGGGACGCCGGTTCCGCGAGCGCAACCGGGGCCGCGGCACCGGGCGCGAGCGCTACGAGGCCGAGCCCGTCGTCTCCGACGACGACGTGCTGATCCCGGTCGCCGGAATCCTCGACATCCTCGACAACTACGCGTTCGTGCGGACCACCGGTTACCTGCCGGGCCCCAACGACGTGTACGTCTCGCTGGCCCAGGTCCGCAAGAACGGCCTGCGCAAGGGCGACGTGATCACCGGCGCGGTGCGCCAGGCCCGCGAGGGCGAGCGGCGCGAGAAGTTCAACGCGCTGGTCCGCCTCGACACGGTCAACGGCATGGAGCCCGAGCAGGCCAGAGGCCGGCTGGAGTTCTCCAAGCTCACCCCCCTGTACCCGCAGGAGAGGCTGCGCCTGGAGACCGACCCGGGCATCCTGACGACCCGGATCATCGACCTGGTCAGCCCGATCGGCAAGGGCCAGCGCGGTCTGATCGTCTCGCCGCCCAAGGCCGGCAAGACGATGGTGATGCAGTCGATCGCCAACGCGATCACCAAGAACAACCCCGAGTGCCACCTGATGGTCGTCCTGGTGGACGAGCGTCCGGAGGAAGTGACCGACATGCAGCGGTCGGTGAAGGGCGAGGTCATCCACTCGACCTTCGACCGTCCCGCCGAGGACCACACCACGGTCGCCGAGCTGGCCATCGAGCGGGCCAAGCGCCTGGTCGAGCTGGGCCACGACGTGGTCGTGCTGCTGGACTCCATCACCCGGCTGGGCCGCGCCTACAACCTGGCGGCCCCGGCCTCCGGGCGCATCCTGTCCGGTGGTGTGGACTCCACCGCGCTGTACCCGCCCAAGCGGTTCTTCGGCGCGGCCCGCAACATCGAGAACGGCGGCTCGCTGACCATCCTGGCCACCGCGCTGGTCGAGACCGGCTCGCGGATGGACGAGGTGATCTTCGAGGAGTTCAAGGGCACCGGCAACATGGAGCTCAAGCTCAGCCGGCAGCTCGCGGACAAGCGCATCTTCCCCGCGGTGGACGTGGACGCGTCCAGCACCCGCAAGGAGGAGATCCTCATGGCTCCCGAGGAGCTGCGGGTGGTCTGGTCGCTGCGCCGGGTGCTGCACGCCCTCGACACCCAGCAGGCCCTCGAGCTCCTGCTGGAGAAGATGAGGGAGACCAAGTCGAACGCGGAGTTCCTGCTCCAGGTCCAGAAGACGACCGTCGCGCACGACTGATCACCGGTTTCACGAGGCGGGGCCCGCACGGACGTCCGTGCGGGCCCCGCCCGTTTCTCCCACCGCTCCCGGGTCGCGGCGGGGGGTTGTCCCCACCGCGAAGACGGCGGGCCGCCGGATGGCCGGCGCGGTGCGGGTCCGGGAGTCTTGGGGAGGCAGAGAGAGGAACCCCCATGACCGAGTCGAAGCAACCGGCCGAAGAGGCGTACACGCCGACGATCAAGGTGCCGCCGCCCCTGAGCCTGCTCAGGGACCCCACGGTGTGGAAGGCGGCCGTCTACTTCCCGCTGAACGGCCCGCTGGGGCTGGGCTGGTTCATCCTCCTGTGCGCGGGGGTCCCGCTGGCCGCCGCGACCACGATCATCTGGATCGGCCTCCCGCTTTGGGCGCTGCTGCTGGTGGTGCTGCGCTTCGGGTCGATCCTCGACCGGTGGCTGGTCGGGTTCGTGTTCGGCACGCCCGTCCCGAGCCCCTACCGGCGGATCCCGGAGGGCGGGCTGCTGCAGAAGGGCAGGACGATCCTGGGGGATCCGGCCACCTGGAAGGACCTGGCGTTCCAGGTCGTCCGCCTCCCCCTGGCCTTCGGCTACTTCGTGGGATCGCTGGTGATGTGGGCGTTCACCGGCGCGATGCTGTTCGCTCCCGTGGGCGGGCAGATCAACCAGGGATTCGTGCCGGAGTTCGGGTCCTACCAGCCGCGGATCGACACCTGGTACGAGGGGCTGCCCTTCACCGCCGTCGGGATCGTCTGCCTCTTCCTCGCCCTGTACGCGGTGAAGGGGGTGAGCGTCCTGCACGTCCTGCTCGCCAGGGTGCTGCTGGGCCCGAGCGAGAAGCAGGCGCTGCGGGCCCGCGCGACGGAGCTGCAGGTCAGCAGGGCCCGGGGGGTGGACGCCGCGGAGAGCGAGCGGCGGCGGATCGAGCGGGACCTGCACGACGGGGCCCAGCAGCAGCTGCTGGCCGTGGCGATGGACATCGGGCGGGCCAGGAGCAAGCTGGACGCCGATCCCGAGGGCGCCCGGCTGCTGATCGACCAGGCGCACACCGGCGCCCGCGCGGCGATCACCGAGCTGCGGCAGCTGGCCAGGGGGATCTACCCGGCGATCCTCACCGACCGGGGCCTGGACGCCGCCCTGTCGGCGCTGGCGGCGCGCTCGCCCGTCCCGGTGCGGATCGACGTCCGCCTGGACGAGCGCCCTCCGGCGGCGGTCGAGTCGATCGCCTACTTCACCGTGGCCGAGGCGCTGACGAACATCGGCAAGTACGCCGGGGCGTCGCAGGTCGCCGTGGAAGTGACGCGGGAGGGGGACAAGGTGGTCGTCGAGGTGCGCGATGACGGCGTCGGCGGCGCGCGGTTCCAGCCGGGCGGCGGCCTGGCGGGCCTGGCGGACCGGGCGGCGACCATCGACGGGACGCTGACGGTCGACAGCCCCGAGGGCGGGCCCACGGTCGTCCGGGCGGTCCTGCCCTGCGACTGGTGAAATGGGTCCCATGCGAGTCGTGATCGCGGAGGATTCCGTGCTGCTGCGCGAGGGCCTGGTGCGGCTGCTCGCGGACGAGGGCATCGAGACGGCGGGGACCGCCTCCGACGGGGAGGGCCTGGTCGCCCTGGTCGCCGAGCACCGGCCCGACCTGGCGATCGCCGACGTGCGGATGCCGCCGACCTTCACCGACGAGGGGCTGCGGGCGGCGCTGGCCGTCCGGCCCGTGCCCGTCCTGGTGCTCTCGCAGTACGTGGAGGAGCAGTACGCCGCCGAACTGCTCGGCGGCGGCGCCCGCGGCGTCGGCTACCTGCTCAAGGAGCGGGTGTCGGAGGTGGCGGAGTTCGTCGACGCGGTGCGGCGGGTGGCGGCGGGCGGCACCGTCATCGACCCGGAGGTGATCTCGCAGCTGCTCGGACGCCGCCCCCTGGACGACCTGACGCCGCGTGAGCGGGAGGTCCTGGCCCTGATGGCCGAGGGCCTGTCGAACGCGGGGCTGGCCCGCCGGCTGGTGGTCGGCGAGGGCGCGGTGGAGAAGCACATCTCCCGGATCTTCCTCAAGCTCGGGCTGGAGAGCTCACAGGACGCCCACCGCCGGGTCCGGGCGGTGCTGGCCTACCTGCGGTGCCGGGAATAGCGTCCGGTCCCGGCACGTTCTGGTATCCGGCATACTTGAAAGGCCAAAGGCTCCGGTTCCCAGCCCCGCATCTCGTGGTTGACCCGGTGCCGTCTCGAAGGAGATCACCCATGAAGCCTGACATCCACCCGAACTACGTGGTCACCGAAGTGACCTGTACGTGCGGCGCGACGTTCAAGACCCGCAGCACCGTGGAGAGCGGCGTCATCCGCTCCGACGTCTGCTCCCAGTGCCACCCGTTCTACACGGGCAAGCAGAAGCTCCTCGACACCGGCGGCCGCGTGGCCCGCTTCGAGGCCCGCTTCGGCAAGAAGAAGGCTGCGGACGCCGCGGACAAGGACAAGTAGACGGGCGCCGGGCCCGGCCGCGGGCTGCGAAGGCAGTCTCGCGGCCGGGCCCGGTTTCTGTCTTCCCCGTCCACCGACAGACGCACCCCTGACGGCGTCCTGTCCCGTGGCCGAACGCACGCTGACGCGCGCTGGACGGTCCACCGACAGACGCACCCTTGACGGTGTTCTGTCCCGTGGCCGAACGCACGCCGGCGCGTGCTGAACGATCCGCGGTCCGCCGCCCGAAGAGAGCAGACAGTGAATTTCGACCTCGACGACTTCCTGCGCGAGTACGCCGACATCGAGCAGGCGCTCGGTGATCCGGCCGTGCACGCCGACCAGAGGAAGGCGCGTGAGCTGGGCAAGCGCTACGCCCACCTGCGCCCGATCGTAGAGGCGTACAAGGAGCTGGAGGCGGCCGAGGACGACCTGGGCACCGCCCGGGAGCTCGCCGCGGAGGACAAGGCGTTCGCCGAGGAGGCGACGGCCCTGGAGCAGCAGATCGAGGAGCTGCACGAGCGCCTCAAGCGGCTGCTGGTCCCGCGCGACCCCAACGACGACAAGGACGTGATCGTCGAGATCAAGGCGGGCGAGGGCGGCGAGGAGTCCGCCCTGTTCGCCGGGGACCTCCTGCGGATGTACACCCGCTACTCCGAGCGGATCGGCTGGAAGACCGAGATCATCGACTCCCAGCTGTCGGACCTGGGCGGCTACAAGAGCGTCACCCTGGCGGTGAAGGCCAAGGAGGGCGCCTGGTCCCGGCTGAAGTGGGAGGGCGGCGTGCACCGCGTGCAGCGGGTGCCGGTCACCGAGTCCCAGGGCCGGATCCACACCTCGGCGGCCGGGGTGCTGGTCACCCCCGAGGCCGAGGACATCGACATCCAGATCGACCCCAACGACCTGCGCGTCGACGTGTTCCGCTCCGGCGGCCCCGGCGGGCAGTCGGTCAACACCACGGACTCGGCCGTGCGGATCACCCACATCCCCACCGGCACGGTCGTGCAGTGCCAGAACGAGAAGAGCCAGCTGCAGAACAAGGAGTCGGCGCTGCGCGTCCTGCGCTCCCGGCTGCTGGCCGCCGCGCAGGAGGAGGCCGACGCCGCCGCCTCGGCCGAACGCAAGGCCCAGGTGCGCACGGTCGACCGCTCCGAGCGCATCCGCACCTACAACTTCCCCGAGAACCGCATCTCCGACCACCGCGTGGGCTTCAAGGCGTATAACCTCGACCAGGTGATGGACGGAGATCTGCAGTCGGTGATCCAGGCGCTCCTCGACGCCGACATGGCACGCAGGCTGGACGAAATTCAGCAGTAATGAACTTGCTTCTCGACGAGATCGCCAGGGCGACGACACGGCTGGCCGAAGCCGGTGTCGCCTCGCCCCGTGCCGACGCCGAGGAGCTGGCCGCCGCCGTGCACGGGGTGAGCCGCGGCGAACTGCACACCCTGCCCGACAACGCCTTCGACGCCCGCTACTGGGAGGGCATCGCCCGCCGGGAGGCGGGGGAGCCGCTGCAGCACATCACCGGCCGGGCCTTCTTCCGCTACCTGGAGCTGGCCGTCGGCCCCGGGGTGTTCGTGCCCCGCCCGGAGACCGAGGTGGTCGCCGGCTGGGCCATCGACACCCTGCGGGAGATGGACGTCGCCGACCCGGTCGTGGTCGACCTGGGCACCGGCTCCGCCGCGATCGCGCTGTCGATCGCCCAGGAAGTGCCGCAGGCCCGCGTCCACGCCGTCGAACTCGACGCCGACGCGTACCGGTGGGCGTCCCGCAACATCGAGAACCTGGACGAGCGCGGCCAGGTCACCCCGCACCACACGGATTTCGCCAGGGCCCTGCCCGAGCTCGACGGCCTGGTCGACCTGGTGGTCAGCAACCCGCCCTACATTCCGATGAGCGAGTGGGAGTACGTGCCGCGCGACGTCCGCGACCACGACCCCGCCGCGGCCCTGTGGGGCGGCGGGGACGACGGCCTGGACGCCGTCCGGGTGGTCGAGCGCACCGCGCGCAGGCTGCTGCGGCCCGGCGGCTTCGTCGCGGTCGAGCACAGCGACCTGCAGGGCGCGCCCGTCTACTGGATCTTCGCCGAGGAACACGGCTGGCGTGATCAGCGCAACCGCCGTGATCTCACCGACCGGGACCGGTTCGTCACGGCCCGCCTGACCACGGAGTAGCCCAGCATGAGCCGGCACTACGACTGTTCGGACCCCCTCGAGCGCGTCCGGGGGATCGCCGACGCGGCCTCCTGCCTGCGCCGGGGAGAGGTCGTCGTCCTTCCCACCGACACCGTCTACGGCATCGCCGCCGACGCGTTCACGCCCTCGGCCGTGCAGAAGCTGCTGGACACCAAGCGGCGGGGACGCCAGATGCCGCCGCCGGTGCTGGTCGGCTCGGTGCGCGCGGCGACCGCCCTCATCGAGGACCTGGGCCCCTACGGGCAGGACCTCATCGACGAGTTCTGGCCGGGCGCGCTGACCATCATCTGCCAGGCCAACCCGAACCTGTCGTGGAACCTGGGGGAGACCAGGGGCACGGTGGCGGTGCGGATGCCGCTGCACGACCTGGCCCTGGAACTGCTCAAGGAGACCGGCCCGCTGGCGGTCTCCAGCGCCAACCTGAGCGGCCTGGCGGCGGCCCGCACCGCGGCGGAGGCCGAGGAGATGCTGGGCGAGAGCGTCTCGGTCTACCTCGACGGGGGCCCGGCCGGCGAGGGCAAGGCCTCCTCGATCGTGGACCTCACCGGTTCGCTGCCCAAGCTGATGCGGCGCGGCGCGATCCGCGAGGACAAGATCCGCGCGGTCTGCGGGGTGCTGCTGCGCGACGAGGACCTCGGCGACGACGAGGACGACGACCTGTGGGCCGAGGCCTACAAGGACGACGACGAGGCCGACGCGCCCGCCGGGGCCGTCGACCTGGAGAAGCCCGCCGGCTCGGAGAAGGCCGTCGACCTGGGGAAGCCCGCCGGTCTCGAGAAGCCGGCGGCTCTCGGTGAGGGCGAGAAGCCGGACGAGACCCCGGCCGAGCCGTGGTGGGAGAAGGAGGACCGGGACTAACCCCGGCGCAGGACGGGCGGGCGGGCGACCAGGACGCCCACGACCAGCAGGCCGAGTCCGCTCAGGAGCTGGTCGCCCACCGAGAAGCGGCCGAGCCCGCCGGGCACCGTCTCCAGGAGCAGGTCACACAGCACCGCGGAGGCCCCGAGCGCGATCAGGACGCGGCGCAGCCACACGGGGGTGCGGTAGCGGGCCACCAGGACCAGCGGGAGGACCAGCAGCAGCGCCATCCAGCCCCAGGGCGTGAAGGCCAGGTGCGGCGGCGCGTAGCCGGGCTCGGAGGGGGCGAGGGCGCCCTTGGGGAACGCGGCGCGGACCTTCAGCCCCTCGTGGGGCCGCAGGTCGCCCTGGCGGAAGTCGACGGCGGAGGGGCCCGACCACCACCGGGCGCAGGGCGTGGCCTCGCGGGACGTCCCGGCGAGGCAGCCCGAGGCGAACGCGGCGGGCCCCTCGATCCGCACGGTCGTCTCGGTCACCGGCACGGGCCAGCCGGGCTCCAGCAGCTCCCAGACGAACTCGTCGTACCGGGCTCCCGGAGTGAGGGCGTCCAGCAGGTCGTACTCCAGGACGTAGGTGTGCCGGCCGTGGACGGTCCGGCCCTCGCCGATGACGATGTGGCGGTCGTGCAGGAACTCCCTCACCTCCACGCCGACCGGGGCGTCCGTCGTGCTCGTGACGGTGAGGCCGCTCATGCGGTAGACCCGGTCTCCGTCGCGCCCCCGGACGACGCGGACGAGGCCGTCGGCCTGGGGCGAGGCGTAGTCGAAGGTGAGGGTCTCGCGGACGTGCACGGTGCCGTCGGGCCGCACGGCCAGCACCACGTCGTAGGCCGGGATGGAGCCCTCGGCGCTGTGCCCGCCGCCGAGGAGGAACGGCAGGAGCGCCAGCAGGAACAGCGCGCAGAGCGTCATGCCGCCGACGGGGGCGGAGCGTCGATTTCTCATCACTGAGTGCAGTCTCTCGCGAACTCAGCGGTACATCCAACTCGCCTTTCGGCCCCTTCCCCCCTCCCCGGAACAAAAGTGGCAAAGGTCACATGCAACCTCGCCAGGGGATGTGTCAACGCGATCACTCTTCGCGTTGTGCCAGGTGAGGCGGTGTTTCGAAAGGTGCGGATTCCATGGCCGGATGGTCGCACATCCCTTCTTCGACGGTAAGGATCATCGTTTGGTTCTCCCGCGGCCCGGATTTCCGTCTCGTCAAATCCCTTCGTATGCGGGCAATAAAGATGATCTTCATCGAACCGATACAGTCCCTCACCGATAGCAAGAACCACCAGGGAGTGATCAATATGCGGCGTACAGCTGCGGTTGCCTTGACCGCCATCACCTTGGGTGCCGGCGTCGGCCTCACTGCGGTCCCCGCCAACGCCGCCCCGAAGAAGGTGACCAAGAAGTGGTCGACCTTCGCGGGGAAGAAGGAACTCAAGGCGGTCCACGCGGCCGGCAAGTACACCCGTCAGGGTAAGAAGATCGTGGTCAAGGGCCGGATCACCGACAAGGCCAGGAACGGATGGTCTCCGGGTCTCCAGTTCCTCGTGTTCAACAACGGCAAGTGGACCGAGACCGAGCCCATCGGGATCTTCTACCAGCCCGGCAACAAGCAGATCGACGCCGCCGCCACGGTTCCTTCGTGGAAGAAGCCCGAGGGCAAGTTCCTCACGACCCAGGGAACCCACCTCAAGGTGCGTGAGATCGCGATCAGCATGAAGAAGAAGAAGCCCGTCATCGGAGCTTGGAAGACGCTCTTCTAATCTTCCCGATGGGGCCAGAGGCCCTGGTGCTCGGTTCTTCCTTTCTTGTCCCCCCGAAGCAAGGAGAAACGCATGCGAGTGATGCAGAGGTTCGTCGGGATCGCGGCCTCGGCCGCGGTCGC
>NZ_BAAATZ010000004.1:70396-74751 GCF_039533685.1 Actinocorallia aurantiaca | reverse complement strand
GCGGGGTACCCACGGCTTCCACACGAAGAACTCGGGTCTCGGCGGAGTGCACGGCTGGGGCACCTTCAAGCCCGGCAGGTACGGCGGCGAGAAGACCGCCGTGGTCTACGCCAAGATCAAGGACACCAAGAAGGACAGGCGGCTGGCCGCCCTCGAGGTCCAGTTCGTGGACGCCGACGGGAACGTCGACTACAACGTCCTGTGGAACACCAAGGACATCAAGGGCCGGACCGCGCAGGTCTCCGTCCAGTCCTACAACCTGCACGAACTCAGGATCCGCGAGTGCAGGGGCTACCAGTACAAGAAAAAGAAGAAGTGGAACTTCAAGTCCACCAAGTGCGGTAGCTGGCGGGTCTACTACCAGGGCACCCGCATCACCAACTGACGGCGGCCCTCTGCTCCCGACGACCCGGACGATAACGTCCGGGTCGTTTGTTCTTCGCCGCTATTGTGCGGCGGGTGGCGGAGAACAGGGCGGGAGATCTGGTCGCCGATCGCTACCGGCTGCTGTCGGTGGTGGGGGTCGGCGGCATGGGCCGGGTGTGGCGCGCCCGGGACGAGCGGCTGGACCGCGAGGTGGCGGTCAAGGAGGTCCTCCTCCCCTCCGGCGTCCGGGGGGAGGAGCGCGAGCGGCTCAACCGCCGGGCGGTGCGCGAGGGCCGTTCCGCCGCCAGGCTGAGCCACCCGGGCATCATCACGATGCACGACATCGTCATCCACCGGGACGGCCCGTTCCTGGTCATGGAGTACCTGCCGGGCCGCTCCCTGGCCGAGGCCGTGGCGGAGGACGGCCCGCTGCCGCCGAGACGGGCCGCGGAGATCGGCCGGGCCATGGCGGAGGCGCTGCTCGTCGCGCACGGCGCGGGGATCGTCCACCGCGACCTGAAGCCGCAGAACGTGCTGCTGCACGGGGACCGGGTGGTCATCACCGACTTCGGCATCGCGCACCTGGTGGGGGACGCCACGCTGACCGCCGCCGGCGCGATCATGGGCACCCCCGCCTACATGGCGCCCGAGCAGGCCGAGACCGCCCAGGTGACCCCGGCGGTCGACGTGTGGTCGCTGGGCGCCACCCTCTACTCGGCGGTCGAGGGCCGCCCGCCCTATCCCGGGGCCACCTACATGGAGGCGCTCGCCGCGCTCATCACCGGTGAGCCGAGGCCGCCGCGGAGCACCGGGCCGTTCGCCGACCTGGTGATGCGGATCCTGCGCAAGCGCCCGGAGGACCGTCCGGAGCTGCCGGAACTCGTCCGGCTGCTGGGCGAGCTGGCACGGGACGACTCCGCCTCGGTCCGGGCCGCTCCTTCTCCGCCTCCAGAGCCCGTGGAGTCCCTTCCGTCCTGGACGCCGCCGGGCGGGGGAGACCCGACGCCGCCTCCGGTCCCGGGAGAGGCGGGGCCTCCGCCTCCCGCGCCCTCCGCGCCGCCTTCGGATCGTCCCGGCCCTCCGCCCGTCCCGCGGCCGCCCGTCCCGCCGCCTCCGGCCCCGGTGCGGACGGGCACGTGGAGCCGTCGGGACCTGGGGGTCTTCGCCGGGCTGGCCGTGCTGAGCGCGGTGCTCCCGGCGGGGGTGAACCTGGCCAGGGGAGCCGGGCCCGGGACGCCCCCCGCCGGTCCACCCTCGGGGGCGCCGCTGTCCGGGGGGCTGAGCGGCGCGGTGCGGGCGCTGGCGTTCGGAGGGGACGGGGGGATCCTGGCCACCGGCAGTGACGGAGACCCGGTGCGGCTGTGGGATCCGGTGCGGCAGGTCGAGATCGGCGGGCTGGAGGGGCCCTCACCGGTCACGGCCCTGGCCTTCGGGCCGGGAGGCGCGCTGCTGGCGGCGGGCGGCGGCGACCGCACGGTCTGGCTCTGGGACGTCCGGACCCGCGCCCGGGTCGCCCTGCTGAACGGCCATGAGGCCGCCGTGCGGGCCGTGGCGTTCGCCCCCGACGGAAGGCTCCTGGCCTCCGCCGGGGACGACGACGTCGTGAGGCTCTGGGACACCGCGTCGCACCGGCAGGTCGCCGAGCTCGAAGGCCACGACGACGACGTGTGGTCGCTGGCCTTCAGCCCCGACGGCCGGACGCTCGCCAGTGGCGGCTGGGACGAGGCCGTCCGCCTGTGGGACGTGGCGGAGCGCAAGGAGAAGGACAGGCTGGACGAGCACCGGGCGGCCGTGACGGCGCTGGCCTTCAGTCCCGACGGCAGGACGCTGGCCAGCGGAAGCCAGGACCAGACCGTCCGGATCTGGGACGTGCGGGAGGGGAAGGAGCTGCACGAGCTCGAGGGACACCGCGACCACGTCTCGGCGGTGGCCTTCGCCCCGGACGGGCGGATCCTGGTGAGCGCGGGCTGGGACAGGGCGGTCCGGCTGTGGGACGTGCCGGGCTACGAGCCGCGGAACGTCCTGAGGGCGCACGGCGACTACGTCCTGGCGCTGGCCCTGGCGGGCCGGTACCTGGCGACGGGAGGACAGGACGGGCTGGTCCGGGTGCACGCCCTCTCCTGAGGGCCCTCACACGCGGTGCAGCTCGCCCACGACGACGTCCCCCTCCTCGGTGAGGGCGCTGTAGCGCAGGCCCTGCCCGCGCAGGGCGAGCCGGCCGGAGGAGCCCAGGCAGCCGGAGCCGGAGGTGAGCTTCTCGCTGAAGAGGATCGCGTCGGGCTCGGTCCCCTCGAGGATGACGCTGAACCGGCAGGTGGCCGAGCCCACCCCGGACACCCCGACGGACTGGCCCTTGTTCCCCCGGGTGAGCTCCAGTTCCAGCTCGTAGACGCCGCCGGGTCCGTCGGCGTTCCCCCGCCACCGGCCGATCATCCCTTCGGGCACCCCGTCCAGAGGGGAGGGGGCGGCCGCGGGAATCCCCGGGACGGTGGGGGAGGGGGCGGGAGAGGCGGTCGTTTCCGGTCGGCCGGGCAGGGTCGCCGTCCAGGAGGCCGCGGCGATCGCCCCGCAGGCCACTGCCGCCACCGGCCACTTGACCCAGCGCACGGGTCCCCTCTCTGAACGCTCGGATGAGTTTCGGCAGCACAATTTATCGCGATTCGGATAGATTCCGTGCCATTGTTCTAGGTTATTTGTGGCCGAAACACTAAAATCCGGCTACCGATAGAAAAGGCACGGGGAGTTACTTCATGAGACGTATCGCTACGGTGGGCCTCGCCGCGGGCTCGCTGTTCCTGGGCATGGGGATCCACGCCGTCCCCGCCCAGGCGGAGGGGGCGGAGGGCACGTCCTCCTCCCGGGCGAAGCCCCTGGCGAAAGGGAAGTTCAAGACGAAGAACGGCAAGGCCAAGGCCTTCCGGAACGTCGAGTCCACCGGCACCTACGAGGTGACCCACGACAAGATCACCGTGAAGTTCAAGGTGCGCGACAAGAAGCGGGACGGCTGGACTCCGGCCGTCCAGTTCGCCGCGCTGGAGGCCTGGGACGGCGAGGGCACGGGCCTGTACTTCCCGCTCGCCAAGAACCTGCGCAACGGGCGGGGCACCCCCAACCCCGACCAGAGCGGCAGCATCGCCGGGCCGCCGATCAACAACACCGTCGAGCCCAAGGGCTCGGGCCGGCCCGAGTGCCGGACCTGCAGCAACGTCAAGCCCAAGCCGAAGCCCAAGCCGAAGACCGGGCCCGCCGACGGGAAGTACACCTTCAAGTTCAAGAAGTCCTTCACCTCGAAGTACACCGAATACCTCGGCGTGCGTGAAGTGCTCCTGCGCAAGAAGGGCAAGAAGTACCAGTACAAGGTCGGCCCGACGACGATCATCTACGCGGCCTCCGAGGGCCCGCACCACGTGCCGGCCGCCTCCGACGCCAGGACCTCCCGGCCGGACGGCATCTCCGTGCGGCGGAGCGTCACCCGGGACGGCCGCTACCAGGAGGCGCTGCGCAAGGGCACGGTGAACGCCAGGCGGGCCATTCCCAAGGGCTGGACGCACTTCACCAACAAGAAGCTGCCCGGCCAGCTCGACGGGAGCACCGAGACCTGGGGCTACGTCGCCGGCTACCGGAACGACGCCGGGAGCACCAGCGCCCGGCTGACCCTCCGGATCCGCGACAACCGGAAGGACAAGCGGTACGCCGGCACGATCGTCGCCTTCACCAACGCGGACGCCAGCGTCGCGGACGAGTGGACTCTGTCCAACCTCCAGGACCTCAAGGGCCGCTGGACGAGCCGGGTGGTGCACTCGGCCTACAGCGCCCACCTGCTCTACCAGTCCTGCGTGGGCGTCTACGACAAGGTGGACGGCCGGACGGTCTTCGTCCCCACCAGCTGCGGCGAACCCCAGATTCTTTACTGATAGTCGGGCGATTCGTATGTTTCCACCGCGTCAGGGCCTCTCGACTCCCCTCGGAGGCGTAAGGTGTGCTGATCG
>NZ_BAAATZ010000004.1:56621-70379 GCF_039533685.1 Actinocorallia aurantiaca | reverse complement strand
TTACAGTGCGACAGGTGATGGCGTCCGGGGACGGGGGTGCGGGGCATGCGGGAGTACCTGCTGGTCATCCTCACCGGGATCACCGTCACCTACCTGCTGGTCACCCCGGTCAAGAGGCTGGCGCTCCTCATCGGGGCGCAGTCCCCGGTGCGGGACCGGGACGTGCACTCCGTCCCCACGCCCCGGGTGGGCGGCCTGGCCATGTTCGGCGGACTGCTGGGCGCGCTGGTGATGGCCAAGGCCCTGCCGCACATGCAGAAGGTCTTCGAGGAGACCAAGACCGCCGAGGCGGTGATCCTGGCGGGCGGGCTGATCGTCCTGCTGGGCATCGCCGACGACCTGTGGGACATCGACGCCCTGACCAAGCTGTCGGGGCAGGTCGCCGCGTCCGGCATCCTGATCATGAACGGGGTCAGGCTCACCACGATCCCCATGCCCGACGGCGGCTCGCTGGCCCTGCCCCCCCAGTACGGGGTGCCGCTGACCGTCTTCGTGGTGGTGGCGACGATCAACGCGGTGAACTTCATCGACGGCCTGGACGGCCTCGCCGCCGGCGTCGTGGGCATCGCCGCGTTCGCCCTGTTCCTGCTGTCCTACCGGCTCGCCGACGTGATCGACATTCCGCTGCTCATCGGTCCCACGATGATCGCGGGCGTGCTGGTCGGCGTCTGCATCGGCTTCCTGGCGCACAACTTCCACCCCGCCCGGATCTTCATGGGCGACACCGGCTCGATGCTCATCGGGCTGCTGATATCGGCGGCGACCGTCCAGCTCATCGAGCTGTTCGACCCCACGCTGGCCGAGGAGTACCGGATCTTCCCGTTGTGGCTGCCGCTGCTGCTGGTCCCGATGGTCGTGGTCGTGCCCTACGCGGACATGCTGCTGGCGGTCTGGCGCCGCACCAACCAGGGCCGCTCGCCCTTCGCGCCGGACAAGCACCACCTGCACCACCGGCTGCTGCGGCTGGGGCACTCCCACCGCAGGTCCGTGCTGATCATGTACGGCTGGGTCAGCCTGGTGGGCTCCTGCATGGTCGCCATATCGTTCGTCCCGCCGAACTCCCCGGACGTGCTGGCCCTTGTGGTGGGCATCACTCTTCTCGTCGCCGCGCTGGGCGCCGCGCTCATGGTCGGCGTGCCGCGGATCATGGCCAGAAGGGCCGCCGCCGCGGCGGCCGAGGCCGTCTCGGACGATACCGATTCCTTCACCCGGCAACCGGTTTAAACGGTTGTTCACCCGCCCGTTACCCGAGGGGTAATTGCTTCCCGTCCGGGCGCTTGTGATAGCTTTCACTAAGTAGAGACGAACACGTTACGTGACCAACCGGAGTCCTCATGGAGACAACCGACGCCCGGATCCTCCGCGGCGCGGCCATCCCCACCCTGCTGGCGGGGGCGGTCGCACTCGCCGTCGGCGGACTCCTGGCCGGCGCCCAAGGCGCGGTCGGGGCGGCTCTGGGCACGGTGGTCGTCGTCGTCTTCTTCGGGATCAGCATCCTGGCGGTCTCCTACTCCGCGCGGGTGAACCCCCAGATGCTGATGCCCGTGGCGATGTTCACCTATCTGGTGAAGGTCTTCGCCATGCTCGGCCTGATCGCGCTGCTGCGCGACGCCTCCTGGATGAACGGCCGGGCCTTCGGCCTCACCGTCCTGGGCTGCACGGCCGTCTGGCTGGCTTTCGAGATCCGGGTCTTCGTCAAGACCAAGATGCTCTATGTCGAACCGGTCTCCGGTTCGGGCAAGGGCTCGTGATGATCCGGTTCTCTCCAAAGGACTATGCCAATGTGACCATCTCTCCGATGGCCTGCTATCGTCCGAGTCGCCATGGACAAGGACACTCGGCCGGAAGCCGGCTCAGGGAGTTCCAACCCCGGCGTGACCATTACCAGCCTTCTCCTGTCAGGAATGTTCTTCTACGGGGGAATCGGCTGGCTGGTCGATCGCTGGGTGGGAACCGAGCGGGTCTTCCTGCCCATAGGGATAGTCCTGGGGCTGGTAGCGGCCCTGTACCTGGTCTATGTCCGTTTCGGCCGGGATCAGTAGCAGATTCCGCCGAACAAGATTTTTCTCGTGATTCGCGGGTAGCCCCGCGCCGAAACGTCGAGGGTGTTGACAACATGCTGCACGCCGAAGGAGCCCGCTGTGAGCGCTGACGTGGTACTCGCCAGCGAGGGCGGATGCCATCTGCTGAGCGGCTGTGGTTTCCCCGCCCCCGGGCCCGAGCTCTTCGTCTTCGAGCCGATGTTCAGCATCGGCCCGTTCGAGGTCACCAAGCCGGCGTTCCTCGCGGCCATTTCCGCGATCGCCATCATCGGATTCTTCTGGGCCGCCTTCAGCAACGCCAAGCTGGTCCCCAGCAGGATCCAGAGCATGGGCGAGATGGCCTACCTGTTCGTCCGCGACCAGATCGCGCGGCCGATGATCGGCAAGGAGGGCGACAGGTTCGTCCCCTACTTCCTGTCGATGCTGGTCTTCATCTGGCTGCTGAACTTCATGGCCTTCGTGCCCATCATGCAGTTCCCGGTGACCTCGCGCGTCGCCTTCCCGGCGATGTTCGCCCTCGTCGCCTGGGTCGTCTACATGACCCTCACGTTCAAGCGGAACGGCTTCGTCGGCGGTTTCCGCAACCTCGCGGTCCCGTCCGGCCTGCCGGGCTGGGTCTACGTCCTGCTGACGCCGATCGAGTTGATCTCGAACGTCATCTTCCGGCCCTTCACGCTGACCATCCGACTCTTCGCGAACATGTTCGCCGGTCACATGCTGATCGCGGTGTTCTCCATCGGTGCCTGGTACCTGGTCAGCCCTTCGATCATCGGTATGGCCTCGGCCACCGCCTCCTTCACGATGGCCATCGTGATGACCGCCTTCGAGCTGCTGATCCAGGCTCTGCAGGCGTACATCTTCACGATGCTCGTCGCCAGCTACATCGGCCAGGCTCTCGAAGAAGCGCACTAGCCGTCAGCCCGAAAGTTCCCGACCGGTGTGAACAGCTCACCGGCCGAGTCAAGGAGAAGAAACACACATGAGCGCCATTCTCGCTGCGACCGACTCCGTGTCCGGCTCCCTGGGTGCCGTCGGTTACGGCCTCGCCGCGATCGGCCCCGGCATCGGCGTGGGTCTGATCTTCGGTAACGGCGTGCAGGCCATGGCCCGCCAGCCCGAGATGACCAACGTCATCCGGACCAACATGTTCATCGGCTTCGCCCTGACCGAGGCGCTCGCGCTGCTCGGTTTCGTCGTGCCGTTCGTCTTCCCGTAAGTCGCCACGACAATCCCGGAGGGGGACTCTTAATGTTCCTGGCAGCGGCTGAAGAGCCGAACATTTTCCTGCCGCATGGTGCCGAGCTGGTCGTCGGCCCCATCGCCTTCGCGATCATCTTCGGCATCTTCGCGTGGAAGCTCATCCCCAAGATCAAGGCCATGCTCGACGAGCGGGCCGACCTGATCGAGGGGGGGATCAAGCGCGCTGAGGACGCTCAGGTCGAGGCCAAGCAGACCCTCGACGCTTACAAGGCCCAGCTCTCGGACGCCCGCCAGGAGGCGGCCCGTCTGCGGGAGGAGGCCCGTGAGCAGGGCGCTCAGATCATCGCCGAGATGAAGGAGCAGGCCCAGGTCGAGGCCCGCCGGATCGTGGAGAACGCACAGGCTCAGATCGAGCAGGAGCGGACCCAGGCCCTCGCCTCGCTGCGGGCCGAGGTCGGCGCCCTGTCGGTCGACCTGGCCGGCCGTGTGGTCGGCGAATCCCTCGAGGACGAGGCGCGCCAGCGCCGGATCGTCGACCGCTTCCTCGAGGAGCTCGAGTCCGCCAACGCCAGCAAGGCCCTGTGATGGCGGGAGCCGTCAGCAGGGCCTCGCTGGCCGAGGTCACCGAGAAGTTCGACGCGCTCGTCGCGGGCGCGGACGCGTCCGTGCTCGCCGCCGAACTGTTCACGGTCCTGCACCTGCTGGACCGCGAGCACGGGCTGCGCCGCACGCTCGCCGACCCCTCGACCTTCGGGCAGGCCAAGGCGCAGATCATGCGCTCGCTGCTCGAGGGCAAGACCGGCGAGGTCGCGATCGAGGTCACGGCCGAGATCGTGAGCCGCAGGTGGAGCACGTCGGCCGAGATGACCGACGCCTTCGAGCGGCTCGCGGTGGGCGCCCAGGCGGTCGCCGCCGAGCGGACCGGTCAGCTCGACCAGCTCGAGGACGATCTGTTCCGCTTCACCCGGGTGGTCTCGGGCGACCCGGAACTGCGCGCCGCCCTCTCGGGCACGCGGGTTCCGGCCGAGCAGAAGGCGGAGCTGGTCAAGGCTCTGCTGGAGGGCAAGGCGGCCCCGGCCTCCGTGTCCCTCATCACCGAGGCCGTCACGCACCCGCGTGGACGTAGCCTGGAAGGCGAGCTCGACGGGTACGGCAAGGTCGTCGCCGAGCGGCGCAACCGGCTGATCGCGCTCGTCCGCACCGCGGTTCCCCTCACCGGGGAGCAGCAGACCCGGCTCGCGGCGGCGCTCGGCGCCTCCTACGGCCGTGACGTACACCTGAACATCGAACTCGACCCGAGTGTGCTCGGCGGCATCGCCGTGCAGATCGGGGACGAGGCAATCGACGGCACGATCGCCGGACGCCTTGACGGCGTACGCCGGCGGATCGCCTGAAGGCAAGGAAGGAATCATGGCGGAGCTGACGATCCGTCCGGATGAAATCCGGAACGCGCTGGAGCGTTTCGTCCAGTCGTACGAGCCCGACGCGGCCGCGCGCGAGGAGGTCGGCACTGTCACCGAGTCCGGCGACGGTATCGCTCGCATCTCGGGCCTCCCCTCGGCGATGGCCAACGAGATCCTGGAATTCGAGGACGGCACCCGCGGTCTGGCGCTGAACCTCGACGTCCGTGAGATCGGCGCGGTCGTACTGGGCGACTTCACCAAGATCGAAGAGGGCCAGCCGGTGCGCCGCACCGGTGAGGTCCTCTCCACCCCGGTCGGCGACGACTTCCTGGGCCGCGTCGTTGACGCCCTGGGCAACCCGATCGACGGCAAGGGCCCGATCGCCTCGACCGAGCGCCGCGCGCTGGAGCTGCAGGCTCCGACCGTCGTTCAGCGCCAGTCGGTCAGCGAGCCGCTGCAGACCGGCATCAAGGCCATCGACGCGATGACCCCGATCGGCCGCGGTCAGCGACAGCTGATCATCGGCGACCGGCAGACCGGCAAGACGACGATCGCGGTCGACACGATCATCAACCAGAAGGAGAACTGGCTCTCCGGCGACCCGGAGAAGCAGGTTCGCTGCATCTACGTCGCCGTGGGCCAGAAGGGCTCCACCATCGCGTCCGTCCGGGGCACCCTGGAGGAGGCCGGCGCGCTGGAGTACACCACCATCGTGGCGGCTCCCGCCTCCGACCCGGCCGGCTACAAGTACATCGCCCCCTACACCGGGTCCGCGATCGGCCAGCACTGGATGTACCAGGGCAAGCACGTCCTGATCGTCTTCGACGACCTGTCCAAGCAGGCCGAGGCCTACCGCGCCGTGTCGCTGCTGCTGCGCCGCCCGCCGGGCCGTGAGGCCTACCCGGGTGACGTCTTCTACCTGCACTCGCGTCTGCTCGAGCGCTGTGCGAAGCTGTCGGACGACCTGGGCGCGGGCTCGATGACCGGTCTGCCGATCATCGAGACCAAGGGCAACGACGTCTCGGCGTTCATCCCGACCAACGTCATCTCCATCACCGACGGTCAGTGCTTCCTGGAGACCGACCTGTTCAACCAGGGCGTCCGCCCGGCGGTCAACGTCGGTGTCTCGGTCTCCCGGGTCGGCGGCTCCGCGCAGATCAAGGCGATGCGGAGCGTCGCCGGCACCCTGCGTCTGGCCCTGTCCCAGTACCGCGACCTGGAGGCCTTCGCGGCCTTCGCCTCCGACCTCGACGCGGCGTCCAAGGCGCAGCTGGAGCGCGGTGGCCGGCTGGTCGAGCTGCTCAAGCAGGCGCAGTACAGCCCGTACCCGGTCGAGAAGCAGGTCGTCTCGGTGTGGTCGGGCACGTCCGGCGAGCTGGACGACGTCCCGATCGAGGACGTCCGCCGCTTCGAGAAGGAGTTCCTCGACTACGTCGAGCGCAACTCCAAGGGCCTGCTGACCGGGATCCGGGAGACCAAGGTCCTGTCCGATGACGCGCTGACCACCCTGAAGGACTCCATCACGGAGTTCAAGAAGGGCTTCACCACCAGCGCGGGTGTTCTGCTGGGCGCCGAGGAGCCGGTCGAGCCGCTGGCTGCCGAAGAGGTCGAGCAGGAGACCATCAAGCGCGTCAAGAAGGCCTGATCCATGGGAGCCCAGCTTCGTCTTCTGCGACGCAAGATCAAGTCGGCCCAGTCGACCGCCAAGATCACGCGTGCCCAGGAGCTGATCGCCACCTCCCGGATCTCCAAGGCCCAGGAACGCGTCGCGGCCTCCAAGCCGTACGCGGAGAAGATCACGCGGGCGCTGAGCGCACTGGTCAGCCACCGTTCGGGTGTCGACCACCCGCTGCTGCGCGAGCAGCCGGAGGACAAGCGCTCCGCGGTGCTGATCGTCACCTCGGACCGGGGCTTCTGCGGCGGCTACAACGCCAACGTGATCCGTGAGGCCGAGTCCCTGATGGCGCTGCTGCGCGAGCAGGGCCGCGAGCCCGTCCCGTACGTGGTCGGGAACAAGGGCCTCACCTGGTACAGGTTCCGCGGCCGCGACATCGGCGGGGAATGGTCCGGTTTCAGTGACCGGCCGGACTTCGCCAGTGCCGAGCGCATCGGGCGCAAGCTCGTCGAGGACTTCCTCAAGACGGACGCGGAGGGCGGTGTGGGCGAGATCCACGTCGTCTACACCGAGTTCGTCTCGATGCTGACGCAGGAGGCCCAGGTCAAGCGCCTGCTCCCGCTGCAGATCGAGGAAGTCGAGGACTCCGGGAAGGCCGGCGGGCCGCTGCCGTCCTACGACTTCGAGCCCACCGCGTCCCAGACGCTGGACCTGCTGCTGCCGAACTACATCGAGAGCCGCATCTTCAACATGCTGCTCCAGGGTGCGGCCTCGGAGCTGGCGGCCCGGCGCCGGGCGATGAAGTCCGCCACGGACAACGCCAATGATCTGATCGGCCTCTACTCGCGCCAGGCCAACCAGGCGCGGCAGGCCGAGATCACCCAGGAAATCAGCGAGATCGTCGGTGGCGCCAACGCGTTGGCCGACGCCGGCGCGGGGAGTGAATAGGAACATGTCTGCAACTGCGGTAGCGATCGGCACCGGCCGCGTCGTCCGGGTCATCGGCCCGGTCGTCGACGTGGAGTTCCCCGCCGACGCCATGCCCACGATCAACAACGCCCTCCACGTCGAGGTCCTCCTCGGCAGCGAGAGCAAGCAGCTGACCCTCGAGGTCGCCCAGCACCTGGGCGACAACAGGATCCGCGCCATCTCCATGCAGCCCACCGACGGCCTGGTCCGCGGTTCTGCGGTGGCCGACACCGGCGAGGCGATCTCCGTCCCCGTCGGCGACATCACCAAGGGCCACGTGTGGAACGCCCTGGGCGAGTGCCTGGACGCTCCTGGCCTGGAGGTCACCGAGCGCTGGGGCATCCACCGCCAGGCCCCGCCGTTCGACCAGCTCGAGTCCAAGACCGAGATGCTGGAGACCGGCATCAAGGTCATCGACCTCCTCACCCCGTACGTGAAGGGTGGGAAGATCGGCCTGTTCGGCGGCGCCGGTGTGGGCAAGACGGTGCTCATCCAGGAGATGATCACCCGTGTCGCCCGCAACTTCGGTGGCACCTCGGTGTTCGCCGGCGTCGGCGAGCGCACCCGTGAGGGCAACGACCTCTGGGTGGAGATGGAAGAGGCCAACGTCCTCAAGGACACCGCCCTGGTGTTCGGCCAGATGGACGAGCCGCCGGGCACCCGTCTGCGGGTCGCCCTGTCCGCCCTGACGATGGCGGAGTACTTCCGCGACGTCCAGGGTCAGGACGTGCTGCTGTTCATCGACAACATCTTCCGGTTCACCCAGGCCGGCTCGGAGGTCTCCACCCTGCTCGGCCGCATGCCGTCCGCGGTGGGCTACCAGCCGACCCTGGCCGACGAGATGGGCCAGCTGCAGGAGCGGATCACCTCGACCCGCGGTCACTCGATCACCTCGATGCAGGCGATCTACGTTCCCGCGGACGACATCACCGACCCTGCCCCGCACACCACGTTCGCCCACCTCGACGCCCGGACCGTGCTCTCCCGGGCGATCACCGAGAAGGGCATCTACCCCGCGGTGGACCCGCTGGACTCCAGCTCGCGGATCATGGACCCGGCGATCATCGGCGCGGAGCACTACGCGGTCGCGCAGGAGGTCATCCGGATCCTGCAGAAGTACAAGGAGCTCCAGGACATCATCGCGATCCTCGGTATCGACGAGCTGTCCGAGGAGGACAAGGTCACCGTTCAGCGCGCCCGTCGCATCGAGCGGTTCCTGTCCCACCCGATGTACGTCGCCGAGCAGTTCACCGGCCAGCCCGGTGTCACCGTTCCGCTCGACGAGACCATCTCCTCCTTCAAGGCGCTGTGCGAGGGCAAGTACGACCACATCCCCGAGCAGGCGTTCTTCATGTGCGGCGGCGTCGACGACGTCGAGAAGAAGGCCAAGGAGCTCGCTAAGTAGATAAGGCCCGTCGCTGTGGCAGCAGGCCGCGCCTTCTCGTCATACCGGGACGGCAGGCGCCGTGGCGTGACCGCTGGGGCCGCGTGCCCCAGCGGGGGTCTTGTCAGAAAGGGGTATTACCGTGGCACTTCGAGTTGCCCTTGTCTCGCCTGAGCGCGAGGTGTGGGCGGGTGAGGCCGAGATGGTGGTCGCGCAGACCATCGAAGGCGAGATCGGTATCCGTACCGGTCACGCCCCGGTGCTGGGCGTGCTCGTCGACGGAAGCCTGGTGAAGATCCACCCGACGTCGGGCGACGTGATCGTCGCGGCGGTCGGCAGCGGCTTCTTCTCCGTCGCCGACAACGAGGTCTCCGTCCTGGCCGAGCAGGCCGAACTGGGCGCGGAGATCGACTTGGTCCAGGCCCGTGAGGCGCTGGAGCTGGCCCAGTCCGGCGAAGACGGCGACAACCCGCAGGTCGTCGCCGAGCGCCGTGCCCGCGCGCGGCTGCGCGCGGCCGGGGCCGAGTCCTAAGAGAGAACCGGTACCACGTGGGCGAGCACCTGGCACGAGACATCGGCTGGGTGCTCGCCGCCGTCGTTCTGCTGGCCGTTCTGCTGTTCGGCCTGATGTCGCTGCGGCGCTGGCTGCTGGAACTGGGCGGCGGCACCGTCGAGTGCAGCCTCCGCGACCTGCAGGACGCCAACGTGTGGCGGCTGGGCATCGGCCGCTATCAGGGCGACGAGTTGCAATGGCACAGCGTGTTCGGCTTCAGACGCAGACCCCGGAAGGTGATCCACCGCCGGGGTCTCGTCGTGGTCAACCGCCGGGACCCCGAGGGCGAGGAGACGGCCGCGCTCGCCGCGGACGCCCTCATCATCGAGGTGAAGAACGGGGAGCTGTCCGTCGAGCTGGCGATGTCCCCCGCCGCGCTCACCGGCTTCCTGGCCTGGCTGGAGTCCTCCCCGCCGGGCTGGCCCGTCGATCTTCCGAGCGGGCCCTGAGCGCTAGGGTGGTGTCATGAGTCGTGATGACAACCCCGTCGTGCTGTCCAAGATCTACACCCGGACCGGCGACGACGGGACGACGGCGCTCGGCGATGCCAGCAGGACCGCCAAGACCGACCCGCGGATCGCCGCCTACGCGGACGTGGAGGAGGCCAACGCCGCGATCGGCGTGGCGCTGTCGGTCGGCTCGCTGCCGGAGGCCGTCGCCGCGGTTCTGAGGCAGATCCAGAACGACCTCTTCGACGTGGGCGCGGACCTCTGCACCCCCGTCTCGCCCGACCTCGGCTACGAGCCCCTGCGCATCACCGACGAGTACGTCGAGCGGGTGGAGGGCTGGTGCGACAGGTTCAACGAGCCGCTGCCCCCGCTGCGGAGCTTCATCCTTCCCGGAGGGGCGCCGGGCACCGCCTACCTGCACGTGGCGCGCACCGTCACCCGCAGGGCGGAGCGCACCATCTGGACGGCGCTGGAGGCCCACGGCGAGACGATGAACGGCCTCACCGCCCGTTACCTGAACCGGCTGTCGGACCTGCTGTTCATCTTCTGCAGGGTCGTGTCGGCGGGCGAGGACGTGCTGTGGAAGCCGGGCGGCTGAGCCGTCGCGAACGCCTTCCGGGCTCGTCTGGAGGGCTCAGAGGAACCGCGCCATGAGGACGTCGTCCACGAGGCGCCCCTCGACCAGGAACTCCTCCCGCAGCACTCCCTCGACGGTGAAGCCCGTCCGCTCGTAGAGCCGCCGGGCCGCGGTGTTGCCCGACAGGACGCGCAGGGTGAGCTTCCGTGCGCCCTGCCGTCCGGCCTCGGCGACGGCGGCCTCCAGCAGCAGCCGGCCGACGCCCAGGCCCCGGGCCTCCGGGTCGACGCCCAGGCCCTGGATCTGCCGGACGTGCGCGCCGCTGGGCTGCAGCACCGGCTGAACCATCCGCAGGTAGCCGACCACCCGGTCGCCGAGTTCGGCGACCAGGAAGTGCTCGGGCAGGTGGAACCGGTCGTAGACGTGGCCGCCCGGGGAGGGCCGGGGCATGACGGAGTTCTCCGGAGCCCAGGTCAGCCGGTCCAGTTCGGCGAGCCTCTTCTCGTCGCGGGGCAGCGCCTTGCGGATCCTCACCTCACCCATCGGTCCAGTCTGCCCTTCTTCTCCCGTCCGCACAGGCGAATGCGGACGGGCGGCGTCGTGTCTCAGCTCGGAGTCCTCGGGGAACCGGCCTGTTCCACCGGTTCCTTGAGGATGCCGCGTTCGAGCTGCTCCCGGCGCCCGCGCTCCCAGACCCGTCCCCAGCGCCGGTCCAGGAAGCGGTCCAGCCGGGAGGCCGGGGGGACGGGGTGGGGCGGGAAGGAGTGGATGGCGCGGAAGTCCTCGGCCAGCCGTTCGGGGTCCAGGAGGTGGCCGGCCCAGCGGGCGGCCCGCCAGGGGTCGCGGATCAGCTCGTCGTAGTCGAGGAAGGCGACGCGGTCGACGGGCAGGCGCGAGGTGCGGCGGAGCATCCCCAGCACCCGGAAGCGCAGGTTCCACCGGCCGAACGCGCTCAGGAGGGAGGCTCCCGCCCTCGTCCTCTGGACCCTGATGGCGGCTCGGACGATCCGGCTGTTCCCGGTCAGCGCCATGCCGTACACGGTGCTCTCGGCGCCCCGGGCCAGGGCGCGGTCGGCGCTGGAGTGGATGCCCGCCAGCGCCCTGCGGGTGACGATCACTCCGGCCTCGGGGAAGCAGCGCAGGAGCAGGTCCTCGCGTCCGGTGTCGGACGGGTTCTTCAGCACGGCCGTCCCGGAGCGGGCGACGATGTCGTCGGCCACCCGTCGCAGCGTCGGCGCCGCCTCGGGGTTGAACCGGCTCGACAGGCGGGCGGTGCTGCCCTGGTCGACCAGGAGCCAGCCGTACTCCTCGGGGGTCGAGGCGGTGACCTTCCGGGCGTCCACCCCCCGGTCCACCGGCTCGTCGGCCTCGACCAGGGCGCGCAGCCTCGCCGCCAGCCCGGGTGAGCCGTACCGGATCAGGTCTCCGACGGTGAACGGCTCGCCGTCCGTCGACGAGGCCACCGCCTCCAGCAACACGGTGGTTCCGCTGCGGTTGAAACCGCTGACGAAGACGATCACACCGCTCCTCCGTTCGATGATCGGACCGGCGGGCGGCCGGTGAAGATGAACAAGATGGAAGTTGCTTTGTCATAGAAGCCTGAAAAGTACGGATTAACTACAAATGTTTCTGATAAATAAACAACGGAAGTGGTGTCCGTGATCTGACACTCCGTGGTTTCTGTCAACACCACCGGGCCGAAGCGGGGGCGAGCGGGTGCGCCGGAGTGGGAGACTGGGCCGGTGCGTCTTGTCATAGCCCGTTGCAGTGTCGACTACGTGGGACGGCTCACCGCCCACCTTCCGAAGGCCACCCGGCTCATCCTCATGAAGGCCGACGGCAGTGTGTCCATCCACGCCGACGACCGGGCCTTCAAGCCGTTGAACTGGATGAACCCCCCCTGCACCGTGCGGGAGGAGGCCTACACCGACCACGGGGCCGTCGCCCGGTGGACGGTCACCCACGGCAAGTCCGGGGAGCAGCTGATCCTCACGGTCTTCGAGGTGCTGCACGACCACCGGCACGAGCTGGGAGTGGACCCGGGCCTGCAGAAGGACGGGGTGGAGGCCCACCTCCAGGAGCTGCTCGCCGAGCACATCACCACGCTGGGGGAGGGCTACCGGCTGGTCCGGCGGGAGTACCCGACGGCGATCGGACCCGTGGACATCCTGTGCAGGGACGCCTCCGGGGGGACCGTCGCGGTGGAGATCAAGCGCCGGGGGGAGATCGACGGCGTCGAGCAGCTCACCCGGTACCTGGAGCTGCTCAACCGGGACCCGCTGCTGGCGCCGGTCAAGGGCGTCTTCGCCGCCCAGGAGATCAAGCCCCAGGCGCGGGTCCTCGCCCACGACCGGGGGATCGAGACCCTCACGCTGGACTACGACGCCCTGCGGGGCATCGAGAAGGAGGGCATGCTCTTCTGAGCCCTCCTTCCCCGTACGCGAGAACGGCCCCAGCGGACCGGAAGTCCGCTGGGGCCGTTCTCATGCGAGGTCACCGCCGGTAGTGACCGCTCCTGTTCTTCTTGACCTTGTAGTTGTAGATGTAGACGTTCTGGTGCTGCTGCTGCTGCAGCTTCTGCTGCTGGTTCCGCAGGGACTGGCTGCGCCTGTGGACGTTGTTGTGGCGGTGGCGGTCGCGGTCGCGCCAGCGGTCGCGGCCGCCGTCGCAGCCCCCGCGGTCCCAGTTGCCCCAGTCCGACTCCCAGCAGTCCCATTCCCACCAGTCGTCCGCGTATCTCGCGGCCGAGGAGGCGGTCGTGGCGGCGGTCTGCGCCGGGGTCGCCGCGGTCGCCGCGGCCGGTGCGCCGAGTAGTCCCGCACCCAGGACGAGGGCTCCGATGGTTTCCTTGATCATGTCAACCTCCAGTGATGAAGTGCGACTAAACGGCATCTGTCCAGCATCGAGTATGGAGAAATGTGCAACTTGATCTTCGGTCGGTCAAAACCGGTAATGAGCCGGTTCAGCTGTCCGAAATGCCTTATTTGCTAGGTGGGGAGACAAAGAAAAAGCCCCTCGGGGACACCTGGTCTCCGAGGGGCCGGGTGAGGCCATTACCGCCATGGCCTCACCCGCGGCGTCAGCGACGGAGGCGGAAGTGGATGCCGCCGTACTGGTTGCCGCTGTAGTTGCCGTTGTAGCTGTTCCAGTTCTGGCCCCAGCCGTGGTGGCCCCAGCCGTGGTGGCCCCAGCCGTGGTGGCCGTGGTGACCGTGGTGGCCGCCGTGGTGGCCGTGGTGGCCGCCGTGGTGGCGTCCCCAGCCGCCGTCGCACCAGTTGTCGCAGTGCGCGGTGACCGTGGCCGACCCGCTGCCGGCGGTGCCGGCGGTGCCGGCGTTCGCCACGGCGGGGGCTCCGAGGACGGCGGCGCCGAGGACGAGGGCTCCGATGGTTTCCTTGATCATGCCAACCTCCAGTGATGAAGTGCGACTAAACGGCATCTGTCCAGCATCGAGTATGGAGAAATGCGCAACTTGATCTTCGGTCGGTCAAAAACGGTGATGAGCCATTCAGCTGTTCGAAATGACTTGTTCGCCGGGTGGGGAGAACAAGAAAAGGCCCCTCGGA